>JAPPMB010000037.1 GCA_028819255.1 Bryobacterales bacterium | reverse complement strand
CTGTCGTTCTACACAGCCAACCCCCAATGTGTCAAGTCCGATCGAGCGCTAGGCCGCTCGGGCGGCCGCAACCCTTCATGCTGTACCCTAAGCGGGAAGGCCCGCATTGGGGTGCGGGCCTTGGGTGGAAAACGGAGCGTCGCAGCGCTTCAACGCCCCCGCTGTTTTCTGCATGGTAGCACAAGGCTGTTCGAGTGAGCAGGGACACGAATCCGGTCCGGTAGCAGCGGACCAGAAAGGAGGTGACGCCGATGAATTCTCCAGCCGAAGAAATAGCTTCCAAACTGGGCGGAATGAATTGCCGGGGCTGCGGCCCTGAATCGCCCTGAAGGGCATGGCCCCGAAGGGTGCCGCAGCCCCGGCATATCAGAATCACCGGTGTCCCTGCTCGCTCGAGCAGCCTTGCCAATTGTATGCCCCCGGCACGCACGCTCACCCGAACAGCCCTAGCTGCTGCGGGCCGGAAAGGTCGGGATGCCTGGTCATGAAGTCGCGCCAGTAGGCCAGTTCGGGTATTCGCCGGCTCCAGGGGTGCATGGGCTCGGCCCGCAGGGGCGAGTCCCACCGCAGCGGCAGCGCGTAGGTGAAGTCGATCATCCTCAGCATCGATCGGATCAGATCAGCCCCCCCCCGGCGTCGCGGAGGACCCGCCAGACCCAGCGGTCGGACACGCCCTCCGCCGCGGCGATCTCCGCGACGCTGCGGCCCTGCCGGCGCAGACCGAGAATGCGGGCACGGCGCTCCCTCCGCCGCGCTGCGCGACCGGTCGGGATGTAGATCCGGCACCCCCCGTAGTGGAAGGCCATCCGCTCCGCCGCCTCGCGGCCCACGGCCTCCTCCAGCCAGTGCCCGGGCGGGATCCGGCGCGGAATCATCGCCCTCCGGCCCCCGCGTTCGGCCGAGAGCGCCAGCAGGCCCTCCTCGCCCAGCAGCTCCGCGAGCTCGTCCCTCAGGGCGCCCACCGGTCAGGCCGCCTTCCGCCGGGGCATCTGGTCCCAGGTCCGGCCGTCGAGGACGCGGCCGGTTCGCTTCCTGTTGGTACCGCCCCACTGCTTGAAGAAGAAGGGGACGCCCGAGTCGACGCACCGGTCCCGCAGCGAGCGAACCCATGCGGGATCCATCGGCCTAGCCCCGGGTCCGGACTCTCCGCCGCAGACCACCCAGTCGAGCCACGGGACGCTCGACACCTCGCAGGACGACGGCGGGCGGGCGGGCGAGGCCTCCCGCTGGACGAACCTCTCGCCCTCCAGGGCATCGATGAAGGAAAGCGTCCGTCCGCCGTCCTCCGACTTCCAGCCGAGCCTGCAGAGGTCGACCGGTCCGAGCAGCGGCTCGGCCGAGATCCAGCGGACCGCGGCGGGCGTCTCCAGCAGAATTGGAATGCGCCGGTCGGCGGTCCGCTGGTCTTCGACGCTCACGCCGATCCAGACGTGGCTCCACGGCCAGGAATCCCGGCGCGTCAGGCCGATCAGGTAGTCGCGGGCCCGCGCAGGCCGCTTGGTCAGGATCTGGAACGTGTGCCGCGTCGACTGGGCCATGACCGCGAACACGATGTCGAGCCACTGGTCCGGCACGTTCTCGTGGAACAGGTCGGAGTGCGCGCACACGAAGATGCGCCTGGGACGCCTCCAGCGCATCGGCTGGCCGATCCACTGCCGGTTGAGCCGCACCTTGCCGGTCCAGCGCCCGTTGCGGTCGGTCAGGCCCTTGCGCGACGGGTGATGCCGCAGCCGCGTCGCGGCCAGGCGCTCGGCGTAGCATCCCCCGCCGTCGTGACCGCCGCAGCCCCGGGAAACACGGGAGCACCCCGTGATGACGTTCCAGGTGGCGTCGGTCCACTCGATGGTCGTTGCGGAGCTCACTGCGTCTCGCCTCCGCCCCGCTCCCACGCGATGCGCTCGTCCAGTCGCCGGGCCGCCTCGCGGAACAGCATCGCCATGTCCCGCCTGTCCGCTCCGTTGGAGACGTAGTGGGATTCGCTCGCCGTCCCGAAGGGGTAGACGAGCAGCGTGAACCCCCACCTGCGGCGGCCCTCGACGGCCTTGCGGGGATTGAGCATCCCGTCGACGAGCCGGGCCGTCCACCTGTAGAGCTTCCTCTGCTCCTCTCCGCCCGCGCTCATCCGCCGTCCCTCCCGTCGATCGCGGCCGGGATCCAGGGCGAGCGGCCCGAGTGGCGCTCCCGGTGGAGCGCGAAGGCCGCGGCGACGGTCTCGACCAGATCCTTCTTCGACATCCCGTTGAGCCCGCGGAGGTCGATGTCCTCGGGGTCCAGGCGCTCCCGCGCGATGCGCATCAGCTCCGCCTTCGGCAGGCGGCCCAGCACGGCCGGGCCGGGATCGAACACGACGTCCCAGTTGATCCCCAGCTCGCCCAGGGCCTCGTCCGCCTCGGGCAGCACTCCCGCCGCGCGCGTCCCGAGCATGCGGGCGACGCAGACCGCCAGCAGGCGCCGCTTGTCCCCCTCGTCCATGGCGCGGAGGGCCAGCCACCGCGCCTTGTCGCTGCGGACGCCGTCCCGGCGCAGGGGCGCCAGCAGCTCCCTCTCGCGCAGGGCGAGGAAGCGGTCCCAGTCGACGACGCACTTCGGCACGTGCTCCTGCTTCATCGCGTCCTCGGCGTCCGGCTCCGCGTCAGCGACGCAGGCCAGCCAGACCGCGGGATCCAAGCCGTCGTAGAGCTGTCCGACCAGGCCGAACAGCAGGATGTCCCGGGCGAGGTCGGCGGGCCCGTCCGCCAGCCGGCCGCGCTCGATGGAGAGGCGCATCCGGGAGAGGTCCCTCCGCAGGGCCGCCGAGTACTTCGGCCTGCCCCCGCTCCCGTCCTTGTCCGGCATGTCGGCCGCTGTCGCCGACGGCGCCTCCCGGTTCCGGCTCGGGACCAGGACCATGCGGACGACCGGCCCGTCTTCCTCGTCGCCGTTCCAGGCCCGGCCGGGGAAGAGGTGGACCTCGGCGGCCTCGCGCTGCCCGTCCGTCAGCCCGGGCATCTGCTCCAGGTCCTGCGGCGTCCGCGCGCCGGCGATCCGGACGCGGTCCTCCCACCACGACTCGGGCTGGACGGTCCCGGTGCGGACGTCCCGCCAGCCGAGCGCGCGCTCCGCCTCGGCGAGCGGCTCCAGCGCCTCGAGCGCCAGCGGCTCCAGCAGCGTCCGGTCGAGCATCTCGCGCCCTCCGCCCGGACGCAGCACGTCGGTCCGGATCCTGCCGCCGGCGGCCTCGTACGCCGCGCGGGGCACGAACTGCGCCAGCGGCTCGCCGGCGGACACCCAGTCCTTGGTGAGGATCGAGCGGACCGCGTGCGCCCGGCCGAACTGTTCGTCCGCGGTCTCCGCCACGGCCCGCAGCTGGCGGCCGTGGTCCGGCTCCACCGTGGCGGCCTCCACGACGCCGAGCGCGAGCTCGCCCCGCCGCAGGCGGGCGAGCAGCTCGGGCGCCGCCCGGCTCAGGCGCAGGCGGCGCTGGACGGTGCGCGGCGAGAGGCCGAAGCGCCCGGCGAGCTGACGGTCCGTGGACCCCGCGTCCCGCAGGACGCGGAACGCCTCCGCCTCGTCGGCGGGATGCATCTTCGCGCGGCCGGTGTTCTCCGCCAGGGAGATCTCGGCGGCGGTGGCCGCGCCGATCGGCGAGGCCGCGCCGCCGTCGCCGTCGCCGTCGGCCCCTGCACGGGACACCAGCACGCACGGCACGGGGTGGTCGGGCGGCAGGGCGCCCGTCGCGGCGATCGCCTGCAGCGCCGCCAGGCGGCGGCCGCCGGCGATCACCGACGCCCGCTCCTCGCTCCCCTCGACGACGAGGGGGTTGAGCAGTCCGTGCGCCGTGATCGAGGCGGCGAGGGAGGCCGCCGCCTCCTCGTCCGCGTCGGTCAGCCGCACGTTGCGGACGTGCCGCGCGAGATTCCCGAGCGGCACGTCGAGCCGCCGCATGTTGATTTCGTTCATGTTCGTGTTCATGTTCACTTCTTCTTCCTCCTTCCGGACCTCGCCAATTGGCGAGGTTCCTCCTCTCACCGCCTCGCCAATTGGCGAGGCCTGCGGTGCGCCACCCGTCCCCTCTCGGCCAGGACGTCGCGCAGCAGGACCTCCCGGGGCGGGATCGAAAACGCCTCGCGGACCGCTCGCCGGATGGCGTTCCAGTCCGCTCCGGCGAGGTCCGCGTCCTCGCCGAGAGCCTCGCGGCGCACCTCCATCCAGCGCCCCACGGCGCCTACGGCGCCGACCTCGCCAATTGGCGAGCGGGCGACCATGCCGGCCGTCAGTCCGCGCCACGTCACCAGGGCGAACTCCATGCCGGTCTGCGGGTCGTCGCCCAGCCGGCGGGTGCGCACTCCGGTCGGCCGGGCCCTCACGACGCCGCCCCCTCGCCGGCGGCCTCGCCAATTGGCGAGGTCCGAGCTCTCCGGTACCTGGACTCGAATTCGTCCCGGCGGTAGGTGATGACGGACCATCCGTCCCATCTCCGCCAGCGGCGGAAGGTGACGCAGTCGCCGGGCTTCAGCAGCTGGTGGCGCTGCAGATACGGCCGATTCTCGATCGACAGCCACGGGTGCTCCCGGCCCTCGAAGTGGAGGATCCTGGTCCGGATCCCGGCGCACTGCAGGACCCTGGCCGCGTCCTCCAAGTCCTCCACGCGCAGCACGAAGTACTCGCCGGGGATGCGTTCACACCGGTCCAGGGACTCGATGGCCGCGTCCGCCGCTCTCGACTTCATGCCGCCTCCTCGCGCGCCCGGGCTCGGGCTTCGCGGCGCCGCTTCTCGATCTCCAGGGCCTGGACGACCTTCAGCAGCTGGGGCGGCTTCGCCCACTCCAGCGGCGCGTCGTGCGGGTGTCGCGTCATGCGCCGCAGGATCCTCTCGGCGTAGAGGCGCGGGCGGTTCCCGGCGTCGATCAGCAGGGCGTCGATCTTGCGGATCAGGCGCTCCCTCTCCGGAGCGGGCCGGGGGCGCGGCCGCCGCTGCCGCTTCGGCCGGAACCTCACGCCCTTCGCCTGCATGTGGGCGAGCACCTTCCGGCGCCCGGTCCGGTCCAGGCCCGCGCTGGAGCGCTCGCCCGTTACGGCCTCGAGCATGTCCTCGTAGGCCGCCCGGTCGAGGCCCATGGCCTCCTTGCCGATGTGGATCTTGGCGAGGTCGGCCCGCCGCCTCTTCTCCGCTGCGGCCGCCGCGGTCACTTCGCCGCCTCTCCGGCGCCGGCCCTGTCGGCCTTGTGCTGCTCGAGGACGGCCTCGACCTGCCGGTCGAGCGAGTCCTTCGCCATGCGGATCTGCGGCACCTCGCGCGCCTCCTCGATCTCGACGCCCAGCGCCGCCAGCGTCTCGTCGTCGAGCTTCTTGAGGCCGGCGACGGGCACCGTCTCCTTTGTGTTGATCAGCGTCTCGGCCCGCTCCGGCATGAGCGTGCGGATCGCCTTCGCGGTCGTGGCCGGGTCCGGCACCCGCAGCTTGCGCGGCACCGTCCTCCAGCCGATCGTCAGGCCGTCGATCGTGCGCGTCCGGGGACGCTCGAACATGTCGCGGCGCTCGCGGAGCAGCGCGAGGAGCCGCTCGGAGCTCTCCTTCGCCGCAGCCAGGCGCTTCTCCAGGCCGGGCATGAGGCGCCGGGTGTACTTCACCCGCCGCAGCCGGATCTGGTCCACCCGCAGCGCCACGCGGGCGCGGGCGTCCAGGTGCTCCTTCACCGGTGCGGCGAAGACCTCGTTCCCGTTTCCGTTGTTGTTGTTGCTGTTCTTCTTCCTCTTCATCCTTTCCTTCCTCCTTTCCCTTTCGTCCGGGCGGCTCTAGCCGCCCATCTCCTCCCAGGCTTCGCGGACGTTCTCGACCGTCGGCTTCCTGCCGCCGGACAGCATGTGGGCGTTGCGCAGCGCCTTGGTGAGCGCCCGCAGCCCGCCCGGGCTGGACGCGATCTCGACGGCCGTCCTGCGGAGCCGGGCGGCGTCCAGCCTCCAGCCGCCCAGCAGGGCGTCCACGTCGCGCGCCGTGGGGCGGCCCAGCTTCACCAGCCGCCCCACGCGCGAGTGGAGCTGGGCCAGCTCCTCGGACCAGCGGCCAGCCATGCGGCTGTACAGCGGCCAGCCCCCCAGCAGGGCGACCCCGACGCCGGTGGCGTCGTGGATGCCGCGGACCGAGTCCAGCGCCCGCAGCGAGAGGTGCTGGGCCTCGTCCACGACCAGCAGGCCGCCGGTCGAGCGCACCCGTCCGGCGATCGCCTCCTCGAGGCCCGCCAGCGTGCGGCGCCCCGGCTTCAGGCCGCAGGCCTTCGCCAGCGCGCGGAGGCAGGGCCCGAGGGCCTTGGTGCCGGAGGTCGCGGCCGCGACCCACACGCTGGGCTGCCTTGCGGCGTAGCGCCGGGCCGCGACGGTCTTGCCGCAGCCCGCGCCGCCGATCACGACGGCGACGTCGCCCGCCAGCTGGGCGTAGCCCAGGCCCGCGATGATGCGGAGCGCGGTCGGCGTCTCGACCCACGCGGGCGGGTCCGGCATCACCCGGCCGAAGTCCTTCCTCCGGGTCCTGGACCGCAGCCAGATTCCGACCCTGGACTCCACGGCGGCCGAGTCGCCCTCGTACTTGCCCGCCAGCCACTGGCTCAGCGCGCTGTCGGAGATGCCGATCTCGCGCGCGGCCGCGGACTGCGAGAGGCCGGAGGCCTCCAGCTCGGCCCGCGCCCGGGCGACCGTGTCCTTCCGGTTCTCGTTCTTCACCTATCCGTCCCTCCTCTCGATTCCCTCGATGACGTCCGCGGCGTGTAGAATGCCGCTCGCGATCTCGCGCAGCCGGGCGGCGTACCAGCCCGGGCCGCTCCCGAATCCTTTCGACATGCGGCGCGGCAGGACCCGCTGCCAGACCAGCAGCGCCTCGGTCCACGGCTCCAGCAGGCGCAGCGCGCAGTACGCCCGGCCGGCGGACATGCCCGTGCGGTCCGGGGGGAGCGGAGACTCCTCGACGGCCGCGGGATGCGGCGGCGGCATGACGTCCTTCACGCCTTCCTCCCCTGCACGAGCCGCCGGATCCCGGCGGCGAGCTCCCAGACGGCCGCGATCGGCGCCCAGACGGCCAGCACGCCGAGGCCCGCGGCGGCGACCAGCGCCCACGCGACCAGGCCAACGACGCACAGGACGCCGAACAGGGCCCACAGGATCAGGCAGCCCAAGAGCTGCCCGTCGTCCTCCGCCCGGGTCGACGGCTTCCTTTCCTTCATCGATCGGTCCTCTCTTCCCGTCATCCCGTTCATCGCCTCTCGTCCTCTCCTCCTCGGTTCAGTTCGCTAGCCTCCAGAGCGCGTCGAAGACGGCGTGCAGCGCGGCGGCCATGGCCGCGGCCGCCGCGAACGCCAGGGCCATGCCCAGCGCCGCGGCGACGCACACGCCGACGTCGCCGCGGCGCCTCAGCCAGCGCAGCGGCCTCACAGCAATCCCCCTCCCGCCGCCCGCAGGAAGTCGAGGATCTGAGCGTCCACAGGCGACTCCCTCTCTTCGGCGGGCTCCGGATCCGGATCCAGCCCGAACGCGCCCGTGACCACCTTCGGGGCGGGCTGCGGCTCCGGCTCCGGCTCGGTGCCGGCGGCCTCGTCGACCATCGCCGCCAGTTCGGCGGCGGAGAGGGTCCGGTGGACGTCCAGCTGCTCGCGGGCGCCCTTCTTGAGGTGCGCCACAGCCTTCCCGGTCTCCTCGCCGGCCTCCTTGCCGAACACCGGGCGGGCGGTCTGCAGCTCCGCGCGCGCCAGGAGGCGCCCGTCGGGCCTCTCGACCAGCGCGGGGCGCTCCGGCTCGTCCGGATCCCAGCGCACGACCACCTTCCTGCGGGCGGCCGGCCTGCCGGCCAGCGCGCGGGCGAGGTCGGCGTGCCACCAGCGGCGGTCTCCGACCGCCACGGACCCGTCCGAGGACCGCGCCGTGACGAGCTTCGGCTTGAGCAGCCACTGCTCGAGCTGGAACCCGGTGGGTCGGGGGACCGCCGCCGGGTCGAGGTGGTCGGCGAACGCCTCGTCGCACGACCTCCCCCGCATGCCCATGCCGCGGCGCCCGCGGCGGGCGTTGTGCTGTCGCACGCCGTCGGCGCACACCTGCCGGAAGCGCTCCAGCGGAACGGCCGCATCGGACGAGTAGTTGTGCGGCTTCTTCGTGGTGTCGGGGCCGGCGTAGGCCCCCGCGAGGCGCACGTCCTTCGCGATGTCCGACGCGAAGTCCCGGAACGCGCGCTCGATGAACTTGCTCTGCCCGTGGTAGGGCGTGGTCCAGTGGACGTGCTCCTCGCCGACGAGCCGGGTCAGAATCCCGACGGGCTCGTCCTCGCGGTAGCGGTGGCGATAGCGGTTGGGCGTCCCTCCCGTGATGGCGTGGCTCGCGATGCCGCGCCCGTTGTCGACCACGACGTCCTGCGGGATCCCGTGGTCGCGGAGGACGATGCCGAACGAGCGCCGATAGGCGTCCGAGGTCTCCTCGGGGCCCAGGTCCCAGCCGAGGATCCTGCCCGACCGCATGTCCTGCCAGGCGACAAGCATGGGCCGCTTCCGCCTGCCGTCCGGCCAGCGGACGAACACGTCCCAGCGGTGCCCGTCCGCGCTCACGCCCTCCATGGAGCGCAGGGCCGTCCGGTCGCGGATCTGGGCGGGGCGCAGGCGGGCGACGGCCTCGCGGCCCTCGCGGGCCAGCACGACCGCCTCGAGGGGCACCTCGCGGCGCAGGCGGCGCAGGAACGTCGCCGGAGTGCGGGGCGCGGTCCAGCCCTTCGCCTCCGCGAGGCGCAGCACCGTGCGGTGGCAGTGGGCGGCGGTGGGCTGCTCGGCGCGCAGGTAGTCCGCCTTGAACGCCTCCCAGGCCTGCGGGGAGCACTCGGCGTAGGCCGTGCATCCGGCGTGGCGGGGGGCCAGCGCGGCCGCCCACAGGCGGCGGGGCAGGACCTTGAGGCCGGGACGCCCGCGGCGTCCGAGCCAGAAGGCGTAGAGGGTGCGCGGGCTGCGGGGGCAGCCGGCGTCGGCGGCCGCCCGCTCCAGGGCGGACCGCATGGACATCGAGGTCTTCCGCGGCCGGGCGGCCAGCGCGACGGCCCGGTCGAAGACCGCCGACAGCGCCTCGCACTTCGCCCGGCGCACGGCGGGGAGGCGCTCGAAATGCCGCACCAGCTGCGCCTCCAGGGCGGGATCGACAGGCGATGCCGGAGGGGCCGGATCCGGGGCCGCTTCACGTGCGCGTGCGCGTGCGCCTGAGATGGGAGAGGAAGACGGGGGAGCCTCGCCAATTGGCGAGGTCTCCAGGGCCGCCCGGACGTCGGCGGGGAGGGAGGCGACGGGGTAGAGGCGCCGGCGGCCGCCCCGGCAGCGCGCCTCGCGGAACGGCCAGTTCTCGCGGAGGGCGCGGCGAACCGCGGGTATCCTCGTGAGCCCCAACGCTCTCGCGATCTCGCGCACGGTCACGGTCGCTGCCTCGGCCTCCTCGCTCATCCGCCTATATCCGCTCCAGGAGATCGAGGACGAGACGGGCCGTCATGCCGGCGAGAAGCACGGCGTCGACCGCGAAGGCGGCGCATCGACGCACGACGGCGGCGGTCTCCGAGCGTTCTTCGGTCATCGCGAGGCCTCCGGCTCCAGCTCCTCAGGGAAGATCGGCTGCCAGGCCCAGGTCTCGCAGGCGCCCGACCCTCCGACCTCGGCCACCTCGGTGACGACGAAGTGCAGCCGCTCGGCCCGGGCGAGATCCTTTGTCGGATCGATCCGGCAGATGCGGAATCTCTTCACGGTCGGCACGCCCATGCGGGCCGACACCTCGCGGGTGTCCACGCCGATGTGCATGCGCAGCGCCTCGGCGGCGGACGGCGCGCTCCACCGCTGTCGGCCCGTGTCGCCGCACATCGGACGGACCGTGCGGCAGGCCCAGACCCGCTCCCGACTCATCCCGCGCCTCCGTGCGCCCGCGCCGCGATGTCGCGCAGCCGCCGGGCGCGGGCCCGGTTCCAGGGCGCGTAGTGCTTCTCGGTCGTCAGGACGCTGCTGTGGCCGAGCAGGTCCTTGACGTCCTCCATCGCCACGCCGGCCTTCAGCAGCTCGACGGCGAACGTGTCGCGCATGCGGTGCGGCCGGAAGTCCTCGACGCCGGCCAGCGCGGCGACGCGCTTGAGGCGGTTGCGCCAGTAGGACGCGGTCGAGGCCTTCTGGCCCCGCCCGCTCCAGAAGAAGTGCTCGCCCGGCCTGTCGAGCGCCCGCAGGGCGTCGGCGGCCTCGACCGGGACGGCGCCGATCACGGCCACGCCTGTCTTGGCGCGGCGGAGCGTCAGTTCGCAGCCCTCCAGCGCGTCCCGCCGCAGCGTGGCGGCGTCCTGGATCGCGAGCCCCGAGTAGCGCAGGAGCAGCAGCAGCGCCCGCTCCTTCGGCATGTCGTGGACCTTCGCGGCGTCCAGCATGGCGGCGACCTCGTGCGGCTCCATGGGCATCGTGGGGCGCGGGACGTATCGCGGCGGCCGCAGGCCGCGCGCGGGGTTCGGCCCGGAGTGCCAGCCCCGCGACATGCACCAGCCGAAGAAGGTGCGCATCTTGTGGATGCGGATGGTCTGCGTGCCGGGGGCCTGGGTCCACGTCCGGCGCCACTCGCGCAGCAGGTCCTCGTCGACGTCCTCGACGTCGATCTCGTCGAGTCCGGAGGCCAGATCCTCCGCCGCCAGCCACTTGCCGAACATCGAGAAGGTGCTGACGTAGTCCCTCTGGGTCGAGAGGGCCAGCCGCCTGGCCCGCATGTCCTCGACCCACTCCCCGAGCGCGCGGTCCATCCTCATCGGAGCGACATCTCCTCTCGCACCCAGTCGGGGAGCCGCGCCGGCTTCAGCGTCCGGTAGCGCGACGGATGCCCCTCGGGGACTCCCGGCGCGAAGAGCGGCCCTGGATCGCCCGGCGCGGTCCCCGCCTCCAGGGCCTCCCGCACGTCGGCCGGCAGGCCGTCGAGGCGATAGAGGAATGCGACGCCGCCCATGAGGCGGCCCGCGCGGTAGGGCCAGCCCTCGCGCGTCGCCCTCTTTCGCAGCCCGGCCTTCGTCCGGGGCATGCCGGGCAGCCGCAGCTCGTGGATCTCGCGCAGGAGCGCCTCGCCTCTCTCGGCCGGCGGCGCCGGCGCGGACGGCCGGTCGGACGGCCGGATCCGGCCCTCGCGGCCGATCCGCTCCAGGGCCAGCGCGACCGCGCGGCTCCGGCCAGCGCGGCCCGTCAGCTCGCCGGAGACGAGCCGCCAGGGCGCGTTCTGCGGTGCGCCGCGGGTCGCGCACCACGCCCTGACCGACGGAACCGACGCGGAGAGGACCGCGAGGCCCCTGCGGACCATGCGGAGGCTCGGAGCGGGCGCCCGGTCGATGAGCGGAGCGTCCATGGGGCGGCCCGCCCGCAGGCGCCTGCGGTGCGCCCGGCAGAGGCCCAGGCCCTCGACGAGGCGGCGGCAGCCGGGCCGCGAGCACTGCAGCCTGCGGGGCGGCGAATCGATCAGGTCCGCCGGGGCGTCGGCGAGCGCCTGCCGCACTTCGGCCGGCAGGTGGGCCATGCGATAGACGCGCTCGGGGCGGCCGCGAGCCGCGGTCGGCCGCTCGCGGTAGGGCCAGCCCTGCCGGTGCGCCCACCTCTGGAGCGTCGTGCGCGGCCGTCCGGTCGCCGCCGCGATGAGGGTCAGCGTCGCCTCTCGCACGCTCATCCGGACGCCTCCCCGGAGCGCGGAGCGGGCATGGACACCCGCAGGCAGGCGATGGCCGCCGCGCCCAGCTCGTGCACCGCGGTCCGCCAGATGCGCAGGGGCACGGTCGGAGGCCAGTCGCCGGGGCCGGCCCAGGAGGCCCGGAGGCCGTGCAGCGGAGGCAGGCACTCGAGAACCCACTCGCGCGACGGCCGGCGCCACGCGATCGTCGCCAGGGTCCCGACGGCCGCCTCCGGGGCGCCGTCCCCGAGTTCCAGAGAGATCGCCCAGACGCGCTCTTCGGCGTCCTGCCTCTCGGGGCGGAGGCGCCAGGGGCCGAGGGAGCGTCCGGCCATGCGGCTGCCTGCCGGGCCGCTCATGCGGACCCTCGCGGCTCGGGGTCGTGCAGGACGTCGAGGGCCGAGGCGTGGAGGGCGTCGAGGGCCCAGGCGGCGAGATGGGCTGCGGCCGCCTTCTGCAGCCAGGACGGCAGGGCCTGCAGGTTGTCGGGGGGCGGCTCGCTCCAGGCGGCGACCCGTCCGTGCATCCCCGACAGATCCGACTGCAGGAGCCACTCCCGGGAGCGCTCGCAGTAGCGCAGCCGCGCGACGATGTGCGGACGCCCGGATTGTCGCCAGATGCGCCATTCCCAGCCGTTGACGGGCTCGAACCGGAACAGATGGCCGGGCCAGCCGAGCCACGTCATGCCGTCTCCTCCCGGGTGTCGGTGATGCGGAGGGACCCTGCGCCGACCAGGTACCGCTTGAGCAGCGTGGGCTGGCCGGGTGAGGAGACGGACTGGGAGACCAGCCTGATCTCGCGGGCTCGCGCCAGCTGCCGCAGCCCCTCTCGGAGCGCGGCGGCGGAGGAGCCGTACAGTCCGCAGGCGGTCCAGTGGCCGCGGATCCGGACGTCGAGGCGCCAGTGCGCGGGCTCGCGATAGGAGTCGGGCACAAGGGCGAACATGTGGTGGATGTCGTCCCGCGTCAGGCCGGATCGGATGAAGCGAGGCCCTCGCAGTCGGGACAGCTTTCGTCGAAGGATGGCGAGGATCTGAGTCACGCCGCCACCTCCCGGCCCGTCACCGGATCGACCCATGGCAGGCGGGCGATCTCCTCCTCGGCCTCGAGGTCCGCCCGGACGAAGTGGGGGGCGAGGTCGTCCCACTCCTCGTCGGAGAGGGGCTGGCATCCCATGCAGCGGCCCTGCAGGACGCAGTCCTCGCAGAGGTCGCACTCGCAGTCCGCGCACATGTGCTCGGCGGGCTCGCCGCACCAGTAGCAGGGGAGGCTCTCGCTCATCGGCCCACCTGCTCTCGCCACGGCGGCAGGTCGACCGGCGTGTCCTCGAGGCCGTCCAGCTCCGCCGCCAGATCCTCGCAGCCGGTGCAGATGTCGCCGGAGGAGTGGCCGGGACACGTGTAGACGCCGCATTGCCTACAGGACTGCACGGCCCGCTCGAGACAGAAGCTGCACACGGGGCCGCAGGTCACGATGTCGGTCATGCGGCACGCTCCCGAGGGGTGGGCTCGGGGCGGGGGACGTCCGGCGGCCATTCCAGGTGCTCGGGCCAGTTGTCCGAGAGATGCCGGGCGAGCCTGTTGGCTGTCCGAATGGTCACGCGGCCCGAGGGCAGTCGGCCCCAAGCGGTCGAATTGCCTAGGGCGATCCGGCACAGCGTTGTCCCTGCGATGCCGCGCGCAGCCATGTACCGTCGCGCGGCGCGTATGATCGGCGCGGTATCAAACATGAGATCAGTATTATACACAATACTTTTCGTATCGTCTAGAACCGCTCTGTATTTCGCATGCACCTCTAGAGGCTGCACCCCCCCCCGTTTGTCAAGTAAGTGGCATAATTGCCACGATGGATACACTGCAGCGCTTTCGCCGTGCGGTGATCCGAGCGCTCGGCGACAGGTCGGCCATCACCGTCGCCGAGCATGCCGGCCTGCCGCGCCTAGCGATCCGCCAGGCGCTCGAGGGCCACGAGCCCAGGCTGCGGCGAGCATTCGCCATCGCGCGTGCCGTCGGTCTCGACCTTCGGATCGTCGAGTGCGAGCCGTCCGAAGCGAGCGGGGATGGCGCTTGCCAAGGCCGTCGCGACCTGGAGCGTCGTATCGAGCGGGCTCGCTGTCACCTCCGAGAATCCGCGGTGAAGCTAGATCGAGCGCGCGACGCCCTCCGCGAGCCTACGGACGCCTCCTGACCACCACTACATGTTGTGGTTAGCCAGAATCCCGCTAAGTTGTGCGCGTCAATTCCGTCACAAGGGCACTCTCGATGGATTAAGTCCTTATTTCTCAATCACTTAAACGCTCGCACGAAAGTTGTGCGCCGTTTCCCATTCAGCTGTCGCTAAGTTGTGCGCCGTTTCCCATTCAGCTGTCGCTAAGTTGTGCGCCGTTTCCCATTCAGCTGTCGCACGCGACGACCTCTCACGCCCGGCCACGCCGAGCCTGCCCCCGTAAGTCGCTCATTCGACACGCCTTCTGGTCCAGACCCTGCCCACAATTGCCCGGAAAAGCCCGCTATTGCGCACCTGAGAAGTCCCACGCGCTGATTTCCCATCCAGCTTGCTCCCCTCATCCGACGAGATCCTGGTCAACGCTGAAGAACTCGGCGAGTGACTTGCGCGGCGGACAAGGGTCCGATTCCCGGCAGAGGCTCCTTGGCGTGATCGCGGACGATGCCCCTCTCCACGGCGGTCAGCCAAAGGACGTAGAACAGCCCGAGGTCGCCGGCGAGTGCGCCACTGCGAAGCGGTGCGATCGAATCGAGCCAGCCTTCGCCTTCCGTGTCGAAGAAGTAGAGTCCCGAGTCCTCGGAGTCCAGTGTGATCTCGACGATCAGGTTCTCGCCGGACTCGAGCACCTCGATCTCTGGAACTGCCTGGACGCACCGGTCGAGCTGCGAACGGTCGACGAGCCGCTTGGGGAGCCGGACCATCAGACTTCGTGTTCCCCAGTTGGCAAGGTACAGATGGAGGTCGAACCAGCGCTCCATCAGCTTGCGGGGCCTGCCGCGGAAATCGCGGTAGTTGTAGACGTTGGTGAATCTTGTCGATGTGATTTCGGCTCTCGACGAAATCCTCCTCAGCGCCTTCTTGTCGGCCTCGTCGAGCGGTCGGTCTATCGCTTGGAACTCGTAGTGCGGGTATTCGCTCACGTGACCGCTGCTGCGACCACAAATGTATCGTTTCCCTCCGCTGTTGGGCCCGCGTCCGACTCGCTGTTCGTTCGCTCCGAGTGAGACCGGACAACAGGATTGGTTCGCGCCCAGGTGTTTGCCCTGCGCCACGGTCCGAAGTCGTCGTGCCCGGACCTCGTCGTCTCGGTGCGCCGCCGACCTCGGGGCGACTTCGGCGCAGTCCGGAATCCGGTGTCGACGAATTCCGTTTCCCTGGACCATGCCGACGAGGTCTCGAGAGTCAATCCCGACGATGCCGCTCGGAACTGTCGTCGGGTTGGTTGGGATCTCCGCATCTGCTGCTGAAGAGAGCCGAAACACATTCTCGGATCACCGCAGTCTTCGAGCGCCTGCGCTTCGCAGCTTCGATCTAGAGCATGTTGTCAAGACCCTTCGCCGTCCATAAGTCCGCATCCGTCGCATCGAGGAGCCTCGCTCAGGAATGCTTGTCACCATTGGAGTCGCCGCAAGACGCCCCGGCATCGCTGGATTGCCCGTGCGAAAACTCAATTGCGGTGCGCTTCTTCAACACCGAAGGGCCGATCGTTTCCGAGGACCACTACTTCATCCCTCCCCTGGGCCGGGTGGACATGGGCGGGGTCCTGACGCTGATTCGACGCAAGAAGTATTTCGTGCTGCACGCGCCGAGGCAGACGGGGAAGACGTCGCCCCTGCTTGCGTTGGCGGACCTTCTGAACCACGGCGGCGAGTACCGCTGTCTCTACATGAACGTGGAAGGCGGCCAGGCGATGCGGGAGGACGTGGGCGGTGCCGTCGCCACGGTCCTTTCGGAGATGGCCTCCCGTGCCAGCGAGATACTGCATGAGGACTCGGTGATCGAAATCTGGAGCGGGATTCCTGAGCAGACCGGTCCGGGTGCCGTCTTGACGGAGGTGCTGGTGCGCTGGTCTGCGGCGAACTCCAGGCCGCTGGTGCTGCTGATCGACGAGATCGACGCCTTGATCGGCGATCCGCTGGTTTCCGTCCTGCGGCAGCTCCGGTCCGGGAATGACCGGCGGCCGGGGCGGTTTCCGCAGAGCGTTGTGCTGTGCGGGGTGCGGTGGGTGCGCGACTACCGGATCCACACGGCTTCCGGCGGCATCGTGCTCGGCGGAAGTGCCTTCAACGTGAAGGCCAAGTCCTTGCGGCTGGGCGACTTCACGGAGGGCGAGGTCCGCGCACTGGTGGGCCAGCACGCCGAGCAGACCGGTCAGGCGATCACCGAAGAGGCTCTGGCTGGGTTCTGGGAGCAGACTTGCGGGCAGCCTTGGCTGGTGAACGACTTGGGCTATCAGGCTTGCTTCGAAGACAGGGCCGCCCGCGACCGCAGCCGGCCCATTACATTAGAGAGCGTACTGGAAGCCCACGAGACCCTGATCCTTCGCTGCGACACGCATCTCGACCAACTCGTCCACAAGCTCCGCGAACCGCGCGTGCGGCGCGTCATTGAGCTTCTGGTGGGCTGCGGCAGTCCCGCGGTGCGCGACGACGGCATCGCATACGTACGCGACCTCGGGTTCGCGACCCGGCGATCCCCGCTCGCCATTGCCAATCCCATCTACCGCGAGGTGATTCCGAGGGAGCTGACCAGCGACGTCCAGGCCACGATCACGAACGAGCCTGCATGGTACGTGGGAGATGACGGTCGGCTCCTCGTATCGAAGCTGCTCGCGGAATTCCAGGAGTATTTCCGAGAGAACTCCGAGCACTGGTGGGAGCGTTTCGGGTACAAGGAGGCGGGACCGCAGCTGCTGCTGCGGGCGTTCCTGCAGCGGATCGTCAACAGCTGCGGGCGGGTTGAGCGGGAGTACGGTCTCGGGCACCTGCGAACGGACATCCTAGCGACCTGGCCGACCGGCGGGGAGCGTGCGGCGCCGGACGGTCGGCAGAAGGTCGTGATCGAGGGCAAGCCGTTGCACGGCAATCTGGAGGAGACATTGGGCAAGGGAGTTTCCCAGACGCTCGCCTATATGGACCGGGCCGCTGCCAAGGAGGGCCACCTGGTCATCTTCGACCGCTCGACGGACGCTTCGTGGGAGCAGAAGGTCTTCCGTCGGGAGGAGGAGCACGGGAAGCCAGTCACCGTATGGGGCATGTGAGCGGAGGCATCCGACTACCGGAGAAAATGTCACGGGCGACGCGAATGGCAGAGTTGCGAGCGTCCCACTTCGACGTGGCCCGCAGCCGCGAAGTCTGTGTTGAAGGCGACCGGTTCGGGAAGTTGCCGTCTTCGCAACTCGATTTCGCCCCGCGGCGGCGACCGGAACTCCAATGGGTCGGGAGCAGGATCCTGTCCAGCTAGATTTCGTCCGGATACGGGACGAGCTCGCCCGTGGCAACTCGGGTGGGCATGACCGCGTCAACCTCGCGCAGGAACCCGCCCAGAAGGGACGACAGATCCGCGGTCACTTGAGGCTGGTCGTTTGCCAGGTTGTGCTTCTCGCCGATGTCTTCCGCGAGGTTGAACAGTTCCTTGCGGCCGTCGATGTGCCAGTAGACCAGCTTCCAGTCTCCGCGCCGGACAGCGCTTGTCGCGCCGATGCCGGGTCCCGTTGGCCCGGGTCCGCGCAGGCCGCCCCACTTGTGCGGGAAATGCCAGAACAGCGGCCGGTCGGGCTCGCCGGCTTCGCCCCGCAGGAGCGGGACAAAGCTGCGGCCGTCCAGTTCCGAGCCGAGTTCGACCACGCCCTCGTGGTTGTTCAGGGCACCGTTTTGGCCGCCGAATTCGACGCCGGCGATCTCGAGAATCGTCGGGAAGAAGTCCTCGATCGTGACCGGCGTCGACTTGACGCTGCCGGGTGCGGTGACACCGGGCCACTTGACCACAAGCGGCACGCGGAGCCCTCCCTCGTACGTTGAGCCCTTGCCGCTGTTCAGGGGTGCGTTGTGGGTATGGGGCACTCCAGCCCGCCGGCTGGGCAGGCTCAGACCCCCGTTGTCGGAAGTGAAGAAGACGGCCGTGCCCTGGTCAATGCCAAGGTCCTCCAGCAGGTCCATGATGTCTCCGAGGCTCTTGTCGACGCCCTCGATCATTGACGCGTAGGCGGCTTCCCCTTTCGGCAGCCCCGCATCCAGATAGCGCTGGACGAACCGCGGGTCCGGCTGGATGGGGGTGTGCGGGGCAAAGTGCGCGAAGTACAGGAAGAACGGCTTGCCGTCCGCGACGGCTTGGCGGACCGCCGCAACGGCCTCGATCGTCAGGGCCTCGGTCAGATAGATCTCCTGTCCGAAGTACTTTTCCATGTCCCACGCTCTCCATGGCGTTGCAGCGGGGTCGCCGTCGCTGGCGAAATTGTCCGTGCCGTAATAGCTTCCCGGAGCCCCTGAGAACCGCCCGCCGATGCGGACGTCGAAGCCGAAGGCACTGGGGTCCTCGCCGGGCGTGTCCCTGGTCCCGAAATGGCCCTTCCCGATGTGGATCGTTCGGTAGCCCGCACTCTGCAACTGCTGCGGCAGCGTCTGCGCATGCACGGACAGCGGTATGCCCCGCAGGGGCTGCAGGCCGTTCATGTTCCACTTCGGAATCACCAGGTCAGGGTGCGGCCGGTCCGTGGGCTCGCCGCGGAAATGCGTCCAGTTGGATACTCGCGTGCGGGCCTGGTTCAGACCGGTCATCAGCTCGACGCGGGTTGGAGTGCAGACTGCATTGGAATACGCGTTCGTGAACTTCATCCCCTCGTCCGCCAGCCGCTCGATCTCGGGCGTGCGATAGCGCTCGTTCAGAGGTGTCCTCTCCGCTGCGAACGGCTCCGAAGTGTCCTGCCAGCCCTGGTCGTCGGTCAGCATCACGATGATGTTGGGACGCGACTCCGCTTCGGGACCGCTCGTCGGAGCCATGCAGCTCGCGCAGGCCAGGGCGAGGGCGACCGAAAGCAACCAGTTCATCACTACGCCCACATGCTAGCTGAAGTGCCTGCGTCTTCGTGGACACTTGAAACGAGCTTCGTGACGGGGGGCGCTCCTCTGGTGTGGCGGGGTTTGAGGAGGGCCCCAGCGATGAGCGAACGACAGGTCAAGGCACATCCCAAGGAGTTCCGGGAGCAAGCCGTGAAGCTGGCCCTGTCGAGCGAACTCTGGCCTCGTGAGATCGCCGAGGAGTTCGAGATCTCGGTGGACTCGGTGCGGTGCTGTGTCAAGCAGGCACAGCTCGACAGCGGCGTGCGCAAGGACGGCCCGACCACGCCCGAGCGCGAAGAGCTTCGGAAACTGCGGCTCGACATCCGCCGCGTGCGGATGGAGCGCGAGATCCTGGCAAGAGCCGCGGCCTGCCCGCCGGGATGCGGGCGTTGTAGCTGCGCTTGGTCTGTGGAGGCCGTTCATGCACCGCCCCGCGTCCGGACACACCGGCTTCACCCAGCGCCGTGCCGAGTGCTCCCGAACCTCCAACTACTCGGCTGCCTCGGTCACCTTCGCTACCGTGCGGCTGGCGCTGCACCCGCAAGATCTCTGATTCTCTTTCATCTGGCAGGCGAAGGGGTTGGATCAGCGACATACTCGATCAAATCCTCCACGGTGAACTTTCGGTAGTCGGAGTAGCGGTTGCGGATCTCCATGCGAAACTCCTTCACAAGCAGAACCCGACCCGAACCTTGGAAATAGGACTCGTCTGGCAGCCAGACCTCGTCGTTGACCTTGCGCCGTGTGAATCGTAGGCGGGCTCCTTTGTGCAAACGGGCGACCGCACCCCAGGCAAGGGTCACAGCCTTCATCAGCTCGATCTCGACTTTGACCAACATATGGTCGTCTTCACAGATCCAGGCTTGTCCTCGCATCTTTCGCAGCGGGCGAACCGCTTTGAGCTTGGGACGGTAGCTGGGCCTAGGCTCAAATGAGACGACAATAGTGGAGATTCCTTCAATCGTTTCCCTGTCCTGACTCCGGAATTCAAGGAGGCGGAATAGCTCCTCGATTCGGCGTTGCTCTTCTTGTCTTTCCTGCTGGTGCTTCTTCTCGATGTGTTCGGGACTGAGCTGCTTGATTTTTTCTGTCTTCTTGCGATTTGCTCGGTCTTGCTTTTCGATTCTAGAGGACTTGATTGGTTTCCAATTTTTCTCGATCAGGCGCTCGTAGGAGAGTTTCGGATCGACCGATGGGAAGACTTCCCACTCCTTTGACCAGCTCCTTTTCAGCTCGCCATGACGATCAATTAGCTGGGTGGTTTCATGGCGATTGAAAGTATATTGACTCTGTAGCAATCGATCTCCAGTCAGTTTTTTCTTAACATGTTCAAGGAATTCCTCTAATTGCGGAAGTGGTCTGCTCTCCTCGGGCGGGATTTGGGCTTGCTGGCTCCAGCAAACTGTCCCTACGGCCAGCCAGCAAATCAACCACGAGCTCAACTTCAGTTTCATTGTCGGGAAATCCCCACTTCAATGGTCATGGACAATCTTCGCACTCGCACTCATTGGCCAGAGTCACAGGGATTAGGTTTGTCGTGTCGTTGAGAAACGCGACGATCTGCACTGCCAATCGCTTGCGGAATGGCCGACAAGCATCAGAGAGCGGTTCAGCGTATCTCCCGTCCCGCAACGTGCCATTCGATCTCATGGGCGGTTCGACGGGAGTTGGTGGCATCGAGAATTCGAAAGTCCTTCACTCGTAGCGTCTTTTCGAAAGGGGATCATAGCATGAGTGCCCAAACGCACCGCCGACGCAAGTCGGACTTCTACCCGACAACGGAAGCAATCCGAGCCGCCGACCGTCCGGCTAGTCCATCACTCCCACCAGCCGTCCAAGGCCGAGCTGGAGCAGGACCATCGCGTCGATGCCACCTTCGAGGAAATCGCCAAGGCCGTCACGCGAACCGTGAAGGGGGAATTCCACAAGCCTCCGAAGGGCCGCCGATATGGATTCTCAGGACCGGGAATCCCGCGGCCAAGAATGCGTTTGGGCACTAATGCATCCGATCCCCCAAGAAACACTCCCGCCGCCCCGAAAGAGGGCCAGCCGGCCATCCCGCTGCTTCCCTCTCTTGACACATGGATGCTGACGCGGTCGACGGGCACCGTCCCCTGAGCGAACATCCGGCGGTCGCGTCCGCATAGCGGAACAGCGTGCGCAGTCCGCGCGTAGCCTTGACCGCGCCACGAACATCCGCGGGACACTCGTCGGGCGCAGCCTCGCTAGGTCTATGGTGCTTTCTGCGACGGCGAAGCCGTCCAACACCTCGTCTAGCTACGCTTTCAGCCGGGTGCCCTCAGGATCGAACATTGCCGCGCGGGAAGCTACGGTCACGGGGAAGCACTCATTCATGTACAGCACTTGCAACTTGGTGCCAGCCACCGCCCTCTCGATCGGCAGGTAGGCCAGCAGGAGGTACTGGCCGACGGACGGTCCCATGCCGGCGGAGGTGACGAGCGACTCCCGTCCACGGGCGTCGAGGAGGCGCTCCCCGTCGAGTGTAAGGATCGGTTCGCTGCCGCCGGTGGGGAAGCGGGGCATCCCGGCAGCGCTACCGTGATGGTCCATTGTCAGCGTACACAGCCTCGCCGCCGGACGTTCGGCGCGCGCCTGCAGGTAGGCCTGCTTCCCAATGAACTCTGCGGCCTTGACGCGGGGCCGCGCCAAGCCCGCCTCCACTGGCGAGTACTCCGCGGTGAGGTCGGCGCCCATGAGCGCGTATCCCTTCTCGAGTCGGCCTGTCGTGCCGTAGACGCCGATTCCGACCGGTCGGGCGTCGAAGGCCCGACCCGTCTCCCAAATCGCGTCCCACATGCGCACGCCGTGCGACGTGCGCGTGTAAATCTCCCATCCGCTCTCGCCCACGTAGGAGATGCGGAGCATCGTCGCCGGCACGCCATCAATGATCACGTCCTTCACCCTCCCGTATGGGAATGCTTCCTGTGATAGCGGGGTGTCTGTCACCTCGGAGAGCAACGTACGAGCATCCGGTCCCCACACGCCTATGGTGCAGACCGCCGACGACTGGTTTTCGAACTGGACAGAGCCGTCTGAGGGCAAATGGCGACGGAACCAGACCTCGTCGCGCGCACCGTCGAAGACACCGGTCACGATGCGGAACCGATCGTGCGCCAGCCGCTGTATGGTGAGGTCGGCGCGGATGCCTCCATCCGGCGTCAACAGCGGGGTGTAAATCGAGCACCCGACGGGACGATCGCATAGGTTGACCGTCAACCGCTCCAGATAGGGCACGACGCCGGGTCCCGACACGTCGAAGATCTGAAACGCGCTCAAGTCAACGATTCCGACCTTCTCCCGCATATGGAGATGCTCCGCGTTGATGATCGGCGACCACCATCGGCGGTCCCACTCGTGAGGGCGATCCGAGACGCCGTAGCGGGCGACCAGATCCGTGTTCGACGCGTACCACTGGGGGCGCTCCCAGCCGTGAGCCTCGAAGTACTCGGCACCTAGGGTCGCAGTGCGGTCGTGGAACGGAGCCCGGTGCATGCCGCGCGCGGATGCCCATTGCTCGCGCGGATGCACGATCCCGTACGTCTTGTTGAAGTGCTCGCGACAGCGCTGCCGGATGTGCTGCTCGGTCCGCTCGTGCGGGTAGAACCGGGTGATGTCCGATTCGTGCGGATCGCAGAGGCGCGGATAGCCGAAGGTGATCCATTCGGCGATCAAGCGCGCGGTGCCGGGCCCCTCCTTGATCCAGACTGCGGCCGCCGACCAGAGCTTCGCCACCTCGGCGGTTTCGCCCAGCACCTGGTGCGCATCCGGGGTCAGCGACAGCAGACCGTTCACGGCGTATTGCACCTCGGAACCGGCGAGCAGCTCGCCTATGATCGTCCGGGCGTGCTCAAGCTGGGGAGCGAAGTCGTCGCCGGTGAAGGGCATCTCGGTGGGTGTCCGCTCCGCCTCCGCCACGGAAGGAATGTCATCGGGTCGCACCAAGATAGGGCGATGGGCATATGATCCGATCTCCATCGCTTCGTGACTCTGCCGCTCGTACATGAAGGTGTCCATGTCGCGGACGATCGGATAGGCGATCTCGTTTCCCGTCCTGCGCAGCAAGTCGATCGAGCCCATGTCAGCCATCTGGTGCACAGCCGGGGTGAGCGGGATGGTCGCGCCGGCGAGCGCGGCGACTCGCGGGCTCCAAACGCCGCACGCAATGACCACCTGCTCCACCGCAATCGTGCCGCGCGAAGTCACCACGGCCCGAATACGCGGACGTCCGAATCGCGGGCGTGACACCTCCAGCCCGGTGACCTCGGTGTTGTCCAGCACGGTCAGCACTCCCTTGGCCTGCGCCCGTTCACGCATGATGGTGCCTGCCCGGACCGAGTCGACCACCGACACGCTTGGCGTGTAGAATCCGCCTAGGATCACGTCACGGTTCACGAACGGCACCTTGGCGACCACCTCGGCGGGATCGAGCAGCTCGGCCTCGATACCCCAGCAGCGCGCCGAGGTCATCCGTCGGCGCAGCTCCTCCATGCGAGCCTCCGTGCGTGCCACTTCGATGCCGCCACACGTGGTGTTTACGCCAAGCGCCGCATACTGGCGTTGGCTCTCCAATGTCAGCATCGCGATCTCGCGGCTGTGATCGGTGGGGAAGATGAAATTCGACGCGTGGCCGGTCGATCCGCCCGGATTGGGAAGCGGCCCCTTGTCGATCAGCAGCAGGTCGACCCACCCGAGTTCCGCCAAGTGTCCCACCAGGCAATTGCCAACGATGCCTGCGCCGATCACGGCAATCGTCACCCTTTCCGGCGGCGGCGAGGTGCTCTCGGCTGGGCTGCTGATGGAGCGTTCCACAATTGATCCCTCTCGTGTGCGTGACCATCCCGCCTCGTGAAATGCTCGGCGCCGGAGTCGATCGCGTCGATGCTGGGCCGTGCCCCAATTTGCGGCAGGGGCGTCCACATGGCGCGCTGACCAGTAGGTCAGCCTTGAAACATGGCATATAATCGGTCCGGTCTGCAAGCGCCTCGAGGGCCGGGGCACCGTGGTGAAAGCGGCAACACTCGAGTTGCGAGGTATCGCCGGTAACGCGGCAGTGCCGTTGGATGATTGCGAGTCGATCGCATCCCGGGGCCGCACCCGAAAGCCGTCAGTCACGATGGACCAGGAGGAGCCATGAGTGGTCAGCCGCGCAGTGTCGACCAGAGCGACCGAATCGTTCCCATCAACCTGCGCCAGAGCGGACGAACGCCCACGGAACTGCTCATTTCGACGCGTGTGCGGAAGTCGCCCTACTGGCATCTGTCCCACGCCACAGGATGCTGGCGGGCCACGATTTACAACCGCGTCTACCATCCTCGTGGCTACATTCGACCAGAGGACGGCGGCGCAGCGGTCGAGCACGAGGCGCTGACTAATCACGTGACCTTGTGGAACGTCGCGGTCGAGCGCCAGATTCGGGTCAAGGGCCCGGATGCGGAGCGGTTCGTCGACTACGTCATCACGCGCGACGCGACGCGCATCAAGCCGATGCATGCGAGGTACGTCATTCTCTGCAATGAAAGGGGCGGGATTCTGAATGACCCGGTCCTGCTGCGCCTGTCCGAGGAGGAGTTTTGGTTCTCGCTGGCGGACTCGGACGTGCTGTTCTGGCTGCAAGGCGTCAACGTTGGGATGCGAATGGACGTGGAGATCGATGAGATCGATGTCTGCCCGTTGCAGATCCAGGGGCCGAAGTCGCTGGCGCTGATGGTCGATCTGCTCGGCGACGACGTCAGGGCCATTCCCTACTACGGCCTCCTCGAAGCCGAGGTCGCGGGCTGCCCGGTGGTCATCTCCCAATCCGGTTTCTCGGGCGAGAAGGGCTACGAGATTTATCTGCGGGACGCCACTCTGCACGCCGAGAAGCTGTGGCACGCGGTGCTTGAGGCAGGCAAGGCGCACCGGCTCATGGTCACCGCCCCCGGCCATCAGCGTCGCATCCAGGCCGGCATCATGTCCTGGGGGCAGGACATCGACCATGAGACGGTGCCATTTCAATGCAACTTGGCCTATCAGGTGCCCCGCAAGAAGCAGGGGGACTACATCGGCCGGTCGGCACTCGAAAGGATGCGCGCCGAGGTCGCCGCAGGGCGTCCGCCGTTCTCGATGGTAATGGTGGGCATGAAGATGGGCGGCAAGCCGATCGACGACTATGCCCCCGACTTTTGGCTCGTCTCGGATGCCGCGGGTCGCGATCCGATCGGCTACCTGACTTCGCCGTGGCACGCCCCCGAACTGGGGTGCAACATCTCCCTAGGCTACGTGCCGATCGGCAATTCGGAGGTCGGGACCAAGCTGCTGGTTTGGTTGCCCGACGAGTACGCGAGCGAGCCGGGCCAACCCGTCAATGCACGAGTATGCGAGGTTCCGTTCCGCCCATCGGTCAATCCGAGTGCTCGCGAACTGGCACACGCCCGAGGCGAGGACGCGGCCGAATAGCCTTGCAATTGTTACCTTGCGGCTCTGCTTCCCGCTCAACCAACCTCTGGCAATCCCTCACCAGTCTCAGGTCTTCGGGCGTCTGATCGACTCGGTCTGGGTGGGTGTGTGGCAGCATCGCTGAGGAACAGGTTCCGAGCCGATTCCGGGTCAGAATCGTCCGGTCGGGCGTGGTCCCAGCGCCTTTGAGCGGGCCACCTAGGCGATGCAGGCAGTGTTCCGGGCACTCCCCCACAGGAGGCCCCACGCTGCGCTCGGCGCCTCCCTCCAGCCGCGGAGGGGCAGTCGCGTCAGCGCCCGCCGAAACGGGGCTTGGTCCGGAGAGCGCTCTGCGAATGCCGGCCACACGGGGCCCGCACGCTGATACCGGATCCGGGTCCGCCCCGGCGTGTCCAGTCTGAGCATCGCTCCCGGAGAGGCACGAATCGGCCCCTTCTCTGCTCCAAGGGAATCTTCGCAGCCCCAGCCCTAGCGGACAAGCCTGCATAACACAATTCCCGCATCGCCGGATCAGCGCGTTGCCATCGTGGGCAGCCCTGTCTGCTGCGTCCCGGCATGCTCGATGATGATCTCCCGCACATCGTGATCAAGGCGGTCGGCCTCTTGGATGTTGCAATGTTCCGGGCTGGGCAGGGCGGCACGTGTTCGGCCCAGCACGAACCGCGCATGACGTCGGCGCTGGTGATCTGCCGCCGCGCAATTCGCATGCTGTCCTCGCCCCGCATCGCGCGATCCGGGGTGCGTTTCGTCGCGGTCGAACGGGACCGCGACCACGAAGCTCCCTCACGGAAATCTGCAGCAACGGGACGCTTGCCGCAGCAACTGGTGCAGCCTCCCGGCCTCGGTTCGGAAACTGCCTTGACCGGAACCCCGGCGGTGCGATGCGGCTCTGGCCATCCGAGCATTCGCAAGCAAGCCCCTCCTCCCCCGGATAGCGTCAGCTGATGTTCCCGTGAACTCGACCTGTAGTCCTGCGAGCGACAGCGAGCATGGCTCAGTTCCCCTGGCGTGACGGTCATTCTGTCCGAACCAGTTCCGAAAGTCGGGTTGTTTCGAAGTCGTCCGCAAGGTGAGGCCTGCTACAGTCCCGAAATCGCCCCTGCCTTCCGACCGAGTCGGACTTTCCTACATGGCGTGAAGACCGCTGCCTTCGAATTGCAACGTGGTCTTGAAAGACTCCATATCAGGCACTCCGACGAGGCACACTTGGCGGCCTAGCCGTGGCCCAGTCGTCAGGTCGTTGTTCAACTAGAATCAGATTCCTAGGAGCTGTCTCTTCTTGGCAATGAATTCTCTCTCAGTTAGAATACCTTCTTCCTCCAATTTTGCTAGTTTTCTCAATGCAATGTCAATACCCTCTGCTGCGTCAAGACTTACGGACCGTTGTTGTGTCTCAGTCTGTTCATCCAGTGTCGTTGTCCGTGCATTCAGTCCTTCGGCAAATTGACGAGCACGACATTCTGGAACTCCATAGATTGTACCTGTGGATATGAACGACTTAATCGTAATCGCTCCAGGCAACAGCGACGGATCGTACAGGACTGAAGTGATTTCGTCATTCGGCACATCCTCCATTCGATGTCCAGTGAGCCTGCCTCCCGCAATGAAGACTAGCCGCTTATTCGTGGAAAGAATGAGTCCGGACTCATGGTCATACTCGCCCTGAATGATATCCAAGACATGTTCACCCTTTGACAGAACATTGGTCAGATCACCGGTCACATGCGCTCTCAACAGTTTAGGACCTGCTGTGGATCCAGAATCGCCGGTAGCGTAGTTGGCGGCCTTCACTCTTGATTTGCGTTTCCGTCGAGCTCTTCTATTGCGTCTCCTTCGAGCTTTCATGCTACGCTTTCGTCGAGCGTCCCTAGTCTTGCGTCGTAGATTGTTCGCTCTCTTAATCTCCTCACCGATTTTTCTCTCAACAAATTCTGCAAATGCGAAGCGTGTCTCTTTGCTGGCATTAATATTAATGGACTCCTGTTTCTCCGTCTTTATCTCCAGTGGAAAATCTAGAAACTTTTTGCCAGCCTTGATAGAGATGAGATCGGTGTATGGATATGATTCCACTTTCTTGATCGAATCTCCGAAAACGGATTTTTTAATGTTAATAATGCGCTGATCAGTGGCAAATGCAACAGAATTCAAGTTACGGTCATATGCGATGCACTTTGGCATCTCTCCTGCATCCAATACTGATGGCAAGTGAGCGGTTTCAGGTCGACGCAATACCTCGCGATCATATCCGCTCAAGTTGCGGAGATTCTGGCGAGATATGGAACTCTTATTGTGGCGCATTTCTGGCTTGGACTATTGCATAGTATGTTCTTGTTAGAGGTCAGTGATCACAGGGAATCTGAGACTTGATCCGCAAATGCCGTGGCAACAAGGTATCGAGTCCGCTCAGAAGCTGAACTGAGACCTGCATGGACATGAATCGATGGCTCTTCTCCGCACAGCCTGACCCTGCAAAACCGCGCCACCTGATTTGGAGAGGATCCGCTTCAGGCGAACGGCAGCTGGCACCGGGAACGCGAACTTCATTTGACCGAGAATGATTCGCCAATAGAGAAGGCTTAACGTTCCCGCCAACAAGGGCGAATCTAACAGTCGTGGTCGGTATCTGTCAAGCAGCGGCTGGGACGGTCCGAGATGCTGGCGGGCTGTTCGCTCCTCGGCGGTTGCTCCCGGTCGCCGCGACGATGTTGTGGCATGGCCGCCGATTGCCATGGATTCCCGTGCGGTCTCATGAAGATTCCGGCGAGGTTGCGACCCCGAGCTGACCTCGGCCCGGCATCGTGCTCGGCAACACCGCTGAGTCCCGGCGCCGGACGGACGGCGACTTTGCCATGTTCCCGCGAACGATCGGGAAATGGCCGCAGAGGCGGCGTTCTCGGTAGGGCGGGGCGAAGAGAGGACAGGAGCGGCGAATTCGGGCGCCGGTTGCCGGGGACAGGCGCAGGATCCGCAGGATATGGAGGACCCACTATTTGGTCACCCTGATCCTGACTTGGGTTGCCCTCCCGCCCTGTGCCTCGATCACGTGTGCCACGGCTCCGTGCAACTGGACTCGGTCGTTCGCCAGGGCGAGTCGGCTCAGGCGGCTGACCAGGAGCCCGGACAGGGAGTCGACGTCGTGGGACTCGAGATCCAGGCCCAGTTCGCGGTTGATCCGCTCCAAGGGAAGCTGCCCGCTGACCCTGTACACTCCGTGGCCCTCCGACACGATCTCGGGCAGCTCGGAGTCAAACTCGTCCTGCACAGCACCAACGATCTGCTCGACGACGTTCTCCATGGTCACGATGCCGACAACCGCGCCATACTCGTCGTCCACGAGCGCCATGTGCTGGTGACTGCTCTGCATCTGGCGCAGCAGCCGGCTGATGGGCAATGTGTCCGGAATGTGTGCCAGAGGTCTCGACACGGACCGCAGATCGACGTCGCGGTCCGACGCGACGCCGACCAGATCCTTGATATGGACCAGTCCCACGACCGAGTCCAGCGAGCCCTCGCAAAGCGGAAACCGGGTGTGCCGCGACTGCCTGGCGACGTCGAAGCCCTTCTCGAGGGGCCAGCTGGCGTCTAGGAACACAACGTCGCGCCGAGGGACCATGACCTGCCGGGTCAGGATGTCGTCAAAGCGGAACACCGCCTTGAGTAGCTGCATTTCGGACGGAGAAAGCTCGCCCGCCTTCCCGCCCAGTTCGATGCTTGCCCTGATCTCGTCCTCCGTCACGACCGGGCCGACATGGCCGGAAGAGAACAGGTTGGCAAACCGCTGCGTGACCCAGATCAGGGGGCCGAGTCCTCTCTGCATGACGGTCAGCGGCCACACGATCCAGTGCCAGATCCGTCGCCAATGGGTGGCGCCGAACGTCTTCGGGAGGATTTCGCCGAGAAAGAGGATCAGGACGGTCAGAAGGATCGAGAACGGCAGCACCCACTGCGCGCCCAGGACGGTCGTCGCCAGCATCCCGCAGACCGTCGCGCCCGCCGTGTTGGCCACGGTGTTCAGCACGAGGATCGCCGAGGTCGGCCGAGCGATCTCCGACTTCATTTCCACGAAGCGGCTGGCCCGTGCGGGACGCTTGCCTCCCGACCTCTCGGCTTCGAGCACGCCAATCCGGGTCGAGAACAGCGTCGCCTCGAACAGCGAGCAAACGCCCGAAACCAGCACTGTCAAAGCGCCGACGAGAACCAGCAGCGTCATGGCCGGCCCTTTCTCGCAGGAACTCGCGGGCTCGCCTGCGGAAGCGGGGCTGTCGACGCTCCGATGTCTGCAGGGCCCGCCGGACAGGGCGATTCGCCGTCTCCTCGGCGGCGCAGGTGTCCGCTTCGGAAGTTCCGCGCCTGCCTACTGTCGGGGTCCGGATCGGGGTCGGACGACATGCTCGTTCGGAAATCGCGTCACACGCCCCTTGGCGTGCTCCAGTGGGATCGATAGGCCCGCTTCACGTATAGGTTCGCATGCGGGTCGCCAACGATGGACTCGGTTTCCTGGTCGAACGCTAGGTTCCGGCCGGTTCGCGTGATGATGTTTGCCAGATGACAGTGGATTGCGGAGATGTGCCCGATCGAGATGTCGGCATTGGGGAGCTCTCTGGTGCGGATGCAGTCGACGAAATTCCGCATGTGGTCGTCGGCTTCGTCATCGGCGTCGTTGTGCTCCACTAGATTGCCCTTGCCGTCGAACAGCTTGTAGCCCCAGCGGCGGTCCCAGCGGCCGATCTGGATCGAGGCGTCGGTGCCGTAGACGGCAACGCCGTTCTCCTGGCCGTCCATCCCGTAGGGGTTCCAGATTCGCATCTCCCAGATCAGTGCCTTCCCGTTGGCGTACTGGAACGTCGCGTTCATCGTGTCCGGCGTCTGCTGGTCGTCCTTGAAGAAGACCTTGCCGCCCATGCCGCTCGCCGTCGTCGGGAAGTCCGTTCCCAGCGCCCAGCGCGCGATGTCGATCTGGTGGGCGCCGTCGTTGCCGGCGTCGCCCGTGCCGAAGTGCCAGTGCCAGTGCCACTTGTAGTGGAAGCGGTTCTCGTTGAACGGAATCCACGGGGCGGGGCCCAGCCAGGTGTCGTAGTCGACGCCGTTGGGGACCGGGGTGTTGGGCTTGTGCCCGATGTCATCTCGGAGCTGGACGTCCCAGGCCTTGGCCATGAGGATCTCGCCCAGATCCCCGGACCGCGAGATCTCGATCGCCTTGCGGCTCGAAGGCCGGCTGCGGGACTGCGTGCCGACCTGCACGATTCGCTGGTTCCGCCGGGCGGCGTCGACCATCAGCCGCCCCTCCCGAATGTTGTGGGAGGCCGGCTTCTCCACATAGACGTCCTTCCCGGCGTCGCAGGCCAGGATCGTTGCCGGAGCGTGCCAGTGGTCCGGGGTTGCCACAACTACGGCATCGACGTCCTTGGAATCGAAGAGCCTACGCATGTCGCTCGTTGTCTGCGGCACAGCCCTGCCCGCTCGCTTGAGGACCCGGGAGGCGCGCTCCAGCGACGCCTGGTCGGCGTCGCAGAGGTAGGCGACATTGACATCGGGCAGGCTGCTGAATGTGCCCAGCAAGCCCCGGCCCCGGCCTCCGACGCCAATCATTCCGATGTTGACCTTGTCGCTTGCGGCAACGGGGGTGGACTGGCTGGCAGCCAGACCTGCTGCGGCCGCCGCGCCGAAAAAGGTTCTTCGTTTCATGCCGGACACTTTCCACCTTGCCGGGATTCGCCTCGGAGTCCGCTTGGAACCCGACCCCGGGGATCGTCGCGCAACGTCACCGTACCATATTGGCCGGAGCGCGGGCGCGGGCCGGAATCAGCGCCTTCCGGGCACTGACGGAGGCTCCAATGCTATATTGCGAATGGGACTGGGCGACTAGCTCAATCGGGAGAGCGCCGCGTTCGCAATGCGGAGGTTGTGGGTTCAAGTCCCATGTCGTCCACCAACACCCTCCATTCCTTCGCGACCCAGTTGTTTCGCTGTGATTCCCGGCGCACCTGGAGCCTGACCGCGAGGCCCGGACACAATGCGCAGTAGGGGGCTTTGAGCCCATGACCGACTTCGCTGCGGTTGCTGTACATCAGGCCTTCAGAGCACAATCGACTCCGGACCCACCGTGGCGGCGAAGTCCGAGCTTCTCTCCACACCGGCCAGGAAGGCGTAGCGTGGATCCTTGGCAAACTCGCTCGCGACAACGGTTCGGTCCGCGGCGGCGATGGCGAACGGGAACCCGTTCGGTAGGGCCTGCGAGGCAAGCCGTCCGCGAGGGCGCTCGGGCCCTAGGGAGTCACCGCGGACGTCAAGGGCGAAACGAGGGAACGCGTCACCGGCCTGAACGCTCGGATCTTCCAGTTCCTGTGGGCCCCCCACGGAAGCGCCCCCGAACGAACCGGATGACCCCGGCGAGGAGCACCAGACAGGTCGCTGCCTGCGCGACGAGAACGAATCGCGACGCGGAATTCATTCGGTCGACTCGAGAAGCCTTGGAGGGTGGCCGGCAGTGCGCTCCATCACGGGTGACGCCCATCGGGCTTGGTCATCGAGAGAGCCCCTGCGCGGCCATGCCCCACGGCGTTGCTAGTACCTGAACCGGATTCCGCCGATCATCCAGGCCCCCGGACTGGCGAAACCGTCTTCATAGTAGTCGTGGTTGAATGCGTTCTCGACCTTGCCGTAGAACTCCATCCGCTTGCTTCCTTCCAGAGGCAGGTCGTAACGGAAGACGATGTCCGCCTTGACCGGTCCGCCGAACAGCAGCTTCCTGCCCTGTGCTCCATATGGCGAGAGGATATAGTCGCTCGCAGCGAACATGTCGAAAGTGACATTGATGCGCTGGCCGATCCATTGCGAGGCTGTAGCGGAGTAGACGTGTGCCGACAGACCGGGAATCTGGAAGAAGTCCGTCCCGATCGTGGGCGTGCGCGAATCCGAGTTCGCATAGGTGTACGAGGCGCGGAGACTCGTACCCGACGATGGCGCGACCTGGGTGCTTAGCTCGAGGCCCCGCGCGATGCCGCCGCCCGCGTTGCGGTATCCGCCGAATCGACCGAATGCGTCGTTGGCCGGGAAGTTCACGAAGTCGAAAATGACCGTCTCGACGAGGTTGGTGAAGAAGTACGTTCCGCTCAGCCGAACCGACGAATCGAAAAGCCACTGATCGATGCCGAAATCGGTGTTCAGCGAGCGTTCCGCAGCCAGTCGGGGATCGCCCCAGTAGGTGAAGCTGCCGGCATAGGAGGAGAAGGATCCGCCGAAGCGTTCGTACAGTGACGGGGCCCGAAACGCGTTTCCGATGTGCGAACGCAGTTTCGTGCCGCTGGATCGGACGAAGTACGCGACCGCGGCATCGGCGGCGTACGAGGTTTGGGGGGAATCGGCGCGGCTGCCTGCATAGGGCCCGTCTGTGCCGGAGAACCGGGGCGAGCCCAGAACGAATCTCTGCGCCCGTCCGGACAGGTTGATGCGCAGGTTGCCGTCCAGCAGGCTGAGTTGGTCCTGTGCAAAGACGGCATGGCTTCCCTGATAGATTTCCGTAGTGCTCTCGGCTGGCGAGGGACTCTCGTCGGTGTTGAAGTTCCAATAGGATTCGTGCTCGAACTCGTATCCGAAGCTCGCCAGATGCACCTTGCCGATCCGGTGATCCGTGCGAAGGAGGACCGTATGCGTCTCCCCCTTGTAGCGGGCGTCATTGCTGACGTCCGGGTCGTAGAGCCCGGGCCCGCCGGGTCCGTCCTGGTATCTCCGTTGCGTTCCGACGGACTGGTAGGAGAGCTGGTAGGCGCTGCCGGGGGACACATCGTGGCGCAGCATGAACGCCGCAGCGCGAAACCCCGACGAATTGCGGTTGTCAGGGTCAAGCTGGTCCGGAACGAAAGTCGCTGCACCGGCGCTGTAGGGCTCGCCGCGCTCCAGGAGTGACAACTGGGAGACAGGCAATGCTACCGCCCGCACCGTACCCGTGCTCGGAAAATTGGCGAGGACCGAGCCGGGGAAGGCCGGGTTTTCGACCAGGCTGCGGAAGGAGTCGGCCCACCAGATCCGGCCGCTCAGGGACAGGTCTGGTCTCAACGAGTGCCGCACCCAGCCCTGGGCGCTGGAGTTTCGGAAAGGGCTTGCTCCGCGGTAGCCTCGCGTAACGTTCAGGTGGGACAGCCCGGCGCTGTACTGAAACCGCTCCTCCGCGAGACCGCCGCCAGCCCTGGCGTTTCCGCGAAGCATTCCAAGGCCGCCGCCCTCGGCGCGAATCTCGCCATGTGGCCGACCGCCGCCATGGTGGGACCTCACGTTGATCACGCCGCCGATCGCGTGGGAGCCGTAGAGCGACGAGCCGCTGCCGCGAAGGAACTCCACCCGGTCCGTGTCGACGAGCGACATGTCCTGATAGAAGAGCGTGGCGTCGCCCTGAGGGGCCGCGGCATCCCGGAACCGCATGCCGTCGACAAGCAGGGCCGTGTCGTAGCTCCGCAGACCGCGCGTCTGGAGGGTCACGAAGCTCCCTGGGCCCCGCAGCTGCTGGACGCGAACGCCAGGCATAGTGCGTATGGCTTCCGCCAGCGAAAACTCGTTTCGAAGGGCGGTCTCCTCGTCGTCGACGGCGTCGAGGGCCTTGGCCACCTCGTCGTCGGGAACCGGCGTGCTTGAGGCGGTCACGAAGACCTCCACCGTGGTAGCCGAGACCGCAAGGCTCAGGTCGAATCTGGCGTCGCCATGGATGGAGAGGGCGCTGGAGCCCGCCAGCGCAGCGTCCGGTGTCTCGCCCTCCAACAGGTACTCGTTCGGAAGGACGTTCTGGAACAGGTAGCTTCCGTCTTCACGGCTCACGGCATGACGGACCGGCCCTCCGCTGCGGTCAAACAGGCGTAAGCGGACGCTTGCAACGGCGGCACCATGAGGGTCGAGGACTCGTCCGCTCAGGCTGCCTGCCTGCAGCTGCACAGCGAAGACGGCCGTGATCAGCACGAGCGGAATCGCAGACACGGCAACAGGGGGGCGACTCGCGAGGGTGAGTCCTCGCCTGGTCTCCGGCCGGATCGGCGGGGAGCCTGCCCTTCGTCGGGTCTCAAGCCGCCCGGAATGCCGATCGACAGGTCGAACGATTCCTGTCTGGGATGAAGAACGCTTCCCCGCGGTTGGCCGCTGGCCCCCGCAGGACTTGGATTGCTTGGTCACGCTGCCTCCTTGCCCGTCGACGCGGGCCATTGGATGCTGCGCACTACACCTTGGGTCGAGCCTCTTCCAAGAATCGAATGGGACTCACCCGGTGTGTAGCCGAACCGTCAGACCGGAAGCCGTTCCGGCTCCCGTCTGGCAGGCCGCCATAGCTGCAATCGAGGCCGCTCATCCGTTCCTCGCGGAGTAGTGCGTAACAAAATGCGCCGAGGCAGGTCTCCTGACTCACGGCTTCAGGCGCTATTGCAACGCCTTCGTCACACCGGCCTTCGCGAGGTGGGCACCTCACTGGCATGTCGGTGCGACTTGCCGCTCACAGTGGCGGGACCGTGCCGGATTTGCACCGGACTTCCCTATTACGCCCTTGCGGGCACCTCAGAGCAACTACCATCCTACCACGTTGGACCGGTCCTCCCGTCGGACCATGCGTGCCGGCGTCCACCGGGAATCATCAGGCCAGATCGCCGACAGGCCAAACCTGCGACTCCACGAAGGATCCGCTGCCCAGCAACCCGATGGTCGCGAGGAGAACGGCCATCGCGGCCGCCAAGAGCGCGACCCGCCTTGCGAGCCTGTAGTCGGCGGATGTCTCGGCCGGCGGATCTGCCGGATCTCCCACCCAGGTCTCCGTAACCAGGTCTCCGGCCAGCCAGATGGGACCCACAAGCCTGCGCCGGATCGCGCCCGCCATCGCACACTCGCTCCATCCCGGGTTCGGGCCCGGCACCACGCCGTGCTGACTCCAGGCGACACGGCACGCTTTCCTGCCTGCGGCCTTCGGAACGACCAAGGCCGAGAGCGTGATCAGCAGCCAGCCCAGTCGGGCCGGAACAAGAGCCAGCAAGTCGTCCGATCGGGCTGCGCACCAGCCGAAGAGGCGGTAGCGTTCATTCCTGAATCCGACCATCGAGTCCATCGTGCTGACGGCCTTGAAGAGCGCAAGGCCCGGCAGGCCGGCAAGGGCGTACCAGAAGACTGGCGCAATGAAGCCGTCGACGAGATTCTCCGCCAGGCTCTCGACAGCGGCCCGCCGGCAAGCCGCCGCGTCCATGCGGTCTGTGTCTCGGCCCACGAGTTTCCCAGTGGCCTGCCGTGCGGCCGCGAGATCGTTTCCGGAGAGGTCGACCTTGTCGCAGTGCCTGAGGAGATCGCCGAGGGCGAGGAAGAAATAGACGCAAACAAGGTGGAATCCCGCACCCGCGATTGGGTGAGCCGCGTCAATCGCTACCTGCAGCGCCCAGACTCCCCCACTCCACAGGCTTCCGACCAAAGCCACCAGCGCACATCCTCCGATGCGCCCGTCCGCCCCCGCTCTCCGCAGCGAGGATTCGAGGGTTGAGACCGAGCGTCCGATCAACCGCACGGGATGCCAGCGAAAGAAGGGATCCCCGATTGCGAAATCCAGGACGGCGGCCGCAACCAGCAGGCCGCCGACCGGAGGCGGGATCGTCAGGCCCACTTCGCCTTCCAGCCCAAGGCCACGGCGTGCGGGACAAGTTCCAGGGGAGCGTCGCCCTTCTGCTGCAGAGACGCATAGAGGGCGCCCCAGTCCTGGGGCCGCGACGCCACGGAGCACGCCAGACAGGCGGCCTGCTGGCGCAGGGGCCCGCCAACGGCTGCCTCCGGCAGCGTGCCGCACCGAACACGGTCCAGCACCGTGGCCAGCGCGTGAGCCGCCGCCCCGACGCCGGGCTCGTAGAAGACCGCATTGACATTGTCCGCAAGGAGCGCAAACTCACGATCCGAAAGCAGATCTCGCAACGAGTCCATCAGGAACTCCTCGGTCAGCCCGAACCGGCCCAGTGCGTGGAAGAAGCTGCGAGTATACGAGGCCTCGAGCCCGTTCTGCCAACGCAGCGCCTCCTTGACGGCCTCTCGGACGGCAACGCCGATGACTTCGCCGGCCTTCACGTGGGGACTCGTCGATTCCTTGGGCTTGCGGTTGCCGTCTCGGGGATGGGCGAGGCAGAACTGGTCGGTACCGGTGCCAGTGGCTATGGATGTGGAGTAGAGGCTTGGAACGGCGAGGTCGGCCAAGGCCGCCGATTTCGCTTCGGTCATCGTCACGACGGCCCTGGCCCGGGCGGGTGGGGAGAGCGGAAAGCTGAGGACGAGGATGATGTTGATGGTCCCCTCATGAGGGGACGCTCTGGCCCATCCTTCATCCGTTTCGACCCACCGGGCCGGATCGCCCGCTGTGGTGGCATTCCCCTTGACTCCCGCCGATACGAAGGCGTCTGCCCGCAGGTCCCCGAATTCGACTGAGCGATGGGCTACGCACGCCATGCTCGCGGCGGTGCCCATCAAGGCCGTACGATCCGGGTCGATCCCGAGTTCGGCACAAACCTCGCTGTGATAGCGGTCGGGGCCCATGCCCGCGATCCGTGCCGACCGCTCGGTGTCTCCACGAGCCTCGCAGCTCTGGTGGTTGACCAGGAAGTCGATCTCCTGCTGCTCGCCACCGCGGTGACCTGACGTGCTCAAGACGTTGTGGGGTGATTTCAATTCGACGAGGAAGTAGCGTCCGACACGGCGGGCTGAGAATCGATCGCTGTCCTGCAGAGGCTCCGCCAGCCGGGTGGATTGAGGGTCGACCATGAATTCAGAACCCCGATTATCCCGGATGGGATCGGAAACGCAGCCGCGAGCACCTTCCCGAAAGTCCGACCGCCGGTCACGGACACACCCGACACCCTCAGCTGGGGCAGGTTCGCCGCTCCAGCCGGCGACGATCGTATGCTGCGCCAGTCACCCCGGAGGGTTTCTCCCATTCGGGGCTGAAGCGTCTGACGGCGGGCTTCTTGTGCTGGTCTCGTGAGTTGGTGGCCTAACAGCCGCGATGCCCGCGTGGCCGCACCGCGCGATCAGCGAGCACCCAGGCCTGCATCGGCCGACGGTGCAAGCTGGGAGAACACGTACGGCCCCTCCGGGATGACCACGAGCCTGGCCCCGCTGCCGAGGCGGCCCACGATGCCGTCCACGGCTTCCTGCGGGTCGGCGTGCGCCGGGCCCCAGAGCTTCGACCGGTCGTCCTCCGAGAGCCCGGGCACGCAGAACGAGAGCTGCGCCCGGTCGGCGACCATCGCCAGTTTCTCGGCCTGCCATTGGTCTACCTGGACCGCGCGATTCGTCAGGGCGTCGAGCAATGCCGAGGAATCGCCCGCCGACCTCACCAGGGCGCTGAACTCCGGCCCCCCCAGTCCCTCCTTGCATGCAGCTGCCAGCAGGATCTCGCCCCCGTCCCGCACGACGTGCGCGGCGGCGGTCAGGCCCTTCACGGCCTGGTAGAACGTCAGGTCCAGCGGGTAGCCGCCCGATGTCGTGATGACGGCGTCAGCCGGCTCTTCGACTCTGGCCAGTGTCGATTGACGGACGAATGCCACACCTTGGGCGTGGGTCGCGACGGGCTCGCCCGCGAACACGGCGGCGATGGAGCGTGTGTCCGTGAGCGCCACGTCCACCATGAAGTCATGCCCCGCCATCGCCGCGATCTCCAGCAGTTCGCGGTGCAGGGGATTGTCGGGGAACGAGCCCTCCGTCGCGTCCGCATCGCGCATGTAGAGCGGGCTGTGCAGGCGCTTGATCGTGCGCTCCCCCGCCAGTCCGATGGAGATCAGCTTGCGCCCGCCGGAGAATCCCGCCATCAGGTGCGGCTCGATGAAGCCGAGCGTGATGTGGAGGTCGGCCTCCACGAACCGCTCGTCCACAAACGCCTGGGTTCCCCCGGAAGTCTCGCCCAGGAAAGTCTGCTCGTCGATCTCTCGGGCCCGATGCGAACTGACCGGATGCCGTGCGAGAATTTCCGCTCCCAGGATCTCGTCCAGCTCGTCGGCCGTTGCCTCCCGGTGCAGACCGGTCGCGATGAGGATCGCGATGGCATGGGCCGGCACGCCGCCCGCTTCCAGAGCCCGGATCACGTGCGGAAGCACGACCTTGTTCGGGGCAGGCCGCGTGATGTCGCAAACCGCGATCGCTGCGCTCCGTTTGCCGCGCGCCAGCTCCCGCAGGCTCGGGCACCCTATCGGGTTGGTGATCGCTTCCTCGAGCGCCCTGTTCTCGTCCGGCAGCCCCGCAGCGAATCTGGGCCGCAGGATCTGGGTGTCAAGGCCGTCCGGCAATAGCACCGACGCCCCGTCACGGTCGAAAGCTAGCTGCACTTCCATCGGCTCTCCCTTGTGCCCGCTCCCCTGTCGGGCCGGCAACATACAATGGTCCTTAAGCCAAGTGCCATGAACTGGCTTCTTGAACTCAATAGTACCGTCAATTCGATCGTCTGGGGCACACCGATGATGGTCGTGCTGATCGGTAGCGGGATCTTCCTGACGATAGCCACGCGCGGCATCCAGTTCGGCAAGTTCTTCTTTGCGATTCGGCAGGTCCTGATCGGGCGACGCCATCCGCAGGCCCGGGGTTCCGTTACTCCGTTCCAGGCGCTCGCGACATCCATGTCCGCCACTGTGGGCGTGGGCAACATCGCGGGCGTCTCGATTGCGATCGCGACCGGCGGTCCGGGAGCGGTCTTCTGGATGTTCATGACCGGCCTAGTGGGGATGGCGACGAAGTACTCCGAGATCGCTGTGGCACTCGAGTACCGGCACCGCGACGAGCAGGGCGATCTGCGCGGCGGTGCCATGTACATCCTCTCCAAGAGATTCGGCGCGCAGTGGCTAGGCGTCGTATTCGCGGTGGCCTGCTCGCTGGCGGCCTTCGGCATCGGCAACATGACGCAGGCGAACACGGTCGCCAACGCCGTTCACGCCATGTGGGGCATCGCGCCGTCGATCAGCGGACTGATTCTGGCGGCCCTCACGGCGCTCGTGATCATCGGAGGCATCCGGCGAATCGCCGAGGTGACTTCGATCCTCGCTCCCGTCATGTGCGTGCTCTACATGTCCTGCGCACTGATCGTAATCGTTCCGCGCCTCGCCGAGCTTCCGTCCGTGATCGCGCTCGTGATCGATTCGGCTTTCAACGGGCACGCGGCCCTGGGAGGATTCCTCGGCGCGAGCGCGCGGGCGGCAGCCCGGACCGGCGTCGCCAGGGGCCTCTTCTCGAGCGAGGCCGGCCTTGGCAGCGCACCCATCGTCCATGCGGCCGCCGTGACGGACCATCCCGCGCGACAGGCCGTATACGGCATCTTCGGTGTCTTCGTTGACACGCTGGTCGTGTGCATGCTCACGGCGGCCATCGTTCTGACGACCGGCGTGTGGGAGTCGGGCCAGACCGGCGCCGAGTTGACGGCCATGGCGTTCAGCGTCGGCCTCGAGGGCGAGTGGGGCGGCCAACTGGTCGCGGTCGCAGTGACACTGTTCGGATTCTCGACGATCATCGGTTGGGCTTACTATGGCGAGACGGGCATCGCCTATCTGTTCGGTCTTCGCGGCGTCAAGCCGTATCGTGTGATCTGGACCGTCGCGGTGCTCGTCGGAGCGATTGGCGGGCTGGAGGTGGTCTGGAGGATCTCCGACACGCTCAACGCGGTCATGGCGATTCCGAACCTGATCGCGGTGCTTGGATCGGTTGGAATGATCCGCGGACAGATCCACGAGTTCTTCGAGATGCGTGTTCTGCGCAAGACTGTCGAATAGGTCCGTGTCAGTGAGAAGAGCGCCTGACAGGCCGTCCGGAACAGCGGTTGGCCAGCTTGAGGGCGCCGCCCCCTGCCGCGTTGCAGCCGCCCCCCCGCGGACGGTCGGAGGCTCGTGCGCGGCGTAGTCCTGGCGGGCGGCCTGGGGACTCGGTTGGATCCGATCACCCGGATCATCAACAAGCACCTGCTTCCCGTCTACGACAAGCCGATGATCTACTACCCGATCCGGACTCTGGTCAATGCGGGGATCGAGGACATCATGATCGTCACGGGCGGGAGGGATGCGGGCGACTTTCTCCGTCTGCTCGGCAACGGCCGCGAATTCGGCCTGAAGCACCTTGACTACACCTACCAGGAAGGCGAGGGCGGCATCGCGGAGGCTCTCGGCCTGACGCGTCACTTTTCGAGGGGCGGAAAGCTGTGCGTCATCCTCGGCGACAACATCATCCAGGGCAACGTGGTCTCGGCCGTCAGGGCGTTCGCTCGCCAGGACCGCGGTGCGCGGATTCTACTCAAGCAGGTGCCGGATCCCGGCCGCTATGGAGTGCCGACGTTCTCGGGCCCGGAGATCGGGGAGATCGAGGAGAAGCCGGCCGTACCCGCGTCCAGCTACGCGGTGACGGGCATCTACATGTTCGACGAGACCGTCTTTGAGAAGATCGACCGGCTGGAGCGTTCCGACCGTGGGGAACTCGAGATCACCGACGTCAACAACCAGTACATCCGCGAAGGCACCATGAGGTGGGATGTCCTGGACGGCTGGTGGACGGACGCCGGCACCGTGGACGGCTTGCTGCGGGCCTCGCAGCTGGTTGCCGACACCGGAGCGAACAACCTCTGAGCTGGCCGCCCGCCCCGGTCAGAAGGTGATCTTGACCATGCTCTCGCCCTCGGCCTTGAGATTGTGCATGGCCACCTCGGCGGCGAGCTGCTTGCCGACTTCGAGAAACGCCCTCGACGCCGGCGCGTCCGGTTCCGCGAGGACGATCGGCGTCCCCTCGTCGGAGGTCTCCCGCACGGTCGTCGCGAGAGGCACCCGTCCCAGCACCGGAATGCTCCACTGCTGGGCGATCCGGTCGGCCCCGCCCGATCCGAAGATGTACTCCCGTTCGCCCGTCGCCCTTGACTCGAAGTAGCTCATGTTCTCGACCACTCCCAGGATGGGGGTCTTGAGCTGCTGGAACATGATGATCGCCTTCTCCGCCACGTTGACCGCCATGGGCTGGGGCGTCGTCACGACAACCGCTCCCGTGAGCGCCAGGCGCTGGCAGAGGCTCAGCTGCACATCTCCGGTGCCCGGAGGCAGGTCGATCACCAGGTAGTCGAGCAGGCCCCATTCCACTTGGTTGGTGAGTTGCTCGACCATCTTGGCCAGCATCGGTCCCCGCCAGACGACGGCCTGGTCCTTGCGGACGAAGAACCCCGTCGAGATGATCGGGATTCCGTGGGTCTCCACGGGGATGATGCCGCGGCCGCCGTGCCTGGGGCCCTCCCGCGCTCCCATGATGTGGGGGATGCTCGGACCGTAGACGTCCGCGTCCATGAGACCCACCTTGGCGCCCGTTGCGGCAAGGGCGAGCGCCAGATTGGCCGAGACCGTGGACTTCCCGACGCCGCCCTTGCCGGACGCGACCGGAATGATGTTGGAGACGCCCTCGATCGAGCCCTTGCCGGACGCTCCGGCGGGGTTCGCTCTCGCGCTGGCCGTGAGGTCGGCCTCCACCCGCGCGTCCGGCGCGGCTGCCTGCGCCGCCTCGACGGCCGCCCGAAGTACGGACTCTGCGCGGCCGGAGCGGGGGACGGTGTTCTGGAGCTTGAACCGCACGAGCCCCTCGTCCGCGGCGAGGTCCTGCACGAGGCCCAGGTCGACGATGCTCCTTCCGTAGGCGGGATGGATCACGAAGCGCAGGGCCGCTTGAATCCGTTCCAGATCAGCCATGATTCGCTCCCGCCGGCGCAGGGCCCATGACCCCTGCCAGCACCACCAGTTCGCCGACGAACCGGTCCATCTCGTGCTCCCTGCACATCAGGTCGCTCAGGCTCGTCCGGCTCAGCAGCTGGTCCACGACCCCCTGGACCGCTCTCCACAGCGAGCGGATCGAGCAGTCCGTCGAGCGCGTGCACGAGTCCTCGTGTCCCGAAAACCGGCCGCAGAACTCCGTGCCGTAGAATTCGCCTCCCAGCACCTGGATGGCTTCCTTGACGCTGATGGTCTCCGCGGACCGGGTCAGGTGGTACCCGCCGGCCTGTCCGCGCTCGCTTGCCACCAGTCCGCCCTCCCGAAGGATCCGCATCAGCTTGGCCGCGTGCGGCATCGAAATGCCCTCCGCCTGCGAGATCTCGTGAACGCTCTGGAGTTCGCCGGGCCCCGCCTGGGCCAGGCGCATCAGGCAGCGCAGTCCGAATTCTTCCTGCGAGCTCAGTTGCATGTCATTTCCTCAGATCAGGTTCAGGACGAGCCTGGCCTCCTCGCTCATCTTCTCCGGCGTCCAGGGCGGGTCGAACGTGATCTCGATCTCGGCGTCCCGGACCTCCGCGAGCCGCTCGATCTTGTACTTGGCTTCCGCTGGAAGCGTCTGGGCGGCCGGGCAGTTCGGCGCCGTGAGGGTCATCAGGACCTTGACCATGTCCGGCTGCTCCGCCGAACGCGGAGCGGTCACCTTGTAGATCAGGCCGAGCTGGTAGATGTCGACAGGGATTTCAGGGTCGAAGCACGTCTTGAGCACCGCGACGACCTTCTCCTCCAACGTCGCGTCCGGGGCGTATTCCGGCTCCACGGGCGGTAGCGGCGAGGTCATCGTCATGTTCGAGTGCATGCTCGGTACGAAGTCGCTGTAGGTCGGCGCCTTCCCGAGGGCCGAGGTGTTCATGCCCGAGGACGGTGCTTTCGTCCTGTCGCCGGCCTTGGCGGTGTCGGCGGTCTCCGCGGCCTTGGGCCTGTCGTTCAGTCCGAGGGTCAGCAAGCTCATCAGGCCAGGATCTCCTTCGCGGTCTCGATCGCGGCTCCCAGGGCGTCGAGGTCGGACCGCGTGTTGTAGAACGCAAGGGACGCGCGCGTCGTCGCAGCCACGCCGTAGAATCGCATGACCGGCTCGGCGCAGTGGTGGCCCACGCGCAGGGCGATCCCCTGCCGGTCTAGGAGGGTCCCGAGGTCGGCCGGGTGGGCGCCCTCGACCTCGAAGGAGAGCACGCTGGCCTTGTCGCGAGCCGTGCCTATCAGCCGCAGGCCCCGGATTGCGCACAGTCTCTCCGTGCCGTGGTGCAGCAGGTCAGCCTCGTGCGCGGCGATCCGCTCCATGCCGACATTCTCCAGGTAGTCGACTGCGGCGCCCATGGCGATCGCGCCGGCGATCATGGGCGTCCCGGCCTCGAAGCGGTAGGGAAGCTCGTTGTAGACGGTCTTCTCGAAGCGGACGGACGAGATCATGTCGCCGCCGGTCTGGTACGGCGGCATCTCCTCGAGCAGCGCCCGCCGGGCGTACAGGGCGCCGATGCCGGTCGGGCCGCACATCTTGTGTCCCGACAGAGCGAAGAAGTCACAGCCGAGCGCCCTGACATCAACCTGCAGATGGGGTGCTGCCTGGGCGCCGTCGACGAGGCAGACCGCGCCGGCGGCATGCGCCCGCTCGGCGATCTCCCGGACCGGGTTGACCGTGCCGAGCGCGTTCGACACCTGCGTGACCGCCACGATGCGCGGACGGCCCGAAAGCAGGCGGTCCAGCTCGGAAAGGCGCAGTTCGCCGGCATGGCTCATCGGGATGATCCGGAGGTTCGCCCCCTTCTCCTGGCAGAGCACCTGCCAGGGGACGATGTTCGAGTGGTGCTCCATCGCGGAGATGATGACGTCGTCTCCCGCCCGGACGTTGGCCCGGCCCCAGGTCGCCGCGACAAGGTTGATGCTCTCCGTCGTCCCGCGCGTCCAGACAATCTCCTCGGGTCCGGAGGCGTTGAGGAACCGCTGCAGGCGGATGCGGGCCGATTCGTACTTGTCGGTGGCGCGCTGGCTGAGCTCGTGCACTCCGCGATGCACGTTGGAACGGTCGTTCTCGTAGTAGCCGAGCAGCGCGTCGAGAACCCTTCTCGGGGTCTGCGAGGACGCCGCGCTGTCGAGGTAGACGAGCGGGCGGCCGTGCACGGTCTGCTGGAGGGCGGGAAAGTCCGCGCGCAGGGCCTGCGCATCGAGCGCCGGCAGGGTAGCCGCAGCCGTCGCCGTCATTGTCGGGCGTCCCGTGGCCGCCGCATCAGTGCTCCTCCCGGGCGAAGCGCGAGAGCAACACACTCTCGAAGTGCTCCTTCAGCGAAGCGTCCCGGATCCGTTCCAGCGCGTCCGCGGCGAACGCGTAGGTGAGGATGTTGCGCGCGTGCGCAGCGCTGATGCCGCGCGAGCGGAGGTAGAACGCCGCCGTAGCGTCCAGCTGCCCGATGGTCGCCCCGTGCGTGCAGCGGACATCGTTCGCGTCGATCTCCAGCTGCGGCTTGGTGTTGACCTCGGCTTCGTCGGACAGCAGGAGGTTCTTGTTGCTCTGGACCGCGTCGGTCTTCTGCGCGTCCCGGCGTACGAAGATCTTGCCGTTGAACACGCCTCGCGCCCGGTCGTCGAGCACGCCCTTGTAGAGCTGGTGGGAGTTGCAGTGCGGCATTGCGTGGTCGATGGCCGTGTGGTGGTCGACGTGCTGGCTGCCCCGCACCGCGAACAGCCCGTCCAGGGAGCATTCGCACCCGGACCCGACGAGGCGGGTGCCGATGTCGTTGCGGGCGAGCGCGGCGCCGAAGCTCAGCGAGAAGGAGCTGACGTAGCTGTCCCGCTCCTGGCTCGCCTGCACAACGCCGGTGTGGTAGGCGTCTAGGGAATCGAGCTGCGCCCGGAAATGGTCGACACGGGCGTTCGGTTCGGCCACGATCTCGGTGACGGCGTTCCGCCAGAAGGCTCCTGCGCCCGAGTGCCTCTCCACGACCCGGACGGACGAGTTGCGCCGGGCCAGAATCAGCACCCGCGGATGCCGTGCGCCCAGACCGTCGCCGAACGAGACATGCACGGGCTCTTCGGCGATCACGCCAGGCTCCGACTCGATCACGACGCCGTCGGCGAAGAGCGCCGTGTTCAGGGCGCAGAGAGGATGGTCCTTGAACTGGGCGGTGGCCGCAAGGTGGGTCTCCAGGCCGGGCGGATCGGTCCTGAGCACCTTGCTGAGGCGACGCACCCGGACCCCCCGGGGGGGTTCGCCCCGAACAGTGACCTGACCGGGCTCCCCCGCGAACACGACGGCTCTCTGCCCCGCCGGGATGTGCGGAGCGTCGATGGGAAGGCCGCCGCTCCGCGCGGGGCCCAGCAACAGCCTGGCGTCCCTGAGGGCCGTCAGGTTCGTGTACTTGTACTCCTCGTCCCGGCGGGTCGGCACTCCGAGGGTGAGGAAGCGCTCCATGGCGCGCTCCCGCCGCCGCCGCATCCAGCCTGGTTCGCCGTCCGCCCGGCGGAGGGCATCGGTGAAGCGCTCAAGGTAGAGGCTGCGTCTCTCAGTCGCTGCCGGCACGGCTAGGCTCCCAGCGCCACCCTCTCGGCGGCGCGCTCCTCGATCCAGCCGTACCCGTGCTTCTCAAGCTCGAGAGCCAGGGACCTGTCGCCGGAACGAACGATCCGGCCCTGGGAGAGCACGTGGACGTGGTCAGGCACGATGTAGTTGAGCAGACGCTGGTAGTGCGTGATCACCAGAAACGAGCGCGCGGGGCTCCGCAGGGAGTTGACTCCTCTGGAGACCACCTTGAGCGCGTCAATGTCCAGCCCGGAGTCGGTCTCGTCAAGGATGCTCAGGGTCGGCTCCAGCATGCTCATCTGGAAGATCTCGCTGCGCTTCTTCTCGCCGCCCGAAAACCCCGCGTTGACGGCCCTCTTGAGCATGTCGGGGCTGATGCCGAGCGGGCCGATCTTGGCTCTCGCCAGCCGCAGGAAGTCGCCCGCCGAAAGCTCCTCTTGCCCGCGGTGCCGGTAGACGGCGTTCACCGCCTCGCGCATGAAGTACATCATCGTCACGCCCGGGATTTCCACCGGGTACTGGAATGCGAGGAAGATCCCGTTGCGCGCGCGGATCTCGGGATCCATCTCAAGCAGGTCCTGGGTGGCGTATGTCACCGAACCGGCGGTGACCTCGTAGCCGTCCCGCCCGGCCAGCACCGACGCGAGCGTGCTCTTGCCCGAGCCGTTCGGGCCCATGATGGCGTGGACGCTTCCGAGCTCCACATCGAGGTTCACGCCCCGAAGGATCTCCTGGCCATCCACTCCCGCGTGCAGGTTTCGTACGTGCAGCATGATCGTTCCCGCAGTTCCCGTGCGCCGCGCTCTAGCCGACGCTTCCCTCGAGACTCACTCCCAGCAGCTTCTGCGCCTCAACGGCGAACTCCATCGGCAGCTCGCGGAAGACTTCCTTGCAGAAACCGTTGACGATCATCGACACCGCGTCCTCGGTCTCGATCCCGCGCTGGTTGAGATAGAAGATCTGGTCCTCGCCGATCTTGGAGGTCGTCGCCTCGTGCTCCACCTGCGCCGACTTGTTGCGCACCTCCAGGTAGGGAAAGGTGTGCGCGCCACAGCGGTCGCCCATCAGCATCGAGTCACACTGCGAGAAGTTCCGCGCGCCCTCGGCCTTGGGCAGGATCTTCACCAGGCCCCGGTAGGAGTTGTTCGAGACGCCGGCGGAAATGCCCTTTGAGACGATGGTCGAGGTCGTGTTCCTGCCGACGTGGATCATCTTCGTGCCCGTGTCGGCCTGCTGGTGGTTGTTGGTGACCGCGACGGAGTAGAACTCCCCGACCGAATTGTCGCCGAGCAGAATGCAGCTGGGGTATTTCCAGGTGATGGCGGAGCCCGTCTCCACCTGGGTCCAGGAGATCTTCGAGTTGCGTCCCCGGCAGGCCCCCCGCTTCGTCACAAAGTTGTAGATGCCGCCGTTGCCGTCCTTGTCTCCGGGGTACCAGTTCTGGACGGTGGAGTACTTAATGCGCGCGTCGTCCAGCGCGACGAGCTCGACCACTGCGGCATGCAGCTGGTTCTCGTCCCGCATCGGCGCGGTGCAGCCCTCAAGGTAGCTGACGTGGCTGGCCTCCTCGGCCACGATCAGGGTGCGTTCGAACTGTCCCGTGTTCATCGCGTTGATGCGGAAGTACGTTGAGAGTTCCATCGGGCAGGTGACGCCCTTGGGGATGAACACGAAGGACCCGTCCGAGAAGACCGCCGAGTTGAGCGCGGCAAAGAAATTGTCCGAGGGGGGCACCACGGATCCTAGGTACTGGCGGACGAGCCCGGGGTGCTCGCGCACCGCCTCGGAGATCGACATGAAGATCACGCCGGCTTCGGCCAGCTTCTCGCGGAACGTCGTGGCCACCGAGACGCTGTCGAAGACGGCGTCGACGGCCACGCCGGCCAGCGCGGCGCGCTCCTCGAGGGGAATGCCGAGCTTCTCGTAGGTGGCGAGCAGTTCGGGATCAACCTCGTCGAGACTCTTGGGACGGTCGTCGGCGCTCTTGGGCGCGGCATAGTAGGAGATCGCCTGGTAGTCGATGGGAGGATACTTGACGTTGGGCCAGGTCGGCTCGTCCATGCCCCGCCAGTGGCGGAACGCCTTCAGGCGCCACTCGAGCAGCCAGTCCGGCTCCGCCTTCTTGGCGGAAATGAATCGAACGGTGTCTTCGGTCAGGCCCGGAGGCAGTGTCTCCTGGTCGATTTCGGTGACGAAGCCGTACTTGTAGTCCTGGCTCGTGAGGCCTTCGAGGTGGTCGACTGCACTGCTCATGGTGTGGAAAGAGAAGGCGGGCTAAGCCGGTGCCACCGGACGGTGGTGCCTAATCTGTACTGATTAGTATACATTACTCGGAGGCTCGTCCGCAGCCTGCTTCGCAGCATCCGGCGGAGCCCTCATTCCCGTACGGACGCCGGCAGCCCGACTGGAGCGGATCCCGACGGGCGCGGCCCGGCGAGGCTCCCGGCCCGGCCATCCGGTCCGGGTGGAACTCCTCGAACGCGCTGGGGCAAAACGGACACAGATGGAGTTCTACGAGCCCCAGCGGCGCCGCTAGATTCTGTCTGGCACCCGTCGACGCGGCTGCTCGCGTATCTGCCGGGCGAAACGGTCCCGGACTCTTGATCAGACCTTCGAGCCGCGCCAACCGCTCCCCGAGCCATGCCAGCCGCTGATCCACGTCCCGCAGCCGGCCGCCGGTCCACAGCGCCGCCGTGAGGATTTCTCATCCTGCACGAGAGGAGGCGTCACATATTTGTTGCGATTCTCATGGAGGAATTTTCGAAACAATTCATATTATTGTGGAACATGGGACGATATTTATGTGTGAAAATTCTATCCTAGTCCTCCATCCTTACAATCGAATGATCTGTAATATTGAACACTAATTCAAGGTCAGATACGGCCCATGACATTCGCTTCATTCTGACCTGAATGTAGCCCAGTGTATTGGCGATATATATCCATCATGGAGTACATATACTTCCCTCCAAGATCTCCACCAGGATGCCAATCTTCGACATGATTTCTGATAAATCAGCGGCTTGAGGGCTTCGGTATTCGTCACCGAAGCTTCGTCGAATTCCCGATCCGAAACGTTCGGAACGAGCGGGAATCAATGATATGCCCGCTTCGTGTCACAGCAGGATTCCTTCGACCCCGGAAATGCCGCGAAACCGCTACGCGGAGCGGACCGGCCTGTCTCCGGGGATGCGGGGGCCGGCGAATCCCTGAGACTGCCGCCGCTGGACCGGCTCGGGCGCCTGAAATGGAACGACCTATGGTCCGGGGCGCCGGAACTTGCGGTTCTGCGGCAAGGGAACGCCTGCATTGGGGTTCCGGGTCTGTGGTGCGATTCTGCATGGCCAATCTGCCGGCGCGCCCGACCACGTCATGGGACTCCGGCTGCGGATTCTGACTGCCGCCTGCCGCTTCCTCGGGAACAGCGTTCGAGCGACTCGGGTTGAAGGGACCTACCACCCGTAGTAGCCGGGCCTTGTCCGGACGTATGCGTCGGCGCCGGTGACGCTGACACGGATCCTGCGCCAAGCTCCGTCGAATTCCTGGTTGGACGGGTAGTATCCGAGGGTGTAGATGCTGCGCAGTTCCTCGGCCACCTGACCGTAGACCGCGTCCAGGTCGCGAATGGACTCGGCCCGGAACATCCGCCCTCCCGTGGCCTCGGCAAGCCGGCGCATTCGCTGTCTTGCTTGGTCGGTCGAGCGCTTCAGGCGCTCGCGCCATCGCCGCTCGGTGCGCACGCCCGGCTCGTCAGGCTCGAGGAAGATCGGATAGATCGCGCTGTTGATCTCGGCGGCGGCCCGCAGCAGATCCTCGAAGGAGACGTCCGACGGAATCGATCGGCTCCAGCGCGGAAGCAGATCGTTGTCCATGCCGTCGCTGATGACGATCAGCGCGTTGCGTTCCCATCGCCGGCGAGCCAGCTCCTGGGCGTAGGAGAGCGTGATCGCGTCGTACAGCGGCGTGCCGCCGGAAAGCCGCGGAATCAGGTTGATCGTGCGAAGCAGCGAATCGCGGTCCGCCGTCAGAGGGCTGACGACGTGGAGGTATGCGTCAGAAAGGACATAGATGCCGACGCGGTCGGAGGGTCTTGCCGCCAGAACAAACTGGCGCGCGGCTTCCAGAACCGCCTTCCGGTCGATCAGGGTGCTGGTGCTGCAGTCCAGCAGGAGCACAAGGTTGAACTCAGCCTCGCTGTCCTGCACGATCCCGATCTCCTGCACCACGCCGTCCTCTGTCACCTCGAAGTCGCCATGGCCGAGTCCGTCCACAGGGCGGTTCTGCCCGTCGACCACCGAGGCGGAAAGCTGGACCAGCCGGACCTCCGAATTGAATCTGGCCACCTCGCCAGCCGCCTCGACCTCGTCGGAGCCTGCCTCGGCGCCCGGCTCCCCCGGTGTCGTCAGGCGCATCCGGAACGGTCGCCTGAGCATCGTCCCCAGCGCCTCAGGTGCCTGCCAGTGCATGCGCACGGGCGAGTCCTCCGGGATCGAGCTGTCCCGCAGGACAAGGGCGTCCGGGTGCCTCGCGTCCAGCCGGATCGTGCCATACAGCCTGTCTCTGGGGTCCCTCAGATCCTGGAGTGTCCAGATGCCGCCGTCAGGTTCCTGACGCGAGGTCTGCAGGGACTCCCTGAGGTCACCTGGGATCCTCACGGTGGCGGGCTGCTGGTCCGCGTGGACCTCCAGCCGGACGCTCCGCCAGGGGATCTCGAGTTCCACCCTGCCGATCGCGGTCACCAGCTGCGCCTGCCGCACCAGTCCCTGCAGCGAGATCGGGCCGTCGACGGTCTCGACCTCGAGGCGGTGCCCATACGGCAGGTCGATCTCGAGGTCGATGGTCGCCCCGTCCGTCGGCTCCGCACGGATCCTCATCTTCCGCCCGAGTCGCGTCGTCTTGGTGTCGCCCGGACGGACCGCCCGGCTCCGGCTCTTGCGGCGCACGCGGACACGCCCGGTGTTCTGGACCTGCACGCGGACTCCGCCGGCCGGGTTCTCGACACGCAGGACCGGCTCCGTCACGGATTCCGAATCCGTCCACCACGGGTCGCGCTCAAAGTCGATCGGCTCGAATTCCTCGGTGTCCGCTCCGGTGACAACGATGTTGTTGTCGACCGACAGCACACCCAGAACGGCGTTTGCCTGCTCCTCGGCCACGCGCTTCTCGCGCTGTTGCTCGAGTTCGCCTTCCAGCACCAGATGCCCGTCCTTGACCACGATGTGAATGGGCCTGAGCAGGACGCGCTGCCTGTCCCGGGCCCCCCTGCGCAGGCGTGGCCGGAAGCTCTCGTCCCGCTGCAGATAGCGCCGGATTTCAGGATGTCCGTAGATGCGCCAGTACGCGTTGATGCGGATCCCGACATCGTCGCCGCTGCTGGGCAGGACCTCGATTTCGTTGCGGACAGCCTCGACGGCCTCCAGTGCGCCAACCGACCGCTCGATGCTGTCCTTGAGGCTCGGCCGAGAGACCAGGCCTTCGAGCGTGACCGTGTTGCCCCTGACCGAGAAGCCGACCCAGTCGTAAATCCGGATCCCGCGCTGGCCGGCGATCAGCTGCTCCACCTGGTGAATCAGGCGCTCTTCCTGCACCTCCGCCGAAAGCGTGCCCGCCAGTGTTACGAGAAGCGCGGCGATAACTGGGAGCCGCGAGCGGAGCACGACCTGATATTAACCGATCGGATCCGCGACCGGTTATTTGCGGCCGTGGCGGAACTTTCCGAAGAGCGAACCGTCGGAGGACCTCGATTCGCCGTCAAGCGCCTTGCCGAGCCGCTCGAAGAGCGCGCGCTGGTCCCTGTTCAGCTTCTTGGGGATCTCGACTTCGATATGGGCATAAAGGTCTCCCCGACGTCCGCCTCGCAGCCTAGGAATCCCCTCGCCGCGCAGTCGCAGCCGCGCGCCAGGCTGCGTGCCCGGTCTGACGGAATGGACCCGGTCGCCTCCCAGCGTGGGAATGCGCACCCTGCCGCCGAGGGCCGCCTGAGCCACATTGATTTGTACGGTGCAGTGCAGGTCTGACTGGTCGCGCTCGAAGACGTCGTGCTCGCGGACATGGACCAGAACGTACACGTCGCCGCGAGGGCCGCCGTTCGGCCCCACGTTGCCTTCCCCGGCCAGACGCATGCGATTTCCCTCGTCGACCCCTGCAGGAATATCGACCCTGCGCTTGCGCTGGACCTGGCGGAGGCCTTCCCCGCGGCACGCCGTGCAGGGATGCGCGATGATCTGGCCGGTGCCTCTGCACTGCGAACATGTGCGGCTCATCGCGAAAAAGCCCTGCTGGACATGAATCTGCCCACGTCCCCCGCAGGGTCGGCACCGGACCTTTGTGGTGCCGGGCTCGCAGCCGGAGCCTTCGCACTCGTCGCACCGGTCGATCCGGGGAATCCTCAGTTCCTTCGAGCAGCCGAAGACCGCTTCCTCGAAGTCTAGGTCCAGCTGGTACTGCAGATCCTCGCCGCGCCGCCGACCTTGGCGCCCGCGCTGCCCCGAACCGAAGAGGTCGCCGAAGAGGTCGCCGAAGATGTCCGGAAAGTCGCTCGCGTTGAAGCCCCCGTTGCCGGACAGGCCGGCATGCCCGAACTGGTCGTAGGTGCGGCGCTTCTCGGGGTCGCTCAGAATGCTGTAGGCCTCGGACGCTTCCTTGAACTTGTCCTCGGCTTCCTTGGAGCCCGGATTTCGGTCCGGGTGGTACTTCAGGGCAAGCTTGCGGTAAGCCCGCTTGAATGCCGCCGCATCGGCCTCCCGGCCGACGCCCAGCACCTCGTAATAGTCCCGTTTCTCCACCTTGCCGACCCGCTTGGCCCCATCGAGTGGAGCCTACTCCTTGACGGCGACCTTGACCATTGAAGCCCTCACGAGGCGGTCCTTGAAGAAGTAGCCCTTCTGATAGACGGCCAGAATCTGGTAGTCCGCCTGCTCGTCGGTCGCCGGCGCCCGGTCGACCGCATAGTGCAGGTTCGGATCGAACGTCTGATGCTGGCTGACCTCCTTGAGCCCGGCGCGCGAGAAGACCTCGAAGATGCGGCGGTGAATGAGCTCCAGCCCCTTCCTGACCTCCGGGGTCACCCCTTCAGCGTCGATCGCCCTCTCGAAGTCGTCGACGATCGGAAGCAGCTTCTCGATGGTGCCCGACGCTGCGTAGCGGATCGCGTCGTCCTTCTCGCGCTGCAGCCGCCGGCGAATGTTCTCGAACTCGGCCTGCGCGCGCTTGAGTTTGTCCAGCATCTCCACGCTTTCCAGCCGGGCGTTCTCCAGTTCGGAGCGCAGCTCTTCCACCACGGCGTCGGTGGCGGCCTCCGGCTCGACCTCGGCCTCAGGCTCCCCGCCCTGGACAGGGGGCGGGGACTCGGCCGCCTCCGCGGCCGCCGGCTCTCCGGCAACCGCATGGTCTCCGTCGACATCGCGTTCCGCCGCTACCTCGGCAGTAGCCGCCGGGGCGGGCTCGGCAACTGGCATTTCAATCTCAGCTCCAGGGGAATTCGACATTTTCGGGACGACGCGGACCGTCCAAATCCCATCCTAGCAAAGGGCCTTGAGCCCCCTGTCGGGGACCGCGAATCGAATCCGCCGGCTGCGGAATCAGGGCTCTTCTTCGCCCTCATCCTCCATGCCGGTGAACGGTCGGTCGAGCCCCTCCTCGGCGAACCCTCGGACGACCGGTGAGGTGTCGCCCGTCTCCAGCGCGCTCCGGTAATGCGCGACCGCAAGGTCGCGGTAACCCAGAATGTCCTGGATCCGGCCCATGTAGACGTGCGCCATCGCCCGGATGCGGGCATCGCCGGACTGCTCTGCGGCGTTGGCGAAGTGCTCCAGAGCCAGGTCGGGATCCGCTTCGTCGAGCGCGATCCGGCCGAGCCCGTAGCTGGCCTGGCCCCGCCCCGGGCCTCCGCCTGACAGAACCTGCTCGTACACCCTGCGGGCGCGGTCCAGCTCACTCAGCTGGAGCAGGCCCTCGGCCTGCGACAGCAGGCTCTCCTCCTCGGAAACCTTCGGCCGCGCCGCCCTCCGGGGCGCCGGCCGGCTGGTGGCCGGGCGCTCCGCGAACTTGACGCTCTGGATGCGCTCCGCCTCGTGGCGCACGTTGATGTCGCCGACCATCGTCTCGTAGTAGCGACGGAGCGCCTGGGGTTGCTTTTCGTACTCGCCCAGCTTCTCGTAAAAGTACGGGGTCAGAATGAATCCCTGGCGGAGATGCTCGCCGATGCGTTGGCGCCTGCGGTCTTCCGGCTCGTACCGCATGCGGGTCTGAATCGCGTGCGCCAGCGACTTGGTCACGAGGAGCTGGAAGTTCGTCTTGTACGCGTTGTCGAGCGCGGGCGCGAACATGGCGAATCTTGAGAGATTCTCTTTTCTAGCGACAGCCTCGCCGTAGCGGATGGAGAGCCGGTCGAGCTGATGCAGCAGGTACGCGGCGCGGACCTCCTCGATCCTCAGGTCAGTGGACGAGTGGATCACGACTTTCACGTCGCCGCCGTAGGCGCGCATGTTGATGCTGCCGGGTGCGGCGAGCAGATCGAAGTAGACCCGGAAGCCGCGGGTCTCGGGGCTGGCCGCGGGCATGCGCAGGTATCCGTTGATCTCGAAGACCGCCTCGAGAAGCGCCTCCTGGTAGCGCATCATCTCCTGCTCGTACGCGGGTCGGTATCGCTGCCACAGCTGCTCGATGTCCGCAACCTCATAGAATTCCCGCAGAAGTCCCGACAGCCCCCGGATCGGACGTACGTCCAGCGGCAAGTCGGTGGGGACCTCGGCCTTGAGGTCGAAGAAGGGAGGTTCGCCGCACATCAAGGCGAAAGAGATGTACTGCGAGAGGTCGACTTCGGGGTCGGGGTGCTTCCTTTGCTCGTAGTACGTCCGGAGACGCGCGCGCATGCCGGAGTCGATGCTGGCCAGGTCCTCGCGCACCGCCTTCCGCACTGGGCTGACTGCCTCGGCGTTCAGGCCCTCGTCGTATCCCCCGACGTTGATTGCCGCCAGGACGGTGAACATCCGGATGTCGTTGACCAGCTGGTCTTCGGCCTGACCGTACAGGGGGCCGCCGACGGCCGCCAGAAGGCCCGCGACGAGAATCACTTGGAACAACACGACTCTCAGTCTATGCAAGACGCACGGGGGTTGGTGCCCCAACTCGGATCCATGCCAGCCATCGGATGCACTGCTGGGAAATACGTCTTGCCTGCGAGGAACGTTCTGCCGTGCGGATGACTACAATTGTGAGTTCATGGTCACGGAAGACCGAGACGGGCAGGCTCCGGACAGCGAGCCCGACGCAGGGCAGCCGCGGCAGCCGGGGTCTCGGGAGACCTCGAGGTCCTGGGATGTTGTCCAGCTGGCGCGACACCCCCAGCGGCCGCATGCCACTGACTATCTGGAGCGGATCATTGACCGCTTTCGGGAGATCCACGGCGACCGTGCCTTCGGCGACGATCCCGCCATTGTCTCCGGATTCGGACTGCTTCGCGGTGCACCTGTGATGGTGATCGGGCAGGAGAAGGGACGGAAGACCCGTCAGAAGCTGCACCGGAACTTCGGCATGCCCAGGCCGGAGGGCTATCGCAAGGCGCTGCGCGCCATGAAGCTGGCCGAGAAGTTCGGCAGGCCGATCGTGACGCTGCTCGATACGCCCGGTGCGTATCCGGGGATGGACGCGGAGGAGCGAGGCCAGGCCGAGGCGATCGCACGCAATCTCTATGAGATGGCGATGCTCAAAGTGCCCTTCGTTGCCGCATGCATCGGTGAGGGCGGCAGCGGCGGAGCCTTGGCGCTGGGCGTGGGGAACCGTGTGCTGATGCTCGAGAACTCTGTCTACAGCGTCATCTCCCCCGAGAGTTGCGCTGCGATCGTGTGGCGCGATTCCGGAAAGGCCGAGTTGGCTGCGGAGGCATTGAAGCTCACTGCCAAGGATCTCGAGAAGCTCGGACTCGTCGACGAGATCGTGCCTGAGCCGCCCGGCGGAGCGCAGAATGACGTGGATCAGGCCGCGCGGCTCCTTGGTGACGCCCTGGCACGCAATCTGGACGACCTGAGTGGAATGTCGCCGGAGCAGCTCGTCCAGGATCGGTACGAGAAGTTTCGAACGATGGGCGGCTTCTTCAAGAATGTTGATGGGTCCTGACCGCCCGCCTGTTGACGGCGGCAGGAGCACAGTCATGACCATGCGATGGGAAGCCGGTCCTGCAGCCCATCGTGGCCACCCCTTTCCGCAAGACCTCGACCAGTCGATGCCAGATTCGAGATTCGGCTACTCCGACTTCACTTCGTGAATTCCTGCATGGACGGGGTCGCTGCCGGAAGCAAGATTCTCGTGGTGTTGAAGCGTCAGATCCGGAAGCGTGGAGGGGTCGAATCGCCGCTCCACGGCGCCTGACAAGAGCAGCAACGGCTTGATGCCGGCTCCGCTCCACCTTTGGACGCGAACACGGGAGATGTTTGAAGCGCTAGGGCTCCACGATTGCTCGCCGGCCGGCCCATCGGCGGACAAGCATGGGCCAAGGCCGGACCGAGGCTATAAGATTTGGGCATGGGCGGAGATCGAGCGGCCAGGTCCGGCGGACTGCGATGCGACCCTTCGCCGGTGGCCAGCCGGGCTTTGTGGGCTCGTGTCTGCGTCTGGGCCGCGGCCACGGCACTGCTGAACCTTCCGGTCCCGTCGGCCGGGCAGACCAGCACTCTTGGCCCCGCGCAAGAGGCGTCTCCCTTCGGGCCGCTGCCCTTCGTCTGCCCCATGGATCCCGACATCCGCTCGGAGACACCGACGGTCTGCTCCCGGTGTGGCATGAAGCTCGTCCTCGGGCTTCCCCCTCCACAGGAGTACCCCATTTTGCTGCGCACGGAGCCGCGAGCCGTCAGTCCGGGGGAGCGGGTCAGGCTGGAGTTCGAGGTGCTCCGGCCCGGCACCGGCGAACGTCAGACGGATTTCGAGATGGTGCACGAAAAACTGATGCACCTGTTCTGGGTAAGCCACGATCTCGAAGTCTTCCGGCACGAGCACCCCGAACTTGGCGAGGACGGGCTGTTCCGCATCGATGCCATGTTCGAACGGCCGGGCACGTACCGTCTCATGGGCGACTTCTATCCCGTGGGCGGGACCCCGCAAATGTTTCCCATGACCCTGACGACGCGCGGGTTTGAACAGCCCGTCGAGAACCTTCGGCCGGATCTCCAGTCGGACCGTACGCCCAAGCGAGGCAGAAACGTCACGGTCTCCATCCGCACTGAGCCCGCCGAACCGATGGCGGGCTTCCTGACGCTCCTGTTCTTCGAATTGAACACGGCCCGCGGGCTGCAGAAGTTCCTCGGCGCGTGGGCGCACATGCTGGCGGTCAAGGACGACCTCGTAACGATGATTCACGGCCACCCGAGCATTGCCGACGGCGGGAAGCTGATCCAGATGAACGTGATTTTCCCGGAACCGGGCATGTACAGGGTATGGGCGCAGGTGCAGCGCCGGAAGAAGGTCAGCACGGTGCCTTTCACCATCGAGGTGAAGGGCTTGCCTCAGTGACCAGCCGCAGCCTGTCCGGCGGACGGCGGGCCGGAGCACTCAAGGGAAGGCGTTCGGGGCCGTTTGGCGGCGCTCAACTGCAACTTCATTCCTGAGGGCCCTTCCCGGTTCACTGGCGGGCGAGATCGCGGTCGGGGATTCGGAAGCGTGCTGCAAGACCTGGAGACAAGCCGAGCGACAGGCTCTGGATTGCCGCTGGGACGAGTGCGATCGGCGAGGTGCGACACCCTCGGATATCCCGTTGCAGCGGGTGGAAGAACGGACCAGCCCGGCCTTGTTGGGTCGCGCGATCCTGCGCCGGACCCATCCCCTGGTGTGTCCGCGCGCGGCGCACCGGCCGGCCCGCAAGGGAGAACACCAGGAGGCCGCGACGCTGGTCGATCACGCCACAGGCGACATGCGTGTCGTGACCCGCAGTGACCGGGAGGAGCGCGGCAAGCAAGTCGTCGGCGTTTTGCTGCCCTGTTGCCGACCAGGGATCCGCAGATCTTCCCCATGCGTATTCTTGGTGTATGGACACGCACGAACGTGGACATTGACGGCGAGGCCCGCGCGGAGGCCACGAGGTGCTACCGCTTGGCGACCAAGCGGGAAGCCGTCAATTTCGCGCTTCGGTCGCTCGCATCGGAGCCGCTCAGCCTCGAGGAAGCTCGCCGGATGCGCGGAGCCGGCTGGGAAGGCAACCTCGATGAGATGCGGGGGCGCAAAGATGCCCGTTGACGCGTCCGCCTGGGTCGCGTATCTCCGCAACACGGGATCTCCGGTCTGCCCTTGAGTCGGAGAGCCGCTCAGCGGCGACCTCGCGACGTGCGATGTGGTTCGTATGGAACTGCTGGCTGGAGCCCGGGACGAGCAGCGCAGGCGCGAACATTCGACGACTCCTCGCGCGGGCCACGCTCGTTCCCATGCAGCCCGGTGACTTCGGCCAGGCGGCAGCGCCGCTGTCGGGGCGAAACCGTTCGCGTTCTCATCGACCGTCTCATCGGATCCCAAGGCATCCGGGCCGACCTGCCGGTTCTGCACTGCGACTCCGATGCGCTTGCTCGACACACGCTGTTGCGCGTCGATACGGAATGACCGGCGAAGGGTGTCACCCGTATCCACCTCGGTGCTATGGGCTCCCAAACCGGTCCCCCAGGAAACGTCAATTAGCGACCGTTGGCGTCCCGGTTTCCGAGAGGTCCAAGGGTGCGATGCCCGGACCCCACGGCACCATGCCATTCGGTATTCAATTCTGTGTCAGCCCAACGCAGTGCCGCCCTCTGTCGCTCTTTCCCAGGCGGCGCCTCGCCACACCACCCTTTCCAACGTGCGGAACCCGCTCCTCTGACTGATGGTTCGGCCGATCCTCGTGGGACCGTCCTTCCGGGACGGGAGGCGCGGAACGCCAGTACCCCCGACCTCACCCGCAGGACAGGCCCGCGCGGCCGTCTTTGAGGTTCGCGGTCCAGTCGGTTTGACGATCTCACGGGCACACGAAGGGAGTGCCAGGCTCTCTCGCGGAAAGAGCACCTGCTGTCAGCGAAGTGCGCGACGCGTTCCGCATTCCGGTCGCGGAGGCCGGGTCGGTCAGATCGGCTGCGGTTTCGAGACTTGGCCCCTACACAATCTGTGCAAACTTGCACCACGCTCCCGGGGAAACGTCGGAACTTTCTCCAAAACCATGAGAAAATGTTTGACCTAGTCTCCGAAGCGCGTCGGGCTGAGGGTCGGCGGCAAGCGGTTCGGGCGCTCACCAGTTTCCCCTTGGATCGCATCAGGATCGATCCGCGCCCAGACAGCCATTGAGCCCGCGCTGGGAGGCAAGGAGCCACCATGCGGAATCAACCCTTCCAAGAGGTCCAGCTCAAGTTTCGGCGAGCCGGTCTGTTCGTCCTGGCGAAAGCATGTCTCGCGGGACTGCTGTGCGCCCCTCTGGTCTCCGGCCAGACCCTGAGTGTCACCGTCGTCGATCCGTTCTCAGATGCCGTCACCAATGCAACCGTGGCGATCGGGGATGTGGAGGTGCCCACCGACGACAGCGGCGTCGCCATTTTTTCCGGCCTCGGTGACGGCCCGCATTCGGTCGTCGTGATCGCACCCGACTTTGCTGCCGCCGTACGGGAAGTGACGGAATCCGAGGGATCGGTCACCATCAAGCTCCAGCTGCAAGTTGTGAGCGAGGTGATTGACGTGGAAGCCAACGTCGGCACGCGCTCCACAGGCGTGCAGCCGCTCGAGTCCTCGGTTCCGGTCGAACTGGTGCTGGGCGAGCGGCTGCGGAGCACGGGGCAGCTGGAGACAGGTCGCGCACTGCAGATGCAAGCGCCCTCGTTCAACTTCTCCAGTTCGACGATCAGTGACGGAACGGATGCGCTCCGCCCCGCGACTCTTCGGGGTCTTGGCCCTGACCAGACGCTGGTGCTGGTCAACGGCAAACGACGGCACAACAGCGCGCTGCTCCACGTCAACACCTCGGTTGGCCGAGGCACCGCCGGCACCGACATGAACGCCATTCCGATCGCGGCTGTCGAGCGCATCGAGGTGCTTCGTGACGGCGCGGCGGCCCAGTACGGATCCGACGCGATCGCCGGCGTGATCAACGTCGTGCTCAAGGACAGCCCCGGCTTCACGATGGACACCGCCTGGGGACAGACCTATGCAGGCGACGGCGACGCACTGATGCACAGCATGCACGGGGGATGGGGGTCGGACAGCGGCGGGTTCCTCAACCTCACCTTCGAGTCCCGCGACCGTGACCGCACTAATCGAGCGGGCTGGAGCGCGAGGACTCAGTACCCATTGGTGGACTGCGCGCTTGATGCGCCCTACGCAATCGGCGTGGGCAGCGGGAACCCGGGCGCGGGGACGCCCGGAAGATGCTTCGACCCGCGCGAGTACGGCTTCAATCGAAAGAACTTCCGGACCGGCGATGCAGACAGCGAGCAGTACAGCATGTACTACAACGCCGGGGTTCCGCTCGGCAAGCGGGCCAGCTTCTACACATTCGGCGGCTGGACGCACCGAGACAACCAGAGCACCGGCTTCTATCGCCGCGCCAACGTCAGCAACACCGTCTTGGAATTCTATCCCGACGGATTCCTCCCGGAGATCAACACCGAGGTCTCCGACCTGTCGTTCGTGACCGGAATCGACTACACATCAGTCACAGGCTGGAATCTGGACCTGAGCATGAGCCACGGGCGCAACACATTCGACTTTCTGATCACGAATTCCAATAACGCCACCTATGGAATCGCCAGCCCAAGACAGGCCGACTCCGGGGGCCCGAGGTTCGATCAGACCGCGTTCAACTTCGACGTCTCGCGCGAGTTCGAAGGCGACGGCCGGACCACAAACTTCGCATTCGGCACCGAGTTCCGCCGGGACCGATACGGCATCCGGGCCGGAGAGCCGTTCTCGTACTTGAACTGCAAGGACGATCCGAAAGTCGAGGACAAGTCCATGTGCGTCTCGGCGCCTGCGGGCATCCAGGTCTTCCCGGGCTTCCAGAGGAACGTCAACGAGGGCCGGACGAACATCGGAGCCTACGGGGATGTCGAATTCGCGTTCGAGAGCGGACTCAAGGTCGGAATGGCCGGCCGCCTGGAGCGCTACAGCGACTTCGGCGCCTCGCTCACCGGGAAGCTGTCGGTTCGCTACGACTTCAACCCGGTGTTCGCCCTGCGGGGAAGCGTCAACACAGGCTTCCGGGCGCCCTCGCTGCACCAGCTTCACTTCACGAACGTGAGCACTCAGTTCGTGACGAACGCGGCGGGCGAAACCGTCTCCCAGGAGCGCGGAACCTACCCCAACAACAGCTCGGTCGCCAAGGCCCTGGGCATCCCGGACCTCAAGCAGGAGCGGTCCGTCAACTTCAGCGGCGGCGCCGTCGCCCGCATCAGCCCGACGACCTCACTGACGGTCGACGCATTCCGGGTCAGCGTGCAGGACCGCATCGTGATCAGCGGCTCCTTCACCGCCTCCAAGCTCGCGGGAGTCCCGGAAGCAATCGCAGGCCTGGATGCCGTCAACGCCACGGCTGCTCAATTCTTCACCAACGCTGCGGAGACAGTCACCTCGGGACTCGAGTTTTCCTTCAGCAGCCTGCACACCTGGCGAAACGGGTCCGTACTCGACTTTGGCGTTTCCGGCATGCTTGTGAACACGGAACTGGTCGGCGGAGTCGACGCCCCGACGCTGCTGGCGGGCCTCGAGGACACGATCTTCGGCGGTCAGGATCGCTCAATCCTCACCGAATGGCAGCCCAACACCCGCGTCCAGGGCATGGCGGACTACAGCCTCGGTCCGTTCAAGGTCGGCGGCGCGCTGCGCTACTTCGGCAGCTACTGGGTGCAGGAAGGCGGAAGTCTCGGTGAGAGGCCATGCGGAGCGTCGGGCTTCTCCGAGAGTCCGATCGGCGGGTCGCGCCAGCAGTTCTGCGGCAAGGTGGTCACCGACGTGCATGTGGGATTCAGGGTCTTCAAGCACACCGAACTGACAGTCGGCGCCCAGAACCTCCTGAACACCGTTCCGGACCAGAACCATGTGGGCCAGACGCGAAACGGGCGGCTCGAGGATTCGAGCGGCAGGGTCATCATCGAATCCCCTGGAGTCTTTGTGTTGTCGCGCAGAGCGGCGCCATTCGGGTTCAACGGCGGCTTCTACTACGCACGCCTTTCCGTGCGCTTCTAGCCGGTTCTCGGGCTCAGGGCGGCGCGGCGGCCGTGCGCCTTCCCGGAGTTCGTGGCGGTCCCGCTGAGACCGGGACATGGCGATGCCCGCCCAGGGTGGGATGAGCGCACGCACAGAGCCGGCATCGAGCAGATTGTGGTTATTCGGATTCTCTGCGCCATATTAGTGACTTTCCCGTTCTCGCGTTCCTCCTTCTGCCGTTGAAGCTTGGCCCACACGGAATTCCCGTGCTTGACCTCGATGTTCCTGACGCCAGGAGGAGTGGCCGCACCGGTGTCGACTTCGCTGGACTGCCCGTCGTTTCGGCTCGAAACGCTCAAGTTCGGAAGCCGGTCCAATTCCCCCGAACGCGACGATAGCCCGCTCGCCAGATGGTTGAAGGCCGTTCGATCTCGGACCACCGCCGACCCTCCCTCGCTAGCCCGCCGGGCGGAGCGAGGGAAGCGAGCGTAGCGCGTGGGTCTGCTGACTTCCCACTCCAGCCGGCTTCGGCGACCGCCCTTGCTAGTCTTGGTCTTCCAGCACGGCAGTGAATGCTACGTTACAACGAAGTGCGGGAACCAAGGCGATGAAGATACAAGTCGTGATTCATGAGGCGGAAGAGGGTGGCTACTGGGCGGAAGTACCGTCGATCCCGGAGTGCGCCACCCAGGGAGACTCCTTCGAGGAGCTGCTCAACAATCTCTACGAAGCGGTCGAGGGCTGCCTCGCCGTGGAAATCGCCGAAGTCCCCGTTTCGGACAGGGGCCGGGTGATTGAAATCGCCGTGTGAAGGCCCTCACCGGCAAGCGGTTCTGGTTGCTGCTCGAATCGCGTGGATCGCAGTTGAAGCGAATCCGCGGCAACCATCACATTTTCGTCAAGACTGGAATCGCGTTACGTGTCTCAGTCCCTGTCCATCGGGGCACACTGAAGCGAGGCCTTCAGCGCCACCTGATGAAGCTCGCCCAGATCAGGGACTCCGAACTGCAGCGCACCGATCCGAGGCGGACGAAGACCGAAGCCGACCCGCTCTAGGCGTCTCACCCCGCGCCTGGCATTCGCAGTTCGATCCATCACTGTCACGGTTGGGCGCACCAGTCGCTAGCAGCCCGCCGTGCCCGTTCAATGCTCCGGCTGGACGCCCACGTCAGTTGATCCCTGCTGGAAGGCTCACGGGCCAGACGGACCGCGGTGACCGGAACTGGCGGCCGACGCGGGGCAGCCGACAGACTCTCAGACGTATGAGCGCTGCCGGTGCCGTGCCGAATCTGGGCTGTCCGCTACCCGATCAGGAACGCGCCCCACGCCTCCATGACCTCCCCGCCGACACACCAGCACGTCGTTGCGAGCGCAGCACTGCTCAACCTGACCGCCGACCACGTGAGCCAGGGCCTGCTTCGCCAGCGCCCCGTCGACGCCCTCGTCGGAGCGCCACGACCGGAACGAAATTCTGGGACCCGTGCGGGCTGTAATTGATCTTCAGCAACCGCCGGAACATCGCCTTCCCGACCATCTCCCCTCGGATACCGGGAAACATCCGAGCTCGGAACCGACCCGGCAGTCCAGATGCCCGCTCCAGGACCACAAGCGCAACGCACGGCCGCTCGGTGGTGATCAACGCGAAGTCGAGGAGATTCAGCTCCCCGTCCCGAGCGAGCGGCTGGTCACTTGCCGTGGACGCGACTTGGGGAGATCTCGCCGAGTCGCTGCGCCGACCTCAGTCTTCTAGTGCCCGCGGGCGACGGTCGCGGCGACCGTCGGAGCCGAAGCAAGTGGAGGCGGACCTTCAGGCCCACGCTCTTGTGGACGGTCAAGGCTGCGCCCACCGTGTTCGCCGAGGCTTTCCCGTTGGCGCTCGTGAAAGACCGGAGTTCCACTCTCCCAGATGAGCCCCCCTCAACAATGCGGGCCAAGGACTCTACGAGCAACACCGCCGACAGGAACGTCGTCGCTTCAGATTCCTCGACGTCAAGTTCTGAAGTCGCAGGATCTGGAAGAAAACCTTCACCCCTATGGGCCCAACGGTGGGACGTACCGGTACCTCTCGCTCACAAATAGTTGAAATAGCTACACTTCTGCTGGCGGTCTGGCGGAGAGGGAGGGATTCGAACCCTCGTTAGAGTTTCCCCTAAACACGCTTTCCAAGCGTGCGCCTTAAGCCGCTCGGCCACCTCTCCGCGAGCGCACGGCTTTCTTGGCGAGCGTCAGCCACCTTCATTGTAGGCTAGGAGAACGGGCGAAGCAGCCACGACCAACAGGTGTCAGGACCGCACTCCGCTCCATGGCCCAGGAACACCTGCCTATCCCGAGAAGATCCGCCTCTGCACTTCCAGTCTCTCGGGATCCCGGCCTGCGGAGGCGTAGGCATCGAACGCGTGGCGCACCAGGGCCCTTGCGTCCGGTCCGTACGGCTCCAGTGTCTCGTCCACCCATGAGCCGACCGCGCCGTCGTCGGTCTCGCCGGCGAGCACCGACTCTGCCCGCCGTTCGAATTCGGGCAGGAACCTGTCGCAGAAATCGACCTTGTGGGGCAGCGCCACAAGGTCTGAGATCTCGAACGCGTAGTCCGGCACGCTGGTGCCGATCAGTGAGAGCATCTGCGACAGGAAGCAGTTCGAGAACTGCTTGACCTCACGATCCACGTCTCGCCGATGTGCGTCGAATTCCAAGCGCGTCGCATCGGAGCCCAGTGGAGCGGCGGCGAGTTCGAGGTAGACCTTGTTCTTCGGTTCGGTCCCCGAAGGCCGGATTGTTGCCTTGATCCCACCCTCGATCGAGAAGCTGATCAGGTTTCTTGCGCTCCTGTCCGTGGCCGAGAGAAACGGACCGTGACGGGACTCGTCCCAGTAGTCGTTGACTCCAAGGACCTTCCGCCCGCCGATCGCCTTGGGAGGATCCCTTCGCAGCAGTGCTTGGATCTTACGGATGTTCGCGGACCCGGTGGCTCCGCTCATGACGGTAGAGCGGACGGTGTTGCTGTGGTAGCCGTAGCTCTTGTAGGTCTCGACGAGATAGTCGTAGACCGACATGCCTCGCTTGCGCACTTCCGATGTCAGTTCCGCCAGGATGACGGCCGCACCGGCGGCGTCCTTGTCGCGAACCTCCGGGGTCAGCATGAAGCCGTGGCTCTCCTCGGCGGCAACAATGAAGTCGTCCAGGGTTGCGGAAACGTCCCCGAATTCTCCGGTCCTCTCCAGGGAGCCAAGCACTGCGGCAATGTACTTGAAGCCCACCAGCAGGTCGCCGACCACCACTCCGTTTCTTGACTCGATCAGCTTGCGGACCAGGTCGGTGGTCACCTCGGTCTTGATTCCCAGTGGCTGTTCCGGCAGCCGCCCGGCCGCGTCCAGCGACTCCAGGCGGTATCGGGTCAGCATGCATGCGAGCTCGTTGCCCGTCAGGAACGCGAAGGTGTCGCCGTCGCGCGCGGCACCGCCCAGCCGGTCAGCGTCCGGGTCGGTTGCGAGCAGCAGGTCAGCACCGGTCTCTTGCGCCAGCTCGATGCCCATCGCCAGCGTCTCCGGGACCTCCGGGTTGGGGCTTCGGAACGTCACGTGCCGGAAGTCGCTGCGGTACTCGCACTGCTCCTCGACGTAGAACAGCCGGCTTTCCCGCCGATAGCCCATTTCTTCCAGGCACCGGCCCACAGTGTTGATTCCGGCACCATGCAGGCTGGTGAACGCGAACTTGCCCGTGGCGGCCCCCTTGGTGACGGGCAGCCTCAGATTCATGTCGATGAACGCCTGCCTTGCCTCGGCAGGGACATCGACGACCAGCCCGGACGCCGAGACTTCTCTCTCGCCTGCGACGCGGATCTCGCGGACCTGTTCCACGATCGCTGCGAGTTCCTCGTCGTCGGGGGGGATCTCCTGGCCTCCCTCGCTGTTGTAGAACTTGCTCCCGTTGTCGTCAGGATGGTTGTGGGAGGCGCTGACATTGACGCCGCCGTGGGCTATCAGCCTCCGGATCAGGAACGACAGTTCCGGCGTGGAAATGTAGTCGCCGCTCGACGCGGGCAAAGTGACGACCGTAACGCCGGCAGCGGCGTATACCGAAGCCGCGATGCGAGCCAGGTCCTGAGAGCTCAGTCCCAGCAGCGGGTTCGGGACCCCGGGCGGGTAGATCCTCCTGAGATTGTGGAATCGGCGGACATCGTAGGCGATGACGACCTTTAGGCTGCTGGCTCTAGGGAAACGCCTCCACAGGTACTCGATGTGGCCTTGGACGGACGAGGCGATCGTGTAGGGATTGATTCGGTTCGGTCCGATGCCGACTGGTCCTCGCCGCCCTCCGGTGCCGAAAGGAATCGTCTGGTAAAAGCTGTCCGCCAGCAGGTCGAATTCCTGGGCTTCGACCATCCATTCGAGGATCGGTCTGTAGTCGTCAGGCGACACCAGCCCGGCAAACTTGTTTTCGGCCAGCCACGCCTCGAGACTGGCGCAGGCGGAGTCCTTCATCTCTGGAGGCAGATCGACGGATCCGATGCCTCGGCGAGCCGCCGAGAGCAAGTGGGACGAGTGCGCACTCATGATTTCCTTACGAATTCGGTGGCAGGCCCGAGGTCTTCCGGCCGCCCGATGTCACGCCAGAACCCGGGCACCTCAAAGTAGCGAACGATCTTGCCTGCACGGACTGTGGCGTGGATCGCATCCGTCAGGTCGTACTCACCCCGAACCGACGGCGTCAGTTCCGAGAGCCTGTTGAAGATCTCCGGTCGAAACAGGTAGATCCCGGCGCTCACGAAGTTTGTCGTCGACGTTCCCTTCGGGGGTTTCTCGACGATTCTCACCACGCGTTCGCCTTCAACGTAGACTGCTCCTCCCCGGTACGGATCGTCGATCGTGGCAAGAGCGAGGACGATCTCGGAGCCAGGGGACAGTTCGTACAGCTTCTCGTACGCCTGGGGATCGACGAGGATGTCGCCAAAGGTCAGAAGAAAGGGGCTTTCCGACACGAACTCCCGTGTCAGCAAGGCTGCGCTGCCGGTTCCGTTGGGGACGGGCTGGAGAGCGTAATCGATCTCGACACCGGCCGGAGGGTGCTCGCGGAAGTACTGGCGGATCATTTCCGCCCGGTACCCGACGACGATGCAGACGCGCTCGATCCCGGCGGACGCGAACCGATCCATCTGATGAGCGAGCATCGGGCGTCCTGCCAGAGGCAGCATCGGTTTCGGGCAGTCGTCCGTCAACGACTTCATTCGGGTTCCGCGGCCCGCGGCCAGGACCACGGCCTTGCGCGGTGCCTGCCTAGGATCTGCCACCGGTGGCCATCTCCGAGACCCCATCGTATCCGACTCCAGTCGGCGAAGGCTGAGGCCCTCCGACGGTCATTGGTGCGGTCTGCAGTCGGGCTCTCAGTTCTCGGCTCTGTGCTCGCTTCGGGTGGGCAAGGAGACTCGCGTGGACCGGGGATTCTGTAGTGCCCGGGAGATCCGCCCCACCCCACTCTCAATGGTGCATCACGACCCTTCGTACAGATCGCGGCCAGCCACGAGAGCGCGCATCTTGCGGTCAGCGACGCTTCGGGAAAGCATCCATAGACCACAGTCCGGATTGACAAATCGGATGCGCTCTTCGCCCAGCGTCTTCGCGGCCTGCTCAATCCGAGAGGCGATCAGGTCCGGGCTCTCGACTTCGTTGTCCTTGATGTCGATCACGCTCAGCCCGATTCCCGCTCGCGGATTCAGGTCTCCGAGGTGGTGGATTTCGCCATATCCGCGACGGGCGAACTCCAGCAGGAAGAAGTCGGCCTCGACGGCATTGAGGTACGGCAGAAGGTCCTTCCAGACACCCGACTGAATCTGCTGTCCGCCGTAGTTGCCGAAGCACAGATGGACACCCTTCGTACCCGACACTCCCTCCAGCACGTGGTTCATCGCGGCCGCCGCCCACTCCGCCTCGTCGGGATTTCCGGTGATATTGGCCTCGTCCAGCTGGACGACTGCTGCCGGAATCCGCTCAAGCTGGTTCCGCAGCACCCCGGCGATCGCCATGCACAGGTCCTCGCGGCTGCCATAGAAGCGGTCGGTGAGGGTCTTGCACAGCATGTGCGGCCCGGTGCATGTGAACTTCAGTGTCCGGCTCGTGAGGTTCCGCACGAACTCGTAGTCAGCGGGCAGGTTGAGCGTGCCCTCGCCGATCGCCTCAGTGACCACGCCCGCCGGCGCGGTGCGGAAGGCCATGCCAGCGTCCTTTCTGAATGCGTCCATGTCGCTGACCGAATACCTCGTGCGGACGCCGGAGAACTGGCTGACAAAGTAGTCGATCATTCCATTGGTCTCGGGGTGCGAGGGGTCGAATCGGTTCAGCTCCCCGTCGGCGACGACATCGATGCCTGCCAGCTCCTGCGTGTGCAGGACCACCGACACTGCGTCCCTGAGGGTGCCCTTGGAACTGTCGCCGTAGAGCCAAATGGGGATCGGGTAGCTCCCCACAACGGTGGTCAGGATGCCCATAGCGCGATTATACGGACCGCCTGACTCGCTGCGAATCGGGAAAGATTGCCGTCAGCATCCTCGCCAGCGGCAGCGCTCGCGGACGAAGCCCGTGGGGACCCTAATCGCTGCCTGAAGCGTGCTGGCCTCGAACCCTCTACTCGCCACCCGCGGAGCCGCCGGGCTTTGGAACGATCCTCAGGACGATCGGCTCGGCCGTGAAGGCGGTCGGCTGTGGCGACCGGGTCTCGACGATGCCGGCGACGTAGATCAGCTGCTCGATCGGCCTGGCCCCCGGCAACGCCCGAATCGAGAAGGTTCGCGACTCCTTCTCTTCAGTGATCATGATGCGGTTCAGGCCGACCTCGGGAGTGTCCGTGTGGGGAGGCAGGTTGAGGACCTCGACGGGGACCCGCCCGCCGAATCCGTTCTTGCGCTGCACCGAGACCGTGATCCTGGCGTCCTGGCCGGGCTCGAGCACGACCTCGCGAGTATCCGTTGTGATGACGATGTCTGCCGGTGCTGTGACGGACACGAGCTGGAGTGTGTCGGCGGCGTTGGCGCGCCTAGAGACGCTTTCGTCGCCAATGGTGGCGGAACCGACGATTCGAAGGGGGTTAGCATTGCCGATCGCGGCGTCGGTGTCGGCCTCCAGCATCAGGGTGGCCACCATCTGGCCGGGAGGGATGATTGTCTCGCCGGCACGAACCCCAGGCGGCAGGTCGTTCACGGAAACTCGAATCTCTCCGTCAAATCCGTCTTCCCGGAAGGCTGTCACCCGCACTGGAACACGTTCGCCCCGAGGGATGTTCGGAGTGCTCGGATCGGCCGCCAGCCGGAAGTCCGGGCGGGGGGGACGCAGGGCCAGCCGGTAGGTGAAGTCCTTGCCGCTGCGTCCATGGACGTCACGAAGCCGGACGAGGTACTCGCCGTCGGCCGGCGCTCGGAATTCCAGCAACGAGTCCTTTCCGTGCGGGACGCGACCGTCGTCGTTGTGGTGGTAGAGACGAACCATGGGCAGGCCGTTCGGCGGAAACTGCGCCCCGGGCGGATGGACCTGGACTTTGTACATGGGAGTGCCCTTGGCATGCGCCTGTGGGCTCGTGCCGAACGAGGCCTGTCGGATGGTGCCGCCGGACGGTCGGCCGGGAATGATCGGGGGGAACGACTCCAGGGCGATGCCCTCGTCCGGCTGCCGGGGCATGCGGGTCACCAGCATGACCTCGCTGCCGAGCAGCAGGTAGTCGCCCGCGTCGAAGTCGTTGGAGAGCTGCAGACGGATCTCCGCCTGCTCGGAAGTGTGGTCGAAAAGATCGGTGTGCGTCACAGCCACCGCTCGAAGCGTCGCCAGCTCGATCGGGCTGCCGTCGGACCTCAGGACATCGATCACGGAATCCAGCCTCGATCCCACCTGCGATGCCGTGACGTCAACGAGAATCAGCTCATCCTTCTTCGCTCCAAACCGGAAGTAGTGGGAGTCGGCCCTCAGCCGTCCGTTGATGGTCACGGGAGCCGTTACCGGCTGGGCGGTTCCGACCGCCGTGTTGTTGCCGGACGCCTCGACCTCCGGATGATCGCCCAGTGCCAGCTTGACGGAATTGAAGGCGCGGCCCTTCTCCGTGTCCGGACGCAGCATGACCCTGTCGTCGTCCATCCACGAGGGCTCGCCCCGGATCGAGAACTTGCCGTCGCCCAGGTTGAGTCCGTGGAGAGCCACCGTCGCCGTCTCTCCGCGTCGCACGCCGAGTGGGTAGGCCGACTCGACCACAGGGAAGTCGCCGACCTTGATCCTGTAGAAATGGTCTTTTCCGCCGTCCTTTTGGTAGTCGCTCACGCGGACAAGATAGTTCCCGGCCTCCTCGAACCGGTGCGCGAAGGCGCGGGCGGCTCGACCTCGCTCCTGCCCGCCGAGCCGGACAGGCGCATGATCGGGACGGAGGAGATCGATGATCGGCCGGATCTTCGAGCCGATCGTCATGCCGCCCTCCTCGAAGACAAGTTGCTGCCCTGCCTCGACCGCGATGGAGAAATAGTCCGCGTCGCCCGGCTGGGAGATCACCCCTGTCAGGATCGCCGGCAGGGAAGCGCTTCGGGGATGATCCGCATCGCTGTCGCCGGAGTGGCCCGAGCCGCCCTCAGAGGAAACCTTGTAGTCGGGCTCGACCAGGATCTTGCCCGCCGGCGTGATGCCGAAGTCCGTGGCAAGACGGAAGGACACTGGCCCGACGTCGGCCTGCGCGTCGACAGAGACCTCGACCTGGACTCGATAGCGGAGAGGCTGCGGCCCGAGATCCACTGTGGAGACCAGGCCCGCCGCCCCGAGTCTCGGCTCTTCCGGAACATCGATCGCTCTTGTGACCTGCACAACGCGCCCGCGCACGGACTCGTCGCCGAATCGCACGGCCGAGGCGCCGCGCAGGTTGTACCCTTCCACGGTCAGCTCCCGGGTCGCGCCCTGCTCCAGGCCCCGAGGCTCAATCCGCTCGATTGTCGGTGGAGTCGTGCGGTTGCCGGTCGGATGATCGGCAGCCGCGTCGGCCTCGCCCGCGCCGGCTGTCAGCAAGAGGATGGATGCGAAGGTGAGAAGGGTTTTCATGGCGAATTCCTCGTGGATTCTGCGACGCCCAGTCGGTCGCGGTAGCTGTCGCTCTCGTAAACGCTGAGCGACCCGTCGAATCGGCCGGCCGCGAAGTGCCGGCCGTCAGGGGAGAAGGCCAGTGACATCACCCAGTCGGACTGGCCGTCCAGACTTGCCAGTTCTTCCAGTGTCTCGGCGTCAAAGACCTTGATGGTCCGGTCCGCGGCGGCGGTGACGATCTTCTCTCCGCCGGGAGAGTAGGCGATGCGCAGGATCGTCGACTGGTGGGCGATGAGCACATTCAGCAGTTCGCCGCCGTCCTCTCCCAGCTTCCAGACGCGAATCGTCCGGTCATATCCGCCCGCCGCCACTCGTTTGCCGGAAGGATGGACGGCAATGGAGTTGATGCCGTCGATCGGGTCCCCCAGCGTGTAGAGGCGCTCTCCGGTCTCGGGATTCCAGATCTTGACCGAACGGTCCGCCGACCCCGAAAGCAGGCGGCTGCCGTCCGGCGTGTACGCAAGCGCGTAGACGGCGTCGATGTGGTCCCGGAGAGTGCGCAGTTCGCGGCCGGTGGCAACGTCCCAGAGCTTGATGTCCTTGTCGTAGCTTGCGGTCGCCAGCGTCTTGCCGTCGGGCGAGAATGCGAGGGCCTGGACCGTGTCGTTGTGCCCTTCGATCGTGACGAGCTGACGGCGCTCCGGCAGTTGCCAGACCTTGATCTGCCCGCCCTGCTGCGCATGACCTCCGCCGGCGGCCACCAGGCGTCCGTCCAGCGAGAATGCGACCGCTCGGGCGATGTCGGCGAGTCCGTCCAGAAGGGCGGTCGTCGTTCCCGTGCCGGCGTCGGTGAGAGCGACGCCCCCGTGGCGGCCGGCGGCAAGCAGGTCCCCGTCCGGGTGGTAGGCAACCGAAAAGACCTGCGGCCCGGGTTCGACAAGAGGCTCGATTCTGGGCAGGTGTCCCCGCTCGGTGACGAGCGGCATCTCGGCCGCACCGGGACCTGGCGCACCTCCCGCGATCCAGCGCTTCAGAATGTCGACCTCGCCGCGCGGCAGAGGGCCGGCTGAGAACGGCATCCTCGGTTCCATCTCGCCGGCAACCATGAGGTAGAGCGGGCTTTGCTCGGGGCTCCCGGGGACGATAGCGGGACCTCGCTGTCCGCCGCTCTCGAGTTCGGCGAAGGTCTCGAGCACCAGCCCGCCCATCCTGGTGTTGGCGGAGTGGCATGCTACGCAGTTCCGCTGGAGGATCGGGGCGACATCCGCTCCATAGGAAGGCGCGCGCGGTTCCGCGGCCGGAAGCAGGGATTCCGTCAGCAGGGCGGCAGTGAGCAGGACCGCGCGAACACCCGTTCGCCCGATGCTCCGGGGAACGGCAGGCCCCGATTCCGCCAGTGCCTGGCAGCTCGCCGTCAACTGCAGTTGCCTCCCTCCCTCACCAGGGTCCGGAACGCGGCCTTCTAGTGATTGAACAGGAATTCTCTCGTCGTCAGCAGCGCCCACGTCAAATCTTCCACCGCCTCCCGTCTCGCAAGCTGCCGACTGCGGCCGGAGCCCTGGCCTGCCCGCGCCTCCCTGAGCTCGCCCAGCATCGTCTCTTGCTCGGACTCGGTCGGAAACCGGCTGAATGCCGAGAGAAACAGGTGATCGAGAATCCTGCGATCGGACAGGCCCAGCTTCAGCATGGAAGCGATGTTGTTCCCATCCGCGCGGAGCTTTCCGTTCAGCGTCTCGCCGTTGATCACGTGCAGGGCCTGCGATACGCTGGGATCGTCGGAGCGCTCCTCGAAGTCGCACACCAGCCGCGGCGGTCTTCCGAACGACTCGAGGAACTGCGACTCCACCTGCACGTCTGGAAGCTGAATCGCGCGGATTCCCTCCGGATAGCCGTCGAAACCCGACTCGCGCCCGGTGATCGACGACATCGCGTCCAGAATGACCTCCGCGGGAAGGCGCTTGACTTGGTACTTCGAGTAGTACCTGTCGTCCCGCTGGTTCGCGGCGTTCGGAGTGGACGACAGCTGGTATGTTCCCGAGTTCATGATGCGCCGGATCAGGTGCTTCACGTTGTAGCCGCTGTCCACGAAGTCCTTCGCCAGCGCATCGAACAGCTCCTCGTTCGACGCGGGATTCGTGGCGCGCAGGTCGTCCGGCGGCTCCACCAGGCCGCGTGCGAAGAAGCCGGCCCAGATGCGGCTGACGATGTTGCGCGCGAAGTAGGGATTGTCCTCGCTCGTCAGCCATCTCGCCAGGTGCAGCTTTCGATCGTCGAGCGAATCCAGCGCCAGCTCCCGGCCCTCGAGCGGGGTGGGCGGCAGCGGACGGCCGGTCCGGGGGTGGGGAACGTCCCCGAAGGCCTTCGTGAAGATGACGGAATCTCCGGGCTCGTCCCCGGTCTTGATGCCGATGCGGGCGAACAGGTTCGCGAAGCGATAGTACTGGACTTGGGTCCACTTCTCGAGCGGATGATTGTGGCAGCGCGCGCAGGTCAGGGTCAGTCCCATGAAGGCCTGCGTAGTGTTCTCCGCAAGCTCGATCGTGTCCTTGTGGAGGACGAAGTAGTTCAGCGCCCCGTTCTCGCGACTGCTGCCGCTCGAGGCGAAGATGTCCTGCACGAACCGGTCCCACGACTTGTTCCGGGCCACGCCGTCCCGGACCCAGTTGTAGAAGTCCCAGAGTGCCGTTCGGTTCAGGTGGTCGCTGTTCGTGGAGACGAGAAGCAGATCGGACCACTTGTAGGCCCAGTAGTCGGCGTACTCCGGACGGTCGAGCAGACTGTCGACCAGGTCTCGGCGCTTGTCGGGCGAGGTGTCGGCAAGGAAGTCCTCGACCTCCCCGGCATTGGGGAGGACGCCGATGGCGTCGAGGTAGGCTCGCCGGAGGAAAGCGGAGTCGTCCGCGGGGGCGGAGGGCGCGATCCGCAGCTTGCGCAGCTTGTCGAGCACCAGCTCGTCGATGTAGTTCCGAACCGTCAGCCGGCTGAAGTCCTCCTCGCTGATCTCGTTTTCGTAGGGGACAGTGAGACGGGCGTAGAGGACACTCGTCTCGTACGCCACCGTGATGGCCGCTTCCCCTCTCCCCACCATCGTCACGACGCCTTCATCGCTGACTTCCGCAACCCCGGCATCCGTGGAGCTGTATCTGGCCCAGCGGCTGATGTCCGCCAGGCTGCCGTCGGAGTACTTCGCCTGCACCACGAGCCGCTGGCTGGAGCCAGGCTCCAGCGTGGCCTCTCTGGGAGAGACTTCCAGCCCGACGACGGTCGGATCATCCTCCCGCAGACCAGACGCCCCCGAGGCAATCCACTCGGACAGGACCTGGTACTCCAGGGAATCGACAGCGATGCGCTTGCCGCCTCCATGGGGAATGGTCATGGTCGGCTTCAGCAGAAAGAGGCTCGAGGCCGGATCGGCTAGGGAAACCCGTCGGGCGGTGGCTTCGCGGGTCAGGGAGTCGTAGTCGGCCGCAGGGTCGTAGCCGCGCAAGGTGAGCTTCAGGCCGTTCTTGCCCGCCAAGGCCCCGTGGCACGCCCCGGAATTGCAGCCCTTCTTCGTCAGCACCGGGATCACGTGCCGCCGGAAGCCCCACGAGAACTTGTCTCCGGAGCCTGTGACGCTGAGCTCCAGGGCCGCTTCCAGCCCATCAGCCTTCGCGCGGATCACGGCGAGGCCGTCCGAGACCGGCCTCACCACTCCGCCGGCGTCGACCGACGCGACCTCGGGATTGTCAGAAATCCAGACCGCGTCCCCTGTCCTGTCCCTCTGCACGCCGTCGGATGCCACCTGGGCAAGCAACTGCTGGCGCGCGTGAGGGCTGTGGAGCCGGACCGTCGTGGGAAGGATCGAGAGTTCGGCCGCCGAGAGGCCGAGGACAGTCCAGCAAGCGACCGCCAAGGCCGCCGGCAGGCGAGAAGCCCCCAGCGAGAACCCGCGCGCACTTCCACTAGAGCCTGTCATCACCTTCCCAACGCTGCGACCAGCCACTGAGTCCGAATCCTACGCGAACAGCTCGTGGACCGGCTCCACGCCCCGGTCGACGATGGGCAACGGCCTGCCGTTCGCGGCGGGCAGTTCGGTTTCGAGGCCGATGCCGAGCTGGTGGTAGATCGTGGCCACGATCTCGGACGGATGGACCGGGCGGTCCTTCGGCGCGCCGCCGATCTTGTCCGTGGAACCGATCACCTGCCCGCCTTGGATTCCGCCGCCCGCGCCGACGATCGACCATGCCTGCGGCCAGTGGTCACGTCCCCCGGCGGGGTTGATGACGGGAGTCCGTCCGAACTCGCCCAAGGCGAAGATCATCGTCGAGTCCAGCATGCGTCGGTCGGTCAGATCCTCGATCAGGGACGTGAACGCGTTGTCGAACATCGGTCCCACCAGATCCCGGTACCCGCTGATGGGACTGAACGGCGGGGATCCGTGAATGTCCCACGTGATCTCGTCAAAGACGGTCTCGAACATGTTGACGGTCACGAAGCGCACTCCGGCTTCCACCAGCCGTCGGGCAAGCAGGCAGCTCTGCCCGAAGCGGTTGCGTCCGTACCGGTCGCGCGTCTCTTCGCTCTCGCCCTGGAGATCGAACGCCTCGCGGGCCGTCTCCGAGGTCATCAGGGTGTAGGCCTGATGGAACGTCGAGTCCAGGAGCCGCGCGTCCTGCGATGTCTCGAACTTGCTGACCGTCCTGTCGAGCATCGCCCGCCAGTCCCTGCGCCGGTCGACCCGCAGCGCAGGCAGGTAGTCCGGCGGCAGCATGTCGGGCACTTCGAAGTCCGCCACCGAAGGGTCGGCGTTGAGCACGAAGGGGTCGTGGCGCTTGCCCAGATAGCCCGCACCCTGACCCGGCTTGAAGTTGCCGCCCGTCGGCCCGATGATCTTGGGCAGCAGAACATGGGAGGGCAGATCCCCGTTGGCCCCCTTGAGGTATCCCAGCACCGAGCCGATGTGAGGATGCTCCATGCCGCCCAGCGAGAGGCGGCCTGTCTGGAACAGCTGATGCCCCATCGCGTGGACGGCGGCGGCGTTGTGGTAGCAGCCCCGCAGCAGCGCGTACTTGTCGGCGTGCCGGGCCATGCGCGGGAAGATCTCGCTGATCTCGATCCCGGGAACGTTCGTCTTGATGGGACTGTGCGGCCCTCGGATTTCGATCGGGGCCTCCGGCTTCATGTCGAACGTATCGAGATGGGAGGGCCCGCCCACCAGCATGAGCATGATGACGTTGATGTCCTTGCCCGTGTCTCTGACGGCGCCCTCGGCCCGCATCTGGAGGAACTCGGGCATGCCGAGCCCGAGAAGACTCAGGGAGCCTGCGTGAAGGAAGTCGCGACGGCGCAACCCATCGCAGAACTCAACAGTCTTGTCGGCGTCTAGGCGAAACATGCCACAATCCTCCCTGATAGGCTTGAGAGCCTGCATCTAGGCTACCGTCCGTTCCAGCTTCCGTCAAGGCTTGAAAGGGGCTTAATCGCCGCCCCGGAAGTGGCTCGGAATGGTCGGACTTCGTGCGGAATCTCGCCGCAAAGACCGGCATCCGCGGTCGTGGAGATGCGGACCAGTTCGGTATCGGGGGTTGGCTTCGGGAACCCGGACCCGCAGTCGTCAGAACCTGATCAATTCCGGACGTCGTCGGTTTCCCGGTCCCGCCAGACATGGAAGCCGGGAGCGGGTGCATGGAGCATTCGGTGCGAACTCCGTCGGCGACGACGCAGCCAATTTGGTCAAGATCGCGGGATTCGAGCCTGCCCCCCATCCTGGCGACGGAAGCAGCGGCCGGATGCGCGTCTACTGGAAATCGGCCGAGGTCGTCCGCTTGAGCTGGCCGCACGCGGCAAAGATATCGCGTCCCCGCGGCTTGCGGACGAAGCATGGAATCCCGCGCTGCACGATGGAGCGAAACGCGCCGACCCGTGCAGGATCCGGTGTCTCGAAGGGAATTCCCGGACCGGGGTTGAGCGCGATCAGGTTGACGCTGCACTTGATGCCGGAAAGAAGCCGCAGGACTCCCCGTGCGTCGCGGTCGCTGTCGTTCACCCCTCGAAGGAGGACGTATTCGAAGGTCAGCCGCTCCCACGGTCTGAGCGGATACTCCCGACACGCCTCGATCAGCGCGCCCAGCCTGTGCCTCGACGTGATCGGCATAAGCCGGATGCGCTGCTCCTCGTTCGACGCGTTGAGGGACACCGCCAGCTTGCCGCGCACCGAATGCCGGCCATGCTCCGCGATCTTGTGCACAATGCCCGAGGTCGAGACCGTGATTCTGCGCTGGGGAATCGCGATGCCGTCTGGGCTGGCCAGCAGGCTGGTCGCCTTCATTACGGCGCGCAGGTTGAGCAGGGGCTCGCCCATTCCCATCATCACGACGTTGAGGGGGCGCTTGGTGGCGTCCAGCGCCTGGTCCCGCGAGATTGCGATCACCTGCGCGACGATTTCGCCCGCATCGAGGTTCCGCTCCAGGCCCATCAGGGCGGTCAGGCAGAACTTGCAGTCGACAGGGCAGCCGACCTGGGTGGAAATGCACAGCGTGTCGCGGGACTCCTCCGGAATGAAGACCGACTCCACGCTGCGTCCGTCGCTCATGCCCAGCAGGTAGCGCACGGTCCCGTCTTGGGATTCCACACGCTCGACGGGCTCGGGCAGCCCGCCGCCGTGATCTCGCTCGAGCTTCCGCCGCAAGCTCCGCGGCAGCGTGTGAATCTCTTCCGGGCCAGCACGGCGCTCGCGATAGAGGCCCTGGTAGATCTGCCTGCCGCGGTATCGCGGCTCGCCCATCGACTGTGCCAGTTCGGTCAGCTCGTCGAGATCGAGACCGATCAGAGGGCTGGCCATGTTCTCTCCTTGCCGCGATTCGGGACCGGCGGGGGAACGTCCTGCCGTACCGGTCTCAGACAGTCTCCAGGAAGATCCGAATCCGCTCGCCGTCGATCTCGAACGCCCGCTCGATGCCGCTTCCCTCGCCGGCACGGAGCTTTGTGCACAGAGTCTCGGCCATGAGATGGTCGCGGTTCCTGCCGACGATCCGGGCCGCGCGCTCGGATCCTGCCAATGAGAGCTCGATGCGGCGCGTGTACTCGATGTCGGCTTCCTTGCGCAGGTTCTGGACCCGGTGCAGCAGTTCCCTGTAGAAGCCCTCGTCGCGCAGCTCGTCGTTCAGCTCGGTGCTCAGGACCACGACCGTCGCCGAGTCGCCAGCCGCGGCGAAATGCTCTTCCGCCCCGACGCTGACCTGCACGTCGTCGCTGTCGAGCCTCAGCCTCTCGCCGTCGAAGTCGATCTCGGCGCTTCCGCTGTCCAGCAGGCTCGCACGCAGGGCCGCGGCATCCAGCTCCGCGAACACCTTCTTCACCTTCCTCATCTTCTTGCCGAGCCGCGGGCCGAGCCTCCGGAAGTTCGGCTTCACGGAATAGTTGACGTGGGCCTGGTCGCCCTCGACGAAGCGAACCTCGCGCACGTTCAGCTCGTCGGCGATCAGACCGGCATACGGAGCCACCCGCTCCCGCAGCGCCGGATCGGCGATCACGACTTCCGCGCGGCTGAGCGGCTGGCGGACCTTGAGCTGGTGCTCCGTCCGCACGCGGAGCCCGAGCGAGACGATCCGGCGGACCGCCTCCATCTCCTCCGACAGGGAAGTGTCCTCCCGGCCGTTGCTCCGGGGCAGGTCGCACAGATGGACGCTCTCGGGCCCCGGCATCCCCGCGCCCCGGACCACGTTCTGGTAGATCTCCTCCGCCATGAACGGCGTGAACGACGCGCTCAGCTTTGCCACGCTGACAAGGCACTCGTACAGCGTGGCGTAGGCATCCGTCTTGTCCGCGTCAATCTCACTCTTCCAGAACCGCCCGCGGCTGCGCCGCAGGTACCAGTTCGAGAGGCCCTCAACGAAGCGGGTGAGCTCGCCCGCAGCCTCATAGGCGAGGAACGCGTCCATGGAGGCGCGCACCCGTCCGGCGAGCAGATCCAGTTCGGACAGGATCCAGCGGTCGAGCAGCCCTCTCGCGGAAAAGGGCCTGCCCGGTGTCGTGGAAGGGTCGAAGTCGTCGATGTCGGCGTAGATGGTGAAGAACGAGTAGACGTTTCGAAACTTGAGCGGGAATTCCTTCTGGATGGTCCGCACGTTGGCAAGCGAGTGCCTCGTGGGCGACCACGGCGGGTTGCCCGCAAGAAAGAACCACCGAAACGCGTCGGCGCCGGGGGCGGGGGACGGCACCTCGAGGCTGACCCGCTCGCCCGCGGGCAGCCTCGGAACGTCGATGGGGCTGACCTCCGCACCGCCCCGGGCGGGCAGGGCCCCCACCGCTTCCATGTCCCGCTCCGAGAGCAGCACCGTCCTGCGGGGCAGCCGCCTGTCCGGACGGACGCTCAGGCGGAGCGCCCGGTCGCCGTTGCCCGGAACCGAGACCTTGAGCCGGTCGCCCGGCTGCAGGTCGAGAGCCTGCAGGTCCTGCCTTGCCATCGCGGCCTCGCCGGGCTGCACGGAGCCGGCGCCGTCCGGACCGCTCCGCACGGCGAAGTCCTGGGAGACCAGATCGAATATTACCTCCGGCGGGGTGTAGTTGCCGAGGGACTTGGACTCCTTCTTTCCAGTGGGGTCTGCGACATGCCCCAGGACGATGCAGTTCCGGAACGGATGCGGATACGGGGGCGCCGGGATTCCGAGCTCCCGGGCGCACGCCGCATCGAACACCAGCGTCGAGACCATCAGCTGGGAGTAGAACCAGCCCCGGGTCTGGTCGATGGCCTCGGTGATGTAGTCCGCCGGGAACCGGGACTCGAATTCGTCCCGCCCCTGATGCGGGTAGCCGTACTGGGCGAACGGCATGCACCCCGAGTCGAACCAGCAGTCGATGACTTCCGGCACCCGCCTGTACACGCCGGGTTCCCCGGGTTCGGTCCAGGTCACCTCGTCGATCCACGGCTTGTGGACCATCAGGTGGTCCGAAAGCGAGGCGTCGGCCTCCTTGGCCCGTCTGAAGTGGTCGAACGCGGACGGATTCTTCTGCAGAATCTCGCCGCAGGACGACGGCATCGCCAGATTGCCGGTCGCGTCGTTGATCCAGACGTTGAGCGGCGTGCCCCAGTAGCGCTCTCTGGAGAGGGCCCAGTCGATGTTGTTGCGCAGGAAGTCGCCGAATCGCCCGGGTCCGATGTGCTCTGGCAGCCAGTTGATGGCGTCGTTGTTGGCGAGCACCTCGCGGTTGCGGGCGGTTGTCCGAACGAACCACGCGGGGCGGGCGTACTGGATCAGCGGGTCGTTGTCCGCGCGCCAGCAGAACGGGTAGTCGTGCCGGTGGTTCTCCCTGTGAACGAGGGCGCCGCTTTCCCGCAGCATCCAGATCAGTTTCCGGTCCGCGTCCTTGACCCACTCGCCCGCGACTTCGGTGACGGCATCGTCGAACGTGCCGTCGGGCCTGACCGGGCAAAGCAGGGGAACCTCCGCCAGTTCCCGGTAGAGGTCCGCAACCTGCCGGTGCAGGTCGTAGTCGACCTCGCCGAACGCGGGAGCCTGGTGCACCAGGCCGGTCCCGGTGTCCAGCGTCACGAAATCCGCGGCCAGCACTTTCCACAGGTAGGGCTCACGGCCTCCGGTGCGCAGTTCGCCGTCCGAGTCCCAGAATTCGTCGCGGAAGTGGTGGAACGGAGGAAGGTACCGCTGTCCCAGCAAGGCAGAACCCGGGATCTCCTTCTCGACGGGCAGCCTCTCGCCAATCTTCTTCGCAATCGTGCCGCGCAGGGCGGCCGCCAGAATCAGCGACCTTCCGCCGGCCCGGACCTGGACATAGTCGAAGTCGGGACGCACCGCCACGTACTGGTTCGCCGGCAGCGTCCATGGAGTCGTCGTCCAGACGAGCAGCGCGACGTCCGGATCGCCCGCCAGTGGGCAGGCCACGTACACCGAGGGGTCCTCGACCGACCTGTATCCGAGCCCGACCTCTCCGGCGGACAGCGCGGTGCCCCCCTGGGGCCACCACCAGACGATCTTGTGGCCCCGATAGAGGAGGCCCTGCCGAAACAGCTGCGCGAGCGCCCACCAGACGCTCTCGACGTAGGACTTGTGATAGGTGACGTACGCGTCTGACAGGTCAACCCAGAAGCCGACCCTGCGCGTCATCTTCTCCCACTCCTCCGTGTAGCGGAAAACCGAGTCCATGCACTTGCGAATGAATCGCTCGACGCCGTAGTCCTCGATGGCCTGCTTGCCGTGGATGCCGAGCTCCTTTTCGACCTCGACCTCGACGGGCAGCCCGTGCGTGTCCCAGCCCGCCTTGCGCGGAACGTACCGGCCGGCCATCGTGCGGTACCGGAGGAACACGTCCTTGAAGACGCGGGTCAGCACGTGGCCGTTGTGGGGAAGGCCGTTCGCGGTGGGGGGGCCCTCGTTGAAGATGAACCGCTCCGCGCCTTCGCGCAGCGACAGGCTCTTGTCGAAGATTCGATGCTCCTCCCAGAAGCGGCCGACCTCGTGCTCGGTCGCGGGGAAGTCGACGATTGGCTTCGCGCGCTGGAATCGGGGCTTGTGCATCGGAGGTGGCGGGTCGCTCTTCCTAGTGTCTCGCACTGCCCCGGACCGCAACCGCGTCACTGGTCGCCGGCGAACAGCTCGAGCAGAACGGGGGCGGCGTTGTCGAACTGCGTCATCGGACGCATGCCCAGAAGCCATTCGACGGTATGGAGGATCATTGGGGCGGAAACGAACCCTCGGACCTCGGGCTCGCCGGTGACAGCCCCGCCGGTCGCGAAAGCGCCCGGCTGGTCACCCATCGCCACGACAAACACGGCGGTCGACCGGTAGGCGGGGTGGCGACTCCAGATCGCCCCCAGTCTCGTCAGCGACTCGGCCTGCTCGGCCGCAGTCCCGTGGAGCCGGAGCACGGTCAGGCGGCCTGGAGGGGCTTTCGCTTCGAGCTTGGCCAGAAGCGCCTCGATCGGCCGCCCGCCTCCTATGCCGTAGGTCTCGACGTGGATGGATGCGTCGGCGGCGTTCGACCACAGTGTTCCGGCTGCGGGGCGCGCCGCTCTTCCCGCCGAGGCAAGCATTCTCTCTGTCAGGCGCCCCGCGGACACAGCGGGTCCGAGCTTTGCGAAGAAGTCCGTCTCCATGCCGCCGGTCAGCCAGGCGATCTGCCCGAGACGCCCGCGGGCCGGCGGGACGAACCCCGGCAGCGGCACGGCTCCCTCGAAGGCCCGACCTGCCTCGGAGTGGGCCTCCGTCAGGACGAGTCCCACATGGTACGTGTCCGCCGCACTCCGCGGGGCCCCGGCGCCCCCTCCCGGCAGGTTGGCGACGGCGGCAGCACTGAGGAATGCGAGCTGGTCGGAATTGAGTGCAGGCAGCAGCGAGACGAGCCCGGGAATCCGGGAGTCCCCCTTGCCGTTGAGGTAGGCCAGGCCGCCGTCGCGCAACCCGACGGCCGCCGTCGGAAACCAGGCGGTCGGTATCGCCCCTGCCGGCTCGGGAAGCGCCTCATCGATGCTGTTGACGAGGATGATGTTGTTCCCGGAATTGGTGACGTACAGGGTGGTCCCGTCCGCGCTCAGGCCCAGTGCGGTCGGCATCGAGCCCAGGGGCGAGCCCGGCAGGGGCGCCACGCTGCGGGCATCGAGCAGTTCCAGCTTCTCCGGGCTCGCGATTCCGAAGGTCCAGAGGTTGTCGGCGTGGGAGCACACCGTGAAGAGCCGGGCCTGGTAGGAGCGCTCGTCGTCTCCATCGAAGCCGCTGCCCGGCACCTCGACGGTTCCCGGCACGACCGCAATGTCCGTCGGGTGCTCGCCGACCGGGATCCGCTCCACAAGCCTGCGGTCGGAGAGCCTGTAGAGGCCCAGCGAGGCCTCGCCCCAGTGGCTGACGAAGAGATGTCCGCCTCCCGGCGCCAGCCGAGCCCGGTATGGTGCCGAGCCGGTCTTGAACTCCCCGAGCACCAGGCCCGACTGGGCGTTGACGATCAGCACCATGTCCCGGAGCACGTCCAGGGCGAAGAGCGTCCGGCCATCCGAATGCAGCAGCACGTCGCCGACAAGGGAGTTGCACGTTCCCGCACAGTCGCCTGAGAGGGGGAACTCCCGATCGATCCGCAGCTCTCCCTCGGCAAGCGACAGTTGCCAGACGCTGGACCGCGCGCCTCCGCCGACGTAGATTCTGTCACCGGCCGGACTGAAGGCGAGGCCGAGCCATGCATCCTTCAGTTCGACTCGGCCCACGACCTTTCCTGACGAGATCTCGATCGCGGACACCGAGGGCGTCTCGAACCCGGCGTGGAGTACGGCCAGGTAGCTCCCGTCAGGAGACAGGGCGGCGGACATGGGCAGGCTGTCCGCGGCCACCTGGGTTCCGGCCGGGGTGATCCGCTGTCCGGTGGGCAGGATGACGCTCGCAGCGGACTGCTGGCCGGGTGCAGGCTGGCCGAGGCCGGTTGTCGCCAGTGTCCCGAGGACGGCGGCGATCAGGGCCGTTGCGCGACAAGCGCCGCAGTGGCTTCGTGCTCGCATGATTCGCGGTACTGAAGGCAGTGAAACTCGGAGAACAGTTCGGCAAGCTCGCCTTCGTCAAGCAGAAATCGCGGATTTCTCGGACCCGCGCCGAACCGCAACTGCTTACGAGTGTATGTCTTGTAGACGACGATGCCCCCCGGCCTCACGCTCCGCTTGAGCACCGGAACCAGCGGGCGGTGCAGGAAGTTGAACACCGCTACGACGTCGAACCGGCTGGCGCCCAGGTCGACGTCGGGTGCCTCCAGGTCCATGATCCGCGTCTCCAGCTCGAGACTCTTGCGCCTGGCCCGCTGCCTACACAGCCGGAGCGCCGCGGCCGAGTAGTCGATTGCCGTGGTCCGCAGCCCCCAGGCTGCCATGAGGAGAGCGTGGCGCCCCCCTCCGCATGCGATATCGGCGGCGCGGCGTTCGCCGTCGGCGGGGAGATGCTTCCGCGAATCGACCAGGAACGGATCCGGCGCCGGCGCAGCTGCAACTTCTTCCCGCCGGTACTTGGCCTCCCAGCCCGACCGTGATGGCACGTGACAGTCTCAGGGATCGGCACCCCGCGAGGCGGAGGCCGAATTCCCGGTGCCCGAAGGCGGTCCCTCTCGCACCGACCGGCGCGAGGCACGGCCCGCGCTATGCGTTGAAGGAGCTGCCGCAGCCGCAGGTCGAGGTCACATTGGGGTTGTCGAACTTGAACCCCGCCCCCTCCATGGTCTCCACATAGTCGACGCGGCAGTTGTCGAGGTACAGCAAGCTGGCCTGATCAACGAATATCTGCAGGCCGTCATAGTTGTAGACCTTGTCGAGCGGCAGCTGGTTGTTCTCGAATGCCATCGAGTACTGAAACCCGGAGCAGCCGCCACCAACGACGGACAGGCGCAGGCCCTTGGGCTTGGGGCTCTGCTGGCCCAGGATCTCGTTCACTTTGGAAACAGCCGTCTCGGTCATCTGGATCATGATTGGTGTCCTCCTAGCGTGGGCTCAGAGGTCTCATTGTAGCAATCGGAAGTCCGTGAGCGATTCGACACGGTGTAGGAGGCCCCCACACCGTCCGCCTCGCATGGAGGAACGACCGTGATCCGGCACGCCGAGCCGCCATCAGCCGAGTGGCCCCTTGGTCCGGCCGGCCCACGCGAGCCGGCAAAGACCGCCCCGGCAGACTCGTTCGTCCGGGAGCTTGCCGAAGCCCCGCTCACCAGTGTTTCCTCAGGACTTCCATGAGCTCCGGGAACTTTTCGTCCGTGTCTCCGGTCTCGTCCTTGAGCCGTCGCAGTTCTGTCTTCAGCTCGTTCGCGACGTCCGCGTAGGCGGCATCCCCGTAGACGTTGCGCGATTCCCCGGGGTCCACGCGCAAATCGTACAGCTCCCAGCCGGGCTGCGTGTCAGCCGTTTTCGCACCCGGTGCGTCCAGCGGCAGGCCGTAGAAAAAGATCAGCTTGAAGTCCCCGGTGCGCACGCCGAAGTGCGCCGGCACATCGTGATGGGCGTAGTTCATCCAGTACCGATAGTAGGTTGCGGTGCGCCAGTCATCGGGCACTTCGCCCTCGAGCAGCGGAACCAGGCTCCGGCCCTGCATGAACGGTGGCGCCTTCATCCCGGCAAGCGCGAGGAGAGTCGGTGCGAAATCCGTGTTGTTGACGATCGCTTCCGAACGCGAGCCGGCCCCCACCAGCTCCGGATGCCGCACGAGCAGCGGGATCCTCATCGATTCCTCGTACATCCAGCGCTTGTCGATGTAGTCATGCTCCCCGAGCATGAAGCCCTGGTCCGAGGTGTAGATGACCACCGTCTTGTCCAGTTCGCCGTCACGGCGGAGGTGCTCGAGCAGCTGCGCCACTCCGTCGTCGACGCCGCGGACGGTTCTCAGGTACTTCTTCAGGTAGCGCTGGTACGCCGTTCGCTTGTACGCCTCCGCCGCGAGGCCCGGATCCACGAACATGTGGTGCCCCATGTTCCTGCGAGTGTTGCGCCGGCCGACGGAGGTGCCCGCACCCCGCGTGGCCTCGGAGCCGTGATTGGGCACCCGCCACAGGCTCTCGGGCTCCGGTATCGCGATGTCGTCGAAGAGGAAGTCGTATCGCTCGGCGTTCTCGAAGTTGTCGTGCGGAGCCTTGAAGTGGGTCATCAGGAAGAACGGACGCTCCCTGTCCCGCTGCTTGAGCCAGTCGATCGACGCCTTCACGATGGCGTCCGTGGAATGGACCGAGTCGTATGCGGAAAAGCGCCGAACGTGATCGGGCCACCGCCCTCCCGACTCCCGCATGACCGGGTTGAAGTACGATCCCTGGCCGGGAAGCACGCAGTAGTAGTCGAACGCCGGCTGCCGCTTGAGATGCCATTTCCCGACCATCGCCGTCTGGTAGCCGGCGTCCCGGACGAGGTTTGCGACGTACTGCCGGTCGCCCTCCAGATGGCCGGACAGTGTCGTGACGCCATTCACGTGGCTGAACTGGCCTGTAAGCAGAGTGGCCCGGCTGGGCGTGCAGATCGAATTCGTGCAGAACGCGTTCTCGAAGAGCATGCCCTCCCCAGCCAGCCTGTCAAGAGCCGGTGTCGGATCGAGAACCTTCAGCCTCCCGCCGTAGGCCCCGAGGGCATGTGCGGCATGGTCGTCCGACATCAGGAAGAGGATGTTCGGCTGATCTGCCAGCATGGGCGCCGCCAGAAGGCAGGCAGTCAGCAGGCAGGGAACAAGGGCGCGTCGAAGACCGCTCATGTTCGTACGAGTATATGCTTGCGTTCCGGTGCATTCCGGGGTGTCACGTGGAGGGGATTCTGAGGCGCAGACTGGCAGGCCGCTCCCAGTCGGGCGCCGCGAGCGCGAGGCGGTCCAGGCACGGCCGAGGCCAAGGCGTCCTTGGTCAGGCGGGCTCCGGAAAGGCTCTCGGTGCAGGGCTTGCACACGCTGCCGCCGGACGGTTCCGGGCTCCCGCGCGCCCGCTCTCTCCCGTGTCCGGCGGAAGCGCGATCATCGCGCGCATACTCAATACCTCTGCAGCGGCTCGGAGAGAACAGGCGCACGGCAGGTAGATCTCAGAGTTCCCTGATGCGGATCCGCCGCCAGCGACAGACGCTGCCCGGTAGCCAGCGATCGTCCCCCAGTCGATCGCCTTGCCCGCTGCTGTGGACTTCCAGCGCAATGTGGCCGGACCCGCCGAGGAGCTTCGCCACGGCTTCGGCATCGTAGCCGTCCGCATTCATGCTCGCCGTGTCGACCGACGCCATTTTCTCGCCGTTGATCCATGTCGTGAGCACGGGCAGGCGCCCTTCGCATCGGACGCGGATCTCGTTCCACTCACCGAAACGCCAAGTTTCCAGAAACGCCTCGGAACCGGCCGACCAGATCGCCTCGCTCTTGTCCGATATCGGTGGAGGACTCAGATCTCGGTAGGCGACCGGCGTCATGCCGACGACCCTGCGCCTCGCATCCCTCTTCGCCTTGAGCCCGAACCTCCGGGTGTTGAAACCGCCGATGCCGTTGCCGTAGAAGGAGCCAATGTTGCCGCCCTCGCGGTGATCCACGAGGAGCTGGAAGCCCTGGCTTCCGATGGCCGTCGCGCGAATCATCAACCCGGTGTCGACCCCCCAGTCGGGATTCGCCCCGAGGCTGAGTTCGAAATCGGCAAACTTCTCATCGGTGATCAGGTAGCCCCCGACGCCGGACCCTGGTGGTTCCTGGCCGCCCGTGATGGCTCCATCGACGACTTTCCAGTCGCCCTTGCTCCGAAGGGCCTTTCGGTATCGCGGGGAGTCCTTCGTCGGAGACGGCCCGCCCGGATTCCTGGCCACGGGCAGCCGATGGATCGCGCGCCAGCCGTCCAGTGTCTCGCCGTCGAACAGGGGCCGCCACGCGGTCTGGGCGGAGGCGATTCCCAAGGGCAGGGCACAGGCGGAGCTCGCGAGAAAGCCCCTTCGCGTCAGGGCATGGTTCTGCTTCATGCTAATGAGGTCCTATGCAAGCAGCTCCTCGACGACCCGTCCGTGGACGTCGGTGAGCCGGAAGTCTCGTCCCTGGTGCTTGAACGTCAGCTTGGTGTGGTCAACGCCGAGCAAATGGAGGGCGGTCGCGTGAAGGTCGTGAACATGCACGGGGTTCTCCGTGGGTTGGAATCCGAAGTCGTCGGTGGCTCCGTACGTCAGTCCCTGCCGGATGCCGCCGCCGGCCAGGATCAGCGAGAACCCGTCCTTATGGTGATCCCGCCCCGGATCTTGCGTGAACCCCTGCGGGGAAATGGCCTGGACCATCGGCGTGCGGCCGAACTCCCCTGTCCAGATGATCAGGGTGTCGTCGAGCAAGCCGCGTTGCTTCAAGTCATCGATCAGGGCGCCAGTCGGGCGGTCCATGATGCGGCAGGAGCGGGGCAGTGCGCCTGGCAGGTAGATGCCGGTGTGGTGGTCCCATCCGCGCAGCATGATCTGCACGAACCGCACGCCTCGCTCGACCATTCTCCGGGCGAGCAGGCACATGTTGGCGTAGCTGGCTCCGCCCGGCTCCGCGCCGTAGGCTTCGAGCACATGCTGGGGCTCGTTCTCGATCCGCATCAGCTCGGGGCCTGACGCCTGCAGCTGGAACGCCATCTCGTACTGTGCGATCCGGGTGGCGATCTCGGGATCCTCGTAGCGCTCGAGAGCCAGTCGGTTGAGAGCGGACACCCCGCCGATCACCAGCCCTTGGCGGTCCCGGTCAACCCCGCCCGGGTTGGAAAGGTAGTGGACCGGCTCCTCCCCGGAGCGGAACTTGACGCCCTGATGGACGCTGGCCAGGAAGCCGTTTCCCCAGGCGCTGTTGCCGCACGCGTTGGGTCCGTTCGCCATTACGACGTAGGTGGGAAGGCTGTCGCTGAGCGAGCCTAGGCCGTAGGAGACCCACGACCCAAACGTGGGCCTTCCCAGGCGACCGAAGCCGGTGTGGAGGAAGAGCTCGCCGGCGCCATGGTTGAATTCGTCGGTCTGCATCGAGCGGACGACGGTCAGATCATCCGCACGCTCTGCCAAATGAGGCGTGAGCTCGGAGAACCAGGCCCCGGACTCGCCGTGCTTCGCGAACTTGTACGGCGAGGCCAGAGCCCCAGCGCCGTTGGGCACAAAGGCGAACTGCTTGCCCTTCAGGATGCTGTCGGGCATCGGCTTGCCCTCGAACTGCGCGAGCGCGGGTTTGGGGTCGAGCAGATCGACCTGCGACGGACCGCCGAGCATGTGCAGGAGGATGACGTGCCTTGCCCTGGGTGCGAAGTGCGGCGCAGCCGCCGCGCTGTCGTCGGCCGCGAGCAGCGACTGCAGGGCGATCGAGCCAAGACCGGCGGCGCCGGCCCGCAGAAACGCTCGACGGTGAAGCTCCAGTCCCATCAGCCCTTTGTAATGGTTTCGTCCAGATTCAGCAGAACCCGCGCCAGTGAGACCCAGGCTTCGGCCTCATGGTCCGATGTTTCGCGGAACTGGTCAAGCAGACGGGCGAGCTCCCGAAGCTCGGCCGCGCTGGGCGCCCGAGTCACTGCACGCCGGAAGGCGTAGGCGAGTCGATCCCTGTCGGACGCCGCCGTCCGGTCCATGACGAGCTTCGCCAGGGCGTCGGCGGCCTCGACGTAGACCGGGTCGTTGAGCAGCGTCAGGGCCTGGAGCGGCGAGTTGGTGCGGGCCCGCATGGCAACGCAGTCCTGTCGGGTGGAAGCGTCGAACGTAGTGAAGCTGGGGTACGGCGCTCCTCGGCGACGGACCGTGTAAATCCCGCGACGGTGCCTGTCCTCCCCCTCCGATGTTGGGTAGTCGGGGTCCGTTGCGGTGCTGATCTCCTTCCAGAGCCCGTCGGGCTGCGGCGGGTGGACCGGGGGGCCGCCCATCTTGAGCGACAGCAATCCGCTTGCCGCCAGCACCGCATCCCGAATCGCTTCAGCCGGCAGGCGGAAACGCGGCCCCACCGCCAGAAGCGTGTTGTCCGGGTCCCGCTCCAGCACTGCGGGGGATCCGCGCGAACTCTGACGATAGGTCGCCGTCGTCACGATCAGGCGAACGATGTTCTTGATCGACCAGCCTCCGTCGACGAACTCCACTGCAAGCCAATCCAGCAGCTCCGGATGGGTTGGGGTCTCGACCTGCCGGCCGAAGTCCTCGACCGAAGCGACGATCCCGCGACCGAAGACCTCCGCCCAAATGCGATTGACGGTCACCCGGGCCGTTAGCGGATTTTCGGGCGAGGTGATCCACTGCGCCAGTCCCAGACGACTGCGCGGCAGATCCGGGTCGAGCGTGTGCAGCGCCGCGGGCGTACCGGGCTCGACCGCCTTGCCGTGGGTGCCGATCTGGCCGCGCTCGAGCACGAAGCTCTGGACGGGGCCGGGCTTGTCGGCCATGATCAGTGTTGTCGGCGGCGCCAGAGCCTTCATTCGCCTGGCAAGCTTCTCCAGCTCCTTTCTCGGTTCCGCAACCTCGGGTCGCGTCTCAAGGAAGGCGTTCCGAATCGCGTTGTTGTCCGATTCCGTGCGCTCTTCCATCGGCTTCGCTAGAGCCCTGACGGCGTTCGGATGCAGGTCGCGGTTGGTCGCCTGCCGCTCCACCCACGTCGGCAGGTCCGCGACCGCCGCGAACTCCGCCTGATTGATCAACATCTTCACGTACTCGTGCTGTGCCTTGACGGCGGCGTATCGCGACCTCCGCCCCTTAGGAACGGGCAGCTCCACCTTTGCGCCGACGTAGTACTTGCGCGTATTGCCGCCGCCGTGCAGCACCGTTTCGTCCACGCCACGGTCGAAGTATGCGTAGAAGCGATAGTATTCCTCGATCGTGAAAGGGTCGTACTTGTGCGTGTGGCACTGCGCGCAGCCAAGCGTGGTCCCCAGCCAGACCGTCGCGGTCGTGTTGACCCGGTCGACGAGCATGGCGTTGCGAACCTCGTCGATTTTCGATCCGCCTGACCCGTTCATCGGCGAGTTGCGGTTAAAGCCCGTCGCAACCAGCTGGTCCAGCGAAGGCGCTTCGAGAAGATCCCCCGCCAATTGCTCAACCGTGAACCGGTCAAACGGCATGTCGTCGTTGAACGCCCGAACGACCCAGTCCCGGTACGGCCAGATCTCGCGCGGATCGTCATGCTGGTACCCGTTGGAGTCCGCGTAGCGGGCGAGGTCGAGCCAGGGCCGCGCCCAGTGCTCGCCGTACTGCGGCGATTCGAGCAGTTCCTCCACCTTTGCCAGATACGCCTCGTCCGTCGGGTGCGTCAGGAAGTCGTCGATCTGCTCCGGCGACGGCGGAATCCCGATCAAGTCGAGATACAGGCGCCTCATCAGCACGGCGGGCTCGGCTGCGCCGGAAGGCTTGAGTCCCGTTGCGTCGAGCTTGCTCAGCACGAAGCGGTCTATCGGGTTGCGCGCCCATCCTGCGTCAGAAACGGGGGGCGGCTGGGGGCGTTTGGGTTTCTCGTATGCCCAGTGGCGCTCGTACTTCGCGCCCGAGGAGATCCACTCTTCAAGGAGCTGGATCTGCCCTTCCGACAGGGGATCGCCGCCGAGGGGCATCCTGCGGGCCGGATCGTCCGTCCTGATCCGTGCCATCAGCTCGCTCGCCGCCGGAGCGCCAGGGACGATCGCCCTTCTGCCTCCCCGCTCTTCAGCTGCCCCGGCGTACTCATCGAGCCGAAGTCCGCTTGCCCGGGCCTCCTCGTCCGGCCCATGGCATTGTAAGCATCGTTCCGCGAGAATTGGCCGGATGTCGCGGGTGAAATTGATGTCTAGGCCGGCGCCTGCCAGAGCCAGGGGAGCCAGAAGCACGGCGAGCAAAGCCACCCGGAACGGCCAACCGCCCGGACAGCTGCGTCTCGTTCGCTGAGTTGCGGACCACACGACTGCTGCCTCAGAGGGTTTGGTGGGCGGGCGCTGTCTCGGCTCTGCAATGCCGCTGAGCTTGCGCCACCCACATACTACAGTCTTGTTCCCGAAGAATGGGCCGGACCACCGGGCTCCGGGTTCTTGGCTCCGGAACAAAGCTCCCGTCCGTGAGGCCCAGCGGCACGCATTGGCACCCGACCCAGACTCGACGGCACCGAATGAGGCCGGGAGATCAGTGCCAGTCGTCCATGCGGCGGCCGACTTCCGCGTCCGCGGCTCTGGGTAGGCCGACGTTTTCCTGCGTTACTCGCCCGCCCCCTTCTTCAGCAACGCCAATCTCTGTTGCATGATACGGCGGTATGCGGCCTTCGTCTCGTTGTAGGACCGGTGAAGCTCGGCGATCGACGGTTCGTCGAGGGGTTCGCGAACCGAGTCAAGGATCCGGCGGTTCGCGTTGCGGACGGTTCCGACAAGGCTCGGATTGGGCTCGCCGTCGATGTTGAAGAATCCTGGCTGGCCACGGTCGTGGGCCCGCCGCCAGTGCGACTGGTCGTAGAGCACGGCGCAGAAAGACACGCCGATGAAATCCGGGTCGCGAGCGATGCGGCCAGCCAGCAGATCGTACAGGACTCGGCGATCCTCGTGATCCGGAACGGCGCCGGGGGCGCCCGTCCTGCCCTGCAGAGCAAGTGGACAGACGTTTCCGGATTCCTGATCGCTCAGCATCGCGGGCAATCCCGTCGCCTCAACACTGGGCTTGATGGGGTTCACGTCACTGAGGTCCTGGGGGCCGAGGGCGTCGATGTAGGGTGCGATTCGGTTCCAGATCCCGTTCGTATAGGTCGTGTGCTTGAAGTAGGACCCCATCACCATGTGATTCGGGTCATGCTTGCGGATCTCAGCGTGTGCGACTTTGTGGAGCTGCTCAACGATTTCGCCCGGCAGCGCCTCCGCATCCTGTAGCATGTCTTCTGAACCAGACCGCCCGGGGACCGGTGCGCCAGCCTTGACTGCTGAGATCCATCGCGGGTAGGTCAGCGACCCGTTCTTCCGCAGATCTGAGAAAGAGGCGGACCTCGTTCCGTAAACGGTGTTCAGCTTCCCGACGTCGCCGCGATAGAGCTGCTCGAGAACGTCGAGCAGCCGGTCGCGGCCTGGGCCTCCAGGTTCGTAGGAAAGGGTTTCGTTGATCCACAGGTCTTCACGCATGAATGACCCGTAGCCGTAGTAGTAGCCGAGGATCCACGGATTGTCGTGATGCGGTGCGACCCGTTTGACGACCTCCTCGCTGACATACTGCCGATACTCGGGGCCGAAGACATCGGGATGCTTCTCCCCGGGCTTCAGTTCGACCTGATGCTCGATCAGTGGAACCTGGACCGCGTAGGGAATCTCGGCTTCGCGGTAGACGTCGTCCGCTAGGTCGGCGTCAATGTTGCCGAAGCGGATGCGCTCCAAGCTGTAGGGTCCGGACCAGACGGAGTTGAAACCCAGTTCGCGCATCTTGCGGATGCCGTCGCGCATCCACTCTTCCTGACTGCCGCCTTAGGCCGAAGTTCCCCCTAGGGGCCAAGTCGGAAGTATTTGATTACAAAGGCGTTTAGGCCGGATTCGGAGTGTTGTTCACTGGGAACGCGCGCCACAGTTCCGTGGCTCGCTTCTGCAGCGGAGTGGGATCCGTCACCCGGATCAGCAGCGGTCCCTTGGGATCGCTCCGCATCCGGC
>JAPPMB010000145.1 GCA_028819255.1 Bryobacterales bacterium | reverse complement strand
GAACGGCGTCCGGCCGTGAAGGTCGGGCGGCGTGTCGGGCCGGCGTCCCGGCCGGACGGCCTCGCCGATGCATGGGATCGCCGTCTGGCAACAGAAAGAGAGCCGCACGCCGGGCGTTCGCCCGGGCGGCCGATCAGGCTCGCGGACTTCCGCGCTGGGCGGCAGGGTCCCCTGCCGGACCGTTTCCAGCCCCGCCCCGGCTCGCTGCCGGGCCGCCGCCGGACGCTCGTCGGCGGCTTCGGCCCCGCCCTGTACGACGGAGGGCCTACCGATGCGTCCCCGACATCCCCGGGCGGCCGCGATTGCTGCAGGAGCCTCCCGGCCGCTCTCCGCGACGCCCCCACAGACGCGGGCCGCGATGCTGATGGGCAGACGCCTTCAGCTCTCAAGTCTCCTCGCCAGCCCGTTCATGCAGACGGCACCTCGGTGTCGCGCGGCTCTTGCCCGGCTCCCGCGCCGAGCCGCCGCGCCCGAGTTCCAAGCGCCCGCCGGCCCATTCAGCCAGCAGGCAGACATGCGGGAACACCCTGAACGTCAGATCGCTCCAGGCCTGCAGCCCCCGCCCGAGACCCTGCCGGGCAACAGGCCAGCTGCCTCGGCCCTGCTCCGGCCGCACCGCTCGCCGCACGCTCGGCAGTCCACGAATTTGTAGGCACTTCAGTCTAGTGTGCGGCGGCGCGGGTCCGAGCGGACCACGACCGCCACGGCGCACGTTTCAAGTGTCCACGAGACCGCAGGCACTTCAGTCCACGGGGCGGCGGATGTAGCGCTTGGCAGGCATCGCCAGCACACGCTGCGCCTGAGCTGCATGCTGGGGCTCCTGCACCGCGACGTAGCCGAAGAAGGAGCGGATCGCGGCCAGGCGGGTGTTGCGGCTGCGGGCGCCGTTGCCTCGCTCGGTCTCGAGATGGGTCAGGAAGGCCCCGAGGAAGTCCGTGTCCAGGTCGCCGATGTCAAGGGCGGCCGGCGCTTTGCGCAACTCGCGCAGGGCGTACTGAACCAGCAGGCGGAAGGTGTCCCGGTAGCTGGCAATGGTATGCGGACTGGCCTGGCGCTGCTGCATGAGGCGGGCGGTGAAGAACCCGGCCAGCAGCTGAGGGAATTCGGCAGTGGACTTCATGCGGGCCTCCGGGCGGTGCGGTCGAGCCGCCGGGCGGCGACCTGGAGCAGTTCGGGGGTGGCCGACAGGTACCAGTAGGTGTCACTGACATGCACATGCCCGAGATAGGTTGCCAGACGGGGGGTCCGCTGCTCGACATCCAGACCCTCGCGGTGCCACCGCAGCAGGGTCTCGATGGCGAATCGGTGCCGCAGATCATGCAGGCGGGGGCCCCGCGAATCCGACCGCTCCCGCAAGCCGACTTGCCGGGACAGTCGCACGAACGTCTGTTGCAGCGTGTTCTGCACGATCCTGGTGCCCCGCTCGGAGAGGAAGAAGGCCGGATCGAGGGGATGCGGGCAGAGACGATCGCGCTGCAGCGCATAGTCCGCCAAGGCCTGGCGCGTGGACTCGTGAACGGGCAGGCAGCGGGATTTGCCGCACTTGGCGTGTCGGACCGTCAGCACGCCGCCAACGAGATCGACATCGTCCCGGTCGAGTCGCAGCGGCTCGGACGAGCGCATCCCGGTGACAGCCAGGAGCGCCAGGAGCGTGGAGTAGGTGCAGGCCCTCAGGCCGGTGCTTCCGCGCAGCCGCTGCGCCGCAGCGATCAGGTCGGCGACCTCCTTTGCACTGTAGATATAAGGAGTTGCGCGACGATGCCGGGCCGTGAGCAGTCCCTCGGGAGGAACCTCGTGGCGAGGGTCCTCCGCGCTGGCATAACGCGCGAAGGCGCGTACGGTCCCTAGTCGCCGCGCATGCCAGGCCGGCTGCGCCTGGCTGGGCTCGGTCGCCCATTGCAGGGCGAGCTGCGTGGTGATGCGGACGGCCGCATGCTGTCGGAGGAACGCGAGGAAGCTCCGCAGCATGTGTTCGGCGTCGACGAGGGCGGCCCCGAGGGCGCGCCGCGTGGCGAGATACTCGTCGAGAAGCGTCGGGAGATCCTTCATGCCGCACCTCCGGACCAGGGCGGCGCCACGGTGCGCAGCGACTCCAGGTCGACTTTCGCGTAGATCTGCGTGGTCTCGGGATGACGATGGCGCAGGATCTGGCCGATGTCCTCCAGCGTGGCCCCGTTGCGGAGCATCCCGGTGGCGAGGGAATGCCGCAGCAGGTGGGACCCCTTGAAGGGCGGGTCCAGCCGTGCTCGTGCCAGCGCACGGTGCACGAGGTCCCCGATGGCCGCGGTGGACGCGAATCCCCGATGCGGCGCATCCAGGCGGACAAAGACCCGCCGGGTCGGACAGCCGGCAGGCCGACCGTTGCGCAGGTAGTCCGCCACGGCTTCTCCGACCTCGCAGGGCAGCGGCAGGGGCTCGCGTCGCTGTCCCTTGCCGCACACGCTCACGGTCCCTGCATGCCAGTCGAAATCGTCCAGCGTGAGCGCTGCCGCTTCGCCGCCGCGCAGCCCCAGCCGGGCCAGCAACAGGAGGATGGCGTAGTCACGCCGTCCGGCCACAGTGCTGCGGTCGCAGCCGCCGAGGATCGACTCGACCGCTTCCGGCTGGAGTGACTTGGGCAAGCCCGCCAAGCTCCAGTTCGCCACCGGCGGAATCGCTCCGGCGAGATCGGCGGGGATGGCGCCGCGCTGGTGCAGATGGCGCAGGAAACTGCGCAGGATGGTGGCGACCAGCTGGGTCCTGGAACGGCTGAGGCGTTGCGCCTCCCGCAGGATGAACTGATTCGTATCCTGCGCGGACAGGCCCTCGAGAGTGATCTCCCGCCGGTCGAAGCGCTCGGCGAGGAAGCGGCGGACCGTGGGCAGGTAGTTCGCAACCGTGCTCGGCTTGACGCCGCGCTCATCCAGCAGGAAGCGCTCATAGGTCCGTGCGACCCGCTCGAGAGGGTCATCGCCGGGCGGATCGGGCTGCGGGGGCGGGATGCGCCCGGAGGCTCGGAGCAGATCCAGCAATTGACGGCCGGTCGCCGCGTCGCCGCGTCGCCGCGTCGCCGCCGTTGCGGTTCGCGAGCGGCATGGAAGGCCTCGAGCCGATTGCCATCGAGATCCTCGACAGCCAGCTTCCGGGACGCGAGCCAGCGGCTCAGATCCGCAGCGAACTGCAGTTTCTGCCTAGCCGTGAAGGGCGCGTAGCCTTCGGCTGCGAGCCAATCGGAGAATGCGTCGATATCGTCGGCTAGCGGGCCGTCACGCACTCTCGCCTGGCTCTTCGGATTGGGGAAGAAGAGTTGGATGGACATAAATCTTCCCCAGTGTGTGAGAGGCTCTGCCCGAGGGGACCAGCGGCACGACTATTCCGAGTTGTCAGCGGCATAGCTTCCCAGAAGATATTGAAAACACAAGAACTTTCATTGATCATGCAGGCGCAACTCGGAATAATGACGAAGCGAGTGTGGCGTGATGCGCTTGGCGAGGCCGGCCTTGCGGCGGGCCTTCTGGCAGGCCCGTTCGGGAGTGTTTCGGCAGAGGTGGCGGCCGGGGATCATGCCGGGGAACAGCCACTCGCCGGCGGGCCGCGCGCGGCGCCAGTAGTCGCGCAGAGTCTCCAGCAGGCGCGGGGAGAGCATGACGTAACGGTCCTTGCCGCCCTTGCCCTGCTCGACGCGGACGACCATGCGCCGGCTGTCGATGTCGGTCGGGCGCAGGCTGACGGCCTCGGAGATGCGCAGTCCCGCCGCGTAGCAGGTGGTCAGGACGACGCGGTTGCGGAGGATGGGAACCGCATCCAGAAAGGAGACGACCTCCTCGGGGCTGGGGACCACGGGCAGCTTGGCGGGCTGCTTCGGTGTGGGCAGGACCTCGGGGATGTTCCAGTCCTTGTGCAGCGTGACGCCGTACAGGAAGCGCAGCGCGGCGACGGCCACGCCGATCGAGCCGGGAGCGAGACGCTTCTCGGTGGCGGGATGGACCTGGCATTCGCGGAGCTGCTCAGGTCCGAGCAGCTCCGGGGACTTGCCGAAGTGGCGGGCAAACAGCGAGACCTGGCGGATGTAGGTGTCCTGCGTGCAGGGGGACAGGTTGCGGACCTGCATGTCTTCCGCCATGCGGCGGCGAAGGGGTGTCATGGGAAGCCTCCTGGTGGGGATCGAATGGGATGTGCTGCACGTGGCAGCGCGTCCATCCTTCCGCAATGGAGGCTTCGTGCCAGGCCCGGGACCGCGACCGGCGCGATGCGGGAGGGCCCGGGCGGCCGGGGCAGCTAGCCGCTCACTAGGCCGCCAGTACCGCGAAGCGGTTTAGTCCAACCACGATACTGCAGGCACTTCAGAAAGCGCCAACCACTTCCGCCGCGACAAGACGTTCGGAGAGGACGGCAGCCGCATCCGGAAGGGCCACGGCCCGTCCAACGCCGCGGCGCTGAACAACCTGGCACTGGCGCTGTTGCGGTCCCAGCGGCAGATTGAGACCGCGCCCGAGGCTCAGACCCACTTCATGGGGAATCGCGAGGAGGCGATCCGGCTCCTGCTGCAGTCCGGATAGCGGGCATCGCGCCCGCCGGCCCCAGCGTCACCCGCCCCGCGGTGTGGCGGACGGCGGAGGTGTGCGCTCGCCGCGGATGCCGGTCGGCCCGCGAGGTGCAAACCGGCCATTCCGCACCTCTCCGTGTCCCATGTTCCGGCTCGATGCTGCCGCGGTACCGCCCACCCTTCCATTTCTTCGGGGCCAAAGTGCCCTATTTCCCGAAATCCCGGAAACGAATCACCGGTGGTCATCACGTGGACACTGCCATCAAGGGAGACGCCGCCCTTCTTGTACAGGATTTCGGCGCTGGCCGCGCCGGTCGCCCGTAGCGGAAGTGCGAGTAGGCCTCGCATCTGTTTCGTTGTCATGACGTCTCCTGGATTTGTGTCACCGTCCCTTCGTTCATGGCCGGCATCTCACTAGGCTCGTCAACCGTCCACTCAAGAACGACAACCCGATCCCTCCACGCGTCGCGCTCCGACCCACTCGAGCCTTCATCCCGCACATCGCATTCTATCTCCCGCCTGTCCGGCTGGGGCACGAGTGCTCGTCGCTTCTGCCGGAGCGCGTTCCATCGTTCGGTGATCACGGTAGACTTGCTCTCCGCGGGCAGCCATCGCTCTAGCTCTCTAACCGTCAGCCAACTGTGATTCGCGAGTTCCTTGTGGACAGCGTTGGCGCGATGGTCTGCCACTTCGAGGTTCTTTCGGTTACTCTCGTTGCAACCCAAATTGGCGAACTCCTCGTCGCTGGCAAACCCGTACAGAGTCACTGTCACTTGGCGTTCAGACCCGAGCTCTAGCTGAAGCTTGGAGAGGGTGCACTGGAGCGCGTTCTTGTCGGCCGCGGTGAGATCGCTCCCTTCAGATTTGAGCGTTCCGTCCCGTTCGAGACTGGCCTTTGCGAAGTGAATACGATTCGTTGTGGGTACCAGCTTGACTCGGTACTGAACCACGTGTCGGATCTCGGGCCCAGCCTGCATGAAGTCGGGCAAATAGTTGTCTAACGCCGGACACGCTCCAACAGGCAGTATCGCCAGCAGCAATGGCTGTATTGGTTTCAACAGCGCCCGAGCGGAGTCTAGCCAACCGTCTTCGTTCCCGCCAGAGGCAAAGGCCCGGACCTGACTGTTCACATCCGCCAGCGACGCTTGTGCGTATTTCCTCGCCCGTTCGTTCCGCGCCAGTATCGCAATGATCGACAATGCAAAGAGCACCGTCGGCGCCCACTCCATAGCCAATGCGAACTCGTCTCGCAGTTCTTGACGAACCTCACCCAGCACCCAGAATTCCTCAGAAAAGCCTCCCTGCATCCATGTCTCGGCCAGCCTCGCGCTCATCAGTTCGGTACCACGGGCTGTCGCAAACGTGACGGCCGCCTCCATAAGAGCAACTGCGAGTGTCACCAGCCCTAGGACCAAGCGCCTGGGCACAATCCCGATCTTCTTGAACCAGACCATGTTCCTCTCCTTACTGCCGTCTCGGCCCAGGGCCCACCGCACTGCCTCAAGAGCACGGCCCTGCCATCAGCGCTGGCGTCATGAGCGTATGCGTAGACCTGAGGTGGTCCCGGTTGTCTAGACAGCCGATCGGCAGATTCAAGGTGCACTCCGCAAGAGGGCGGACGGGCAGGGTGGAGTCGCGCGAATAGGAACGGGACCGGCGGGAGCTGGCGGCCGCGCGGTCGGAAACCCAGCGGCTGCGGCAGCAGCTGCAAGCGGCCAAGGCCCAACTGTAAGGGGCGCAGGTGCGCACCGCGTGGCTGGAGTCCCGCTTGGAGACATTGCTGCATGCGCTGTTCGTCCGCAAGAGCGAGATGCCGGTGGACCCGCCCGGGAAGGAAGACATTGCCGCCTTGCCTGCCCAGTTCTACCGCCCCCCGGGAGGCGCAATCGTCGGTCTGGACAGGGCGTGTGACACTTCGCGTCTCCGCTCTCGCGGAAACCGCTGTCGAAGCCTGCGCTGCATGAGCTCGAGTGTGGCCGGTCACCGATATTCCTGCCCGCAAGTCTGGACATCGTAAAGGATGCGGGTGTCAGACTTGTGAACCAAATGGTCGCTCCAGTGAAAAGATGGCGAATTTCCGGTCGGAATCGGTATGATTGGTGGCGACAGGGCCGACGAGGAAGAAGATTGAAGACCTGCGACGAGCTGAGACAGGAGATCGAGGCGCAGCGGGACGGCCTCTCCAGGCTGAGCGAGGCCAGCGTGCGCGTCAGCGAAAGCCTGGAGGTCGGCACGGTCATGGCCGAGGTCGTGGGAAGCGCCCGCAGGCTGACCGGCGCCCGCTACGGCGCCGTGATGACCGTCGACGAATCGGGGCGGCCCCGGGACTGGGTGTTCTCCGGCCTGACCGGCAGCGAGCGGCGGAGCCTGCTGGAGTGGCGCGAGGGGACGCATCTGCTCGAGCACTTCCAGGGCCTGCCGCGACCGCCGCGCATCCCCGATCTGCAGGTCTACGCCGCCACCCTCGGCATTGCGGCCAACCCGTTGAGAGTGAAGACCTTCCTGGGAACGCCGATCGTGCATCGGGGCGTGCGCGTCGGTCACTTCTTTCTGGGCCAGAAGGAAGGCGCGAGGCCCTTCACGGACGAGGACGAGGAGATCCTGGTCCTGTTCGCGTCGCAGGCGGCGACGGCGATCACCAACGCCCGGACGTACCGCGCCGAGCGGCGCGCCCGCGCCGACCTCGAGGCCCTCGTCGACACCTCGCCGGTGGGCGTGGTGGTCTTCGAGGCCAGGACGGGCCGGCCGGTGTTGCTCAACCGGGAGGCGAAGCGGTTTGCGGGAGTTCTGGGTGCGCCGGGCGAGGCCCCCGAGCTGCTGCTGGAGGTCCTGACCTGCAGGTTCTCCGGCGGGAGGGAGATTTCCCTCGACGAGCTCCCCCTGGCGGAGGAGCTCGGCAACGCGACGACCACGCGCGCGGAGGAGATCGTCCTCAAGGCCCCCGGCGGCAGGAGCGTGACGACACTCGTGAACGCGACGCCGATCCGTGCGGAGGACGGCACGGTCGAGTCGGTGGTGGTGACCCTGCAGGACCTCGCCCCCCTGGAAGAGCTGGAGCGGCTGCGGGCCGAGTTCCTGGGCATGGTGAGCCACGAGCTGCGGGCGCCGCTGACCTCGGTCATCGGCTCGGCCGCGACCGCGCTGCGCAGCGCGCCGGACCTGCCCCGGGCCGAGACGCGCCAGCTGCTGCGGATCATCGAGGAGCAGGCGGCCCACATGCACGGGCTGATCGGCGACCTCCTGGACGCGGGGCGCATCGAGGCGGGCGCCCTGTCGGTCTCGCCGGAGCCCGCGGAGCTGGCGGGACTGGTGGAGCGGGCGCGCAGGACGTTCCAGAGCGGGGGCGGCCGGCACGCCCTCCGGATCGACCTGCCGCCGGACCTGCCTCTCGTGCAGGCCGACCGGGAGCGCGTCGTGCAGGTGCTGAACAACCTCTTCTCGAACGCCGCCCGGCACTCGCCGGAGATGTCGCCCATCCGCGTGGCCGCGGAGCGGGACGGCCCCCATGTGGCGGTCTCGGTGACCGACGAGGGCCGGGGCGTGCCCCCGGACCTGCTGCCGCACCTGTTCCGCAAGCATGCCCGGGTGGGGGGCGGCCGGGAGCGCGGGATCCGCGGTTCCGGGCTGGGCCTGGCCATCTGCAAGGGGCTGGTGGAGGCCCACGGGGGGCGCATCCGGGCCGAGAGCGGCGGAGTCGGCCTGGGCACGCGGTTCACCTTCACGCTGCCGGCCGCGGAGAGCACCGGCGGCCGCGCCGCGGACGGCCCACCCCGGCGTTCCGGAGGCTCGCCTGCCGACGGGAGGGGCCTGACGCGCGTCCTCGTGGTCGACGACGACCCGCAGACGCTCAAGTACGTGCGGGACGCGCTGGCGATGCCGGGCTACACCACGCTCTCGACCGTCGACCCGCAGGAGGTCTCCCGGCTGCTCGGGACGCGCAGGCCGCACCTGGTCCTGCTGGATCTGCTGATGCCCGGGACGGACGGCATCGAGCTGATGGAGCAGGTCCCCGGGCTGGGCGACCTGCCGGTAATCTTCATTTCCGGCTACGGCCGCGATGAGACAATCGCGCGCGCTGCGGGCCGGAGCCTCCGACTACATCGTCAAGCCCTTCTCGCCGACGGAGCTGGTGGCGCGGATCGAGGCGGCCCTGCGCCGCTGGGGCGGGCTGTCCGGCTCGTTCGTGCTGGGCGAGCTGGCCGTCCACTACGGGGAACGCCGCGTGACGGTAGGGGGCCGACCGGTGACGCTGACGGCCACCGAATTCGAGCTGCTGCGCGCCCTCGCCGTGAACACGGGACAGGTGTCGACGTACGACTATCTGCTGCGCCGGGTGTGGAGCGGGAAGGACAAGGCCGACCGGCGACTGGTGCGCACCTATGTGAAGCGGCTCCGCCGGAAGCTGGGCGACGCCGCCGCCAACCCCGCCTACATCGTCAACCAGCGCCAGGTGGGCTGCCGGATGGCGCGGCCCGCCGATCGGTGAGCCCCACCTCCCGGTCTCCGGGGCCAGTCGGCGCAGTTCGCGGCGGATGCCGAGTGCGGCGCGGAAGGGATCCAAGGCGCCTAGAGTTTGGCGGACTGATGAGTGTGCGGCGGCGCAGGTCCGAGCGGACCACGAAAACGCAGCCACTTCAGCAGCTCGAAATTCGGCCGCGCGCGTCTCCTGCCGTTCGTCCGCCCCGTAGAGTAGGGCGGAACTGCGCCTGCCCGAGGGGCACGCCGACCGTTGCGACGAGGATCGCGACGCTCACATGGAAAGTGCAATCAGGACCCGATTCCCGAATCAACATCCATCTCGATTCGATCGGTTCCCGGGCCCTTCCCCCAAAGCGCCGGCGCGTCCGTCGCGGGCGAAGCCCGAGACCGACCGTCATTCCGGACACCTCGTCCTCAAGCAAGCTATCGGGTCCTTCACGTACCTGCGGGCATGTGCCAAATCGAGTATCCGGACCGATGGCATGCACTGTGCGATCCCTTGGGGGCGAGCATTCTCCTGCATCTCGATCGCCAGCACACCGTGATCGCAAAGCAACCTCACGTGCCGCTGAACGTCTTCGACGTCGTGAGAGAATGCTGCCGTGCGATCTTCCGTGAACCGCACAGGCGAAGGATGCGCATCGAGACACGTTCTCAGAATCTCGATCAATAGTCCGAGCTGGATCATTGTTCCCAACTTGATTCCTGCTTTGGAGAGGCCGGTGGATTGCGCGACGCCGAGTCTGGACGCGACATCCAACCAGCCCTTCGTTGACATGCACTGGAAGCAGACATACAGCCAATCCGAAGGGCTTCGATCAGTGGTCTCAGAAAGGCCCGTCGCGACCAAGCTCTTCCGGCTCCGGCTATTCGATTACGTCCGTTGCGGTCAGCGCTCTCGCGCTACCGATCGAAGTCGGTTCATTCAGGGCGCATGGAGCGCAGAAGAGGAGCCAATGCACGACGCTGTGTTCTTGCGACGGGCTCGAACCGTGTCTCGGCCACACGCCCAATATGCTGGCTCTGGAAGTCAGCATATGCCATGTGAGTGACAAAGTTGTGGATCATGGAGCTAAAGATATGTATTTTTTGTGACTTTCACTCAAGAGCGGCATGATATGCGACGTCACAAGCAGTCGTGTCTCGAACCAAGCCGCCGAATCCAGCCAAACATCCCTATCCGGAACGGACTGTCTTTCGAGCGCCAGCTGAAGCGGGTGACCGCGCGCATTCCGGTGAACGGAATCACTCAATCGCCGCAGCGCCGGGAACGACCCATTGCCTGAACACGGCTCGTAGCCATCTTGCTTGGTGAAACACCTCCGCCTCGAGGGGCTCCGGGGCGCACGGACGGGTCGCCGTGAGCCGCTCGGCCCGACCGCCGCCCTGCGTTCCGGACAGCTTCGGCGATGACGGCAGCCCCGATCCATGGCCCTCTGACCGGCCGCGCCTCCGGGGGGCTGTGCCGGTCAGCTGGCGGGCGCGGCGTAGCGGGAGGGCTGCTCCCCGAGGAAGCCGGACTTCTTTGGCTTGCGCGGCCAGCGCGGTGCGTTGTGCTCCACCAGCAGCCGTTCGTGGTCCACGCCCGGATCGTTGTACGGCTCGTCGCGGCGCAACAGCGCCTGGATCACCCGCAGCAGCCTGTGCGCCCTGGCGATCGTGGCCCGCCTGTACCCGCGCCGCGCCTTCATGGTCGCGCGGCAATTGTAATTCCGGGCCGGATGTGGAAACCGACAGGAGGGACGTCCGGACCCGGACTCGGCAGGCCAGCGGCGGAGCGTTCTTCAATGGCGAACCAGGGGGCAGAAGGAAATCCCAACAGCTTGGCGGGTGGCCATCCGCCAACCTCGACTGATCGCTGAAGCGTGATGCCGACCGGAGGTCATGATGCCCGATTCCAAGGAGCTGTACAGGGCGATCGAAGCCGATGATGTCGAGCGGATCGGGCGACTGCTGACGATGCGGGCCGGTTTGGTCAACACCAGCGAGGAGGCGCCTCCTCCGATTCACTGGGCGATCCACCGAGACAAACGCGCAGCGCTCGAGACGCTTCTGAACCATGGGGCGGATCTCGCCCTCCGGGATCAGGATCGCAATGCAACGCCGCTTGACCATGCGGCAGTCTACGCTCGAACGGAGCCAATCCCAGTTCTGATCTCGCGTGGGGCCAGCCTCGATAGCGGTATGCGGGTCGCTCTCAATGGCGCTTCCGGCGGATTCGAGGAACACGCCGAGTTGCCGGACCGCCGACAGTATGAAGGGATCGTTGAGTTGCTTCGTGAACTCGGTTCCCCGTGACCTCGATCCGTCCGTGGAGTTCCAACAGACTGACGGAGAGCATGAAAAGGGAAGAATCGCAGCTAGTGACGGTCGAGGACTTCTTCCGCAGGTGTCGCTAGGCAAGAAAGCCCTGGTTGGGGGAGGTCGCCTCCGAGCGCGGGTCGCGGCTCCGACGGCGGCGGACCGTCGGTGCAAGAAAGCGGACGACTCCTTGGGATCGGCTCAGGGAACGACCAAGCAAATTATGCCGACCTGGATGCTACCGTCATGGATGTCAACCCCAAGAGGCGAGAATCCCGGAGTCTCGAAGGGATCGGGCGAGGTCTGCAAGGGACTCTGCCGGAGCGGGCAGGCAGGCTTGATCGGGGAGTGCTGCCAGCCTGCAAGGCAGCCAGCCACCGTTGCGGGCTGAAAGGTGGACTTTGCCCCCCTGGCGCCCTGCGTTCGCCACCCCCATAGGATTTCCTGAGGCATCGGGCAACTCCGATTGCGTGCCTTGGCCCGAGTTTGACAGTTTCATAGTCACAGAAGGGGCCTAAGTCTATACGCACCAGTAACTTACGGGTGATTCTGCGAATGCGCCGTTATATCTAGGATCCCGTCGAGTCAGTCGATCCTCAGAATCGGGGCGGGCTCGTCTAACTTCATTCGTTTCAGCATCTTGCGAGCTTCCTTCGTCGGCTCCGTCACCTGCCACACGGTCTTCTTTCCGTTCAACAATTGCGCCAGCTGGATCCGCTTCAGCCGGTCCCGGATGTTCCGCCATGTGTCCCCGCACGCCCGCTCGGCCATGCGCTCCAGCAGCAGCGCCAGCACCGCGATCGAGACATGCGCCTCGATCCGGTGCGGCAGCCAGTGGTGGACCGGTCTGAGCCGCAACCCGCTCTTCAGACTCCGCCACGCTTCCTCCACCCTCTGCAGCTGCTTGTATCCCAGCGCCATGTCCTCTCCGCTCAGGCTGTCGTCGTTGCCGCGCACTACGAACTTGCCGTCCCGCCGCGCCGCCGCCCGCACCTTCTGCGGGTCGATCGCCAGGCTCCCGTCCTTCCGCGTCTTGAGATAGCGCCCGTAGCGCTTGCTCGACCGCAGTTGACACTCCCGCTTGCTGTGCCCCGGGACCGCACTCCCCGTCCCCTTGCCTCCCGCACGCCCCTCGCTTTGCGCCCTGGTTGCCGTCTTCCCATCCCCCTGCGCCGGCGCCTGCCCGGCCTTGGCCCGCTTCCTGGCCTGCTCCTGCGCCTTGCGCCGACTCTCCTGCAGCAGCGCCAGCTCTGCCGCCAGCTCCTCCAGCACCCGGTCCCGATGCTGCTTCTGCCGTTGCGCTTCCTCCGGGTTCCAGCACAGCGCATAGCGCCGCCGGCGCTCGCCCTCTCCCACCACCACCACCTTCACCCGCAGGTTCTCCGCCACCTTGCGGTACCGCCCCGGCCGCCCCAGCACCTCCTCGTACGCCTCCCTGCCCGCCTGCAGCGACTGGCCCACCAGGTACCGCCCCCCGGCCGCTGCCAGCGCCTGCAGGTTCGCTTCCGAGACCATCCCCGCGTCCCCCACGAACACGCACCGCGTCAGCCGCCAGCCGGCCAGATCCCGCTTCGCCCGCCGCACCGTCTCCACATCCACCGTGTTCCCCGGAAACACCCAGTGCCGCACTGGCAGTCCCTCCCGCGTGACCGCCAGCCCGATCACCACCTGCGGCGCGTCTCCCCGCCCGTTCTTCGAGTACCCCCTCTTGCGCAGCGGCCCGCACTCCCGTCCCGACGGCCCCACACTGGGCTCTCCCTCGTCCTCCTCGTCGATCTCCCAGTGCAGCGACGTGGTGTCGAAGAACAGCAGCTCGGTGTCCAGCTGCAGCAGCTGCGCCGTGTTCCAGAAGATCTCCTCCTCCAACTCCTCCCGGTGCGCCTCCAGGAAGTCCATGGCCCGGTACAGATGCTGCAGCGACAGGCCGCCCACGCCCTCCAGCCGCACCTCCTCGGCCAGCCACTGCCGGAAGCAGTGCAGCTTGGAGGCCGGGGCGCAGGCGCGGTTGGCCACCAGCACGAACAGCGCCCGCTCGACATCGAAGCGCACGCGGCGCGAGCCGCGGGCCTTGGCGATCGCGCGCGGGATGCCCAGCCGCTCCCAGAGGCCCTGGAGCGCGTAGAGGTCCCCATAGGGCCAGGCCCCTTGCAGGCGGCAGTCGGTCTGCTGGGCGGCGACCTGTTCGGGGTCCAGGCGGGCGAGGATGCTGCGGGCCAGCCTGCGCAGCGCCTCGGCGGACTCGTCGTTGTCGGCGCGACCGACGTTGTGCAGGATTTTGACGCGCGAGCGCTTGGCGACGGGATCCCAGGAGTTGTGGGCGAGCTGGAAGTAGGAGAGGGAGGAGCCGTCCTTGCGGCGCTGGCGCGAGATGCGCAAGTACATGTGATTAGTGTAGGAGTTGTATCTAACATATGTCAAACGGATAATCCATATCTATTGTATCTATGAAAACAGGCCCGGAGGCAGGCTGGAGAGCGACTTCTGGCCGCTAACGTGTTGCAAACAAAGGGCGACGGCAAACGGATCCGCCAACAATGCCCCTAGAAACTGTAGAGTCGAGGAGAGGCGCACGCGCCTTAGCGACGGGGTAGAAGCTGTTTTCGGGTCTTCCTACGGCTTTCGCCCTCTGTAGGTGTCTTACTGTTCCCCGTGCGTAGCCACGTTTCCTCTCCTCGCTCATCGAACCGGACGTGCGGCTTCCCCGCATCCGGCTCTCGGACGAGATCATGCCTTCGCCCACGGGTAACTCGCCGTCCGCAGGGCAAGGCGAGTCAGGCCCAGGCCATCCCTGAGCTTGGCGTCCGGGTAGCGCACGTACTTTCCGGACCTCACCTTGTGCTTCCGACATAGCCATTGGCGCAGCCGCTTGACTGCATGCGCGTCCACGGCGCGGTACGCCGGGCTCACCTGGCCTAGCTGGAAGTAGTTCGCCCAGCCGAGCATGACTCGGTTCAGTCGTTCCACCACCAGCTCCGGCTCCAGCAGTCCGTAGCGCGCTGCCGTGAGTTCGCTGATCTTGCGGCATATGCTGCGGACGCTCGCTGCGCTCGGGCGTGTGCCGACATAGGCGCGGCCCGTGCGCGGGCTGTAGTTGCGTCCGATGCGGTAGCCGAGGAACTCGAACGGCTCCTCCGGCGTCCGCAGGCAGCGGGTCTTCGTCGCGTTCAGCGGCAACCGCAGTTTCCCCATGATGCGCTCGACCGCGGCCAGCATCGCTGCCGCCGGGGCCTTCCCGCAGACCACGAAGTCATCCGCGTAGTTCACTATCTCCGCGCCGAGCCGCCGGGCATAGCCCAGCAGCTTCCAGCCCAGCAGGAAGCGTCGCATGTAGATGTTGCTGAACAACGGGGAGATGACTCCCCCTACGCAATAGGTAACTTTTCGATCCGGAGCCGTGCTGTGGCCA
>JAPPMB010000171.1:31370-93893 GCA_028819255.1 Bryobacterales bacterium | reverse complement strand
GTGGGCGCGCGGGCGAAGGGCCGTGCATCCGTGTTTCTACTTGGTGGACGCGGGGGTCTTCCGCTCCCTCGGTCGGGCGGGTCCTCTGGCCGGGCCGGAGGAGGTGGACGGGGGGGCTCTGGAAGGGCTTGTCGCCCAGCACCTTCGGGCATGGATCGACTACTCCGGATCCGACGCGCGACTGTTCTACTGGAAGACGCGCGGCGGAAGCGAGGTCGACTTCGTCGTTTACGGACCTGGGGATTTCTGGGCGCTTGAGGTCAAGCGCGGGGCACGAGTCCGGCGCCGGGATCTGAGGCATCTCAAGACGTTCAGGAAGGACTTTCCCGAAGCCAGAGTTCGGCTTGCCTACGGAGGGGACGAGCGCCTGGTCTCCGACGGGATCGTCTGCCTGCCCGTGCGGGAGCTGCTCCCTGCAATCGTGCCTCTCGCCAGGCTTCCGTAGACGGGCCGGGATGAACCGGACGGCCGCCCGCAATCCGGCCCGGAACCGGCTTCCGCGCCGGCGGGGCGGAAGATCGCGGCCGTCGCGGGCCCTTGCGCACGACGTGAGGTCGCGAATTCGTCGACCGTGCCCAGCGGGTTGCAAGCATGTCCTGGCCGGACACGATGTCGTCGACCACCGAACGCCGAGTCTCCGGGCGGCTTTCCCGCCGGGGGAGCGGTGCTCGGGCTTGGTTTCCGCCGCCGGTTCGGATCCCGAAACTCCGGCCGAGGGCCTGTGATACGCTCGGAAACACGTCTCGCCACAATGGCGTCACCGTTCCGGAAGGTGCCGGCCTTCCGTCCGGGTCCACTCCATGCATTGCAGTTTCAGCGGCCAGCCGGTCCCGACCGAGAAGCTGTTCATTCTCTACTACCCGCCGGCGGCTGCCCACGAGACTCTGGACAAGTCGTCCTTCGCAGCCGCAAGGGCGCGCGAGGCGTTGGCCGCAATCCGGGAGACGCTGGAGTCGTTTTTTCCGAGATTCGTGGTTACGCGTTCGGTCGTGCCGGGAATCCTGACGCTCGTCGTCGGAGTGGCCGCTGCCGCGGCCTGGGGGGCCTGGGTCGTGGGCAGTTGGGGGGATGCGGGCTTTGCGGCGCGATTCCTTCCGCCGTTCGCGGCGATCGTGCTGATCCTGTTTGCGCGCTCCCGCCTAGGAGCGCTGCGCTACCGTCTCGGGATTTGGCGGGACACGGGCAAGTCGGCAGTCGAGCGCGAACTTTCCGAGATTGGGGAGATCATGGACGGCCTGCCCGAGGATCCCGACGCCGAGGAGGCGGCCGTGATCATGCGCCGCGAGTGTCCCGGCGTGATTTCGGAGCTCGCCTTCTTCGGCAGGAATTTCAAGGCATTCACCTACATGGACTTCGTGCTCAGTCCGAAACTGCGCCATCCCGCCGACGAGGCGGAGCTGCCGACACAGCACAGCCGCTATCGCGATGCCTACTACGTGGGCGAGGTCGTGTACGACAACTGGCGGATGTTCCAGAAGGACCACCGGTGGCCCGTGGACCCGCGGTTTGTCGGCAGCGGCGGACGCCGCGGGGTGATCTAGCCTCCCCGCCCTCGGCTCGCGCGGAGCGTCTCCAGGGGATGCTTCCGGTCCTCAAGGGGAAAGTCCTTCACCGCCCGGTCGAGCTGCGAGGCGTACATGCCCTGCGTCATCTCGACTGTCCACCGCCCCGCCCGCTCGCTGCAAGCGGGTTCGCGACCGCTCGCGATCGCGTCCAGCAGGTCCTCGACCATCAGGGCGTTCGCCGTCAGGTAGCGCTGGTCCCCGAAGCTACGGTGGTCGGGCTCAATGGGCTCCCACTCCTTGCCGCGACCGGGGACCCAGGCCCCACTGCGCAGGACGAAGCCCTGCGACCTCTCGTCGTAGATTTCATTCGGGAGAAAGATCCGGCCCTTCGTTCCGTACACATGGGTGCCGAACCGCCAGGGGTGCGTGGCGCTTGACTCCTTCGTCGAGAAGAACCCGTGCCGCCCGCCGCCGAACGAGAACATGGCCGCCATCTGTCGGCCCGCCACGGGCCCAATCGGCTCGTTCGGCTTGCGCAGGTGGTCGAAGGACAGCTCCTCGCCCCCGGAGGTGACGTGCGCGAACACCCACGCGGGATCGCTGAGAACCGCCCGCATCATGTCGAAGATGTGCGATCCGAGGACCACGAGATCCTCTCCGCCCGCACGAAAGTCCTCCTTACCGCGCCCGCGCACCTCGTGGATCTCGCCGATCTCTCCGGCCTCGATCATCTGCAGCGCCTTCAGCGTGAAAGGCGATCTGCGCATCTGGTGCGCCAGCTGGACCCTGACGCCGGCCTTGCGGACGGCCTTGACCATCTCGTCGGCATCGGTCAGCGTTCCCGCGAAAGGCTTCTCGAGATACATGTGGCAGCCAGCCCGGGCTGCCGCCGTCACCATCTCGCGACGCTGGTCGGTGTGCCGCGGGCAGATGCTGACGATGTCGGGCTTCTCCTTTTCGAGAAGCTCGCGGTAGTCGGCATAGGCGGCGGCCGCGCCCGTGCGTTCCCTGACCTTGGCGCGGCCGTCGGGGTCGGGGTCGGCGACCGCCACGACCTTCGTCTGCGGAAACGCCGGCCAGACATCCCCGATGCCGTGGCCATAATTGCCCCGGTTGGTGTGGCCGATGACGCCGACCCGAAACCGGGCCTGGGCGCGGAGCGACAGCGCGGCCGCGCCTGACGCGGCGAGAAAGTGCCTGCGACGCATGGCCAGACTATATCAGCGCGAACCGCGCCGGCGGAAGCGCGCCCGGCGGGCGCGAACCGCGGATTTCTAGGTTCCGGCCTCTATTCGCCGGGATGCACGACCGGCTGGCCGGCGGCCTTCCAGGCCTCGATTCCGCCGGTCTGGATTTCGCCCTCGTAGCCGTTTTCGCGAAGGATGGCCGCCGCACGGGAGGCCCTGCCGCCGCGCCGTCAATAGGCTACGATCGGCTTGTCCTTCGGCACCTCTGCGAGCCTGGCCTGCAAGTCGTCTATCGGAATGTGCAGGTAGCCCTCAATGGCGCCGTCCTCTTCCAGCTCCTCGGGAGTGCGCACGTCCAGGAGCGTGATGTCCTCGCCGGCTTCCAGCCGGGCGGCCACTCCCTCGACGTCAAGCGCAGTCGGCTCGGCCGGTGCGGCCTCCGCCGGCTCTTCCTCGGATTCGGCGGCTGGCTCTGGGGCCTCGCCGCAACCCCAGAGGCCGGTCATGACGGCGAGCGCCAGCCCGCCCAAGAGCATGGTTCTCATGCAATCCTCCCTTCTATGCGTTCCAGCCGAGCGTTGAGGCCTGCGGGATCCGACGCATCAGGTCTGCGAGCTCGTACCGGTTCTCGGCCCCGATTGTGAAGCAGTCGATGCAGTCCAGGGCCATCGCATGCTGCAGCGCCTCGCCCACCCGGTTCCTCAGGACGCCCTCGCCGAGGATCTTCATCCCGATCACGCCCTTGCCGGCCGCCTTGATCTTGCAGAGCTCATCGATCACCGTGGCCGGATCGGCGTCCATCCTGGCCCCGATCGCGTTGACGCGGGCCAGGTCGACATCGATGAATTCCTGGCTGTGGACCTGTTGCAGCGCCGGCAGCGAGTGGCACGAGATTCCCCGGGACCTGACGATCCCCTTCTGCTTGTACTCGTTGATCACGTCCATCGCGCCCCGTCGCCGCACCGGCCAGTCCTCTTCGCGGACCGCGTGGAGCAGGAGCAGGTCGATGTAGTCCGTCCCGAGCTCCCTCCGGAAGCGCTCGATGTCGTCGCGCATGGCCTTTGCCGTGGTCGAGGTCGACTTGGTCATGATGACGACCTTCTCACGGGGGATGTGCTGCAGGGCGCTCTTCAGGTGGGGGTGGCTGCCGTAGCCGTCGGCCGTGTCCCAGAACGTCAGGCCGTTGTCGAATCCGTAGCGGTACAGGTCCGCGAGGCCTCCGACGCCGAGCTTGCGGGTCTGGTTGGAGGCGCCCCGGAAGCCGCTGGTTCCGGTGCCCATGGCCAGTCGGGACGGCCTGAGGCCGTCCGGTCCGAGCGACACCACGTCCTGCGCGTAGCGGAGCGTCGGTTTCTCCGAGTAGCCCGCCGTCGCCCCGAAGAGCCGCTTCTGAACAGCTGCCACCGGCGCTCCCGCAGCCAGGGCGGCGCGGATGAAGTCTCTGCGTTTCATGGGGAATGTCCGGTAGTCAGACTATCACAGGCGCGGGCCCCGCCGTTCGCCGTGTCGCGAGGGATTCCCTTGTGCGTAGTCCATGGATCGGGGAGGGGCCGGCGGAAACGCCGTCCCTCCCGCCGGGCCCGCGGGCTAGTCGGCCGGTGTGATCCTGAGGTTGCGGTAGTGCGCGACGGTCGAGCCCTCCAGCCACAGCGCCACCCCTCCCGTGGCGTCCGGTCCCGACTTCACGTCATTGACGATAAGCGTCGGCTGCTCGGCTCCGTTGACGTGCAGGCGAGCCTTCTCGCCGTCCACGACGATCTTCACCGGGATCCACTCGCCGGGCACGATGTCCGCGTACGTCTCGTACTTGCTCGGCGTCTCGCTGCGGAACCGGTACCAGGTCCATTCCGGATGCGAGATGTACTGCACGGTGTGGTTGCGGCGCTCCTGGTCGTCGGCCCGGCCGTTGGTGGGCCGGAGATAGAAGCAGTCGTAGGTCTTGTTGTCGTCCTGGAGCCGCCAGGCGATCCCCACGAACCCGCGGGCGCCGCCCTGGGCGCCGGGCGCTGGCTGGCCGGCCACCTCCAGCTCAATCGTGCCGCTGCCGAATTCCACTCGCTCGACAACGGCGAGATGGTTCGTGCGCAGGCTCTCGAACGTGCCCGGGCCGCGAGGCTGCTCGCCGCGCGCCCGCATGGCGGCCATCATCTCGCGCCGCTTTGCGCTGGCCGCCGCCAGGACTTCCGGGTCGCCGCTGACCTGCAGGCCCTTCTTGCCGCCGAGCTCCCCGGGCGAGGCCTGGACGTTGACCAGCTCCAGACCGTCGGCCGAAGTCAGGGCGAACTCGGCGGAAAAGGCCGGAAAGCCGCCCAGCAGGGCCACTGCGAGCACTAGGGGGGCGCTGCGCTGAAAGAGCCGCCCTTTCGCGGCCAAATCTCTCCTCGCCACTTGGTCTATTCGCTCCAGGGCGGCGTCACGCCGCTGGCTCTCGCGTAGGCGATGCTCTGCCCCAGGTGCTCGCTGAGATGGCCCATCGCGAACCACAGCGCGCCCCGCGTGGTCGTGTCTTGGCCGAACATCTTCATCGCCTTCTCGGCATCCCCGGCGCCGACCTTGGAAATCGCGCCGGCGAAATGTGCAAACGATGCCTTCAGGCGTTCCCGGATCTCGTTCTTGTCAGTCGTCGAAGTCTGCAGGCCCCTGAGATTGAGCCCCTCCGGCGGAGCGGTTCCGAATGCGCGCGACACGAAGTAGTTCGCGCCCGCGACATGCAGAAAGACCTCGCTCGTTGAGCGCACGCCCTCGGCGGGCCGGTAGGTGAATTTGTCCGCCGGAGTGGCCTCGGCCAGGCCTACGAATTTCTCCTCCAGCCCCTTGAGCCGCCCTTGGGCCTCTTCCAGAAAGGCGTGGTTGTCGGCCAGCGCGAACGGCGCCGCCACAACAGCGAACGCGCAGAGGATGGCGGTCCGTCGAATGAATCCAAGCATGGTTGTTTCCTCCATCAAGACTTCCCGCCAGCGGAACGCATCGACTGTCGAGTGGGACGCGGCAGGCTGTCGAACGGGCGGTCCACGCTGGGCCGCCCAAAGAGGGAAGGCAGCTTCCGCGCCTGCAAGGTTACAGTCCGTCAGCCGTATCCCAGGTCCTCCGCCGACTCAAGGATCGATCCGCAGGCGGTGCAGACTTCGCTGCCGCAGTGGGGACAGTGCAGGACTTCGCACTCACTCGTCGCGCAGGTCGGGCAGTACCTCTGCCCGGGCGCCGAGTCGCCGCCGCGACGGCCCGGTCCGCCATGCTCGAGAGGTTGCCGGCAGTCCCCGCACAGCAGCTCGTTGTCGCTCGTCACAGGTGTTCCTGTCGCTGCCGCCCGCCCCTGCATTCCCCCACACACTTCTCGATCTGCTTGAATTGAATCGCAGGATTGGGGCGCCGGTCCGTTCTCCATGCGAAGGCCGCCCCGCGGGCGCGTCGCCAGATCATGCAGTCTATCTCCCGCAGCGCGATTCGCACCTTCGCGCTTCCCGCGCTGGCGGCCTTCGCGCTGGCCGGATGCGTCCGCGGAGACGAAGCTGCGGACCTCGACGTGCACTATACGCGCAACGACTCGGAACTGTACGCCGGCCTCGAACACGATGCTCCCGTCGTGTCCGTCCTGCCGTTCGACACGCAGGTCTCCGTGCTTGAGAGGTACCGCAGTTTCTCCCGCGTGCGCACCTCCGACCAGCTCGAGGGCTGGCTGCCCAGCACCCTGCTTCTCGACCAGACCTTGCGAGGGGCGCTGGCCCGCCTGACGACACAGGCCTCCCGAGTGCCGGACCAGGGCTCGTTTCGCTCCCGGGACACACTCAACGTGCATGTCGAACCGTATCGCTGGGCTCCGACCTTCTATCAGCTCAGCAAGGACGAGAGTTTCCAGGTCATCGACCGCATGATCGTGGACCGGTATCCGGCGTCCGCCGCCGGGTCCCTGCCCGAGACCGAGCCGACGGGCGAGGACTACTGGTATCTGGTCCGCGTTCCCTCGGTCGACGAGGCCGGCTGGCTGCTCGCGAACATGGCCTATGCGGATGTGCCGCTTGAGGTAGCGGCACTGGCGCAGGGCCTTGAGATCGTCGCCCACTTTCAGATCGGCTCGACCGAGACGGAGGAGGGGTCGCAGAGGCTGTTCAAGCCGACTTGGCTGTGGTTCCAGTCGAGTGGGCGCGGCGACATCCACGACTTCGACGTGATGCGCGTATACCAGTGGGACACCCGCAGGCGCCGCTATGTCGTGATCCGGCAGGTCTCCGGAATCGAGGGGTACCTGCCGGTCGAGATCCTGCCCGGCTCCCGGACCGGCTTCAGGGTCCTGGTGGACAGGGACGGCCGGATGCACGAGCGCACGTTCGCATATGTCGGTCGTCGGGTGTCGTATCTGGGAGAAGCGCCTGCTAGCGGCATCTCGCGCCTGACACCGCCGGGAGGGTTCGGAGAGCGCTACACGGGGCGCGGCACGGCTTCGCACTGAATGCCGCCTCCGTCAGCCTCGTTCGGCGTTGCCGCGCCGGCCTCGGCCTGCCGTCGCGGGGTGTGTGAAGAGCGCTTCGGGTCCGGCTCGCGGCCAGCCGGCCGCCTCCCGGCGCCAGCCGGCCGGAATCGCCGTCGTCAAGGGAGCAGCCGGCATGGTGAGCAACGCACCTGTCGCGAGGTCGGCGGCGAGAGAGTGCTTGGTCGGTCGATCGAGCGGAATGCTGCTTGGTCACTGACGAAGCACGCATGCCCGCAGCCATGCCGATGCTGCTTCGGGCGGTACGTCGCCGCGGCTGAAAGGTTCCTCGGGAATCCGCCCAGGAGTCCGTGTCGCAGGTCTGAACGGACCGAACGGCCCGTGTTGCGTCCGGGACGAAGGCGGTTCGGAGGGCGCGGAGCCCCCAACCCGACCGGTCAGCTGCCGCCGCTTCCTGCCGAACGATCCGGGACGCCGGAATAGACCTAAGTGCCTAGATTTCAATACTTTAGTGCGATTGCTGGTATATTGGCAGAATGCGCCAGCGTTTCCTTCGCGCCTGCGCTCGCCAGCCTGTGGACCGCCCGCCGGTCTGGTTCATGCGGCAGGCGGGACGGTACATGGCGGAATACCGTGCGCTGCGCCGCAGCCATTCCATTCTGGAGATCTGCAAGACCCCCCGCCTCGCGGCGGAGGTCACGCAGCAGCCTGTCGAGGCTCTGGACGTCGATGCCGCAATCGTGTTTGCGGACCTTCTCTTGCCGCTCGAGGTGATGGGTCTCGGCCTTGAGTTCGTCAAGGGCGAGGGCCCCAGGATCGACCCGCCCGTACGCTCGGCGGCCGCCGTGCGCCGGCTGCAGACCGACCGGTCGGCCGAGCTCGGCTACGTCGGCGAGTCCATTGCTCTTGTGCGCGGACACCTTGGCGGGCGGCTGCCGGTGATCGGGTTCGTGGGTGCTCCGTTCACACTGGCCAGCTACATGATCGAGGGAGGCGGGTCCCGCCACTACGCCGCGGCCAAGAGCCTGATGTGGGGCGAGCCGGAGGTCTGGCGGGAATTGATGGAGCGGATTGTCGATGTGCTTGCTCCGTTCGCGGCTTTGCAGGTCGCTGGCGGAGCGGCGGCGATCCAGGTCTTTGACAGCTGGGTCGGCGCACTGTCCCCGCTGGACTACGAGCGTTTCGCTCTGCCCTACTCGCGCGACCTGATCGCCCGGATCCGGGCGCAGAGCGTCCCTGTCATTCATTTCGGCACGGGGAATGGCGCGTACCTTGAACTGTTTCGTCGGGCGGGGGGCGACGTGCTGGGGCTGGACTGGAGGGTCGAGCTCGGTTCCGCCTGGGACCGTGTCGGCCACGGCGTTGCCGTGCAGGGGAACCTGGACCCGATCGCGCTGCTCGCCCCTCTGCCGGAACTGCGGGCAAGGGTCCATGCCGTGTTGGACGGCGCGGCGGGTCGCCCGGGCCACATCTTCAACCTCGGCCACGGCATCATCCCCCAGACGCCCGTGGAGCATGTCCGCGCCGCCGTGCAGATGGTCCGCGACTACCGCGCCGTCCCGGTGCGATGAGGCGGGTCGCGGTCGTTGGGGGCGGCATATCCGGGCTCGCAGCCTCCTACTACCTGAGCCGTAAGGGAATCCCGAGCACGCTCTTCGAGCGCCGGGCGCGACTGGGCGGGCTGATTCGCACCGACCGCCTGCACGGCTGTCTGGTCGAGGGCGGTCCGGACAGCTGGCTTGCGGAAAAGCGCTGGATGGCCCAGTTCGTTGACGAGCTGGGACTCGGCACGCAGATCATCGGATCGAACGACCGGCGGCGGCGGACGTTTGTGGTCCGGGACGGGCGGCTTGTTCCCCTGCCCGCCAGCATGCGCATGCTGGCGCCCAGCAGGCCGTGGCAGGTCGCGACCACAGCGCTGCTCGGTCCCGCCGCGAGGGTCCGCATGGCTCTCGAATGGTTCCATCGCCCTGCGAAGCACGAAGACCGCTCCGTCGCCGACTTCGTGAGGGACCACTTCGGTGCCGACGCCGTCGAGTACATCGCCCAGCCCATGATGGCGGGCGTCTATGGCGCGCCGCCGGAGCGGGTGTCCGCGCGCCACGCCGTTCCTCGCTTCGTCGAGTACGAGGCCCGCTACGGCAGCGTCCTGCGCGGAACCTTCAGGAACCGCCACCGGAAACCGGACGGACCGCTGTTCCTGACACTGCGGGACGGCATGGGCTCCCTTGTCGGGGCGCTGGAACGGCGTCTCGCCGGCCACTGCAGGATCGTTCGTGAACGCGTGGCGGAACTGCGGCGGGCCGACGACCGCTGGAGCATTCTTCTGGACTCAGGGAACTTCGCCGCCGACATTGTGATTCTGGCGGTGAGCGCCCGCGAGGCGAGCCGCCTCTCCGGAAGGGTCGACCGCGCGTTGGCGGACCTGCTCGGCGGCATCGACTGCCGCTCGTCGACAGTGGCGGCCTTCACTTACCCGGCCGAGGGATTCGGTCATGCACTTGACGGGTTCGGGTTTCTCGTGCCGCGCGCCGAGGGCGGGGCCGTAGCCGCCTGCACCTGGATGAACACCAAGTTCGCCGGAAGAGCGCCCAACCACAGCGTGCTCCTACGGGCCTTCATGGCCGGCCGTTCCGCCGAATGGGCCGCGGGCGCCAGCGACGGATCCGTCGCGCGCCGTGCCGACCGGGAGCTGCGGCGGTGGATGGGGTTCCAGGGAGAACTCACCGGCAGCAAGGTGTATCGGTGGGAGGGGGCGATGCCTGTCTACGCGGTGGGGCACGACCGGCTGATGCGGTCCATCGACGAGCGGCTGGGCGCGGTTCCCGGCCTGTTCCTGGCCGGGAACGGATATTCCGGGCTCGGGATTCCGGATTGCGTCCGTCGCAGCCGGCGGATCGCGGAGGCCGTCGCCGGAGCATGAGCCCGGAGCCTTCCGGACGTCACTCGGGGCCGCGCCGGACGGCCATGATCGTCATGTCGTCGGTCTGCGGAGCGTCCCCGCAGAACTCGTTGACCTCTTGCAGCAGCACATCGAGCAGCCGCCCGGGCGGCAGTCCGGCGCTCGCTTCCGCAGAAGCCCGCAGCCGCTCGTCGGTGAACTCCTCGAGACGAGTGTTCATGGCCTCGCTGAACCCGTCGCTGTAGACCAGCAGCGTCTGGCCCGGCCGGAACTCGACCTCCCCGCTCTCGTAGGGAAACCCCGGCACGACACCGAGCACCGGCCCGCCGGTCTCGAGAAGCGCCTGGCCGTTCACGCCTGAAAGCATGACAGGCGGGTTGTGGCCGGCATTGCAGTATTCCAGGCGGTGCGTCCGAGTGTCGAGTACGCCATAGAACATCGTCACGAACTTGTCGGAGTCCGTGCTGGCGTGCAGCATGTCGTTGGAGCGGGCGACACAGGCGCCGGTGTCCGCAGCGAGCCGGCTCTGGCCGCGGATCGTCGCCTGCACGTTGGACATCAGCAGCGCTGCCGTGATGCCCTTGCCTGAGACATCGGCCAGGCAGAGGCCCAGCCGGCCCTCCCCCAGGCTGAGAAAGTCGAAATAGTCTCCGCCTACGCTCTTTGCGGGCTCGGAGAGGCCGGAAACCCTGTAGCCCGGGATCTGGGGCGGCTCCTTCGGGAGCAGGTTCCGCTGAATCTCCTGGGCCAGACGCAGCTCCTCCTGCAAAATCTCAAGCGCCTTCTGCTCTTCCATCAGGCGGGCGTTCTCGACCACCTGCGCGGACTGCGTGGCGATGATGCTGAGCAGCCTCTGGTCCCCTGCTCTGAATCCGCCCCCGCCCTTCTTGTTGAAGACGTTGACCACGCCGATCAGGCGCCCCTTAAGTTTCATCGGCACACAGAGCAGGGAGCGAATGCTCCCTCGCGCCGAGGGCGCCCGGAATCGCGTGTCCCGGGTGAAGTCGTTGACGACCAAGGCCTTCTGGTTCTTGAGCATCCACCCGGTGATCTGGTCCCCGAGGCGCATCGGGATGTCTGCAGCGCTGCTTTCGACCTTCCGGACCATCGTCTTCAGCGCCGAGCCGGCCTCGAGCTTGTCGAACAGGAGGACGGCTCCCTGCTCCACCTTGAGATGCTTCACGCACTTCTGCACGATCAGGTCGACCGTGGCGTCGAGGGACGATGCGGACGAGACTGCGGTCGAGACCTCGTTGAGGATGGAAAGCTCCTCGATGGCGAGGCGCAGACGGGTGTTCTCGGCCATCAGCCGCCTGACTTGTTCCGTGGTGCGCATTTCAAGCAGCAGGCCGGGCCCGAGAGCGAGGGCGATCGCATCCGAGAATACCAGAGGAGTCGGTTCGGAATACCCTTCGCCCCAGCGACCCAACGCACTTGGCACAGGGCAGGTTGTCTGTTTAGAACGGAGCGAGTGCGGGGAGGGCTCCGCATCCTTCGGCCGGAGTCGGTGGTTTGGCTGCGGCAGGCGTTGCGGGCGAGCAACCCGTCGCGGGGGGCCCTCGGGCGCGGCGTGTGTGAGCGGGAGGAGTGGCGCAACGCCAAGGGCCGCTATTGCGAGGCCCCGGCGCGCAAGGCGCTGCCGAGGTTGGCCGGTACGCTGAACGAGGTCATCGCCGCGAGCCGGGCCTGACTTGTTCCTGTTCGGACCGCAAGTCACGCTCACGGAGGGTGCCTGGGAGCGGGAGCCCCCGGCATTCGCCGCGCGGGCACGTCGAACGCTCGCCCCGCCGGAGCCATGTCAGGCCAGTTGGAACGTTAGGGAATCAGTAACTGTTTCAGTTTCTGTCGTTCGTGCTCTCGGGGCTCGCGATCCCATCTGACGCACTAATTCGCAACCACCCAGCTTGTCTGTTGACGATAGGGCTGTGAAGGATCCCTCCGAGGAGTCGTACCGCTGCCGTCCAGCCGGATCGGCGGGGCGACCCTCACGCCAGTTCCGTCTCGAACCTTCTCACGTTGCGCGTCTCCGTGCTGAACTCCACTCCCACCAGATGCACCGGGACGCCCAGGTGGCGGTACTTGTCCCCATAGCCCCGCTCCTTCAGCTGCGCCAGCGCCGCCCCCGCGCCCGCCCGCTCCGCCAGCTTGAACTCGAACAGGTACACCCGGGCTCCCGCCCGCAGCACTAGGTCCGCCCGACCCCGGCTCCCGCTCTCCTCCGCCCCCACATCCTGCCCCAGGGACGCGAACTAGGCGTACATCACGCTCGCGTAGTGCCCCTCGAAGCGGTCGATGTCGTTGCGACGGTACCAGCCGTGCGGGATCGCTGCGAAAAAACAGCGGGAGCTACATAAGTGTTGTGTAGGAACATCGAGGCGGTGGGTGGTCCGAGAGGCCGTGTCCAACGCTTCCGGATCCTGCCCATCCATCCTCCGCAACGAAAGGAAAACAGCATTGCAACCTCCAGAATCCGATCCTCCCGCCACCGGGCAGGACGGGCAACTGGAGCAGAACCTCAAGGATCTGCTCGCTTCCGATCTGGCGTCCCTGACCTTGGGCCAGCTGCTCGGCATGGTCCTCTCCAGCGTCAGTCTCGGAGAGCGGCGGGCCCATCTGCGCGACCATGACTCCGAGCTCGCCAACGGCTTCTTCCAGCGCAACGTCAACGTCGGCAGCGTGGCCGCCCCGGTGCGGGTGCCGCGCACCCGGTGCCGAACCCGGCGAAACCACCGTCGCCACCTGGACCAGAATACCGGCAGATCCCCATTCATCCCGTCGCCTCGACACATGGAAACTTATCCGTCGATTACAGCCTGCCAATCGCCATGTTCGAACTGTGACGGGAATGCACAAGGGCGTCACGCTCTCCTCCAATGCTAGAATGGGCCAGACAGGCGTGTTGGGATGAGCGATACGGTCAAGTGCGAGTGGGCTGTTCTCTGCGACTACACTTTCAGGGATGACTTTGGCAAGGTCTGTCTGATCGGTGTTTTTGATCAGATAGCGGTAACACGCGTTCCGACAAATCTTCCCAGGATGGCACTCGCCTTTCGATTCTCAGGACCACCAAGCGAGGATGTGTCGTCCTCAATTCAGATGGCTACTCCGGGAGGTGAATTCTGGTTTGGCACCGTCGCAGGGAAAATAAGAGAGACAGGAAATATTGACTTCAACTGCAATCTCAGTGGATTCGAATTACCGGAGTTTGGGGCTTACTCGTGTCGTATCTATCTTGCCCATGAGCTTGCAAAATCAGCGGAATTCTCAGTCGTTCCGCTTCTAGAACAGTCCAAGCTTCAGGAACTATCTGAATATAGCGTCCGTCAGGATCAAGAGCCATGAAAACGCTCATAGGGTATGGTCTTGAAGAAATTTCGGTCTTCGGTTCAGCCTTGCTGTAGTAGGTGACTTGCTTATGGGGGTGTTCGGATGTTTTGCGATACATCGATACAGGAACACACGAGTCGAGAATTGTTTGAAGCTCGCTTCTGAATTCATCCATTCCAAGATGTCCCATGCCAAACTCGGCGAGGCAAAGCTCGACAGCACCAACAATGCTCTCAATTGTCTGATCTGCCGAGCGATGCATGTCCCAGCTCTCACGAGTCATCCAGTCCTCGAATAGGTCTATGGCGAGGCTTCCCTGCAGAAGCTGGCGAATTCGATCTTGGAGTTCAATTGCTGATAACATGAGTCAAGTGATTATTGTCAGAGTTTGCGCCCAAGTGCTTCGTAGGCTCTTCAACGAGGGCGAGTTCGTTGCAAAAGCGAAGTCTGGCGAGATTGCTGTCAAGATTCTCAAGAGCAAGCATCCCGCCGCTCCCAAGGCCCACGAACCTTATTGTACAAGGAGCCAGATGCTCTCGTACCGACGCCGCGATGGAGCCGAGGTTGCGCGCGCGCACCAATACCTGAGGCCTGACGGCTCGATCGGTGCCAGCGGACGTCCCGACCCGAAGAAGGTTCTTCACAGGGGAACTCTATATCAGTATAAGAGTCCGCGAAGCCTTGCTTCGGAAGAATCATGAATTCCCTTGACACTTGATGGATCGAACTCAGAAAGGAGCCACAGCATGAAGTATCAGGATCTCAGGTCGGCAACCTCAGAGGAGTTGGTCGACCATCACGATGCCAAAGACCGGCACACGGTCTATGGCACGGCCTACTACCTAGACGAACTCCGCCACCGCGAGAAGATGGCGGTTCTGCACAAGATCGCCAGCTCTCTAGCGGTGGTGGAGGATTACATCGTGTGGAAGTCGTGTCAAGAAGCCGTCAGCTTGGATGTGGAGCCGAAGGACAGGCTGAAGCACATAGAAGAGCTTAAGGCGAAGAGCCTGAAGGGATTGGTTGCAGCCGCAATGGAAGAGAGCTAGCGCCGCTCGTTTCGGGCCCGCCGCTTGCAGCGCCCGGAAGGCATGTGAAGTCTCAACTTGTGGGCGAACGGCAGGTCGCGGGTCCGTCGCTGGCCAGCCCAGTACCCCCGTGCGGCGGGAGAAGCGGCTCGTGGAACGGCTGCGAGGCCGGGCGGCGGAGGTCTCCGCGCCTGGGAACCACCTGGCCACGGTCGGCTTCGGCAAGACAGGGGCAGAGCGGAGTGGTGCAGTTCTGCAGGATTGCTCCCTGTCATCGACTCCGATGGAGCGCCGAGGTTCTCACCTTGTGCGGCGACGCTTCGCGTCAATCCCGAGGCGCTGGATCTTCTGGTTGAGCGTCGAGAGAGCGACGCGAAGTGACTTTGCGGTCTCGGTCTGGTTGAACCCGTGCTTCTCAAGCTCCGCCAGCAGGACGCTGCGCTCATAGTCCTCGACCATTTCCGACAGGCTGGCTCCGGGATGCCGGCGAATTCCGGCCGGCGGAGACGGGCGGGCCGGCTCCCGGCGGCCCTGGACTGAGTTCGGCAGAACCTCCGGCCCCAGAGCCTCCTGCGTAGCGAGGACGACCGCCCGCTCGACGACGTTGCGCAGTTCGCGCACGTTTCCGGGCCAGCTGTGAGCCATCATGATCCGCAGCGCTTCCGGCGTGAAACGGAGGATGGACTTGCGGTCGGCGTCGAGGAACTGGTTGTTCTCGCGACGGCAGAACTGCGTCAGGAATTCCTCCACAAGCAGGGGCACGTCCTCCAGCCGTTCCCGCAGGGGAGGCAGCTCGATCCCGATCACGTTGAGCCGGTAGTACAGGTCGCCCCGGAACCTGCCGTCTCTCACGGCGGCCGCGAGACCGATGTTCGTGGCGGCGATGATGCGGACATCCACGGGCGTGAACTCGTCCGACCCGACCCGGACGACCTCCCGCTCCTGGATCACCCGCAGGAGCTTGACCTGCGTCTCCAGGCTCAGGTTCCCGATCTCGTCGAGAAAGATCGTGCCGCCGTCGGCGGCCTCGAAGCAGCCCCGGCGGTTCCTGTCCGCTCCCGGGAAGGCTCCCTTCAAATGACCGAAGAGCGTCGAGTCGAGCATGCCCTCCGGGATCCGGGCCGAATTGACTGTGACGAACGGCCTTTCCGCTCTTGGGGATCCCTTGTGGATCGCCTTGGCGACGAGTTCCTTGCCGGTGCCGCTCTCGCCGGAAACCAGGACGGTCGAGCTGGTGCGGGCGACCTGGTGGATCATCACGAAGACCTTCAGCATCGTCTCGGAGCTCCCCACGAGGTTCTCCAGAGGTCTCGCGAACGCTAGCTGGCCGCGGAGTGTCGCATTCTCGCTCTCGAGCCGCCGGCGCTCCAGGGCCTGCCGGATCTCCAGCAGCAGCTTGGTGTTGTTCCAGGGCTTGGTCAGGAAGTTCGTCGCTCCCAGCCTCGTCGCCTCGACCGCCCTGTCGATGGAGCCGTATGCGGTCAGCATCAGCACGGGCAGGTCCCGGCTGATCTTGCGGATCTCGCCGAGCACCGAGAGCCCGGGCCGGTCGGGAAGCATCAGGTCGAGCAGGACAAGGTCGCAGGGCTCCCGCGTCAGGAAGTCCAGACATTCCTTCCCTGTCCCTGCCGCGGCCACCTCGTGGCCGGCGCCTTCCAGGAGAATCTGCAGCGTCTCGACGATCGCCGGCTCGTCGTCGACCACGAGGATACGGGCCGGCGTCTCGTGCTGGCGGGCGGCGGGGGACTTCTCAGACATGCACGGGGTGCTCGGCTAGCGGGAACCGCAGTTCGAACGTCGTGCCCATGTCCCGCTCGCTCTCCACCGAGATCGTCCCGGAGTGCTCCCGCACAATCCCGTAGGTGACGGCCAGCCCCAGGCCCGTCCCCTGCCGCGGACCCTTCGTCGTGAAGAAGGGATCGAAGATGCGTCGCTGGTCCTCCGGAGGGATCCCCGTCCCTGTGTCCGTAACGCGAACCCGGACCCGGGCGTCGCCCGAAGGGCCGGCCACGACCTCGCTCGACACGCTGAGCGAGCCGCTGCCCGGCATGGCGTCCCGGGCGTTGAGGAACAGGTTCAGGAAGACCTGCTGCAGCTTCCCCTTGCTGGCCAGCACGTACGCGGGCTCGAGCAGGTTCCGTTCCACCGCCACGCCCGCCCTGCGCAGCTGCGGGGCCACGAGGTCCAGCGTGTCCTCGATCGCGCGGCTGATGTCGCAGCGGGACATGTCGGAGCTCGAGGTGCGCGAGAAGTCGAGCAGCGAGTTGACGATTTCACTCGCCCGGAAGGTCTGCTCCGTCACCTTCCCGATCATCTTGGCCTCGGGGCTCCCATTGGAAAACCGTCCTGCAAGCATCTGGGAGTAGCTGGAAATCACGGCGAGGGGAGTGTTGACCTCGTGGGCCACCCCGGCGGCGAGAAGGCCGACGGAGCTGAGCTTGTCCGCCTCCACGACACGCTTCTCAAGTTCGATCCGGTCGGTGACGTCGTCCAGGATCAGCAACTGCCCCACCGTGCGGAATCCCTTGTCGATGAGAGGCGCCACCGCTACGTTGAAGATGCGCTCAGCCCTGCCGCCCGGCTCCGGAGGAAGGAACTCCTCCGGAAAGTCGCGGACGCGCAGGGGGAACTTGTAGATGGTTCCGGCGCCGGACTCGTCCGTGCACTGCTCGAACGCCTCCACCAGTCCCTGCGGGAGCAACTCGCCCAGGCGGCGCCCGCGAGCCGCCTCGCGCGAGATCCCGAATGCAAGCTCCAGCTGGGTGTTCCAGCTTTGGACGCGCCCGTCCGCGTCGAGCACCAGAATGCCCACGGAGAGCGATTCCACGATGTTCTCGTTGTAGTCCTTCAGACGCCGGTACTGCGCCGCCTTGGCTTCCAGCGAAGCGTAGAGGCGCGCGTTCTCCAGCGCGATCGCGAACGGCGCGGACAGGGCCTCCACGAGCGCCAGGTCGTCGCTCCCCAGGAGCGCTCCGTCTCGCGCGGGACCGATCCCGATCCAGGCCGCGGTGCGCTCTCGGACGCGGCACGGGACGAAATGACGACAGCCAAGCGCGGCGAGTTCGCCGGATAGCTTCTCCGGCAGCGGGCCGGCGACCGTGACCGGCTCTCCTTTGCCGCGGGCGAGCTCCTCGATTGGGCTCATGTCGATGGGCGGGCCCGATGCCTCGCGGCCCCCGGCGTCATCGTCCAGCAGCCGGAACCCCTGGCGCTCGCCGCGACCGCCGTCCGGCGGTACCAGCAGGGCGATCCGGTCCGCGTTCAGGGCGCGTGCCAGACGCGTGCGCGCCGCCGTCGCCATCCGGCTCGTGTCCGTCTCGATGGCAAGCTCCCGGGCGAATTCGCCGAGCGTCCGGCGATCCTCGTACCGGTCGCGGAAGGCGCGCCTCTCGAAAGCCCTCGAGAGCAGCTTGTACAGCGGACGGTACAGGCCCGCCGCGAGTGTCAGCGATCCCAGCCAGAAGAGGGGCGCGAAGCGGTCCAGCCACGCGGCCGGAATGCCGGACAGGAACAGTGCGGCATAGCCGGAGGCCCCCAGCAGGGCGACGGCGCAGGCGGAGGCCAGGACCCTCCGCCGGACGACCTCGAAGTCCAGCAGCCTGTATCGGAACAGCGCCACGGCGATCGAAAGGGGCAGGGCCGCCAGCGAGAACACCGAGAAGGCCTGGTTGGGGCCCGGAGCGAGGCCTGCGGCGAACGGCACGGCATACAGCGCCGTGAACGGCCCGACCGCCGCGACAATTCCCATCAGCAGCCACCTTGCCTGTAGGAGGTGGACAGGATTCCCGGCCCGGCGCGACTGAATCCGGACCATGACGCCGGCCGCGGCCAGGTTGGTCGCGAGCAGGGCGAGAGGAACCGCGTCGAAGAACCGGATCAGGACCGGGTCGCCGATGCCGCCGCCCACCCAGCCACCGGCCGCTGCGTGATGGGCCGCCCCGACCGCAACGGCAGCCCCGTAGGCGGCCCGCGTGATGCCCCGGGACCGGGCGGACCGGTCGGGGAAGCGCGAACAGAAGTCGAGAAACAGCGGGGGCATCAAGAGCAGGCCCCACACGTCGAACCAGTAGACGAGCCGGTCCAGACCCTCCAGCCGCCCCGTCGAGCTCAGCGAATACACGGCCAGCGACGCCAGGCAGAAGGCGAGAAAGCAGCTCGTGGGCCGGCCCTCCGGGCACCGCACCCACACCCAGAGCCCGATCGCGGCGTAGCACCATCCCAGTGCCAGGAGGAAAGTGCCGATCGCTCCCCGCTGGTTGCCCCCGTCCAGGACGACAGAGAGGTGGAGTACCCTGCCGTCGCGTTCGATGCCGTACTCGGTCCGGCTCCAGGGCCCCACGGCCGAGAGGATGCGGGGCACGTCCAGGGCGTCGGCGACCGGCCGGCCGGCGATTGACCGCAACTTGTCGCCCGGGCGCACCCCCACCAGCGCGCCCGGGCCTTTTGAGACGACGCGGACGGCAGCCACGCTGCCCTCCGAGTCGCTCCACACGACCCCGTCCTCCGGCACCTCGAAGCGTCCCCGCTCCGCCCAGTTGGCGAGCGAGAGTGCAAGCAGCGCCGCCGTCACGACGGCGCCCACCGCGAAGCGCTTCGTAATTTTCCGAGACCGAACCATGTGGTTGGGCAACCGACAACCGGACGAGCCGGGTCGGTCGCAACTCCCTTCCACTATAGATCAGGAAAGGCCGGGAACAGCGATGGAATCGATCCGATAACCCCTTAGTTCTCTGTTATTTCCATCCGGCTGCCCGCCTCGTTGATCCCGAAAACGGGATCCGGAAAACGGGATTATGGAAGCGTCGTCCGACGCCGATTCCGGGGCGGCATTCGGTCGAGATCGGGCCGAATTGAAGCGGCCCGATCTCGAAGGGCGGTCAGGCTTGGGACGCGGCCAGAGCCTGGTCGAGATCCCAGATCAGGTCTTCGACGTCCTCGATGCCCACGGAGAGGCGAACCATGTCGTTCGTGATGCCGGCGGCTGCGTGGTCGGCCTCGCTCAGCTGCTGGTGTGTGGTGGTTGCCGGGTGGATGACGAGGCTCTTGGCGTCGCCGACGTTGGCGAGATGGGAGAAGATCTGCAGGGCGTCGATGAACTTGCGACCCGCTTCGCGGCCGCCCTTGATCCCGAAGGTGAAGACCGCACCCTGTCCCTTGGGCAGGTATTTCTTCGCCATGGCGTGATAGGGGCTCGACGGCAGGTCGGCGTGGTTGACCCACGTGACCAGGTCGTGTCCGGTGAGATGCTCGGCGATGGCCAGGGAGTTGGCGCAATGCCGGTCCATGCGGGGGCCGAGGGTCTCCAGCCCCTGGAGGAAGAGGAAGGCGTTCTGCGGGGACATGCACGGGCCGAGGTCCCGCAGGCCCTCGACGCGGCACTTGAGGATGTAGGCCAGTGCGCCGAAGGTCTCGGCGAACACCATGCCGTGGTAGCCGGGGCTGGGCTCGGTGAGCATCGGGAACTTTCCGTTCGCCCAGTCGAACTTTCCGGAATCCACGACCACTCCGCCGATGGAGGTGCCGTGGCCGCCGATGAACTTCGTGGTGGAATGCACCACGATGTCGGCTCCGAACTCGATCGGGCGGCACAGGTACGGCGTGGCGAACGTGTTGTCGATCATCAGCGGGATGCCGGCCTCGTGGGCGACCTTGGCGACTCCCTCGATGTCGACTACGTTCATCTTGGGATTCGCGACCGTCTCGACGTAGAGCACCCTAGTCTTGTCGGTGATCGCGTTGCGGAAGTTGTCGAGGTCGTCGGGATCGACGAAGATCGTGTTGTAGCCGAAGCGCCGGAAGGTCGTGTCGAACTGCGTGTAGGTCCCGCCGTACAGCGTGGCGGAGGAGACGATCTCGTCGCCGCTCTGGCAGAGGCTCGAGATGGCGAGGAGCTGGGCGGCCTGGCCGCTGGCGGTCGCCAAGGCGCCGATGCCCCCCTCGAGGTCGGCCATGCGCTCCTCGAAGACCCCCGTGGTGGGGTTCATGATGCGCGTGTAGATGTTGCCGAACTCCTGCAGGGCGAACAGGGAGGCCGCGTGGTCGGTGTCGTTGAAAACATACGAGGTGGTCTGGTAGATGGGAACCGCCCTGGCGTTCGTGGCCGGGTCGGGACGCTGGCCCGCATGGAGGGACCGCGTGTGGAAGCCCATCTGGCGTTCGGGTTGGTCAGGCATAGACTTACCATCCTAGCGAGCCCAGACGCAGGTTGCCGATTCGCACAAGTTCGCAAGCGATGGGTCCGCTATGCGCCACTCCCCGAGATAGGCCGCTCCGGGCCAAATGGCAGGTGCCCGTGACTTTGCCCAGGCGTCGGCGGGGCTACCGGAGCAGCGCCCGTCAGAGTAGCCGGGGCGGAGCCCTACCTCGCCACCTTTCCCCATGCTTCGGGCCTCGCAACGCGGTTGTGGCTTCGATACGTCAACCGTACGGAGCTCTCGGTCGAGTCTCGTCCAAATTCATGGGAATTCGCGGGTTGGAGTCTCTGCTTTCGGTGGCATTCTTGCGCACCGAGGCCCGGACTACGCTTGGCCGAAAGTTTCGCGGATCCGATCCGCTCCATTTCCCCTGAGCCATGGGCCCGGCGGTGACGCGGCCACGCGGATCGACGATCCAGACGATCACTCTCTGAAATGCTTCCGCATCGCTGAGATGACCAATCGGATCGATTGCCCGCTACGGGGGCCTTCCTAGCGGGCCTAATCCGCCTCCAGTGGCTCTCCCACGCCCAGACCGTGGCCGTCAAGCCGGTAGTGCACAGCGAGCACGTCGCGTCCGAAATCGCCCTCGAACTCGCGCCAGACCGTGTGGCTGTGGTTGTTGCGGTTCTGCGTGTTGTCGTATTCGATGAGGAATTCGGGGGACTGGATGCGGTAGTAGTCTCCGCCCCCGGGCTCAACCGATCCCGCCCAAGCGAAGAACAGCTTGTCTCTCGGCGTGCCGCGCACCATTTTCCTGCGCCTCTCCGCCTGCTCGCCGGGAACCGACATCGCGTAGCTGTCGGCGGCCGCCAGCAGCATTGCGTACTGGTCTTCACTGAGGTCGGAGGCTGCGAGGCCGTGAGGCTGTCCCTCCAGCTTGGCGCGCGTGTCGGCCGACGTGAGGATGTCCCGATAGGCCTTCTCCTCGACAAGGGCCTTCTCGCGCAACTCGCCCTCCAGTGACTTCATCAGCTTGCGCGCAGTGTCCTCCCGCGCCCCCAGAGGACGGACGCCCTTGCGCGGTCCTTCGCGCACCTCGTGGGGGTTCGCTCCGAGGAACGTCGGTGACGTGGAAGCCAGCTTGCCTTCGCGCATCAGGAAGTGCAGCGAAACGTGGTGGCCTTCCAGTCTCCACGCCCAGTCACCCTGCATCGCAGGCTTCCCGAAAACGCTGAAGTGGTAGAGGTCCACGTCCCGGCGGCCGACCGTGTCCTTCTCCTGGATCCTCAAGACCTCCTCAAGGCTCATGATCGTCTTCACGGTGACGAATCCCGCTCTCGAGAGAGACGCCGAGAGCAGCGCGTCCGCCAGCGACCGCTGTTCGGCGTTCATGTCCCGGTATGTGACGCCGTTGCGGCCGTACCCGCGAGCGGTGATGAAGTTGTTGTCGGGCACGAAGTGCCAGGTCTCGTAGTCCGGGTTGTCCAGCTTGTACTGGGCCGAGGTGATCTGGTTGCTGTTCAGGGACGCCAGCCAGGCCTTCGCCGAACTCACCATCAGGTCTTCGGTCGTGGCGTGATACGCCACGGCTCCGAGAACCAGAGTGAGGGTGAGCAGGACAGCGCGACAGGTGTGGGCACGATGCATGGAAAACTCCTTCAGGGCGACGACAGGCCTAGGTGGGTTCCGCCGCCTCCGGCGCGGTCATTATAGCCGTGGTAGGGACCCGCCGGTCACGCGTGTCGTCGTCGGCAGCCCCTATCGGCACGCGTGGGAGGCCACTGGGGGGGTTGTAGACGGCCAGTCGGCAGGAGACGGCACCTTGTCATTCGGGGTCGCCACCGGGACTTCGGACTCAAGAGCACTTGACTGGTCTTGCTCGCCGAGGCCCGCGACTAGCCATGGCGTGTGCTTGGGACGAGGGGCAAGCAGGAACGACGATGGCGCCTACATCCATGAGCGCCCACGCTCGTCACTGGACGCGGGGATGCTGCCGGAGGCGCTGCAGCGGGCTAGGGCCCATGGATCGGAGCAGTCGAGGCCCGTCACGAGTCTGCGGCCGACCGCCCCGGCTACAAATTGGAAGAATGGCATGAGCGAGAACGAATGCAGGGTGAGCCACGACGCGCGGCTGTGGCGGCACCCGCTGCAACCCTTGGAGGACGCCACCTTGCCACGGCTGCCTGGAGGCGGTGGAGGGTGTCCACGAAGGCTTGAGAGTAGGTGCGGCGGCGCTGTCGAGGGTTCTCAGCGGACGGGCGGGCGTCTCGGCTGGCATGGCTCTGAAGCTGGAGGCCGCCGGACGGGAGCCGGCGGACCTGTGGTTGCGGCTACAAGCCGACTAAGAGTCGGCGCGGGAAAGGAACTGCATCGGCCAATGGCCGGCGGACTCCGAAGCTGGGACCGTGGATGTGTCCGCGGCGGCATGAGGAGCTGATTGAACAGAACGCAGGCGGACGCCACGCCTTCCCTGCATACGGCAGGTGTCGCCGAACACGCCGGTCACGGCTGCCAGCGGTAATAGCCCGTGTCCGTGGGGATCCGCTGGCGGGTTGTCGACCGCCAGTCGTCAAGGGCGGGTGCGCCCGCGCCGTCGAAGAATGCGCGGAGCCGCTCCCGCAGGGCCAGCCGCATCTCCCTGTACTCGGGCTTGCCAACTCGATTGATCCGTTCCCCGGGATCTTCCTCGAGATCGAACAGTTCGTTCTGCCAGCCGTCGGAGCGCTCGACGTACTTTAGGTGCTCGGTCCGGACGGCACGCGTGTATCCGTATTCGAAGAACACTTCGTTCCGCCATTCGAAGCAGTCACCCCGCACGAGTCCGGCGTAGCTCCGGCCGATTCGTTGCGGGTCCGCTTCCGCCGCCATTCCGAGGTAGTCCAGCAGAGTCGGGAAGAAGTCGTAGGAGGACACCATTGCGGGAACCTCGGTGCCGGCTGGAATCACGCCGGGATGGTTCCAGATGAGCGGAACCCGAATCGACTCCTCGTACATGTTGAACGGAATGGTCCCGTTGCCCTTGCCCCAGACTCCATGGTGACCACAGTTGAAGCCCTGGTCCGCGGAGAAGACGACGAGCGTGTTCTCGCGGACACCCAGTTCGCCGAGCCTCTCCAGCACGCGCCCGACGTTCGCGTCCATTCCCGTGACGAGAGCGGAGTAGCTGCGATACGACTCCTCGTTCCCGAAGTGCTCGCGGAACCGGCCGCGCCCCTGCGGATGTGGATCCGTGCGCGGGAAGCAGGAGAAGTCCGAAACCTCGTAGTGCCGCCTGTACCGCTCGGGCTGATAGTCGTACGGGCTGTGGGGTGCGAAGAACGGAACGACCAGGCAGAACGGCCCTCCGTGATGCCTGTCGAGGAAGTCGATCGCACCGTCGCCGACGAAGTCCGTCTTGTAGCCAGTGTCCCGCACCGTCCGGTCGTTGACGAAGAATTCGGCGTTGAGGTAGGTGCCGCCTCCTCTCCCCGCCGTGTGCCAGTAGTCGAAACCCGCTTGGGTCTTGTCGTCCTCGCCCAGGTGCCACTTTCCGACGAGGCCGCAGGTGTAGCCGTTCGCCTTGAGCACATCCGCGAACGTGACCTGCCCGTCGAGGAACGGCCGGCTCTCCGGGCCATAGCTGTCGTCGGCGAGAAGAAAGTCCTGCACCCCGTGATGAGAGGGAAGCTTGCCCGTGTAGTAGGTCGCTCTCGACGGGGAGCAGACCGGTGTGCAGGCGTACGCCCTGCGGAACCGCGTCCCCTCTGCCGACAGCCGGTCGAGACTTGGCGTGTGCATCTCCGTGCAGCCGCCGGATCCAAGCGCCCATGCGCCGTGGTCGTCCGTCATGAAGAACACGACGTTCGTCGGACGCCGCTGCAGGGCGGCCGCTGGAGCAAGGGACAGGAAGTCTCGCCGGGTCATGGAGCCGTGACCAGAGTACTGGAGTCGGCAGGGCCGGTAGCGGCCGCGGAGGGATCTGCTAGCAGGAGGTTGAAATGGATAACAAGAACCACAACCGCCCGACCATCCAGCGGCGGCCACTGGCCGGGCCTATGCTGTGAGCTTGAGCGCGGCGAACAGCAAGCCGAGGCCGGCGAACAGCAGTGCGCCAAGTCGAATTAGTAGAAGCCGCTCCAATTCGCGGAGGTCCGCTTTCGTAGCCACTTGCTCGCTGACTACGGAACGCACGGCGTCCACAATCGCGGTACTTGTCAAGAAAGTCGTGTATGTTTCTTGTCGCGGAAGTACAGGGGGCAGCGGAACTGGGGTCTGGTGGCGAGGGCAGGGACGCTGCAGAGCGCGCCAGTCCGCGAAGAAGACTCTCGTGGCCAGGCAGCGCAGCTCCTCGAAGATGAGGCACCGGGTCCCGGCACTGCCGCCACAAGTCGCTGAGACAGGTCAGGACCCGCTTGCTGCCCTCCAGATCGATGCCCACACAGGTGTAGGTGGCAGCCTTGGCCACGCGCTTGCCCGTCCGGACCTCGATCTGCTTGGCGTCCATGCAGAAGACCGCCAGGGCGGGTTCGGGGGGGCCAAAGTTGAGCAGCTCCAGTTCCCGGAAGACGATGTCGACGGTGTTCTGCAGGACGGCCTCGGGCACGGCAATCCCCATGCTGCGAAGGGAGCGGCTGACCCCCTCGATGGAGCGTGAGCAGCCCAAAATGCCGAGCAGCAACTCTCCCACTCTGCGCCGGGTAGCCGCGCTGGTAGGGCCCCCGGGCAGGACGGCGGGGCGGAACTTGCCTTGACAAGTGCAGGGCACGGACGCGGTGACCGGCACGCTGCCGACCTGTACTCCTCGCTCGTAGAAGCCGTTCCCGCTATCGCAGGAATCGGCCCGGAGGTGGCCTGGCACTCTCCTAGGCAGAGCGCTGTGGTCAAGGAAAACAAGCAGATCGGCATTCCCCGCCAAGATCACTGGGCCGCCCGCCACAGGCAGCAGGTCGAGGACCGAACCCCGGATCAACCGACGGTTTCCACTGGGGAACAGAGTCCACAGAATCCGGTCTTCGCGATGCCGCTACCGCACTCGGACGACACTCGGGAACTCAGGAAGCGGATATTGCAGTCTTGGTGGTCAGCGCTGTGTCAGCGGTGGAAGGGTGTGACAAGCCCGAGTATATCTTCTATATACTACGGCCAGAGTGGGTCAGACATTTCCACGGCGGGCTGGCCAGCCCGCTCGCTACAGCCGTGTCCTCGCCAAGGCTTGGAGCACCTGTGCAGTTGTCGGCGCAGCATGGCTGCAGGGAGCCGCCGTACCGCAATTCGAGTCGCAGGTACTGCCCGTATTCCAGCAGCACTGCACCGCCTGCCACGGCGATGCGGCCACGCAGGGGGACCTCGACCTCCGCAGCCGGGAGGCCGCATTGCGAGGCGGCACGTCTGGACCGGCGGTGATTGCAGGTGACTCTGCGGGCAGCCTGCTCGTGGCCAAGCTCGTATCGGGTTCGATGCCGATGGGGGGAGAGAGGCTCGCTCCGAGCGAGATCGAGGTGATCCGACACTGGATCGACGAGGGCCTCTTTGCATCAAATGCGGCCCGCGCCGTTACTGAGCGCAATGTATTGCCGATCTTCCAGATGCGGTGCGTGACGTGTCACGGCAAGCGGCGGAAGGAGGCAGGGCTGGACCTGAGAACCAGGGCCAGCCGACTGCGTGGCGGCGAGTCAGGGCCTGCGGTGATTCCAGGGGACCCCGACGGAAGCCTGGCCCTGCAGCGTGTGCTCGCAGGCGAAATGCCGCCGCCGCACATGCTGATGGAGTTCAATGTGAGGCCTCCGGGCAGCAAGGAGGTCGAGACGCTGAAGGCCTGGATCGCGGGCGGTGCCAGGCCGGACCCGCAGAGTCAAGCCGAGCATGGCAGCCTCGTGTCGGACGAGGACCGCTCCTTCTGGTCGTTCCGGCCGCCGGAGCGGCCTGCTCTGCCTGAAGTAAGCGACGCGGGCTCAGTCTTCAACCCCATTGACACGTTCATCGCGGCGCGCCTGCAGCAAGAGGGGCTTGGCTACGCCCCCGAGGCCAGCCCCGAGACACTGTTGCGAAGAGTCTACCTGGACCTGATCGGACTCCCTCCGTCGCCGGATGAGGCCACCCGCTTCCTGAACGACGGCAGGCCGGATGCCTACGAGCACCTGGTCGACACCCTCCTGGACTCCGAGCACTACGGCGAACGCTGGGCTCAGGTCTGGCTGGATCTTGCGGGGTACGCGGACTCCGAGGGCATCATTGATGAGGACCGCATCCGCGAACACGCGTGGCGGTACCGGGACTATGTCGTGCGGGCGCTCAACAGCGACAAGCCCTATGACGAATTCCTGACCGAGCAGATTGCCGGCGACGAGCTTTGGGACTACAGGAACCTGGACGAAGTCACGCAGCAGACTGTGGATCGGCTTGCTGCCACGGGCTTTCTGCGCATGGCTTCCGATCCCACCTACTCCTTCGCAAATGCCTCGCTCGGCGAGAAGCTCACCGTTGTGGCCGATCAACTCGAGATCCTCTCCTCTTCGGTGCTCGGCCTCACGGTGGGCTGCGCACGCTGCCATGACCACAAGTACGACCCGATTCCGCAGCGCGACTACTACCGGCTGAGCGCGGTTCTTCACACAGCCTACGATCCCTACGACTGGGTGGATCCGACAGAGCGCCTTCTCGATGTGGCGCTTGAGGGAGAGCGCCGGACGGCGTCCGACCAAAATGATCCGATCGAGGCCAAGATCGAGGGATTGGAGTCGGCGTGGACAGCCAGGAAGGACGAATTCCGGCGGAAGGCCGTCAAGGCCCTGGCGGCGGAGCTGCCGGAGTCCGTGAGCCAGGACCTGCTGCGGGTGCTCGACACACCCCGCAGCGAGCGGGACGAGATCCAGAAGTACCTTGCCGCGAAGTTCCGCGACATTCTCGAAATCCGAGATGGGGAGCTAACGCAGCGGTTCCCGGAGTTCGGTGAGGAGGCCAAGCGATTCCAGGAATCCGTTGGCGCGCTGAAGAAGACCCTCGTCCCGAAGCCTCGGATTCGCGCAGCCTACGACATGGGAGGCGAGCCATCGGCTGTATATCTGCTTCGCCGCGGCGAGCCCCAGTCCGTCGGCGAGCGGGTGTATCCCGGCTCTCCCGAAGTGTTCGACAAGGCAATCGAGCCTCTCTCGGTCCATTCCACCCGACCCGCAGAGACGAGCGGCAACCGAACGGCCCTCGCGCGCTGGCTGACCCAGACCGACCATCCACTCACATCGCGCGTCATCGTCAACCGCATCTGGCTCAACTATTTCGGTCGTGGAATCGTCTCCACGCCGGAGAACTTCGGAAAGACGGGCGCACCGCCTTCGCATCCGAGACTCCTCGATTGGCTAGCCACGGAACTCGTCCGTTCGGGCTGGAGCCTGAAGCACCTGCACCGCCTGATCGTGACCTCGAGAACGTACCGCCAGTCGTCGCGGATTCCGGATTCCGCCCGCGCCAGGGATCCACAGAACGTGCTCCTTTCGAGAATGCCGCTGCGGCGCATGCCGGCTGAGATTCTCTACGACTCCATCCTCCGCTCCGGGGACCGGCTCGACAGTACGCAGTTCGGTCCGCCTACCGGGGTCGAGGTTCTGCCAGGCGGCGAGACGGTTGCCGAGACGACCCAGGGCGGGTGGAGGCGGGCGGTCTACACGCTGCGGCGCCGGTCCACTCCGGTGACCTTGATGGACACCCACGATCTCCCACAGCTGAGTCCGAACTGCACTGAACGCAGTCGCTCCACTGTCGCCACCCAGGCACTTCAGCTGGAAAACGGGACGCTGGCGCGCAGTGTGGCACAGTACTTGGCTGGCCGCTTGGTGGACCGCTTTCCGGACGACACTGCGCAGTGGGTGGAGCAGCTGTACCTTCGGCTTTATGCCCGCCGACCGACCGGCGACGAAACCACTGCGGCACTGCGGGATTTGACGAGGCTTCGCGGAGAATGGTATGCCCAGCTTGGGGAGCAGGACGACCCTGCGCCCCGCGAGCTCACCTCGAACTGGCGTGCGCTTGGTTCGCTCGCCCATGCGATGCTCAGTTCAAACGAGTTTGCCTTCATTGACTAGGAGGAAAGACGCCATGCACAGCGAACGCAGAGCCGGCTGGCCGGCAGCACGTCCTCCGACTCGCCGGCTGTTCTTCTCCAGGATTGCCGACGGCCTGCACGGTGCCGCCTTGGCCAGCCTGCTGGGGGCCGACACCGGCATTGCCGCATCCCCGGCCCATCGCCAGGGCGCCGCAAACCTGGCCGTCCGACCTCCCGACTTCGAGCCCCGGGCCAAGTCCGTCATCCACCTGTTCATGAACGGCGGTCCCAGCCAGGTCGACATGTTCGATCCCAAGCCTCTCCTGCGGAAGTACGAAGGGCAGGACGCTCCCAGGGACATCCTCAGCAAGATCGAGTTTGCGGACGAGATCGGAGGCCTGCTTCCGTCTCCGTTCGAGTTCGCTCCGTGCGGGCAGTGCGGGATGGAGGTTTCCGAGCTCCTACCCCATTTCACGGAGATCGCCGATGAGGTGACCCTGATCCGGTCCATGTGGGGCGAGTCCTTTAACCACGAGCCCTCGCTCTACCTGATGCACTCTGGACGGATCCTCCCCGGCCGCCCCTCGCTCGGCTCGTGGGTCGTGTACGGCCTTGGCAGCGAGAACCGGAACTTGCCGGGTTATGTCGTACTTGACGATCCCAAGAAGCTGCCCGTCAACGGAATTCAGAACTGGCAGTCGGGCTGGCTTCCTCCCGTATTTCAGGGAACGCGGGTGCGCAGCGAGGATCCCCCCCTGCTGAACCTCCATCCAGCCGAACAGCGCTCCTCCCCGCTGGTGGAGGCGGAACGCGACCTGCTCCGCAGGCTCAACCGCGGCCACCTCTCAGAGCGTCCGTGGCAGCCCGATCTCCAGGCGAGGATATCGAGCTATGAGCTCGCAGCGCGTATGCAGTTGGCGGCGCCCGAGGCACTTGACATCAGTCAGGAGTCGGAAGCCACCCGGCAGATGTACGGGATTGACCGGGAAGAGACTGCGTCCTACGGAACCCGCTGCCTGATGGCCCGGCGACTGGTGGAGCGCGGCGTGCGGTTTGTCCAAATCTTCATCGAGTACCAGATATGGGACGCCCACTCCGATCTGGAAGAGAGCCTGCGGTACAGCTGTGGCAAGACCGACCAGCCCATCGCGGCCCTCATTAAGGACCTCAAGCAGCGCGGACTGCTCGACAGCACACTGGTCATATGGGGTGGCGAGTTCGGTCGCATGCCCCTCGGCCAGGTGAGGGACGCTGGAAGCGCCGGACGCGACCATGGTCCTGACGGCTTCTCCATGTGGATGGCCGGAGGGGGTGTCAAGCGCGGTCACGTGCACGGCATCACGGACGACCTCGGGCACAAGGCCGTAGAGGGACGAGTGAGCGTCCACGACTTCCATGCGACCATGCTGCACCTGCTGGGGATGGACCACCGGGAGCTCACCCACGAGAGACACGGTCTCCAAGAGCGCCTGACGGACCAGTACCCCGCCCGCGTCGTGACGGAACTCCTCGCGTAACCAGCGGCCGCCTCATCAGGTCACAGCGACGCAGCCCGCCGGATCCGACGACGGGGTTTGCGAAGGCGGTGGAAATTCCGGCTGCTACCGGAAGCGCTCGCCGGTCTCGGACCGAGGCGAGCCCTGTGTGCCGTGCACGGCTCGAGTGGCCGGCCCGCCCCGAGGATCGGTCAGCGAGGTGGCCGGCCGGCGGAGGGCCGCGACGTCCCAGTGTCAGGCACAGCCCAATGGGTGCGGACAGCGTTCGGGGACGCTGCTGGGCCGCCCGGCTAGCCGCTATCGTTCAGTCTTCGTCGTGCTGGCGGGGGCCCGTGCTGCCTGTGTGCCGTTCCCTTTCGCGGGGCCAACGCCCTTCCCGCTATTTGTTTCCGGTACCGATTCCGTTCGTGACACGGCACCACCCTTCGGCGCAAACCACTTCACAAAGTCATCGTCGCTGAAGTCCTGAGTGAACAGGTCGCGCTCGCCGTTGCGGATGTCGGCAATGACAGCTCGCCGCGCCGCAAGGGGGTCGCGGCGGCGCACCGCTTCCACAATAGGTGCGTGCAGCATGCGGATCTGAGGCCCTCCCACGGAAGACCGCCTCAGTTCCAGGTAGGAAAGCCTCTCGGTGCGTTCCAGGATGGTCTCGGTGAGCCTCTCGAGCTCGCGGTTCCTGGTCATCTTGGCGAGGTACAGGTGAAACGCCGTGTTGGACTTGACTCGTCGGGCGTAGTCCGCGTTCGAATCGGAAGATTCCCAGGACCCTTCCGCGATGCGCTCGAACTCCCGAATCTGCTCGGGAGTCGCTCTCTGAGCCGCCAGTGCCGCTACTAGGCCCTCAACCAGAACTCGGACTTCCAGCCATTCCCGAACTGTGCGAAAGCTGATTTCGGGGACGAAGTACCCCCGCCTCGACACGACGTTGAGCAGTCGCTCGTGGAGCAGCCGGTTGCATGCCTCGCGGAACGGCGTTCGCCCAATCCCGTACTGCTTCATGATTTCCGGACCGGAGAGGAAAGTGCCTTCTTCCAACTCGCCCTCGATAATCGCCCGCCGGAGGGTGTGGTAGGCCTGGTCCGTAAGCGTGGTCCCGGAACTGCGGCCAATCGAGACTTGCCTTCTTGCCATGGCTTGGTGGCTTGAGTCTACGCTGCCAACCTCCCAATTCCCATTCTATCCGCAGACCCCGGTGCGCGAGGAGGAAGGGTTCGCGTGGAAGCAAGTCAGGTTGACGCCCTCGCCCCGGCGGCGCGCGGGCTGTCCAGAGGCTTCGATGGATCGATGAGAAACCACACGCCCACACCGGAATAGAGCACAAGCACGGCGAAGTAGAGTCCCGCGGACCAGCTGGTCCGGTTTGCGATCCAGGGTGTGACGAGAGGCGCTACACCGCCAACGTTTCCGCCAGCGTTGAGAAAGCCGCAGCAGGCGCCCGCGTGCGGGCCCCCGATGTCGACGGCGGCGGCCCAGAACGGCCCGTCCGAACATGCCGCCAGCCCAAACGAGAGGGCCAGCAGAGCGACGGCGGCGACTGGGTTCGCGAGGTTAATGCCGATACACAGGCACGCGCCGCTCAGGGCCAGACACGCCACCGGGATGATTCTTCTGCCGGTCTTTGGCCCCAGGCGCGCCACCAGCCGGTCCGAAGCCCAGCCCCCCAGGGGCGACATCACCGCCCACGCCAGGAACACGATGGTCGTCGCCACGCCCGTTTCCTCGGCCGGCAGTCCGCGGATCTGGCCCAGGTAGTAGTAGAGCCAAAAGAAGAAGATGTACTCGAAGTAGCAGACGCAGAAGTAGGCGACCGTCAACAGGAGCAGGCTGCGGCTCCTGAGCAGCTGGAGCCACGGTGGGTTGGGAACCTCGTTGCCCCGTGTGCGCTCCGGGACATCGGCCGAGGGGATCTGCCGCCGTGCGAGTGCGGGATGCTCCGCGGGCATGTTGCGCACATAGGCAAGCCAGAGGAGAGCCAGTGCCGCCGTGGCGCCTGCAGCCCAGACGAACGACATTCGCCATCCGGCCACCGCGATCAGCCACGAGAACAAGAGCGGCGAGATGGCACCGCCGAGCCCGGCACCGCCGGCAACATAGCCGTGGACCCGGGCCCGTAGGCGCAGCGGGATCCAGTTCGAGTAAACGCGGGCACACGACGGGTAAAGCGGGCCGGTGGCCAGTCCGAGCAGAAACCGGATCGCGACGAAGGATCCTGCCACGCCAAGAAGGAGCGTCCAGACTCCCGCGCCGGCAGCAGCCGTGAGCCCGGTCCAGAGCGCGGCTCCAAGGCCCGTGAGCGTTACCACGAGCCGCGGCCCGAAACGGTCTGCCCAGCGGCCGCCCGGGATCATGGTGAGGGTATAGCCGAACAGGAACGCGCTGTAGACCGCTCCCATTTCGGTCTCGCTAATGGAGAACTCGCGAATGATCTCGGGACCAGCGATCGAGATGATGATCCGGTCGAAGTAGCTCATCACGCTGAAGGCCACCATGAGGGCGGTGATGTTCGCTCGAACACGGGCCACACGCGAGTGACTTGTGTCGGGTTCCAACGGGCTCACCTTCCGCGGCCAGAGACGGTTCGGGCTCCGGTTTGGCCGCCTTCCTCAACGGCAAGGATCTGGTTCGCCTGCAGCCCCTGTATCCGGTCAACCTGCCCGCTTGGCCAGCGGATTTCAAGGACATCAACGGCTCCGGCGCCGCCAAGCCCGAAATGCAGGCGCAAGTCGTTCTGGGAGTAGTAGCTCCCGCCGCTGCGCACTTCCCTCACCTGCCGCCTGCCGCCCGCCGAACAAAGCACCCTGGCTCCGATCGCGCTGCGGTTGGACCGCTTCCCCACAAGCTTGACCTGCAGCCAGTTGCCTAGTTCCTGGGCGTCGTTCCGCAGCAGTTCCGGCACGGCATTCACCGGGTTGACGACGATGTCGATGTCGCCGTCGTTGTCAATGTCGCCGAACGCCGCCCCGCGCGCCGCGGCTGGTCGCTGGACCGCCTCGCCGGCCAGTCGCGAGACATCGCGGAACCTATTGCCGTTGAGATTCTGGTACAGCACCTTGGCCTGCCTGTAGCCCAGACTGGATGGCAGACGGTCGATCTCCGGGTAGACATGCCCGTTGACGTAAAAGATGTCAGGGTGCCCGTCGTGGTCGAAGTCGAACATTCCGCAGCCCCAGCCGAGATACCGGAAGTTCACGCCAAGCCCGGCCGCCGTGGTCACCTCGTCAAAGAGACGGCCACCACGGTTGCGGTACAGGTTCGGCAGGTCCTCGGCGAAATTCGTCTTGAAGATGTCAAGACGCCCGTCGCCGTCGTAGTCGCCGGCTGCTACTCCCATCCCTGCTTGCGTGCGCCCGTCCATGCTCGTCGCTACTCCGGAGGCGAGGCCGTCCTCGGTGAACGTGCCGTCCCGGTTGTTCCAGAAGAGATGGCTCGGCTCGCCATCGTTGGCAACGTAGACATCCGGCCACGAGTCGCCGTCGAAGTCGGTGGCGAGCACGCCAAGGCCGTAGCTCGGCTCTGCGCCGCTGACGCCGGAACGCTCGGTCACATCCGTGAACCGCCCGTCCCCGCGGTTCCGGAACAGCTTGCTGCCGGTCTTGGGAAGCCCGTTTGGTCCGCAGGCAACGGTCAGGCCCTTGTAGCTGCAGCCTCCGGATTCCGAGTCCGGAATCTGGTCGAAGTCCATGACCGTGTAGTGCGCGTAGAACAGGTCGAGCAGGCCATCGCGGTCAAAGTCTACAAAGGAGCAACCGGAACTCCACTGCATGCCCGGCAGGGCGAGGCCCGCCGAATCCGTGATGTCCGCGAAGCGCCCCCCGCCCCGGTTGCGGTAGAGGACGTTCGTGCCCCAGTAGGTTACGAAGAGGTCTACGAAGCCGTCGTTGTCGAAGTCGCCCGCGCACACAGCCTGTCCCCAGCCGACCCGGTCTAGGCCGGACCGCTGCGTCACGTCCCGGAAGGTCCCGTCACCGCGGTTGATCATTAGTCGGCTCGGCCCGCCCCGGCCAGGTGAGGGATGCAGGGTGTCCCCGTTCACGAGAAACAGGTCCAGGAAGCCGTCGTTGTCCAAGTCGCAGAGGGCTGCCCCGCAGCCCGTGCTCTCCAGGATGTAGCGATTCTCGGTCCTGCCCCCGTAGACGGTTGCCACTGTCAGACCGGCATCGCGGGCCACGTCCGCAAACCGCACGCCCCATTCCGGCGCGCCCGGGCCGGCTGCAGCGACTACCAGGGAAGCAGCGCTGGCGGCGAATGGCAGGAGCGTCCGTATTGGCATCGGGGATCTGCTCACGGCTCTTCCGCGACATTGCACGCGCCAGCCCTGCGGGCGCGCTCGACCTCGCGGTTGGACGCGTGCGTGCGGCCAAGGCTGCGATGGACCTTTGCCAGCAGGCAAAGGGAGTCCGACCGCCCAGGATCGATCCTGAGAGCCTTTTCCAGGAGGTTCACGGCCTGCTCGGTGCGGCCCTGCCGATATAGCGCCGAAGCATAGCTCGTCAGAATGTAGGCATCGGCGGGACGCGCTGCCAACGCCGCCTGGAATGACTCGCTGGCCGCGGACCAGTCGTGGAGCGCACTCCTCGCAACCCCCAGCATGTGCAGCGCCTCTGGCACGTCAGGAGCGAGTGTGACACTGCGCTGGAGCGCGAGGGCAGCCTCCCTAGGATCGCCCGAATTGAGCCGTGCGATGCCTTGGTTAAGGTGGACCAGCGCCTGCTCGCGGGCGTGGGCCTGGGCTCGCCGAGCACGCGCCTCCCTGAAATGGGATTCGGCGCGCCCCCGGTCTCCGAGGCGCGCCCAGGCACTGCCGAGAGCGAAATGGGCCTGCGTTCTTGGATCGTCTCTCCCTGTCGCCGGGCCGGACGGCGCGTTCTCCAGACCCTGCGTCAGGACCGCGATTCCCTCTTCGGGCTCGATCTGTGCGAGTACGGAGCCATAGCGCAGCACGAAATCCACGTTCTCGGGATCCAGGCGGGAGCCCTCGAGGTATTCGCGGAGAGCCGCTTCGGTGGCACCCCCCAATTCGAAGCGCCGCCCGAGCAGAAAGCGTGCAAGGGCAAAGTCGGGCCGCTGGCGGAGGGCCTCTGCAAGAGCCGCGTGTGCGGCCCCGAGCTCTCCGTTCCGCAGAAGCTGGGCGGCGTGGTCGGCTAGCTCTTCCGGCAAGAGACCGGTCACTGCCAGATCCTGGCCGTGGAGGAAGCCGTCTTTCTTACTCGCCGATGCGGTTGCAGCACGCAGGGCAGCTGCCAGTCCGGTCCGGGCGTCGGAAAATTCCGGACTCAACTCCAAGACGGCACCGAACGCCACTGCTGCCTCGGCGTGCCGCCGCTGTGCTGCAAGGGCTATCCCGAGATTGAACTGGGCCTCTGCATGCGTGGGCGCGATCCGGAGCGCATTCTGGAACTCCCCAATCGCCTCAGGCCAGCGCCCTGCGCGGCTCAGTGCAACCCCGAGGGCATTGCGCGCCGGAGCGGACTCGGGATCCCGCTCGACCGCCTTCCGCAGTGTCGTCTGTGCAGCCCCGGGCCTTCCGTCCGCGAGAAGAGCCAGGCCCCGGTCCAGCAATGTGTCCGCCTGGGCGGCAACTGCAAACACGGCCAGACCAAACCGTAGCACCATGCACGACATCGGACGGCCTCCCAAGCAGGCCCGGCTACACACTATCACGCCGTTCGGAACAGCTGGGCGGCTGAAATATACCCGAGAGCGGAGTCCCGGACCGACGCCCCCTCCCCGGCGCTTCGACAGTTGTCGCTGGCAAGCCGGAGACGCCCGCTCAGATCCGATGGATGGCTCAAGCGCCGGAGGCCGCAAGCAGGATATACCCGTGACATGCTCGTTGACATGCGCGGCTGGCTGCAAGTACCATTGCACCAGTCGCAAGGAGGTACAGGCCATGTCGTTCAAGGGTGTCCTACGGATCACCGGCCAGTTCGCGTCTCACCCCGCCATCGCGCTTGGCTGCTGCCTTGCCGCAGTGACGGCCCTTCTGTCGGCCCCGGCAGCGGGCCAGACGACGACGCATGCCCAGATCACCGGGATCGTGTCCGACAGCACGGGTGCATCGATCCCCGGGGCAAGTGTCGAGGCCCGCAATGCCGACACGGGCGTGACGTACGCCTCCGAAACCAACGAGGCCGGCGTCTATGTGATTCCGCAGGTTCTCCCGGGACCTTACGACGTGACGGCCTCCAGCGAAGGCTTCGAGACGGTGCGGCAGACCGGCGTCGCGCTGCGGCTCGGCGACCGGCAGTCGCTGAACTTCGGCCTGAGCGTGGGCGCCATTACAGAGACCGTAGAGGTCGTCGCCTCGGCCCAGCTGCTCACGCTGGACGACGCCAGCCACGCCCATGTGATCAGCAACGACATGATCACCAATATTCCCCAGCTTCAGCGCGACACCCTGGCAGCGATCGCCCAACTCAACCCTTCGGTCCAAGGCCAGGACGCGCAGCTGCTTGGCGAGGGCTGGGACGTGGCGATTGCCGTCAACGGCGTCGGGTATTCCTTGGCTGGCGGGCAGGTCAACGCCACGGCCATCAGCGTCGACGGTGCCATGGTGCAGGACGCGGAAGTCAATGTCGTCAATCGGGCGATCCCCTCGCCGGACTCGGTGGAAGAGTTCCGCGTGCAGACCGGCGTGCTGACGGCCGATGTCGGACGCTACTCGGGCGGGGTGATCACGATCTCGTCGCAGAGCGGCACCAATGACCTGCACGGACGGCTGTTCTACTACCACCGAAACGAGAAACTCAATTCCAATGGGTTCATGGCCAACGCCCTGGGGCAGGAACGGCAGCCCTTCCGCCAGCACAACTTCGGCTTGTCGGTCGGTGGTCCGGTGGTCGTGCCCAAGGTCTACGACGGCAGGAACAAGACTTTCTTCTTCGTTGGCTGGGAGGACCAGCGCTTCCGCAGCGGCGCCGCCCAGCGGGCTTCCGTGCCGACGCCGATGGAGCGTCAGGGGGACTTCTCGCAGAGCATCATCAATCTCCAGGAGGGGAGGCCGGTCTTCTCGAGGATCTTTGATCCGTTCAACGGCTACGAGACCGCGGACGGCGGCTGGGTCCGTCCGCAGTTTGCAAATGCAGTGATACCCCAGTCGCAGCAGGTAGGTGTCGGACGGAACATTGCCAGATCGCTCTGGCCGGATCCGAACCGTTCGCCCGACGCCAACACGAGCCACAGAAACAACTACGAGGGTGTGTACGGGCAGGAGCGACCGATCGAGCGCGTGAATCTGCGAATCGACCAGAACATCACGTCCTACCACCGGGTCTATGGCCGCTATTCCCGTTACCTGGGTATCAACGAGAACACTCCGCTCTTTCCGACCCAGTCCCACGGCTCCACCGACGACGACAACTGGCAGGCCAGTGCGAACTACACGTGGACCGTCTCGCCGACGACGATCTTCCAGTTCACCGGAGGCGCGAGCGTCTCCAAGCTGCTGAACTTCTCCGGCATGGACTACGGCACCGGGATCAACACCGACCAGTGGGGATTCGACCCGTTCATATTCAGCCCGGGGGACCGTCGCAGCACGGAGATCGCTCCGAGCACCGGAGGTGGCACGCCGGGATACACAGGGGTCGGCGGAGGAACACAGTTCAAGATCACCAGCCAGAATCTGAACGGGGCCCTGTCGCTGAGCAAGATCGTGGGGCGGCACACGCTGAAGTTGGGATACCAATACTTCTGGTCGATGAGTGTGGACGAAGGCAGCAATCTCTCGGGCATGACCGGCCTGCGGCCTGGCGGGGGCTCTAACGAGTTCTGGGACAACCCCGACGGACTGAGCGGGCACTCACTTGCCGAGCTCATGCTGGGATCGACGAGGGCGAACAGCTGGGGCATCTGGAACATCACCCCCATCACCCAGGCCCACGGTGTTTACGTAATGGATGATTGGAAGGTTTCGAACGACCTGACCCTGCAACTTGGCATGCGCTGGGACTATGAGACCGGCCGCACGCCCCGCTACACGGGTTCGGGCACGTTCCTGGACCTAGAGGCGAGAAACGTAGTCTCGGCCAGGTCGGACTGGAACTGGGATCAGGTCCGGGCGGCCGTGCCAGCAGTGGCGAACTATCCTGACCCGACCTGGCTGACAACAGGCGTGAACGGCAGGATGGGCCTGATGGGTACCTCCGAGTACCCACGCGAATCGCTCTACGACACCGAATGGGCGAACTTCACGCCCCGCATCGGTGTCTCCTACGCGCTTAACCCCAAGACCGTCTTGCACGCTGGCTTCGGAGTCGTGTACCAGGGATTCAACGGCCTCAACAGCGAGGGCCTCGGCAGCTACTTCTACAACAGCACCGGATTCGACCAGGTGCCAACGCTGGACGGGAGGCGCTGGGTGAGCGAGATTGGGCTCGAACACGGTCTGGGCACGTTTCCGGCTGCTCCGGGAGGCGGCCATCTGGGCTGGTTCCCCCCAGCGGCCAACAACGACGAGTACCTGAACGAGACGCTGGGCTCCTGCATTTCCGTGACCTTCGGCATCTGCACCGGCATTCCCAGCCCGCTCGGCAGCCCGTTTGAGACGGTCTGGAGCCTGTCGCTGCAGCGCGAGCTCGGCAGTGCCTGGGTGGCCTCGGTCGAGTACAACGGCATCCGCAGCAACAGCACCCTGATCCCCGTGGCTCCAGGCGGTGGCGCCTTCTACCAGTACACGAACATCGATCCCCAGTACTACTCGCTGGGGGCCGACCTGCTCCAGCCGGTTCCGAATCCGTTCTTCGGGAAATCGAAGAACTTCAACCTGCAGGAGACCGTCCCACTGCACCGGCTCCTAGCGCCAATGCCGCACTTTACCTCCGCGGGGCCGGCCTACCTGACTAGCGGCCGGATCAACTCGACCTTCCTCAACTTCAAGCTGCAGACCCGGCAGTTTGAAGGGCTGATGCTGGACGCTTCATACGCGTTCCGCCGCACCATGACCAACGGCGGCACTAGGGACATGCGCCGAATGCGGAACTTCTTCGGCCGCAGCCTCCACAACCCGCAGGACCTTGATGAGCTGTATGGCCCAGCGCTCCACGAGAGCCCGCACACGTTCCTGTTCAACTACATCTACGAACTCCCCTTTGGCCGGGGACGGCGATTCCTCGCTTCGCCGACTACGCCCGGCGCCAAGCTTCTCGACGCGATCATCGGCGGCTGGGCAGCGGCGGGCGTGTCGACATTCTGGCCGCAGGGCACGCCCCTTCGCGTTCCGACCGTAAGCGGAGCGGTGGCCGCGCCCAATGCGGCTGTGCGGTGGTCTGCCAACGGGGACTACAAGAATTCGAGCCGCAACGATGCGAGCGCGCTTGTCGTGCAGGGAGCCTTCACGGAGGGCGGTCCGCAGGGAGCCTTCGACCGGAGCGCATACGTCCGAACGGAAGACTACACGTTCGGAAACCTGCCATACATCTATCCGGACGTGCGCAACCCTGGCCGGTTTGAGACCGACGCCACGATCATGAAGGACTTCCACGTGACCGAGGATGTCTACCTCAACCTGCGCGTTGAGGCGCTCAACTTCTTCAACCACGCGAACTACGGCAATCTGGTCACCGATCCGGACTCGCCCGTGTTCGGCGGCGTGAACGGCAAGCACGGCAATCGGATCATGCAAGTCGGTCTGCGTCTGTTCTTCTAGCATCCCTGGGAAACGCTTCCCCTACAATTGGGTCCCGTTGCCGGTCGCGCGGTCGATTCCTGCCACGCTTATCGCCCTGCTGTGTCTTCTCGTTCCGGCTCCTGCGATTGGGGACACATTTGACGGCCTGTTGCGCCAGGGCCTGGCGCTTCACCAGCAGCGGCTCTATTCGCAGGCCATCGCACCGCTTGAGCGCGCCCACCGTCTCCAGCCCCTCGACTACTATGCAAACCTCCTGCTTGGCATCGACTACCTGCGGACCGGACAGCCCGGCAAGGCCCTGTCCTTCCTGGAAACGGCCAGCCGGGTACGGCCTTCGGATGCAACGGCCCTAGGCTATTCAGCTGAGGCGCACGCGGCCTCTGGGAGGATGGACCAGGCCTTGGGAGTCCTGCAGGCAGCCCGGCGACGCGATCCCTCGCCGCAATGGCGCGCGGCGCTGATCCGTCTCTACCTGACTCGATTCAGGGCCGCAGCCCACGCACTGCGCCTCAGTAAGGTGGGTCTGGCGCGTTCTTACCGCCTGCAGGCGCAGGCCACACGGAACGGGAACTACCGCAGGCAGCGCGACAGTCTGCTCAGGGCCTATGCCCTCGCGCCGGAGCTGGAAGGAATCGAGAGCGAGTTGGCTCACGCCGAGATCCGCCAGCAGCGTTTCGAGGCCGCGCGGCATTGGCTGCAGCGGGCCCGCGCTAGGAACCGACGCGACTTGGGGGTGATTGCGGCGGAGGTCTACCTGTCGGCCCATGAGGGCGACTGGCAGGAGGCCGAAGCCAGGCTCCAGGAACTGGAGCGGCGATCCCCGCGCCGCACGCGGACTGCGCTGGCAGAGTGGCCGGACGGCGTGCCGCTGCCAGACCGTCTTCGCCATGCGGCTGAGCGGCTGAGCGATCCGGAGCCCGCCACATTCTCGGACATCCAAACGATGTTTGGGTCCCAGCAGTGGGAAGCTGTCGCGGCTGCGGTGTCCCCTTCCGAAGAGGACCCGGACCGGCTCTTCCAGCTCGGCGTTGCGCTGGCACGTCTCCAGCAATTCGAGAAGGCGGTCATTTCGCTGGAGCGCGTGCGATCCGAGACACGCCACCGGGGCGAGGCCGACTACTGGCTGGCGCTCTCCTATGCGCGGCTCGCTGAGGACGAGGCTGAGGCCCTTGGCCGGAACCGCTCAGCCGATCCTATTCGCCATGCAGTGCGGGGGGAGATCCTGCTGCGCCTGGCGGCAGACGGCGCGGGGGCGGCGGAGGAGTACCGGAGCGCCGTTGACTCGACTCCGGGAGATCCTGCGCTCTGGGCCGGATTGGCGGCTGCCGAGGCCATGGCTGGCAACTGGGATGACGCTCGTGAGTCGGCTCAGAAGGCCATTGGGCTGGACCCCAGCCGAGTCCTCGCTTTGCGCACCTACGCCGAGGTCTGCATGCAGGAACGCGACTACCCTGCCGCCGTACCGGCGCTGGAGAAGGTTCTAGAGCTCGAGTCGGGTGATGCCGGTGCCAGATTCCTGCTGGGCACAGCGTATTCCCAGACTGGCGAGCACGAGAAGGCGCTGGTGTTTCTCAGGGCTGCCGAGCGCCACGGGTACCCGGACGAGAGGGGACGCCTGCAGTACATGCTCGGGACCGTGCTGCGCAGGCTGGGCCGCCCGGAAGAGGCAAGAGTCGCGTTCCGGCGCGCCGAGGGTCTGTCGGACTCGTTCGCCGCGACCAGCCACAGTTTGGCCCAGCCTGTTGCCGGTTCAGGCCAGGAATAGCGGCTGGCCGGGCACGAAGGATCAGCCGGCGGGTTGGGGCGGCGGCGTCGCCGTAACCTCGCACTGCTTACTACCCGGGCGCAAGATTGCTGGCGGTTTCGGTTCTCAGCGCGGCCGCCTTGAATCTCTCAAAGGCACGGGCGTTGAGTGTCACTCCCAGTCCGGGCGCTTCGGGAATTGCCATCACACCTCGCTCCAGCGCCGGCTCGTTGGCAACGAGCTCCCGCCTCAGGGCTGATTCCGCAACTCCGGCGGGCAGGTACTCGATGTACGGGCAGTTCGCGGAAACCGCTGCGATCTGGGCAGAGGCAGCGATGCCGATCGCGCTCCGCCAGCAATGGGGAACGACGCGCTTGCCCCGCTCTTCGGCCAGACGGGAGACGCGGAACGCCTCGGTGATGCCGCCCACCCGCCCAATGTCCGGCTGAACGATATCCACATGCCCGCGGTCCATCAGGTCCTCGAACTCGAACCGGGTCTGCAGCAGCTCTCCGGCTGCGACGGGAATCTCCGTCATGCCTGCCAGCCTCGCATACGCGCCCAGATCGTCAGGTTGCAGGGGTGTCTCGATGAAGTACGGTTCATAGCGCTCGCACCGTTCCAGCACGGCGGCCGCCTCCCTCCAGTCTTCCCAGCAGTAGCCCACGTCCACCATCAGGTCGAACGCCGGACCGACGATTGCGCGAGCGGTGCCCACAATCTCCACGATCGCGTCGTTGCTCTCGTGCATGCCGTACTGGGCGAAGGGGCCGCGGATCAGGATCTCCAGCTTCGCGGCCCTGAAGCCGCTGCGGAGGGCCCATTCGACCTTGGCCAGCAGGTCCGCGCGGTACTCAGCGAGGTTGCGTCCCGCGGGCAGGAGGCTGGCGTACGGCACGACTGAGTCCTGGGCTGCGCCGCCGTCGAGGAGCTTCCAGACGGGAGCTGCCGAGGCCTTGCCGCACAGATCCCACACGGCCATGTCGAGCGCCCCAATTGCGCAGATGCCGGCTCCGCGCCGACCGACAAGAATGGACCGCCGATACAGGTTGTCCCACACTCGCCGCGGGTCCGCCGCGTCCTCGCCGACCAGCAGCTCGCCGAGGCTGCGGCTATAGGCGTTCGAGCTGGGCGAGTCGATCAGCGACCGAATCACCCACGGGTTCGACTCGACCTCCCCAATGCCGACATGCCCGTCTTCTCCCCACACTCGGACAACGGCGTTGTCCTGCGATGTGTCGCAGGAATCGATGTCGCAGTGCGGCGCCAGCAGCACATCGCAGTCAACTCTCTCTATGCGCATGAGGTGTCTGGGGAAAGGGCGCCACTTGCCGCGCCTCCTAGGCTCCACGTGCATTGGAACGGGACCGTTGGGAGGAGGTAAAATACTTGGAATATATTATATCTCCGGCAGGATCCCTACCGCACACCGCAGGACATCAGAGTGACAGAGCTCATCGTTGGCACCAGCTGCCTGCTCTTCGCAGCCATGCCGCGGCGGAGCGCGGCATGGCGCGCGATGCAGGGGTATACTCAAGAATTCGGAGCGGCAAGGCGGTGTTGGCGCGAGCCATGAAGAGGCATTTCTGCTTCACCGCCCTCTTGGGGCTTTCCGCCGCATCCCAGTCCGCTGCGCTCTGTGCGCAGCCGGCTGCCGACGGGAGGCGGCTTCTTGCAGAGCGTTGCGAGGTCTGCCACGGGGAAAGGGCGCGCGTTTCCGGCCTGCGGCTGGACCAGCGCGGACCCGCCATGCGGGGAGGCGACTCGGGCCTGCCCGGAATCGTTCCGGGCGACCCCGAAGCGAGCCGCGTCTACCTACGCGCCGCCGCCCATGAGATGCCCCCGGGCGGCCCTCCGCTGGACGCCGGCGAGATCGAATCGATTCGGGCCTGGATCGCTTCCGGAGCTGCCTGGGACTCGGACACGCAGTCCGGCCCTGAGAAAGGTCACTGGGCGTTTCGCATCCTCGCAGACGCGCCGCCGCCCAGCACCGGATCCCCGTCCAATCCGATCGACCGGTATGTTGCCGCACGGCTTCAGGAGCAAGGACTTCGGCCGAATCCGACCGCGGAGCCGGCTGCTCTGGTGCGGCGGCTGTATCTGGACCTGACCGGTCTGCCCCCCACCGCCGAGGCGGTCGAGAGCTTTGCTCGCAACGCGACCGATGAAGCATACGGGAGCCTTGTGGACCACCTTCTGGAGAGTCCCCACTTTGGCGAGCGGTCGGCCCGGTTCTGGCTGGACGTCGCGCGGTATGCCGACAGCGCAGGCTACGAGGAGGACCGGCCCCGGCCCAATGCCTACCGGTACCGCGACTTCGTCATCGAAGCGTTCAACCGGGACCTGCCGTACGACCGGTTTGTCGCTTGGCAGCTGGCCGGGGACATCCTCCGCCCGGGCGATCCGGAGGCATTGGCTGCCACAGGGTTCCTCGCTGCAGGGCCGGATGTCAGGCCGGACTTCGTGAACTTCCGCGAGAAGGACCGGCTCGACGAGTTGGACGACATCATCGCAACAACCGGGCAGGCCTTTCTCGGGCTCACACTCGGATGTGCCAGGTGCCACGACCACAAGTCGGATCCGGTGACGACGCGCGAGTACTACCAACTGTCCGCGTTCTTCGGGTCGACCGAGCGGCACGGGCATCCGTGGGATCCGGAGGAGGGGGGCCGGCACGAGCGGGAGCTTGGGGACTTCAATGAGCGCCACAGGCCCGTCCGGGAGGCGCTCGAAACCTGGGTCGAGTCCAGGCACGAGGCGATCCGTCGGGAACGGATCGAGGCCCTGGACCTCTCTGAGGAGCAGAAGAGGCTCTTGGCGGCACCGGTCGACGAAGTCAACGCTGCGCAGGCCGCTCTGCGGACCCGATTCGCGGATACGCTGACTGTGACTGACGAGCAGCTTCGCGACCGCCTTGATGCCGCCGCGATTGCCCGCTGGGACGCGCTCGCCGAGGCCGAGAGGCAGGTGGCAGCCACCAAGCCTCGAGACATTCCGCGGGCGCTCGGCATTCGCGAAGGGGAGCCGAAGCCGACTTGGGTGTTGGGGCGTGGCAACCCGGAGGACCGGGGCGAGCGGGTCTCGCGAGGGCTTCTCAGGGCACTCTCATGCCCTGACTGGGCCAAGCGGCCACTCGCCACGAGGGCGGATCTGGCCGAGTGGATCACGGACACCGAGTGCGGAGCCGGCGCGCTTGCCGCCCGCGTCCTTGCCAGTCGGCTGTGGCAAAGGCATTTCGGCCGGGGCCTGACCGAGACACCAGGCGACTTCGGAGTGCGCGGCGCGGCTCCCGCCCTCCCCGGGCTGGTCGAGCATCTCGCCGGAGAGCTGGTGCGGCACGGCTGGAGACTCAAGCCCGTACACCGGCTGATCGTCACAAGCCGGACCTACCGCCAGTCCAGCCGCCGGAACGAGAGCAGCGCGGTGGCCGATCCCGGCAACTTACTCTGGTGGCGGCGGGATCCCATGCGCCTGGAGGCCGAGGCCCTGCGCGACACGATCCTTAGTGTCAGCGGCTCGCTCAACAGGAAGCTTCATGGGCCCGCCGTCAAGCCCAGCATGGCACCCGAGGCGATCTACCGCGCGACCGAGAACTATGACCGGTGGCCCGAAGACGTGCAGGACGGCCCCTCCACATGGCGCCGCAGCATCTACATCTTCACCAAGCGGGCAAACCTGTTTCCGTTCCTGCAGACGTTCGGCACCCCATCTGCGATCGGCAGCTGCACCAGGCGCGATGCGAGCAGCGGTCCCCTGCAGGCCCTCTCACTGATGAACGACAAGTTCATGCTCGAGCAGAGCCGCCTCTTTGCGGAGCGCGTTCTCGTGGAGTCCGGCCGCCAGCCGGCCGAGAGGGTCACAACGGCGTACCGCCTGGCTTTGGGACGACCGCCCCGGTCGGCGGAGAGAGAACGCGCGGTGGCGTTCCTGCATGGCCAGGCGCAGCAGTACGAGCTGGATCTGGGCGCTGAGGCCGCCAGTCCGTCACAGTTCTCCATGCGTGCCCTTACCGATTTCTGTCACGCCCTGCTGGCGTCCAGCGAGCTGATGTACGTGGACTGAAATGCAGGCCCTCCCTTGGCAACCCGTCCAGCCCCGTCCGGGTTTCAGCCGGCGCGAGTGGCTGCGGCGGTCCGGGGGCGGTGCGGGCATGCTGGCCTTGGCCTCGCTGCTGGGCGCTCGTCGAGGCCTCGGGAGCGGCCCGCACTTCGCACCCAAAGCGAAGTCCGTCATCTGGTGCTTCATGTACGGAGGGCCGAGCGGGATCGACCTGTTCGACCGCAAGCCGGGACTGGACCGCAGCGACGGCAAGAGCTTTTCGGGCGCCACGGGGCTGAAGACCTTCTCAGGCAAGGTCGGACCGCTCATGAAGTCGCCCTTTGCGTTCGCACCGCACGGGCAGAGCGGGCGCGAGGTGTCGGAGATTTGCCCGGGCATCGCGCAGCACGTTGACCGCATCGCCTTCCTGAATTCGTGCCATGTCGAGACCAATGTCCACGACCAGGCACTTTTTCAGGTCAATACCGGCCTGACGAGACTTGGGTTTCCTAGCGCGGGTTCGTGGGTCACCTACGGACTTGGCACCGAAAACGAAAACCTGCCCGGCTTTGTCGTCATGTACGACCCACGGGGCATCCCTGTCGGCGGCTCGCCGCTCTGGTCCTCCGGCTTCCTTCCCAGAACCCACGGCGGCACGGTGTTTCGCACGGGCGACAGCCCGGTGCTGAACCTGGAGCGCCCGGGGATCCTGAGCCCCGCAGCGAGGCGCCGCCAGCTTGACTTGGTCCTGGCCATGCACCGCGACCACCTGGAGGAGCGGCCCGGCGACCGCCACATCGCAGAGCGCATCCAGAGCTTCGAGCTTGCCTACCGCATGCAGATGGAAGCTCCGGAGGCAGTCGACCTCACGCAGGAGCCGGACGAGATCAGGCGGCTCTACGGCATGGACGTCCCTGAGAGCCGGACTTTCGGCGCTCAGCTGTTGATGGCACGGCGGCTGGTGGAGCGCGGTGTCCGCTTCGTCCAGGTTTATTCGGGAGGGATCAACTCGGAGTGGGACTCCCACTCGAAGCTGGAGGAGAACCACCGGGCCCGTGCTCTCGAGACCGACATCCCGGTTGCCGGCCTGCTGACGGACCTGGGCAGTTCCGGCCTGCTGGACGAGACGCTCGTGATCTGGGGCGGCGAATTCGGTAGGATGCCTTTCACCGAGGGCGGGGGCGGCCGGGACCACAACCCTCACGGATTCCTGATGTGGATGGCTGGCGGAGGCATCAAGGGAGGGATCAGCCACGGACAGACCGACGAAATCGGCTTCCGGGCAGTCTCGGACCCGGTCTCGGTCCACGATTTCCATGCTACGGTCCTACACCTGCTGGGCATCGACCACACCCGGCTCACCTACCGCCACGATGGCCGCGACTTCCGCCTCACGGATGTAGCCGGCGAGGTGATTCACGATGTCCTCGCCTGACCAGCGGATTCCAGAGTGAACCGGAGGGCCTCCATGTTGGGCGCAGCTCTGGCTGCGGGGCTGGCCGCGCTGGCCGCGCCGGGCCAGATCCGCTTCACAGACGCCACGGCCGGTGCCGGGCTCGACTGGGCCGTCCTCAACTCCGCAGAAGGAGACAAGTACCAGGTAGAGACGATGCTGGGCGGGCTTGGAGTCATTGACTTCGACTCCGACGGGTGGATGGATCTCTACGTCGCGAATGGTGCCGAGCTGCCGTCGCTGAGAAAGACGGGCGCCGAATACTGGAACCGCCTCTACCGCAACCGGGGGGACGGAGCCTTCGAAGATGTCACTGAGCGGGCCGGGGTCGAAGGGGCGGGGTACTCAATGGGGGTCGCCGTGGCCGACTACGACAACGACGGCGACCAGGACCTCTACGTTTGCGGCGTCAACCGCAACACTCTGTACCGCAACAACGGAGACGGCACGTTCTCCGACGTGACCGAAGCGGCTCGTGTTGACGGTGTCGATTCTCACGGCGACAAGCTCTGGTCGGTCGCGGCCGCGTGGCTCGACTACGACAGGGACGGCCTGCTGGACCTGTTCCTGTCGAACTACTGCGAATGGGCTCCCGGGCTGGACCTGGTCTGCGGCGGTCTTGCCGACGGATCGCGGACATATTGCCATCCCGATTCGTACCGGGGCCAGACCCCCCTGCTCTACCGCAACCGCGGGGATGGCTCGTTCGAGGAGGTCTCGGCCGAAACGCGTATCGCCGTTCGGGGCAAGGGCATGGGCGTCTCCATCGGGGATTTTGACAACGACGGCTACAGCGACATTTTCGTAGCCAATGACAACCACAGAAACTTCCTGTTCCGCAATTTGGGCAACGGCCGCTTCAAGGAGCAGGGTGTACCCATCGGCGTCGCGTTCAACGGCGACGGAAGGTTCATCTCAGGCATGGGAGCTGACTTCCGAGACTTTGACGGCGACAGCCTCCCGGACATTGTGATGACCGGCCTCAAGCGGGAGACATTCGAGTTGTTCCGCAACCAGGATGGCCGGTACTTTGAGGATTTCAGCCTGGGGAGCGGCATGGTCGCGCTGAGCCGCCCGTGGAGCGGCTGGGGATGCGGGCTGGTGGACTTTGACAGCGACGGGCTCCTCGACTTCTTCACCGCCAACGGGGACCTTGATGCGGATGATCCCCAGCCGAACCGGATTTTCCGCAATGTCGGCGGCGGCTCTTTACGGGATGTTTCCGCTGCGGCCGGTGTGGCACTGGAGCGGGCCCGCCTGCACCGGGGCGTCGCTTTCGCGGACTTCGACAATGACGGTCGCGTGGATGCCGCCCTGACCGCCCTCAACGAGCGGCCCGTGCTTCTGCGCAACGTCTCCTCCGGAGGACACTGGCTCTGGCTGGCACTCGAGGGCACGGAATCCAACCGCTCGGCTCTCGGCGCCCGGGTGGAAGCGCGTGTCCCGGGCGCTGCCGCTCGCGTTCGGACGATTGCCAACAGCGTCGGCTACGCATCGGCCAGTGACCTACGGCTGCACTTGGGGCTCGGGGACGTGCGCCGCGTGGAGGAGATTAGGGTGGTTTGGCCGTCCGGCAGGGAGCAGACGTTCCGCGATGTGGCCGCCGGGCAGACACTGCGAATTGTCGAGCCCGGCCAGTAACACATTCGCAATGACTGTCCTCTCGTCACCCTCGGCCTGACCCTGGACGCCTCCGGCTTCCCTTGGCGCATCGGAATGGTGCCTGGCAATATCTTCCGAACCCGGCACTTTGCCTGAGGCTATCCGTCGCCTGGCCGAGTTGTTCTGCGACGGTCCGCGCCCCACCGTCATCTTGGATGCCGGCTTGTCCACCGAGGCGTCGATCGCTTGGCTGCGCAGCCACGGCTACGACTGGATCACGGTGCGCCGGGGAGGCGCCGATCCGCCCGACACAGCCCCCGCATCGCGCTTTCGGCCCAGTCATGGCACCTCACCACGCGTGGCCGCTGGATGCGGTGGAAAGGGAAAGCCGGTCGTGTCTGTGGAGCGAGGCACGCCACGCCAAGGACGATGCCATTCTCGCCAAGCAACGCGAGCGCTTCGAGGATGCCTTGAGGGCCTTGCACGAAGGACGCCACAAGAACGGCTTGCCAAGCGCTATGAGGAGGTCCGGCAGCGCGTGGGCCGGCTCAAGGAGCGCTACAAGCGAGTTTCGGCACAGAATGATGTCTTGGTGGATCGGGCCAAGTCCGAGACCGGCCAGTCAGCTGCCATCCAGTTTGAAGACGATTCCGCAGCTGGCGAGACCGGAACGCAACAGGCCGGCGAGGCCTCAGCCAAGCCGGTCCTGGCCACGGCGGTGCGCTGGAAGCGCAATGACCAGCATGCCCGGAAGGATCGGCGGGCCGGCACCTAGGTGCTTCGAACCAGTCACACCGACTGGAACCTGGAACGGGTGGCGCGCACCTACCGGCAGCTGGCCGACATCGAATTCACCTTCCGCGTATTGAAGTCCGATCTCGGCCAATGTCCCAACTGGCATTCCAGGCGGGACCGCATACGGGCACACTTGTTCATCGCCGTGCTGGCCTATCTCGACCGCTACCACGACCTGCGCTTCGGACATCCGGTCGCCCGCACCAACAACCCCGCCGAGCACTTCTTCTCCCAGGCCAAGCGCAAGCTGCGCCGACGCTTGGGACGCGCCCACCTGGGCCGGGACATGCAGGACCAGCCCGCCGAAGCCTCCCTAGCTACCAACTTGCTCGATCCGCACTATGTGCAAATCGTGTGCGGCACGCTCCACGAACTGCCTCGCGCCTTCGCCCGTTTGGAACAAGCGGGCACTGTCACGGCTCAGCCCACGCTGGACCGCGACCAGTGGCACTCGAGCCTGCGTCGCCGCATCCGGGAGTTGGCACGCGAACCCGAGAACGTTCCCACGAACTCCCCTTCACACTCCGTCAAGCATCCTCAGAATCCCTCAGAGACTGTCATGCCCAACGGAATCCTGACGCGGCAGCGCAGAAGTAGAGGAACTCGTCCGGGCCCTCCCTGGCGAGGCGGAATCCGTGGGCGCCGCCGGCGTAGGCGCCGCCCTACGAGGTCACGAACCTGCCGTCCGGATCGAACACCACCACGGAGTGATCACTCGATGAAGTTGCGTGCGCCGTGTGATGGACGTAGACGAGTCCCTGCGAATCGACCTGGACTCCGTGACTGTTGCCGTACCGGATCCGGTCAGGCAGGGATCCCCAGTCGTGGTGGACCTCGTAGCAGCGGTCCCCCGCCTTCATTGTCGGTGGGCGCGACACGTTCACAGATTGCACGGGAGCGGCCGGCAGGCCGGCTGGCTGCGGCCCGCCGGGAACGGACGCCGCCGCCACAGGGGCTTCCAGCCGATCCGGCGGTCGGGGGCGGCACAGTGCAGCGCGGCGGCAATGCCAGCCGACCAGGGCCGGCCGGCGTCCGCCGAACACGGCGGCCTGGCCCGTGCGCTTGCCGCAGAAACTGCGAAGCCGAGATCGTGGCGCTCCCGCATCCAGCGGTTCCGTCGCAGCTCCCACCCGGCCTCACCGCCAGCTCCCGCACCGCACTCAGCGGAATCCCCTCCTGCCCTACTCTCCGCGTGATCCCGCAAACGCAGGCAGATCTGTCCACCTCTCCGTCTTGCTCCCCGTCAACCGGCAAGCGCTACCGAACATTGAAGAGTCCCGGAGGTGCAGACTGGGCTTTGCCTTCTTTGTTCGAAGACGGTGGCTTCGCTGCGGCCGCCATTGCGGGCGCGCAACCTGTCGCGGGACCCTCAGGCTCTTTCGGTCGGAACCCGGCAGATGCCCGCGACCCGCCGACATCCCGTGACCGCCCACACCCACACGGCCGGCTTCCGATCCTCCGAGAGCACCGTTCCGTTCGCCGTTCTTCCGGCCGCCACTTGTCCGGCTCGCCGGTGCGCAACCCGGGCAGCCACAATCCAGTGCCACCGGACGCACCCGGGCTGAAGTAGGATGAGACGGAGGTGCGGTCACGCGGATTCGAGACGGACATGCCGGCAACGGCGACCATCACCAGCCAATCCCCCTCTGTGGCCCCGGGCATCCCGGAAGCTGCGTCGCCGGAGCCCTGCGAGGCCGAGTACCCGGAAGGACACTGGATCGCCCAGAGCGTCTGGCACGGCGACGCAGTCAGGCAGGCCACGGATGCGTTGGTCAGCCACTTCAGCGAGCGCGAGGACGTGCTCGTGGCCATGGAGCTGGTGGTGTACTACCAGCGCGGCAACAGCCAGGCGCGCCTGCAGCCGGACCTGCAGGTGGTGTTCGGCGTCGGCCGCGGCGGGGACCGCAGCTCGTTCAGAGTCTGGGAGGAAGGCAAGGCGCCGGACTTCGTGCTGGAGGTGGCGTCGCCGTCGACGGCGGAGAACGACGCCCGGTACAAGGCGGGGGAGTACGCCGGGATCGGGGTGCGCGAGTACTGGCGGCTGGATCCGCAAGGGTTCCTGATGGGCAGGCCGCTGGAGGGCTACGCGGCGAGCGGGGGGCGGTTCGGCCCGGTGGAAGCCGTGGAGCGCGAGGGCAGGGGCATCTGGCTGCGGAGCGAAGTGCTGGCGCTGGATCTGCGCAGCCGGAGGCGGGACGGGGCGACGGTGGTGGTCTTTCGGGATCCGCAGACAGGCAAGGAGTTCACCGGCGAGCTGAAGGAAGCCGAGCGACGGCTGCGGATTGCGGAGAATCGCGCCGCTGAGGCGGAGAAGCGCGCGAACCGCGCGGAGAATCGGGCGAGTGCCGCGGAAGAACGTGCGCGTGCCGCGGAGAGTCACGCGCAGGACGAGGCGGGCCTGAGGCATGCTGCGGAGGATCGGGCGAGTGCCGCAGAGGGGCGGATACGGGCATTGGAGGAGCGACTCCGGAACGTCACAGCTCGCGCCGCTCGTCTGGGCCGCGAATCCTAAGAGCGAGTCTCCACCTTGTACAGCCCAGCCGCCCGCCCGGCGGTGCTGTACGAGAATGTCGTCAATCGCCGGTTCGACGATCCACACGTCAACCGGATACTCGGCGGGGTGAAAGCGGGACAGATGGATGGCCCCGTGCCCGTTCGTCACCAGGGAGGCGCTCCCGAAACAGAACCGCTGCCCGCTCCTGCCGCCCCCTCCCGGAAGGGCACTCCGACATGGGGCCGCTGAGCAGTGGCACGGGAGCCGGCTATGGTCTGAAACGATCCTTCGCGAATATCTCGGCGGCCCGAATCGCATCCGCCTCAACGGCAAGACCTTTCGAGCCCCCTGTCACCGTTCGTCAATGGAGACCTGACCCAGAACCCTCGCTAGACGCCCGCCCATCGCAGGTGATCGCGGGCAGGGTAGATGTGTCCGTCGCCTGGGCCTGTTTCCCACTAAAGTGGGATCTGGCGGGCCGCTGGGGTGTGGCCGTGTCGCGGACGTGGCGGATCGTGTTCCGGATCGAGGGCGGGGAAGTATTTGACGTGGATCTGGTCGACTACCACTAGGGGGATGGCATGAGCGAGAACGAGCATAGGGTGAGTTGCGACGCGTGGATGCGGCGGCACCCGCCGCATCCGGGACGACACCTTTACCACGGCTGCCTGGAGGCGGTGGAGGGTGTCCACGAGGGCCTGGGGGTAGGCGTGGCGGCACGCAAGCTGGGGGTATCGCGAGCGGCGCTATCGAGGGTGCTCAATGGGCGAGCGGGCATCTCGGCTGGCATGGCCCTGAAGCTGGAAGCCGCCGACTGGGGGTCGGCCGACATGTGGATGCGGCTGCAAGCCGACTACGACTTGGCGCGGGAGCGGAACCGCATCGGCCAGTGGCCGGCGGACTCCGAAGTCGCGATCGGGGAGGTGTCCGCGGCGGCATCAGGATCTGTTTGAACGGAGTGCGGACAGTCCGTCCCAGCGTCCTCCCGTAAGGAGGTGTCGCCGAAGACGCCGGTCACGGTTGCCAGCGGTAGTAGCCCGTGTCCGTGGGGATTCGCTGGCGAGTCGTCGACCGCCAGTCGGGAAGGGCCGGCGCGCCCGCCTCGTCAAAGAATGCGCGGAGCCGGTTCCGCAGAGCCAGCCGCATCTCCCTGTACTCGGGCTTGCCGACGCGATTGATCCGTTCCCCGGGATCTTCCTCGAGGTCGAACACTTCGTTCGGCCAGCCGTCGGAGCGCTCAATGTACTTGAGGTGCTCGGTGCGGACGGCACGCGTGTATCCGTATTCGAAGAACACTTCGTTCGGCCATTCGAAGCGGTCACCCCGCACGAGTCCCGCGTAGCTCCGGCCGACTCGCTGCGGGTCGGCTTCCGCCTCGATTCCCAGGTAGTCCAGCAGAGTCGGGAAGAAGTCGTACGAGGACACCATTGCGGGAACCTCGGTGCCGGCTGGAATCACTCCGGGATGGTTCCATATGAGCGGAACTCGAATCGACTCCTCGTACATGTTGAACGGAATGGTCCCGTTGCCCTTGCCCCAGACTCCATGGTGACCACAGTTGAAGCCCTGGTCCGCGGAGAAGACGACGAGCGTGTTCTCGCGGACACCCAGTTCGCCGAGCCTCTCCAGCACGCGCCCGACGTTCGCGTCCATTCCCGTGACGAGAGCGGAGTAGCTGCGATACGACTCCTCGTTCCCGAAGTGCTCGCGGAACCGGCCGCGCCCCTGCGGATGTGGATCCGTGCGCGGGAAGCAGGAGAAGTCCGAAACCTCGTAGTGCCGCCTGTACCGCTCGGGCTGATAGTCGTACGGGCTGTGGGGTGCGAAGAACGGAACGACCAGGCAGAACGGCCCTCCGTGATGCCTGTCGAGGAAGTCGATCGCACCGTCGCCGACGAAGTCCGTCTTGTAGCCAGTGTCCCGCACCGTCCGGTCGTTGACGAAGAATTCGGCGTTGAGGTAGGTGCCGCCTCCTCTCCCCGCCGTGTGCCAGTAGTCGAAACCCGCTTGGGTCTTGTCGTCCTCGCCCAGGTGCCACTTTCCGACGAGGCCGCAGGTGTAGCCGTTCGCCTTGAGCACATCCGCGAACGTGACCTGCCCGTCGAGGAACGGCCGGCTCTCCGGGCCATAGCTGTCGTCGGCGAGAAGAAAGTCCTGCACCCCGTGATGAGAGGGAAGCTTGCCCGTGTAGTAGGTCGCTCTCGACGGGGAGCAGACCGGTGTGCAGGCGTACGCCCTGCGGAACCGCGTCCCCTCTGCCGACAGCCGGTCGAGACTTGGCGTGTGCATCTCCGTGCAGCCGCCGGATCCAAGCGCCCATGCGCCGTGGTCGTCCGTCATGAAGAACACGACGTTCGTCGGACGCCGCTGCAGGGCGGCCGCTGGAGCAAGGGACAGGAAGTCTCGCCGGGTCATGGAACCGCGACCAGAATACAGAACCAGGCAAGGCCGGAAACGGACACGACTGATGTTCCACGCGAAACAATCGTTGTCCCCGCTCGGTCCACCTCCCGGCCTAGGCCTAGTACGATACGGAGGATCCCTCTGGACGGTTTGACACCAGCCGTAGGCCTTGGCTATATAAGTAGGGACGCCCGTCAGTCAACTTTTCCAGTACGTCAGCCACTGGCCGGGTACTCCCAATACGCACTTGCCTGCGAGGCAGCCCATGATCAAGGTTGAGAGCGTCACCAAGCGCTACGGTCCCAACACCGCCGTCAACAACATCAGCTTCGAGGTCGAGCGGGGCGAGATCGTCGGCTTTCTCGGCCCGAACGGCGCCGGGAAGACGACGACGATGCGGATTCTCACCGGGTTCCTGCCGCCCACCTCCGGGACCGCGAGCGTCGGCGGCTTCGATGTCCAGGAGAGCCCGATCGAGGTCAAGCGCCGCATCGGCTACCTGCCCGAGGCCCCGCCCCTGTATCCCGAGATGGAGGTAGGCGCCTATCTGCGCTTCGTGGCCGGCATCAAGGGCATTCCGAGCAAGGAGATCGGCCGCCGCGTGGACTGCGCCCTCAGGCGCACCTCGTCGGAGAGCGTGCGGGACACGCTGGTGGGCAAGCTCTCCAAGGGCTTCAGGCAGCGCGTCGGCCTGGCGCAGGCCCTGATCCACAACCCCGAGGTGCTGGTCCTGGACGAGCCGACCTCGGGTCTGGACCCGAAGCAGATCATCGAGGTGCGCCGCCTGATCCGGTCTCTCGCGGGGGAGCACACGATCATCCTGAGCACACACATCCTTCCCGAGGTGTCCGAGACCTGCGGGCGGGTGATCATCATCAACGAGGGCCGCATCGAGGCCAGCGACACGCCGGAGAACCTGACGGCCCAGCTGCAGGGGGCGACCACGATCATGCTCGACGTCGAGGGCCCGGAGGAAGGTGTTCGGGAAAGGCTCCTGGACGAGCCCGGCGTGCGGCAGGCCGTGCGCCAAGGCGGCGGTGACGGTCGCGTGACCTGGCGCGTCGAGGGCGAGAAGGACGAGCGGCTGCCCCGCCGGCTGGCCGCCGCCGTGGTCGGTTCCGGCTGGGGCCTCTACAGCATGCAGCCCGTCGGGCTCAGTTTGGAGGACATCTTCCTGAAGCTGACGAGCGACGAGGAGGCGGGTTCGCCGGACGCCGGCCCCGTCGAGGAGCAGGCCGAGGCGGGCTCGGAAGAGGAGTCCGCTGCGGGGGACGGGCAGGCGGAGGAAACATGAGACACGTCTGGACGATCGCCATGCGCGAGTTCAAGGTGTACTTCACGTCGCCGATCGCGTACATCGTGCTCACCATATTCGCGGTCATCTTCGGCTACTTCTTCACGACCGGACTCGCGTTCTTCCTGGACTACAGCGCGAGCATGGCCGCCCAGGGCGGCGGCATGGGTGCGCCGACCATGAACGTCAACCAGTTCGTGGTCGAGCCCGCGCTCGGCAACATGAGCATCGTGCTCCTCTTCCTGGCGCCCATGATCACCATGCGCCTGTTCGCCGAGGAGAACCGCAGCGGCACGATCGAGCTGCTCCTCACGTCGCCGCTGAGGGACTACCACATCATCCTGGGCAAGTGGCTGGCGGCGCTCCTGCTCTACGGCTGCCTGCTGCTGGTCGCTCTCCTGAACCTTTCTGTCCTCTTCTTGTACTCGTCGCCGGACTGGAAGCCGGTCGCCGTGTCGCTGCTCGGCCTCCTGCTGATGGGCGGCACGATGCTCGCGCTCGGCACCTTTCTCTCGACGCTCACCAGGAACCAGATTGTCGCCGGCGCCCTGACTTTCGGCCTCCTGCTTCTTCTCTGGGTGCTGAACTGGATCAGCTCGTTCGAGTCGTCCACGGTCGGCAGGCTGTGCGAGTACCTGGCGATCTCGCCGCACTTCGAGCAGTTCTCGCGGGGAGTGGTCGAGCTCAAGGACCTGCTGTACTACCTGAGCGCCATTTCGCTGGGTCTGTTCCTCAGCAAGCGGTCCCTTGAGGCGCTCCGCTGGAAGGCGTAGGGGGGGATTTGGCAATGGACTTCTTGCGTTCCAGGCAGTTCAGGTCGGGCGGCTACAGCGCGCTCTACGTCGTGGTCTTCGTGGCGATCCTCGTGGCGGTCAACTGGCTCGGGGTCCAGTACAACGAGACGTTCGACGCCACCGAGCGGAAGCTCTACAGCCTCTCCGACCAGACCCACAGGATTCTGGACGATCTCGACAGGGACGTCACGATGACGTACTTCGACCGCACCAGCCAGTTCATGGCGGCCGAGGACATGCTGAGACGCTATGAGAACGCGTCCGGCCGGGTCAGCGTGGAGTACGTGGACCCCGACGAGGATCCGGTCAAGACAGAGGCCATGAACGTGCGGTCCTACGGGACCCTGATCCTGCACATCGGCGGGGTCCGGCAGGAGGCCTCCTCGACCAGCGAGCAGGACATCACCAACGCGATCATCACGGCGCTCAAGGGCCAGGAGAAGACGGCCTGCGTCGCGACCGGGCACGGCGAGTCCGCCAGCGGCGACATGGAGCGTGACGGCTTCGCGAACACCAGGACGTTGATCGAGGAATCCAACTACGCCTACGAGGACGTCAGTCTGGCCCAGGACGGCGTGCCGGAGGACTGCACGCTGCTGGTCGTGGCCGGCCCGACGACGTCGTACTTCGAGCCGGAGGTCGCGGCGGTCCGCGGATTCGTGGAGGGGGGCGGCCGGGTGCTGATCATGCTGCGGCCCGTGCTGCCCGACGCGCGCGGAAGGCGCGAGGAGTCCAGCCCGAACCTGGTGGCGCTCCTCGCCGAGTGGGGCATCGAGGCTCGAAACGACGTCGTGATCGACGAGTCGGCCATCGGCCAGCTCTTCGGAGGAGGGCCGTTCACGCCGCTGGTGAGCAGCTACAAGTACCACCAGATCGTCGAGCCCATGGAGAACGTCGCCACGCTGTTTCCGAGGGCGCGAAGCGTCGGCCAGGCCGAGGACACTCCGGACGGCTGGACTGTGGACGAGCTGTTCGAGACATCGTCCGCGAGCTTTGCCACCGACACGATGAGGATCGAGGGGGCGGCGGTCACCCTCGGCCCGGAGTCCGGCCGCACCGAGGGTCCGATCAACCTCGCCGTCGCGGCCTCGTTCGACGTGCCGGAGCCCGAAGAGGACCCGGAGGCGGAAGAGGGCGAAGACGCGGAGGAGCGCGAGGAGATCCTGGCCTCCGACGACGCGGAGGAGCCGGAAGGACGCGTCGTGGCGGTCGGCTCGTCCGGATTCGCCAGCAACTACGGGCTGTCGCTCGGGGGCAACCGCGACCTGCTGCTCAACATGATGAACTGGCTGAGCTCGGACGAGGACCTGATCTCGATCCGGCCGCGCGATCCGGAATCGACGCCGGTCGACCTGACCAGCGGCGAGATGAGCAGGATCTTTCTCGGCAGCCTGGTGCTGCTGCCGCTCGTCATCATCGTGACGGGCATATGGACGTGGTGGGGCCGCCGCTAGGGGGGCTGTTGGACCGCGGCCCGGCCGCGGGCGCTTTGGACGACGAGAGACGATGAAAGCGAATCCACTGGTCATCGCGGTTGCCCTTCTCGCGCTGCTGGGCGGCGCCGTGTGGTACACCCGCGAGAATCCCCCGCCGGACGAGGACGCGGCACCGAAGATCGTCGACGTCGAAGAGGACGAGATCCGCTCGATCACGCTGCGCCGCGCCGGCGAGGAGGCGATCGAGATGGCGCGCGGCGAGGAAGGGGAATGGGAGTTTGCGGGAGGGCTGGCGGTCGCGGCGGACGACAGTTCGGTCGGCCTTCTGGCTTCCAGCCTTGCGTCCCTCAATGCGGAGCGCGTGGTTTCCGAAAGCGTCGTGGACTGGAGCCCGTATGAGCTCGACGATCCTGCGCTGGCCGTGAGCTACCGGCTCGAGGAGGGCGGCGGCGAGGTGCGGTTCGGCCGGGACACCCCGACCGGCACGGGCGTGTTCGCCCGCCTCGAGGGAGACACGCGCCTGTTCACCGTCTACAGCTACAACAGGAACTCCTTCGACAAGTCGGTCTTCGACCTGCGCGACAAGAGACTGCTGAAGGTCGATGAGGACACCGTCACGCGCATCGAGCTGGAGACCGCGTCCCGGATGCTCGCTTTCGAGAGGGACGGCGGCGACTGGCGGATCGTGCAGCCGATGGAGGCCCGTGCCGACGACTTCACCGTCGGGGACCTGTCCAGGGCCGTGCGGACCGCCGAGATGACCGAGATCCTGGAGGAGGACGGCGACTCCGGCGCGCACTCGTTCGACCGGCCGGTCGCGAGCGTGCGAATCACCGACGGCGGCGGCACCCACGAACTGGTCGTGGCGAAGGACGGAGACGACCACTTCGCCCGCAGCAGCGATCAGGCCGGCGTCTATGCCGTGAGTTCGACTCTGGGAGGGAGCCTGGACAAGGAGCTCGCGGACTTCCGGAGCAGGAAGCTGTTCGACTTCGGCTTCGCCGACCCCGCCCGCGTCGAGGTGCGGGCCGGGGAGAACACGGTGCTGATTGCGCGCTCCGACGGCAAGTGGACGCTCGAGTCCGACGGCGGCCGCGAGCTGGAGGGCGAGAGGGTGCAGACGCTGCTGGACCGCCTCAGAAACCTGACGGCGACGGAATTCCCGTCGGACCGCGCGGAGGACCAGTCCCGCTACGGGCTGGACGCGCCGGCGATCGAGGCCGCCGTAACTCCCGAGGGCGAGGATGCCGAGACCGAGAGCGTCCGCGTGTCTTCGACGGAATCGGCGGCCGTCTACGCGGCGCGCGGGGGCGAGCCCACGACCTACAAGGTCGAGCAGGCCGCGGCGCAGAACATCGAGCGCTCGGTGGAGGACATTCTGCGCGAGCCGGAGGGCGAAGAGGGCGGCGCGGATTCGGGCGAAGAGGGCGAAGCGTAGGAGTGGGCCCCGGCGGCCCTTGCCCGGCCTCCCGCCCCGGCCGCTCTCGCTCCGCTACGATACGAGGCATCATGGACGCACTCCGGTCGCTGGTCCGCGAGGTGCCCGGCTTTCCGAAGCCCGGCATCCTCTTCTACGACATCACCACGCTGCTCAAGGATCCGGGCGGCCTCGCGGGGGTGGCCGAAGGGCTGGCCGAGGCGGCCTCCGGTCTCGATGCCGACATCGTTGCCGGCATAGAGTCCCGCGGCTTTCTAATGGGCCCGGCCCTTGCGCTGCGCCTGGGAACGGGCTTCGCCCTCATGCGCAAGCCGGGCAAGCTGCCGGCCGACGTCGCCAGCGTCGAGTACGACCTCGAGTACGGGTCGGACGCGCTGGAGATCCACACCGACGCCGTCCGCCCCGGCCAGCGGGTCCTGATCGTGGATGACCTGCTCGCCACGGGCGGCACTGCCGCCGCCGCCGCGACGCTGGTGGAGCGCCTCGGCGGCGTGGTCGCCGGCCTGCTGTTCATTGTCGAACTTGACTTTCTTGCCGGCCGCAGCAAGCTCGAAGGCTACGCCGTCTCCTCCCTGCTGCACTACGACAGCTGAACCGGCCGCGCCGAGACGGCATGTCCGCCCCCTCCGCCGCGCGCGCCTCGCGGCAGGAGGCGTTCGCCAAGGTCAACCTCGGGCTCCGCGTTCTGGACCGGCGTCCGGACGGGTACCACAATGTCCGCACCGTGATGCAGTCGATCGGCCTGGCCGACGACGTCAGCGTCACCGTGGAGCCTGCTTGCCGGCGGCGCGTGACGCTGGAGTGCGACCGGAAGGACCTCGAGCACGAAGGGAACCTCGCTTGGATGGCCGCCGACCGGCTGTTGCGCATTGTGCCTCGGCCAACTGCCGTGCATGTCCGCCTCCGCAAGCGCATTCCGTCGGGTGCGGGTCTGGGCGGGGGCTCCAGCGACGCGGCCGCTGTCCTGCGGGCTCTCGCGAAGCTGCTTCCGGCACCGCCCCGCCGGCGCGACCTGCTGGAGGTTGCCGCGGGAATCGGCAGCGACGTGCCGTATTTTCTCGTCGGCGGAACGGCTGTCGCCGCCGGGCGCGGCACCGAGCTGACGGCGCAGCCGGACCTGCCTGCCGCCCCGCTCGTCCTGGTCCTGCCCGACATCGAGGTGTCCACCGCGAGGGCCTACCGGGAGCTCGCGGCGAGTCGCGGGACCGGATTGACGGATCCGCCGGAATCCCGTACAATGAAGAATCTCGGATTCGTTCCGTCAGTCCCGGAAGAGGGCACTTCGTTCAGCCTTTCCGAACCGATGCACAACGACTTCGAGGACGTGGTTTTCCACCGATTCCCGGCAATCGCCGACATCAAGGCCCGGCTGCTCGCCTGCGGAGCGCGGCACGCCCTGATGTCCGGGTCGGGGTCAGCCGTGTTCGGAATCTTCAGTTCGTCCGCCGGTGCGCGGCAGGTGGCGGCGGACCTCGCGTGCCGGGGGCTGAGGGCCGAGGCGTCTCGGTTTCGCACGCGCTCCGAGTGCGGCTGTGTGCTGTAGGTTGGCAAGGGATTTCTAGGGGTTTCTGACCGGGGGAGCGGTTCTGTGCCGGATCGATCGCGGTTGAAGGTGTTCACCGGCTCGGCCAACCGGGCCTTGGCCGCGTCCATCTGCGAACACCTCCGGATCCCGGTGGGCAAGATCGTCCTCCGGAAGTTCTCCGACGGCGAGATCCACCTTCAGATCGTCGAGAACGTCAGGGGCATGGACGTGTTCGTCGTCCAGCCGACCTCCACGCCCGTGGATCAGCACCTGATGGAGCTGCTGCTCACGATCGACGCCATGCGGCGCGCCTCGGCCAAGCGGATCACCGCCGTCCTGCCCTACTACGGGTATTCGCGCCAGGACCGAAAGGACCGCCCGCGCGTGCCCATCTCGGCCAAGCTTGTGGCCACCCTGCTCGTGAGCGCCGGGGCCAGCAGGATCCTCACTCTCGACCTGCACGCGGCGCAGATCCAGGGCTTCTTCGAGATTCCGGTCGATCATCTCTACGGCCGTCCGGTGCTGGTCGAGTACCTGAAGACGCTCGACCTGCCGCGGCTCAAGATCGTGTCGCCCGACGCCGGCGGCGTCGAGCGAGCCCGGGAGCTGGCGGAGCGGCTCAGCGCGCCGCTCGCGATCATCGACAAGCGCCGCGAGAAGGCGAACGTGTCGGAGGTCGTGCACGTCATCGGCGATGTGGAGGGCTTCCACTGCGTGATCGTCGACGACCTCGTCGACACGGCCGGAACGCTCCTGCACACCGTCGACGCCCTGCTGGACCAGGGGGCGTCCGCGGTGTACGCCGCCTGCACGCATCCCGTGCTTTCCGGACCTGCAGTGGATAGAATTGAAAGGTCGGGCCTGAAGGAGCTTGTCGTCACGGATTCGATTCCCCTGTCCGGACGTGCGGCCTCATGCAGCAAGATCCGTCAGCTGAGCGTGGCTCGGCTTCTGGCGAGGGGCATCGACTCGATCCACAGCGAGTCGTCGATCAGCATGCTGTTCGGCTAGGAAGGACCGCGGCCCGGAGACCAGGATCGTCAGGACCCGCCACCGTCCGCGTGGCCGGCAGGAGAAACCAAGATGCAGCGACAGATTCAGATGGAGGTTGCCGAGCGGCCGGAACGGGGCAAGAACGCCGCCCGGCGGCTTCGCGCCTCCGGCAAGGTGCCGGCCATCGTGTACGGCCTCATGGACGAGCCGAAGTCCGTCGCAATCGACACACGGGCCATCACCAAGGTGCTCAGCGAGCCGTCCGGACGCAACCGCGTGTTCCAGCTCACTGGCGACGAAAGCGGGCGGCATGCGATGGCGGTGGACTACCAGATCGACCCGGTCAGGCACACCCTGCTGCACGTGGACTTGAGGCGGATCGACTTGGACGCCCCGGTGCGGGTGTCGGTTCCGATCGCGTCCGTCGGCACCGCCTTCGGCGTCAAGAACGAGGGCGGCTTCGAGGAGATGGTCAACCGAGAGGTCCATGTCCGCTGCCTCCCGCTCGACATTCCCGACCACATCGACGTCGACATATCCGCGCTTCGCGTCGGGGAGGCGATCCGCGCCGGGGACATCCCCGCCAGCGACAAGTACGAGCTGGCGGACGACGAGCACAAGCTGCTCCTGCACATCATGGCCTCGCGCGCCTCGACCGCGGAGGCGGCGGAGGAGGAGTCCGAGGAAGCGGAAGCCGGACCGGATGTCTAGCTGCGTGACGGTGCGGGGGCCGGGGGGCCCCGCCCCCCGGGCGGGGGGGCCGGCGGCGGGGGGGGGGTGGGCGGGCGCGGCCCCCCCCGGGGCCCGGGGGGCGCCGGGCCCCCCGGGGCCCGCGACCCCCGAAGCCCCCCCCACACCGGATAA
>JAPPMB010000171.1:0-31360 GCA_028819255.1 Bryobacterales bacterium | reverse complement strand
GCCCGCGCGCGCCGCCCCGGGGGGGGGGGGGTTGTTGTTGCCCGTGTACGGGTACGCGGGCCGGTTTTTCTTGCGGGGTCCGGGGGCGGGGCGGGGGGCCCCGGCCCGCCGGGACTGGGAGCCATGTTCTGGAGGCGGAGAGAGCGCGAGAGCGCCGACTGGCTCGTGGTGGGCCTCGGGAATCCCGGGGAACGGTACCGCCTTACGCCCCACAACCTCGGATTCCTGACGGTCGACAGCATCGCCCTCGGTGCTGGCATCCGCGTGTCGCGGCCCGAGGAGGAGTCCCTGGTGGGGCGCGGACAGCTGTCCGGACGCGACGCCCTGCTCGCCAAGCCGCTGTCGTTCATGAACCGCAGCGGCGGACCCGTCAAGCGGCTGCTGCGGCGCTACGGCATGCGGCCGGACAGCCTGCTGGTGGTCTGCGACGAGCTGGACCTGCCGTGGGGGACGCTGCGGCTCAGGCGCAAGGGGTCGTCGGCGGGGCATAATGGTATGCAGTCCATCATCGACTCGCTGGGAACCTCCGACTTCGCCAGGCTGCGCATCGGCATACACCCGGGCCACCCTCTCTCCAGCGGCGCCCGGTACGTGCTGCGTCCGTTCGGCAGGGAGGAAATCGGGGAGGTCGAGGGAATCGTGGGCCGTGCCGCCGGCACCGTGCGCGACACGCTCGCCGAGGGGACGGACAAGGCCATGGCACGCTGCAACCGCCGCGTGGCCGGGCCACCGGAATGAATCATCATGAGAGTTTACGAACTGGGTTTCATCCTGAAGCCCGACCTGCCCGAGAAGGATGCCAGCGCCGCGGTGGAAGCCGTCAGGCAGACGCTGGCGGAGGGCGGCGCCACTGTCGACAAGGTTGACGACTGGGGGAAGCGCAAGCTCGCCTATCGCGTGCAAGGCTTCTGGAACGGACACTACGTGTTCCTCCGCTACTCGGTCGCGGACAGCTCTGCCCTGAACCGCGAGCTCGAGCGGCGGCTCCGGGTCGCCGACAACGTCATCAAGTACATGACGATCCGCATCGACGAGGACCTGAAGCGCCTCAAGAAGGCCCGGGCGCGGCGTGAGAAGCGCGCCCCGAAGCTCGCGGCGCGGGAGGCGGCGCGGGCGGCCGAGCTGGCGCAGAGGCCTTCCGCTCCCGGCGCTCCGCAGCCCGAGAGGCGCGGCGGCCCGAGGTTCGGCAGGTAGGCGCGGTCCAACGAGAGGAGTCCGAAAATGGCGGACAGCGAAACCAAACCACCCGCCGCCAAGCAGGCGGGTCCAGCGCAGCCGGCGCGCGGGGGGCACCACAGGGGCCCGCGGCGCGGAGGGAAGCGGTTCTACCGGCGGCGCAAGGTCGACTACTTCAGTGTCAACCGCATCGACTACATCGACTACAAGGATGTGGACACGCTCAAGCAGTTCGTGGGCGACCGCGGCAAGATCAATCCCCGCCGCCACACCGGGCTGAGCGCGAAGCACCAGCGGGAACTCCGGCGGGCGATCAAACGCGCCCGCAACCTGGCCCTGCTTCCGTTCGCGGGCAAGGTGGAGAAGAAAAAGCCGGGACCGCGACGCCCGGGTCCACGGCCCACAGGCCCCCGGCCGGTGGGAGCGCGGCCCGTGGGGGCGCGGCCGCCGGGAGCACGGCCTACGGGAGCACGGTCCAGTGGTTGAGGTCATCCTGAAGCAGGACATTTTCCGTCTCGGAGATCGAGGCGACGTGGTCCGCGTGGCCCCGGGCTACGCGAGAAACTACCTCTACCCGCAGCGTCTGGCCATTCCCGCCGACAAGGGAAGCCTGAAGCAGCTGGCGGCCATGAAGGCCGCGGCCGACCGCGAGGCGGTGCGCGTCAGGGGCGACGCCGAGAAGCAGCTCAGCGCGCTCGAGGGCGTCGTGATTCGGGTCGTGGCGCGGGCGAGCCTGAACAACCAGCTCTACGGCTCCGTCTCGGCGCGTGATGTCGCGGCTAGGCTGGCCGAGATCGGCATTGAGGTCGACCGGCGGAGGATCCAGCTCACGGCCCCGATCCGCATCCTGGGCGACTACGACGTGCCGATCCACATCTACAAGGAGCTCTCGTCGACGATCAAGGTCGAGGTTCGGGCCGAGGGCCGCGAGGACGAGCCCCTGACTCGCTCCCTGCAGTCGGCGGCCGAGCTGGAGTTCGCGCCCGCACCGGTCGATGAGGAGTCTGAGGACTTGGAGGGCGAGGGCTTGGAGGCTGAGGGCGCCGAGTCCGGCGAGCCCGGCGATGCATTTGAGGAGCTCGCGGCGCCGGCGTACGAGGGCGAGACCTTTGCGGAATAGGTTCTTCGACCTCTCCGGCCAGACTGCGGTGGTGACCGGCGCTGCCCGGGGCATCGGCGCGGGGATCGCACGGCGCCTCGCGCGTGCGGGGGCGGTGGTGGCCGTCGCCGACCTCAACGAGGCGGCGGCCTCGGCCGCCGCCGAAGGGATGTGCCGGGAGGGCCTCGAGGCCTTTCCCGTCGGCATGGACGTGGCGGAAGCCGGATCGGTGGAGTCGGCGGTCGCCGCAGTGCTCGGCCGCCGGGGCCGCATCCATGTGCTCGTCTGCAACGCCGGAATCGCGGGCAAGGCGCTCCCCGCATGGGAGCAGTCCGACAGCGACTGGCAGTCCGTGATCGACATCAACCTCAGCGGGGTCTTCCACTGCTGCCGGGCAGTTCTGCCGACGATGGTCGAGCACAACTACGGCAGGATCGTCAACATCGCGTCGCTGGCCGGGAAAGTGGGCAATCCGAACATGGTTGCCTATTCGGCCTCGAAGGCCGGCGTCATCGCCATGAGCAAGTCCATGGGCAAGGAGACGGCGGCCCACGACATCTGCGTCAACGCGATCAGCCCGGCGGTGATCCGGACTCCGATCCTCGACCAGCTCACCGATGACCAGGTCCGATACATGACGTCCCGCATTCCTCGAGGCCGGACGGGGACCGTCGAGGAGGTCGCGGCCGTGGCCCATTTCCTGGCCAGTCCCGACTGCTCGTTCGTGACGGGCCAATGCTACGATGTGAGCGGCGGGCGAGCCACCTACTAGACGCGGTCCGAGTCCGCATTCCGGAGGTTCCCTTGCGCCTGCTCCCGAAGGCACTTCTCGCCGTTGTGGTTGCGGTGCCGTCCGCCGTTGCCGCTGTGACCGTCGAGAGAATCGAATACGCCGGATGGCCGAACTGCTACCGCGTCTCCAACGGCGAGGTCGAACTCGTCGTGACCGCGGACGTCGGTCCGCGCATCATCCGCTACGGCTACGTGGGAGGCCAGAACCTCTTCGTCGAACTCGAGGAGGATCTGGGCCGGACGGGCGACGAGAACTGGCGGCTCTACGGCGGAAGCCGTCTCTGGGTGGCGCCCGAGGACGCCGTCTACAGCTACGGCGCCGACAACGACCCCGTCGAGATCGAGGTGTCCGCCCGCGGCCTCAGCGCGCAGGCGCCCGTCGAGAAGGGCACCGGCGTCCAGAAGCGCATCGAGGTGGAGCTCTCGGACGAGGGCACGCAGGCCAGGGTGCGCTACGTGCTTGCGAACCGCACGATCTGGCCTCTGCGGATCGCCACCTGGGTGCTCACGATGATGAACCGCGGAGGGATCGGCATCACCACGCTGCCGCCGCGGGGGACCCACCCCGAGGTTCTGGCGCCCACCAACCCCCTGATCGTGTTCGCCTTCACGAACATGAGCGATCCGCGCTGGACCTGGATGGAGAAGTACGTCGCCCTCCGGCAGGATCCCGCAAACTCCGACCCTGAGAAGATCGGCCTGTTCAATCCCAGGACCAGGGGGGCCTACCTGCTGAACGGGGAGCTGTTCGTGAAGAGGTTCGAGGCCGAGGCGGGCGAGGAGTACCCCGACATGGGCTCGTCGTTCGAGGCCTTCACGAACGAGCGCTTCCTGGAGCTCGAGACCCTCGGCCCGATGCGGGTGCTTCGTCCCGGCGAGTCGATGGACCATCTCGAAATCTGGTCGCTGCACCGCCCGGTCCAAGTCGAGCGCTGGGACGATTCCGGCCTCGACCGCGCAATCGGGCCCTACCTCGAGTAGTGCTACGGACGGTCGCGGGCCGGCTGATCGCAACGGGCCGCCTCGGCCTGCTGCCTGCAGCGTTCAATCCGCCGACCGTCGCCCATGTGGCGATCGGGGACGCCGCGCAGGCCCGCTTCGCTCTCGACCAGGTGGCCTTCGTGCTCTGCGAGGCGATGCCCCACAAGCGGATCCGGCGGCCCGGACCCGAGACGAGGCTGCGGTGGCTCTCGGCGATTGCCCGCGGGCGGCCCGACCGGGCGGTCACGTCCTGCGGGGCGGGGCTGATGATCGACATCGTCAAGGCGTTCCGCGCGGAGCTCGGACCCGCATGCGAGCTGTACGTCATCGCCGGCCGGGACGCCGCCGAACGCTGCGCCGGCTGGGACTACGGCGACGGGATGCCGTTCGCGGAGCAGCTTCGGCAGTACCGGCTGCTGGTGGCGTCCAGGGACGGCGACTACCGGGTGCCCGCCCGGCATGCCGGACGGATCCTGCCCTTCGGGATCGATGCCGGCTACGACGTGGCGTCGTCCAGCGCGGTCAGGGGGGCCGTCCGCACCGGAGCGCCATGGGGCCACATCGTTCCCGCACCGATCCGCGACGCCGTCGGCGCCGCATACGGCGAGATTCGAACGTGAACGCTTCGCTCGTCCCGTATCAGCCGTACGCCGGCGGAGCGCTCTTCCGGCGGCGCGGACTGCTGGCCGCGCTCGAGCGGCGTCTGCGGGGCTTGGAGCGCGAATACGCGCGGGACGTGCAGAGGATCCGCCGATTCGAGCGGCGCTACCGCCCGGCGGTCGGCGACCGCTTCGACGAGCTCGACCGTCTCAGGGAACGGACGAATCGCGGATGGGAAGCCCTCGGCCGGGCCCGGACTCACGGTCAGGCCGGCCCCGAAGAAGGCCCTCGGCCGGCGGACGACCCGGATCCCTCCGCCGCGCGCCCCGGGGCCGAGGCGCGCAGGCTGTTTCTCTCCCTTGCGCGACAGATCCATCCCGACCTCGCGGCGGACGAGGCCGAGCGCAGTCGGAGACACGAGATCATGGCCGAGGCAACCCTGGCCTACCGCGACAACGACGACCGCCGCCTGCAGTGGCTCCTGGAGCACTGGCAGGCGGACGGCGAGGCGATCCTCGGATTCGGGTACGGCTCACAGTGGATGCGAACCAATCGCCAGATCGCCTGGGTCCGGTACCGGATCAGGGAGCTGCAATACTCCCTCGCACAGCTGCACTCCTCCCCGGCCGCAAGGATCATGCACGAGCATGAGGCGGCCCGCTCGTCCGGGAGGAACCTGATTCTGGACATGCGCAGGCAGATCCTGTCGGAACTGGAGGAGGCCTATCGCGAGGCGGACCGCCTGCGAGCAGCCATCAACGACCTGCCGCCGGAACTGCGCGCCGCGGTGGACGCCGAGTGCGGGCTGTGACCTGACACGCAGCCTCACCCGCGTCAGGGTCCCAAGGCTGCGGCGGACTCGACGTGCTTCCCGGCTGACGGCATTCTCCGTTACATATCGTCAAGACCCCACAGTTGGCGGCGCGTAGCGCGACGCGCTACAGTCAGTCGTGAAGATCCGGCACAAGGGACTGCGGGCGCTACACGAGCGGGATGATCGCTCTCGGCTTCCAGCGAATCTAGTGCCCCGGCTGCGGCGAATCCTGTTCCGGCTGCAAGCAGCGACGCGTCCCGGGAGCGCGGACGCGCCCGGTTTCCGCCTGCATCCGCTGAAGGGCAAGCGCACGGGCCAATGGAGCGTCCGCGTGTCGGGCAACTGGCGCGTGGTGTTCCGCTTCGGGGACGCTGAGGACGTGGACGTGGACCTTGTAGATCACCACTGAGAGGAAGGCGGAAGATCATGAACAGCACTGACGGCGAGCGGGTGGGTGCGATGCCGAACCCCCCGCACCTGGGCGAACTGATCGGTGAGAGCATGGACGAGGTCGGATGGAACGTGACCGAGACGGCGGCGCGCCTCGGATGCGAACGGGGGACACCTTCACGACTGCTGAACGGCAAGGCGGGCGTGTCGGCAAACATGGTCCTCGCGTTGGAAGCCCTCGGCTGGGGGACGGCCGATCACTGGATGTGGATGCAGGCAAGCTACGAGCTTGCGCAGGCGCGCAGGAAGCGCGGATGGCGGGAGGACATCACGGTACGCGAGGCGGTCCCGCAGTAGCCTCTTGGTGTAGGGTTCGACGGCCAGTGGCGATCCCGGCTCCCGCCGGTCGCGTCCCGCGATCGGTAGAGCGGCGAAGTAGCCGTATGCGCCTCTCCGGGAACGAGGTTCGTGTCCGCACCGCGCCCTTAGCCAAAGATTGGCTGGACGCGGAAATAAGAGAAGGGCGAGACGCAGAGCTTCTGCAACGGTTTCTTCGAGGTGTTCGATGTCCCACGCCGATCCGCGGCACGCTAGGAGGAGCATGTCGCCAAGCTCGACAACCGCCTTGGTTTCATCGACCTGTTCCGGCCGGGCGTGATCTCGGCTAGGCGTACGGACAGAACGTAGAGTATTTCGATGCGCTTCCCGAGCGCGACCGCCTGCGCTGCATCCTCGTGAGCGACTTCCAGACTCTCGAGCTTCACGATCCGGACAAGCGGGGGACCGTCTCTCGCAAGATGGCATACAGAAGCTGGTCCAGTACTTTACCGTCCTTAATGGCACTCCGGCGCATACGGCCCTCAAGCCGGTAGCCGACTCTCTGCAGCACGCGGCAGGATGCCGTGTTCGAGGCGAAGGGCACGGCGTACAGCCGTTCCAGGTTGTACGCCGGAAAGGCATAGCGAGTGAAACCCGCGAGCGCTGTTGTGGCGATGCCGCGGCCCCAGTACGGCTCGCCGAGCCAGTAGCCAACCTCTGCAGAGCAGCGCTCCACGTCGTCGCGTAGAGTCGCCCCGATTGCGCCAACCGAAACGTCGTCGACGGTGACCGCGAACGTCGTCTCGGGGTCTCCACGACGAGCGAACGCGATGAACCTGCGTGCATCATCGATCGCGTAGGGATGCGGGAACCGGTCGCGCAGCTGCAGCCAGACTCTTCGATTGTTGGCGTGCCGGGCGAGTTCCTCTGCATCTGTGGCGCGGAACGACCGCACGCCGCATACTCCCAGATCGAGTCGCATCTCCAGTCCCGAACAATTGGAATCGCCCATTGTATCCGTCACGTCAGCGGACTCAGCATCCCGGACACAGTTGGAGGTCGCGACCGTCTCGATTCCGACGACGACGGCGACGGAGTGCCGGACAGCGCCGACGACGAGCCGTAGGGCGGCGCCGGGTCGGCCGCGATGAGGTTGCGGGAGCTTCAGGAGGGCTACTACGGATGGGAGGGCGCGTTGCCTGTTCTCCAGGCGCGGATGCACCTGACAAAGCCAGTGGGATTCACGAATCCGAAGGCACGCGGCGACCCGTCCGTTCTACCAGTACGTCACGCTGGGCGACGGTCCGTCCGCCGACGTGCAGGTGATGGTCGGCCGGTTCGAACTGCCCGCCGACCCGGCGAGCGGGACGCCGGGCAAGTACGAGTACGATCCCCGCACCGTGAATCTGGTCTACATCGATGTCAACGGCAAAGGCGACCTGACCGACGAAGGGCCTCCGTCAGCCGCGCCGAGCGAGGTTCGGTGCTCGTCGGGCGAGGTCGTTCCGTACGGAATCCGCTTCAACGTCGATTCCAGGGGACCGCTCTGGTACTGGTTCAACAGCAGCTGGCTCGGCGAGATCGCGACTCCTCATGGCGCACCTGTGCTTGCGGGCGCGGTGGACGGCAATGGCGACGGACCCTTCGGCCTGTCCGACCGCCGATACGCCACCACAGTGACGCGCAACCACGACTGCGGCGACCCAGACGTGTTCTGCGTCGATCTGGACAGGGACACGAATCTGTTTTGCCGGGACTACTGGCGGAACGACGCCGGCCCGGAAACGATCTCGCCGGAGAACGCGTTCCTTCTCGACGGCCAGGGAAGGCGGAATCGTGCTGGCCGACCAGTACGGCGGGGCAACCGCGGGGGCCCCGGGCGCCGTCGCGCACGCGCTCGGTACCGGCTTCGCGCGACCGGCCGCCGACTCGTAGCGCATCGCCCCGCTCTCATAGAGACGAAACGCGGGGGAGTCGGAGTAAGACCCGCCGACCGCCGTCGGGTCCGGGCCCGACCCGCGTTCGCGAAACGCATCGAGCGCGATCGACACGCTGTCGCGGATCGCCGCGGCCTGGGTCTCCGACAGCCCGGCGGGGTCCGCGTCGGGCAGGCAGCCGAGACTCGGGCAGAGGGCAAGAAATGCGGCCATCAGCGCCGGTCGGCGATTGGGAGGTGATCTCGTGCTCCGTGATTCTCGAAGGCGGTCGACGGGCGCGGCTGCGATCGTTACGGTTGACGCTTCTCCTCTGTGATCTGGATCAAGTTGCCGCAGGAATCGTCGAAAACTGCGGAAATAACACTTCCGAGGTCTGTTGGCGGCTGCACGAATCGCACACCTCTTGCCACGAGACGCTCGTGCTCGGCTCCGACATCGTCGACCGCGAAGGAGGCACTAGGGATCCCGTCCTCTACTAGCGCCCTCCTGAACGGACCGACTGCGGGGTGGTCAGCAGGCTCGAGCAGCAACTCCGTCCCCTCTGGCGCTTCCTCGGACACGACGGTGATCCAGGCGTGATCTCCCAGAGGGATGTTGTGCTTTACACGGAAACCAAGGGTTTCTGTGTAAAAACGAAGTGCCTTCTGTTGGTCGTCAACGAAGACACCGGATAGGTGAATCCTCATTTCTGGATGCCCTCCTCTATTGGGTCTGAAATGCTCTTGTCTGTCGAAATCGGCCACCGCTCCCCGATAGCCTTCAGCGGGGCGCCCACGAACCAGTGGAGCTTCGACCTCCCCTCGCGCCTCGTGCGAATCAGCCCGGCGGCTTCCAAGACGTCCAGGTGTTGGGAGATCGCCTGCCGCGAGGAGTTGATGCCATGCTTCATAGTCAGACGTGAGCAGAGTTCGAAGAGCGATTGACCTGACCGATCGACGAGTTCATCCAAGATGGCTCGCCTGGTTCGGTCAGCGATCGCGCGGTAAATGTCCACACGTCAGCCTAAGGCAAGTGTTCGCTTGCATGTAAACAGTGAGCTTAGCACAGCGCCGCACGCCTTGCTGCGGCGGATCGGGACCCAGCCCGAAATTGACGGCGACTCGACCGGTCGCGGTTGAGGCTCTCGTCTTTGGACTCTTCGGGAGGCGATGGAGGTGCCGTTGCCGGAGGCTGATCCGACTCTGGGATGGTGCTGGAACGCTTGGGAAATCGCTTCGACCCACGAGGTTGGCACCCCTTGGGGCGGGCCTCTGCCTGTATAGGTCTGGAGATTCCGCGGACCCAAGATTCCCGACGCCGGACGCCATCAAGCGGGGTCGCCGGAGGGCTGTCTGGCACCCTCAAGATGCCTAAGGACTAGCCTAAATGATATCGTCGTTTAGTGGGCGAGGAGCCAAGGTGAAGTTCCACTCGCCATGAAATGTGTCTCGCTCGATGGATAGCCTCTCCATCTCCTCCCCCGTCACTTTCCGTCCGATCTCGTAGCGGTTCTCGTCGAGTGCGGACTGGATCGTCAGACCTTCCTTGGCGGTGACCGCGCCAATCGGGTTCGCCACGACCTCGCGGCACATCAGGTGGGCCTCCACAGGCCATCCACTCTCGGACCGCTCTCGCAACTCAGCCCCCTTCACCCCATCAGACCTCACGATTTCACCGGGTACGCAATATGATGTCGTACACCCCCTGAGGAGCTCCAATCCCCTCTGTGGCACGGCGCGCCGCTCTCGCATACCATTGAAGGAACACCCTGGATGACACGTCGCGAACTTCTGCTAGCCAGCGCTGCGGCGTCAACTCGCCTGGGAGCCGAAATGCCAGCCAAACGCCTCGGTCTCGACCTGTTCAGCCTCCGCTCGCAGGGCTGGTCCGCCTTCCAGCTGCTCGATTTCGCGAAGGAGCACGGCGCCTCGGTCGTCAACTTCTCCGAGCCGAGGTTCCTCGGGAGCACCGACGAGGACCATCTCAAGCGCGTCCGGGAGCACGCCGACGGACACGGCATCCAGGTCGAGGTCGGCTTCGGCTCGATCTGCCCGTCATCCACGCGATTCGTCGAGCAGGACGGCACGGCCCGCGAGCAGCTGCTGAGAATGTTCGGGATCGCCCGGATCCTGGGATCCCCGTTCGTGCGCTGCTATCTCGGCAGTGCGGACGACCGCAAGGGCGAGGTTCCCTTGGAGCGGCACATCGAGAACACGATCGCGGCCTGCAAGTCCGTACGCGACGAGGACGGGCGCCACGGCATCAGGATCGCCGTCGAGAACCACGCGGGGGATCTCCAGGCCCGGCAGCTGCGCGACCTGGTGGAGGAGGCCGGCACCGACTATGTCGGCACGCTGCTGGACGCCGGGAACGCCACTTGGACCATGGAGGATCCGTTCCACACCCTCGAGGTGCTGGCCCCGCTGGCGCTGACCACCGGAATCCGCGACTCGCGCATCTGGATGGAGGACGGCACGGTCCACGTGATGTGGGTTCCGATGGGCCAGGGAAACGTCGGCATGGACCGGTGGGCGCGCCGCTTCGGGGAGCTTCGTCCAGACCTGGCGTTCTCGCTGGAGATCATCAACCTGCGGACGGCCCGAAAGTTCAGGGTCCGGGCCAAGGCCTTCTGGGATCACTACAGGGACGTGCCGGCATGGGTCTACGAGGACTTTCTGGCGCTTGCCCGAACCGGCAAGCCATACGAGGCGCCGGAGGGCGACCCCGTCGAACTTGAGCGTCGCGAGGTCGAGGCCGATCTCGCCTACACCCGGAAGCTGCTGGGGCTTGGCTAGGAACACTCCCGCATTGCGCGGCTCTTCGTTCTGATCCGCCACTGTTTTCTCAACATTCAACCAACCGCAACCGAGGTTCACCAATGCACTCTCGAATCCTGATTCTGCTTATCGCCTTTGCCGCGGGCGCCCTTTGCGGCGAGATTCCCCGCGCTAGACCGGCGGATGTCGGCCTCTCCCAGGAACGGCTCGACCGGATCACCGCGGCCATGGAGGACAGCGTCGCCAATGGACACCTGGCGGGCGCGATCGGGGTCGTCGCCCGCAAGGGCAGGATCGCGTACTGGGAGACGGTCGGAATGGCCGACAGGGAGGCCGGCAAGCCCATGGCCGACGACACGATCTTCCGCATCTACTCGATGACCAAGCCCATCGTCGGCGTCGCCCTGATGACCCTCTACGAGGAAGGCAGGTTCGCACTCCGGGATCCCGTCAAGCAGCACATCCCGGAGCTGGGCGGCCTGAAGGTCTGGGTCGACGGGAAGGCGGTGCCTTCCGAGCGCGAGATGACGGTGCAGGACCTGATGCGGCACACCTCCGGCATGACGTACGGCCTCTTCGGGGACAGCCCAGTCGACGAGATGTACACGGACGCCAACGTCCTGGGAGGGAACAGGTCCGTAGCCGACTTCATCGACAAGCTGGCCAGACTGCCGCTCAAGCACCAGCCCGGATCGGCATGGGAGTACAGCGTCTCCGTGGACGTGCAGGGCCGCCTGATCGAGGTGCTCTCCGGCAAGGACCTCGCGACGTTCCTGAAGGACCGGATCTTCGATCCCCTGGACATGCGCGACACCTCGTTTCGCATGACCGACAAGAAGGCTGACCGGTTCGTGCAGATCTACCAGAAGAGCGAGGACAAGAAGAGGATCGTCCCGGCCCCGAAGAGCAGGACCGGCCGCTACTACGACGACTCGAAGTGGTACTCGGGCGGTGGAGGGCTTGTGTCCACCACCCGCGACTACCTCCGCTTCTGCCAGATGATGCTGAACGGCGGGGAGCTTGACGGCACGCGGATCCTCAGCCGCAAGACCGTGGACCTGATGACCATCGACCACATCGAGAGCGTGCCGCGCGCCTCCTCGATCTCAAGGCCCGGCTACGGGTTCGGACTCGACTTCGCCGTCCACATCGATCCGGCCGAGAGCGGCCTGAACGGCTCGCCGGGCGAGTACAACTGGAGCGGCCTGGCCGGCACAGTGTTCTGGATCGACCCGGCCGAGGAGTTGATCGGTCTCTACATGATCCAGATGCTCCCGCCGCGCTTCGGCAACAGCAGGGACCTGTTCAAGCGGCTCGCCTACCAGGCAATCGTCGACTGACCCGGAAACCCGCCCTGCGGGCCGACTCCGACCTCCATCCAAACTGAAAGGCCAACACCATGTCATTCCGCATCCTGCTTCTGAGTCTCGCTCTCGCCGCCGCTGTGCCGGGAGCGGAGATCCCCCGTGCCAAGCCAGAGGAGGTGGGCCTGTCGGCGGAGCGACTGGAGCGCATCACCGGCGCCCTGAAGGCCGACGTCAAGCGCGGCCATCTCGCCGGAGCGATCGGAGCCGTGGCACGCAAAGGGAAGATCGCCTACTGGGAGAGCGTCGGCATGGCCGACATCGAAGCCCGGAGGCCAATGCGCGACGACACGATCTTCCGCATCTACTCCATGACCAAGCCCGTCGTCGGCGTGGGGCTGATGACCCTCTACGAGGAAGGCAGGTTCGCGCTGGGAGATCCCGTCAAGCGGCATATTCCGGAGCTGGGCGGCCTGGAAGTGATGGCCGACGGCGTCAAGGTTCCCTCCGATCCCGAGATGACGGTGCAGGATCTCATGCGGCATACGGCGGGCATGACCTACGGAGGAGGAAAGACCGCAGTCGACGAGATGTACGGCGAGCTCAACGTGCTCGGAGACAACCGCTCCGTGGACGACTTCATCCGGAAGCTGGCGAAGATTCCCCTCAAGCACCAGCCGGGCTCGGCGTGGGAATACAGCGTGTCGGTCGATGTGCAGGGGCGCCTGATCGAGGTGCTCACCGGCAAGGATCTGGCCGCGGCCCTGCGCGAACGCGTCTTCGAGCCGCTGGACATGCGGGACACCGGCTTCACGGTCCCTCCCGACAAGAAGGGGCGCTTCGTGGAGATGTACTCGAAGACGGAGGACGAGAAGGGAATCGAGCCCTCCCCCGCCAGCCGCTCAACCGGCTACTTCGACTATGAGAGCCGCTGGTACTCAGGCGGCGGGGGCCTGGTGTCCACCGCGCGGGACTATCTGCGCTTCTGCCAGATGCTGCTCAACGGCGGGGAGCTTGACGGCAACCGGATCCTGAGCCGCAAGACGATCGAGCTGATGACCCGGGACCACGTGAAGGGAATCCGTCGCGCGTCGTCCGTGCTGTCGCCGGGATACGGCTTCGGCCTCGATTTCGCAGTCCACATCGACATGGCCGAAAGCGGCCTGAACGGCTCGCTGGGCGAGTACAACTGGGGCGGCCTGGCGGGCACGATCTTCTGGATCGACCCGGCGGAGGACATGATCGGGCTCTACATGATTCAGATGCTGCCGCCTCGGTTCAGCGACGGCCGGACCCAGTTCAAGCGCCTCGCCTACCAGGCGATCGTCGACTGACCTCCGTCCGGAGCGCTTCGGCTTTGCTGTCGGAGCAGGTTCTTGGGGCCAGATCCAGGCGATCCTGCGGAGAGCCAGTCGCACTTGCCCCCGCCGTCATCGCCAGCGCGGTCACGGCCTCCCGTCGCCGTGACCGCGACGGTCCAATCGATCTCAGTCGTCGGGAACGAGCCAGTGCCGACCGGTCGCCCACCCGAGAAAGACGCTGGCTTCACTCCCCGCCCCGCCTTCGCTTTCGATCGTGCCGCGGTGCGCAGCCATATCGAGGCCTCTGAGCGCGGAGCGAAAGCGATCCCGAAAATCATCGCCTTGCTCTGACAGGTGCCCTCTGGTACGGCTGGATGCCTTCCGGCTCGCGCTTGAGCTCCTCGATCGACAGGCCCGGCCGCGCACGCTCCGCACCCATGGCGACAACGACACACCAGGCAGGCGGTAGAGAGCATGGACTCGGATCTTGCTGCCGGTCCTGTAGTGCAGCGGTCCCCAGCCTACCCAAGCGACGCACTTCAGTTCCCGCACTGCTTGGCCCGTGCTCCAGCGCAGGAGGCTGGTGGCCAGCGCGGTGCGCCCGAATCGGCACTGCGCCAGCCGACGCAGGCCCTCGTCGCGCACGCGGCACGTGTAGCTTGCGACTCGCTGCTTCGCTCCGGGGTCCCGGTCTCGATGCGTGGCCCTGCGGTCGGGCCGCCGCCGCCACGCCCTCCCGTCCCGGCAGCATCTCACGGTCAGCCGCCTACTTGCGATAGGCAGCCTCAAGGCCCTCGAACATCGGGTAGTGCTTGACATTCAGGGTCATCAGCATGGCGTCGGAAGAAACGGCCGTTGCCGCGATGACGGCGTCCGCTAGGCCTATTCCATGCGACCGCCCGTAGTCCCGGCGGTAGAGACCGCCGGCCCTTGCGATGTCCGCACTGACCGGGACAATTGGGAACAATTCGAGGAAGTCGGCGAGTGCCAGCTGCTCCGGGTCGCGAGCCTGGCCCCGGACGCCGGCGTACAATTCCGCGACTGACATGGCGGACAAGATGACTCGGTCCGCATGGTCGGTGACAAGACGGACCGCAGCCGGGTGCCCGTGCAGGTAGTCGATCAGAATGTCGGTGTCGACCAGGAACGGCGTGGGCACGCTCAATCCCTGTTCCAGGTGTTGCGCAGGCCGCGCAGGGACGGCAGGTCTGCTCGGTCCTTCCAAATGCCGGCAGCTGCCCGCAGTACCGACTCGCGCCGGTCGCGCCCGTGCTGCTCGATGAAACGATCGACGGCTTCGCGGATCAGCTCGCTCTGTCGCCTGTTGTCGGATCCGGCGATGGCGGCAAGCTTGTCACGCTGCCGACGGGTGAGATAGATCTGCGTTCTGATCACGTGAATGGCCCCTTGGTGTATACATCAAAAGTATACACCATACCTCGGCTACACCGTGGCGAGCCGAGCTTTGGTTCGGCCAGGGTCCGCCCCTGCCGGCCCTTTCCGCATGCCGTTCTCCCGGGCTGCTGCGACCGGCCGGTGAGCATCGCGCCTCGGCGAAACGGGGGTTCCGGCCCGTTGCAAGCTGGGCTATACTGACCCGCGACCGCAGTTCGAGTGGTTGGCCCGCCTTGCGATATTGGCGGCTCGAGACAGGGAGGGTGAACATGACTCACGTGAGACCCGCACCGATTCGTTATCTGGTGGGCGTCGTCGTCTTCGCGGTCACGGTCTCCGCGGCCGAGATCCCGCCAACAGGTGAGGCCGTTCACCTGTTCGACGGCAGCAGCATGGAGAACTTCGACACGTTCGTCTTCGGCAAGGGATTCAACCGGGACCCGGACGGGGTCTTTCGGCTGCTTGACGACGGCACGATCCGAGTCGAGGGCATGCCCTACGGTTACTTCATCACCAAGGAGGAGTACGCGGACTTCTATCTCCGCACCGAGTTCAAATGGGGCGAGGCCACGCACGGGCGGCGCGAGAACAAGGCCCGCGACAGCGGCATCCTGTATCGTGCTGTCGAGGTCGGGGAAAGGGCCGGGAGGGCCACCTCCAACGGCTCGATCTGGCCGAAGGCACTCGAATTCCAGATCATGGAAGGCGGCACAGGTGACGTCATCCTGCTCGGTGGGGCCGAACTCACGGTCAAGGGCGTCAGGAAAGGCGGCAAGCTCGGGATCCAGATCGACCGCTTCAACAAGACCGACCTTGGCCGCCAGGACGGCTGGCCGATACACTACCGCGCGCCTGCCGGCTTCCGGGATCCGAAGAACGAGGTTGAGAAGCCCCACGGCGAGTGGAACGTCCTGGAGATGGTCGCCGACGGAGACCGCGTCAAGTACTGGGTCAACGGAACATTCGTCATGGAAGGGAGCGACGCCAGCCTGGCGAAGGGGAAAATCCTGTTCCAGTCGGAGGGTTCGGAGCTCTTCTATCGCAACATTGAGTTGCGTCTGCTCAGGAAGGACCCAAGATAGATCCGGGAGCATCGTGCGAAGGGAGGTGTAGGAATGAGACAGGGACAATTCGCTTCGGTCGTCGTGGCGGCGGCTGCAGCCGCAATGGTGTTTCCGTTGCCTGCAATCTCCCAGCCTGCAGCCGAATCCCCCCGATCGCTGCGGACCGCGTGGGGCGACCCGGATCTGCGCGGAATCTGGGACTTCCGCACGATCACCCCCTTGGAGCGACCTCGCGACATGGCGGGCAAGGAGATCCTTACGGAAGGCGAGGCGAAAGAGCTGGAGAGGCGCACGGCCGAGCGTCGAGCGGAGGCCGACACGCTAGCCGTCCCCGAGCGCTGCATCGGATCGCCGAACTTCGTGGATTGTGTCGGCAGCTACAACCAGCTGTGGTTCGACCGCGGAACGGAGGTTCTGGAGGACAGGCGGTCGTCGCTGATTGTCGATCCGCCCGACGGCAGGATCCCCGACCTGACACCCGAGGCGCGGAAAAGGGCGGATGCAGTCGCCGCGATCAGGCGGCGACCCCCTCGCGGCCCGGAGGACCGCCGGGTGGGCGCGCGCTGCATCGTGGGCTTCAACTCCGGCCCTCCCATGAGCCCCAGCGCGTACAACAACAACATGCAGCTGTTTCAGGCTCCCGGATATGTCGCGATTCTCAATGAAATGGTCCACGACGTGCGCATCATCCCGCTCGACGGGCGCGAGCATCTGCCCGCTCACATCCGGCAGTGGATGGGCGTCTCGCGGGGCCGCTGGGAAGGCGACACGCTGGTCGTCGACACCCGGAACCTGACCGGCGAGACCATGTTCAAGGGCTCGGGCGAGAACATGCAGGTGATTGAGCGATTCCGGCGGCTCGATGCCGACACGCTGCTCTACGAGTACACGGTCAGTGACCCGGAATCGTTCGTGCGGCCCTGGACGGCGGCATTCCCGATGCGCCAGACGGAGGGACCGATCTACGAATTCGCCTGCCACGAGGGCAACTACAGCATGTTCAACCTCCTGTCTGGAGCGCGTGCCGAAGAGAAGGCCGCTGCAGAAGCACCGACCGAGGGATCAGAGCCTCGCTGAGCAATGTCAGGGTAGTGTCGGCGATCCCTGCTTTCGCGCTCTGGCATTCCGCATTGGGTTTCGCCGGCGACGCTCGTGCCGCGCTGTCCTATGGGCATTTCAGGGTGCGGGGCGAGCGCAGCCCGATCATTTCGGCCATTCGGGTTTAGGTCGAAATCTCCAGCGCTACCATTGGACCCGGAGGACTCTGAGATGATCCTGTGCATCAAGGACGCTGAAACCCGTTCGCTGGCGAGACGGCTGGCGGAGCTGACCGGGGAATCCCAGACCGACGCAGTGAAAGATGCCCTCCGAGCAAAGCTGGAGCAAGTGGAGTCGTTGCACGGGACAGCCCCGAATCTGGGCGGATTGGATCGGAATGACCCGCGGCGGGAAGGGCTGCCGAGGCACGAAAGTCGGAGCGCCGACCGAACTGCCGCTGAGGGCAGATGGAGTGCAGCTGCCCATCTGGTCCGGGGAATGGCGGCGTCGACGGCCCAAAAGACCCGTGGCGCGGCTGCATCGGCTGCTGGAAATGCTCCCAGAGGCGCAGCGCGTGTTAAGGACGGAGCGAAGCACGCCGCTTTGCGGTCGGCTGCAAAGGCTCGCGACGGGGCGGTACGAGTCAAGGACGGAGCGACTGGTGCTGCGGCTTGGGCCGCGAAGAAGGCTCGCGATGGAGTCGCGAGGGGCTTCTCCGTGACCCAGTCGTATGGTGCTCCGGTCGTCACCGGGGTGGCGGCGGGCATGCTGGCCGTCTCGGAGAAGGTGCGGGCGACCGATCCCTACCGGAAGGTGCTGAGGGTCATACGCGACCCGATTCCGTTCTGGGACGCTTACGGTCACCTGTCTCGCTTCGAGCTCAATCTCGACTGGGCAAATGTGGACCCGAGAAAGTACCTGTACGCAGGGACACGGGGCACATCGCGGGGCATGGTCGAAGCGCAGAAGGTCTGGGAAACCATCCCGGAGCAGATCCGGGCGGCAGGGCCAGAGGCCACGGCAAAGTATCTGGGGGACAAGGACTGGAGCCACATCCGGGCATACAGCGAAGGCGGCAGTCACTTGGCATCCAACGGTGTCTTTGAAGACGCTTCACTCAATCGTGCTCGCGGAAGTACGCGGATGACGCCGGGGGAACTGGAAGCAGCGGAACGAGTTCTGCAGCGCAACGCCTTCCACGCGACGCTCTTGGAGACCGCAACGAGTGCCTTGGAAGGGGCCTTGACATCGGCGGCGATAGCCGGAGTGGTGGCCGTCCTCGAGTATGGTCTGGAGTATCAGAAAGGGTAGATCTCGGCGAAGGAGATGTGTCGCGGCATCGGCAAGACAGTCCAGGTGGCAGGTATCAGTGGGGCCGCGATATCCGGTCTCGTGGCGGCGACGGCGATGGCGTTCCCGGCGACGATCCCGGTCGTGTCAGCCTTGGCAGTGCCATTGATGGTGATCGGCTTTGCGGTTCTGGGCGTGCGTCTGGTAAGGGTTGGCAAGGGCTGGTACCAATTCTTTGCGAGTGAACAGCCGCTCAGGCCCCTGGCACTTCAGTACTGGCTGGTGGGCCACGTGAGGGCCGCAGCCGATTACGTCGATGATCTAAAGGGAAGGCGCTTGGCGGCAGGAGCCGCGCTCTGAGAGATTCGGCGTCTGGCAACTGCGGCGGCGAGCGTTGTGCCAGTCGGTCAGGGCTTGGGAAATCCTTGGCCACGGGGTCCCCTGTGGTGGGGCTCCGAGTGGCGTCGCAGGCGCGAATGCACGGAGGGCCTCCCCGACGGCCGACAAGATCGTCGAGGCGGGCGGCCAAGCCACCCGGCGCTGGCCGTCTGGTGGGACGAGCGAAATGTCAAGCGCACCTTGACCGTTTGCGGCTAAGCTATGGGAGTCGTCCGGACCGAAACGGCAGAAGCGCTTGCAGCACGAACGGGCATTGCGAGAACTCTTGGCCCGCCTTCTGGATTGGGAGGACGCGCACCGAAACTGCCGGAACATACTCTCTGGGTGGCCTCCCGAGCTGCGGGGAGTCAAGCCGAGCGGATGCCCCCACACCGCCTGGCAGCTGCTCGAGCACCTGCGCATCTGCCAGTGGGACATTCTCGAGTTCAGCCGGGATCCGAACCACGTCTCACCGGAATTTCCGGCCGGCTACTGGCCGCCCGACGAAGCCCCTTCTGACGATGCGGCCTGGGCTGCAAGCATCGCCCGGCTTCATGACGACATGGAGCAAATGAAGCGATTGGTTGTGGATCCTGACGTGGACTTGTTCGCTTCGATCCCCCACGGCCAGGGACAGACGATCCTGCGCGAGGCTGTCCTCGTGGCCGATCACAACTCCTATCATCTGGGCCAGCTCCTCTTGCTGAGGCGACTGGTAGGGGACTGGCCGCGGACAGACTGACGGTCGCCTGCCCGTAGGCGATCCTGCAATTCAAGTGTCCGCACGCGCACAGCGTTCCGGACTGTGCGGCGCGAGTTCCGGCTCAGGTTGTGTCGGACCGCGCCAGGCTCGGTGGATGGCTCCGCCAGTGGCTCGGTATACACCCCAGTGTGAGGGAGTCCGAAGCCTGGCGACGGGGATGCGTGGTCCCACCGAAGGGCCGGCCCCTGGCGGGACGGGACATGGCCGGATTCACCGAGAATGGAGGATCGGGACGGCGTCCCCCCGGGTCGCGTGGAGTCGCCCTGCGAAACCTCCGCTTATATTGATTGAGGCGACCGACCTGCGATGGACAACATGGACCCGACGACCAGCCTGCCCGAGCGGATCTTGGAATACCCCGAGGCTAGGGCGGAGGCCACGCCGATAGTGGCGGAGGATCTCCTGCACTTCAGGGCTCACAGGGTTGAGTTGCGGCACGCTCCAAGCTGGCGATTGGCGGCACCGAAACGAAATGCCGACAAAGTGATTCTCGCGGTCGCTTGGCTTGGTCCCAACTGGGTTGAAGAGAGTCTGGATGCTGTGCTTCCCAAGCTCTCGGTGGAAGACCTGAGCGAACTTGTCGCGGCGCGGACGAGCATGCACGCCTGGATGTCGGAACCACTCGACAGGAGGTTGGCATATTGCTGAGGTCCAGCACGAACGCCTCTCGGCTGCCGAGAGGCGCGACGCCCTGGAGGTGGCGAAGCGGCAGTGCGGGCAGAAGACCTGCCTCTTGCAGAAGAATGCTTACCGGTGGCGAGCTTTCCGGGCTAGTGTTTGTGAATGCTTTGGAGGACATCGGGGGCATCGGAAAACCGGCCGGAATCGAGGGCTCAGGGAGGTGCCAAGTCGTATCCGGGCTTCACACGATCGCGGCAAGATTCGGCAAGTCGGTGCTCGCGGATGGCTCCGCGGGCTGCTTGCAGTGCTCTCCGGGATCCCGGGACCGCCTTCGATGGCTCGCGGCGGGCACCAGTGTCTGCGATCCCACCCGCGCTCGCATCGCTGATGCGGATCTTCAAGACCCGCCATTACCGGAGCAGCGCGGTATCGTCGTCGTCCCGTCCGCCACAGACGCGACGATCGCTGCGCCGGAGCGCCGCGACGACTAGGCCCGGTCCGCCAAACAGGGGATGATTCAGCACTTGTTCACCGGATCCATCTGGCTGCCCGCGCCCGGTTTCCCAGTGGAGGAACCGGGCCGATGACGCCGATCCGCATCTTCATCAGCAGCGTCCAAAGCGAGTTCGTGCGCGAGCGGGAACACCTGCGCGACTACCTGCGCGGAGACCCGCTCATGCGGCGCTTCTTCGAGGTCTTTCTCTTCGAGGACGTGCCGGCATCCGACCGGAGGCCTGATGAGATTTACCTGGACCAGATCGAGCAGTGCGATATCTACGTGGGCCTTTTCGGGAAGGACTACGGGTTCGAGGACGAGTTCGGCGTCTCGCCCATCGAGCGCGAGTTCGACCGAGTCAGACAGGCACCGGCTGATTTTCGTGAAGGGGGCGGAAGAGGGTCGCCGACATCCCAAGATGCAGGCGCTTGTCGGCAGGGCGCAGGCGGGTCTAGTGAGGAGGCGCTTCGCCACGCCCGCCGAGTTGGTGGCCGGTCTCTACGCCGCACTCGTCCAGTATCTCGAGGCGAAGGAGCTCTTGCGCTTCGGGCCGTTCGACGCTGCCCTATGCTCCGGCGCCACGCTTGACGACCTGGATGTCGAGGGCATGTACCGCTTCATCCGCATAGCGCGCAATGCCCGGCAGTTGCCGTTGCCGGAGGAGACGCCCCCGGCGGACCTGCTCAGGCATCTGAACCTGTTGAACAGGGGACGCCTCACCAACGCCGCAGTGTTGCTGTTCGGCAGAGCCCCGCAGCGCTTCCTGATCTCTTCCGAGGTCAAGTGCGCGCACTTTCACGGGACCGAGGTCGCCAAGCCGATTCCCTCCTACCAGGTGTACAACGGAACGGTCTTCGAACTGGTGGACCAGGCGGTGGACTTCGTCATGAGCAAGATCGCATTGGCCGTGGGCACGAGGGCGAAGGCGGTCCAGGCGCCCGTGGTCTACGAGATCCCGAAGGAGGTGGTCACGGAGGCCATCGTCAACGCTGTGGCGCACCGGGACTACACCGACAGCAGCAGCGTGCAGGTTATGCTCTTCGCGGATCGGCTGGAAATCATGAATTCCGGTCGCTTGCCGCCGCCGCTCACCGTGGAGTCGCTGCGCGTGGCGCACCAGTCGCTGCCCGGCAATCCGCTGATCGCCGAATCGATGTACCTGCTGCGCTATATCGAGAAGATGGGAACCGGGACGGTGGACATGGTCCGGCGCTGTGCCGAGGCGGGCCTTCCGGAGCCCGAGTTCGATGTGAGCGCGGGCTTTCTGGCGAGGATCTGGCGGCCCGGCGGCCATGCAAGACCATCCCGTGCAGTTCGGGGGACACTCCGGGGAACCCGAGACAGCACGCGGGCGACTACCCAAGAAACCGCCGGCACTACCCAAGAAACTGGTGATTCTGCCCGCGATACTACCCAAGAAACCCATGCCAAGGCAGATTCCTCGCCTACCCGGGAACGCATCGTCGCTCTCCTGCGAAGCGACCCGACACTGACTCGGGACGCCTTGGCCTCCCGCGTTGGAGTCACGCCGGAGGGCGTCAAGTACCATCTTGACAAGCTCCGGGCGGCGGGCCGTATCCGTCATGTAGGGCCGACGAAGAAGGGCCGCTGGGAGGTGCTGGATGCATGACCGCCGTCCGCGACCCCGCAATCAGGATCCGTCAGCGTTCATCGGCCTTCACCAGGACCATCTCGGCCATCGCGATCTCGGCGACTGGCGCGAACGCGCCCTCCCCACCCGGCTCCTCGCCCGCTAGCGCCACTCCCAGACAGCTGTCCGCGAACGACGGGAAACGCCTTAGCCGGCCCGGCCACCGAGATGACCCCGGCTGGTTGCACCGAGACGTATCGTCGAGCTGCCCGGGACGAGGCCGGTCAATTCGAGCTACGGTTTGCCCGGTAGCAAGTCCTTGCGAATCTTGGCCACGACCGTGAAATGGGGGTCGACGACGTTGGCAATGTCGTACTCCAAGGCGTGGCCCAGCAGCAGAGACGAGCCTCTCTCGTCGAAACCGTGGTCGCTCATCAGCCAGCGCTGTAGCTCGGTCGTTGCGTGCTGCAGCGCCTGCAGCAGGGGCCGGGCGCTTCCGATCGTCATCAGGTGCTCGTCGCTCTCCAGACGGGGCCAGCCGATCTTCTGATCCTTGAGCAGATCGATGGTGAATTCGACGTCCATCGAGACCTCGAGAGCGTTCCCCACGACCTCTCCGTCGCCTTGCCGGGCGTGCCCGTCGCCCACGAACAGAAGAGCTCCCGGCTCCGAAACCGGCAGCATCAGGGTGGTCCCGACGACGATGCCGTTGTAGTCCATGTTGCCGCCGAACGCCCCGGGAGTGCTGGTTGCAACGGCCTCCTTGCGGGCCGGCGCAACTGCAACGCACCCCAGCATGGGGCGTAGAGGCACCTCGATGCCCGCGGGCCGGACCTTGCTCGATTCGACCGTGGCCGTGCCGCGCTCCTTGTCGATCTTCCAGGATTCGGTCTTCTGCTCGCGCTCGGCCTCGTGGCGAAGAAATGCGGGATCGGCCGTGTACGGTGCGAGCACGCTGCTGGACCAGGCCGTGGCCCGGCTCGGCTCGATCTTCTCGAACCGCACGACCAGAACATCGCCGGGCTCGGCCCCTGCCACGAAGAAGGGACCGGTCTGGGGATTCGGACGCTCCCCGACCTTCCGGTTCTCGGCGTCGAATCCGCGGGCGTCGATGGTTCGTGTGACTACGCGGTCGCCAGGCGCAATCGTCAGCACCGGCTCATGAGCGAACGAGAAGGTGTTGTGGTAGCGATTCGGTTCGAACCTGTGCGTCTCGCCTGGGGAGGTCGCTGCGGCCATCAGCCAAAGGATAGCCGGTCCATATCTGACTGCTCGCATCCGGAACCTCCCTGCCGGCCCGGCATTTTCCTGCAGCGCCCGATTCTCCTTCCGAAGAAGGTGATGCTGTGGCCCCGAGCCCGCTGCATTGTCGCACTCCACGTTCCGTGAGCGCGTTCGAATGGCCCGCAAGGAGTTCCACTCGATTCCGTCTCCGCGGCCCGGCGCCGCCCTGTCCAAGGGGCTTTACGTACTCGGATCAACGGGAAAGTGGCGGTCCACTGGATCGGATCGGTTTCCGGCCGGTCTGGCGAGTGCCGTCACGCTCTTGTTGCGCTGTCCGATCAACGCCCGCCTCTCGAATTCGCCCCGCCCGCTGGCCTGTCCCGCCATCGACCCTGCCCCCGGGGATGGCGCACTTGGAATCGGCCCCCCGGCGGGATACCGTAGAAACTGACGTATGGACGATCGCATTCTGCCGATCGGCATCCAGAGCTTTCGCAACATCCGCGAACGCAACTGCTACTACGTCGACAAGACCGGCTACGCCCTGCGCTTGTTCCGGGAGGGCACGCATTTCTTCCTTTCCCGCCCCCGCCGCTTCGGCAAGAGCCTGTTCGTTGATACGCTCGCCCATCTGTTCGAGGGCCACCGGATGTTGTTCGTCGGCCTCGAAGCCGACGACCGCTGGGACTGGTCGGTCCGGCATCCGGTCGTGCGGCTCGACTTCGCCGGACTCAACGCGACACGGCCCGGGGTCCTGGAAGAAGACGTGCTGGCGCAGCTGGCCGAAATCGAGAGCGATGCAGGACTGGAGCCGCATCGCTCCTCGGCCCCGCGAAGGTTCCGGCATCTGGTCCGCACCCTGCACCGCGAGGCCGGCCAGCCTGTCTGCGTGCTGGTCGACGAGTACGACAAGCCAATCCTGGACGCCTTGGAGAACCCGGATCTCGCCCGCGCCAATCGGGATTTCCTGCAGGGGCTCTACGGGATGATCAAGTCCTGCGACCAGAACATTCGCTTTGTGTTTCTGACCGGCGTGAGCAGATTCTCCAAGGGGAGCCTTTTCTCAGGTCTCAACAATCTCAACGACATCACGCTCGATCCGCGCTACACGGCCATCTGCGGCTATACCGAGGAGGATCTGGACCGAGTCTTCGCAACGCACCTGCAGGGACTGGATCGCGAGCGGATTCGCGACTGGTACAACGGCTACAGCTGGGGGGCGGAGAGAGTCTACAACCCCTTCGACCTCCTGCTGCTGTTCGACCGCAGGGAGTTCAATGCCTGGTGGTTCGAAACCGGCACGCCGAGCTTCCTGGTGGAGACCCTGATCAAGCGCAACATTCCGGCCGCCGATCTGGACGGCATGCTTGTGAGCGAAGCCGATCTCGGCAAGTTCGATGTTGACAGCATCGCTCCCGAGGCGCTGCTGTTCCAAACCGGCTACCTCACCATTGGGGGCCAGGAGACTCGTCGGGGACAGCGTCGTTTTCGACTGGTCTATCCCAACCGCGAGGTGCGCCAGAGTCTGAATGCGAGTCTGCTCACCCATCTGACCGGCCACGACGCCCAGCGTGAACAGCACCGTGACGCGCTCGAGGATCTTCTGTTGAGCGGCGACCTGGCCGGACTGGAGAAGCGCGTTCGAGCCCTGTACGAGAGCATCCCGTATGAATGGCACACGCGCAATGAGATTGCGCGCTACGAGGGGTACTATGCGAGTGTATTCTACGGCTACGTATCGGGGCTGGACGTCGAAGTGACGGTGGAAGACAGCAGCAACCGCGGACGGCTGGACATGGCCGTCCATGCCGGCCGCCATGTGTACCTGTTCGAGTTCAAGGTGCAGGATGCGAGCCGTGTCGTCACGGCGCTTGCGCAGCTTCAGGAGCGGGGCTACGCGGCCAAGTACCGGCACCTCGGGGAGCCGATTCATCTGGTGGGCGTGGAGTTCAACCCTCAGAAGCGGAGCGTGGAAGTGTTCGAGAGCGCGCTCGCCTGAGTGGCAATCCGCCGCCGGTCCGCCCGCGCAGGAGAAGGTGCGGCGGCTGTCGCGGAGGCCGCTGCGAGGCCGCTTGCGAGGCCAGCGCCCACCCAAGGCACTCGAAACGCATTCGGCATGTGGTGCCCGACGTGCGGGGACTGTGCATGAGGCAGGACCGGGTGCGGTGCGTTTCCGATGCATCGCCCGAGAGCAGGAAGCAGGCCGGAAAGGCGCCAGCCGGTGCAACGACCTGGCGCTTCAAGTCCCGAAGTGAAGGTCGGCTTCTCGGCATTGGGGGTGGTTCGGTAACTGCTATTCTCGACTGCGAACGCTTAAGGAGGTGACCCCAGCCATGAGATCCGAGTTGACTGGCCCCTTGTCCCTGGTCTGCGCCGTGCTTCTGATTGCCGGTGCGACGCAGGTGGCCGCTCAGACCTTTTCGGCAAGCCTGACGGGGGTTGTCACCGACCCGAACGCCGCCGTCATTCCGGCCGCCGAGGTCACGATCGTGAACGTCGGAACGCAGGACACGCGCTCGACGTCCACGGGCCCCGAGGGGCGCTACAGCTTCTCAAGCCTGCTCCCGGGAGTCTACGAACTGCGCACGGAGTCGCCGGGCTTCAAGAGCTTCGTGCGTTCCGAAATCCGTTTGCAGGGTAGCCAGGACGCCGAAATCGATGTGCAGCTCGAGCTGGGCGAGGTCACAGAGACGGTCGAGGTGACCGCCGAGGCGGTCATGCTGGACACGCAGTCCGCCAACCAGACTGCTTCGCTGGACCGGAGCGAGATCACCGAAATGCCCCTGAGCTTCCGGAATCCGCTCGCTCTCGTCCACACCAACGCCGGCGTCTTTTCGAGTTTCGCCAACAGCGGGCGGCTCAAGATCCGCGACAGGGTCCGTGATCAGAACTGGGGTCTCTTCTCCATGAACGGCGGCCGGGAGGGCAACAACACCATCCACGTCGACGGCCTGAGCAACAAGGGCGGGGACTGGGGCTCCACGTTCGGCACGCCCGGAGTCGATTCCGTCCAGGAGATGCAGGTCTCCCGCAACACGTACGACGCGGAGTACGCGCGGACCGGGAACGGAGTTGTCAGCATCGTGACGCGCGGAGGATCGAGCGAGTTCCACGGTTCCCTCTTCTGGTTCCTGCGCAACGACAATCTGGACGCCAACAGCTGGGCGCGGAACCGCGCCGGAAACCCTAGGCCCGAGTTCAAGCGGAATCAGTTCGGGGGCAACCTGAACGGCCCGATCTGGAAGAGCAAGCGGCTCTATGGCATGTTCGGCTTCGAAGGCACGCGGATCCCCTCAGCCCAGTCAATCGCGACGACCGTTCCCACCGCTCTCGAGCGGCAGGGCGATTTTTCCGAGAGCTTCGACCGTGTCCAGGGGCAGCCCAGCCTGCAGCGGATCTTCGATCCGTTCACGACGCGGCCGAACCCGGACGGCAAGGGATTCGTTCGGGACCCGTTTCTGAACAACGTGATACCGCAAAGCCGCATGGACGTCGTCGGGAGCAGCGTCGCCACCAAGCTGTACCCGTCGCCGAACCAGCCGGGGGTGCCGATCACGAACGCCACGAACTTCTTCGGAACGGGGGCTCTGAACAACACCGCGGACCGGTACGACATCCGGGGGGACTGGGCGCAGAGCGAGAAGTACAGCATGTTCCTGCGGATGACCCGGACGCTGTTCGGCGGCACCCGTCCCAGGATCTACGGCACCGGCGGCGACACGGGCGACGACAACACCTGGCCCTACTACCAGGTCACGCTGAGCAACACCATCGTGCCGAGCCCGACCTGGGTGATCAGTGTTCTGGCCGGCGCGGGCGGAACGGTGCGCAACAGCACGGCGATCGGCACGGTCGACGGATTCGACCTTACGGCCGTCGGCTTTCCGCAGTCGTTTCAGGACATGATGCGGACCCAGAACGCCGGCCAGTATTCGCCGGCCAACTACGGGACAGTCGGACGCTCGCGGAGCTTCAGGAACGCGCGCAGGATCGCTTCATTCTCGGCCAACGTCACGAACGAGCGCGGATCGCACAGCCTCAAGTTCGGCATGTCGGGCGAGAACCTGATGCACAACATCTGGAACGCCTTCACGATCGCCACGAGCTTCAACCGCGGCATGACGTCGGGACCAGTGGCGGCAGCCGCGAGCTCGACGTCGGGCAATTCCATCGCGTCTCTGCTGCTTGGCACGGGAGCAGGGGGCAGCACGCCGGTGCCCCTCCCTCCCGCGACGAGCCAGAAGTACTTCGGATGGTATGCCCAGGACACATGGAGGGTGGGCAACCGGATGACGCTCACGCTGGGACTGCGCTACGAGGTCCAGCGCCCTCGGACGGAGCGCTACAACCAGCAGAACCACTTCGACTACGACGCTCGCAGTCCGCTGACCGATGCGACGGGATTCGACCTGTTGCGGGGCGGTCTCGTGTTCGCCTCGGACAGCATGCGCGGTCAGACCTATCAGGACAACTCCGATCTCGCGCCGCGCATCGGAATCGCGTACCAGGCAACCGACCGGCTCGTGGTGCGCGCAGGCTACGGCATCTCCTATTCGCGCTCGTTCACCGACCCGAGCCCGAACGGCAACGATGGTTTCTCGGTCACGACACCGTGGATTGCCAGTCAGGCGAGCGATGGGATCACCCCGGGCAATCCGCTCAGCAACCCGTATCCGGACGGACTGGATCCGCTGACCGGCGCGGCCGACGGTCTTCTCACCCGTGTGGGGAACAGCGTGACCGCTTGGCGACTCCGCAATCCCACCCCCTACCTGCAGAGCTACAGCCTCGATCTCCAATACGAGCTCGGCTACGGGACGGTCTTCGAGGTGGGCTACACAGGGAACGTCGGGCGGAAGCTCTCCTACGGCGAAGCGCGGGCGTACAACCAAATGTTTCCGGAGTACCTGAGCATGGGGGAGGATCTGAATGCCCGAGTGCCCAATCCCTTCCATGGGCACATCACGGCGGGGGCCATAAGGGGCGAGACGATCCCGCGCCACCGCCTGCTGCGAACGCATCCCCACTTCATCAATGTGAACAGCCCGCGCTCCGAGAAGGGCGCCAACTCCAGTTTCAACGCCCTGCACACGAAGCTGACCCGTCGGTTTTCCGGTGGGCTCACGCTGATCACGAACTACCAGTGGTCCAAGGCGCTTGACAACGCGTCCGAAGACCAGGGATGGTTCCTCTACGACGGCTTTCGCAATGTCTTCGACGCGGGCACCGAGTGGGGCGTCAGCGGCCACGATCTGCCGCACGACTTCGTGACCAGCATGATCTACGAACTGCCCGTGGGCAAGGGACGGAAGTTCGGCAGCGGAATGTCCGGCGTGGCGGACGCCGTGCTGGGCGGCTGGCAGGTCTCAGGCATTGTCCGGTTCGCGGCGGGCAATCCGATCGGACTGCGCGCCCCCAACACTCTCGGTCCGTTCGGCTTCAGGGTGCAGCGTCCGATCATCTCGAACTACAAGGACCTGGAGGTGAGCCGTCGCACTCCGGAACGCTGGTTCAACATCGACGCCGTGTCGGCTCCGGGAAAGTTCGAGATCGGGTCGGCTCCGCGGTATCTGCCGAACATCCGCATCGACGGGACGACGAACGCGGACATCGCCCTGATGAAGAACTTCTTTCTCCGGGAATCGATTCGCATCCAATTCCGGGCCGAGGCCTTCAACCTCGCCAACACGCCGCAGTTCGGCATGCCCAGCACCGGCGCCCAGGCCACGGTCGGGTCGGGGGCGTTCGGAACGGTGCGCGACACGTTCGTGAACGATGCGAGGTCGCTTCAGTTCGGGCTCAAAGTGTACTTCTGATTGGGTGGGGCGAGCCCGCGAGAGAAGGTTGCGCCGAGCTGAGACCCTTCGTGGCGGGCCTGCCGGTCCGACTCGAGTGCGGCAAGGGTGCAGCGTGCCAGCGCGGAGGGAGTCCTGTGTGGCGTGCGCAGCGCAGAACTCTCCGGACAGGCCCGGATCCCTGGGCCATGCGGGCTTCCCGGATCCGTCGCCACCGTCTGCGCAGCGCCTGCCGGCCTGGCTCCCCATCACTGTTGCCAGTATAAGAATGAGGAACAGTGAATCAGCGGCCTGTTGAGTTGAATTCACCGACACACACCTCTGGGGCGGCACCGCCGGACGGCGTCGGGGCGGACTCAGTCTCGCAACTCCTGCACCATGTCGACGAGGTTCGCCGGGGCCGGAGCGAGGATTGCGTCCGCCTCCTGAACAATGTCGAGGGCATCCGACGGAGCCGTAAGCGCGAGTGCGTCGGCCTCCTTCAAGATTTGACGCCGCATCTGCACGCCGCCCGGACGGTCGAGCGCGAACTGGATCGACATCTCGCGCGCCGCTTCAACGTCTTCCGTTACCTCCGCAACGACGAACACGGCCTCTCGGAGGTCATCGCCGACCTATTGGATCCGGCCGGCGAACACGGCCAGGGCACGAGCTTTCTGGAAGCGATGCAGGATCTGTTGGATGTTGCTCCCGGGGCGTCTGATTCCGGCTGGTCCCGCCACGCGGCATCTGGCCGGGGCAGCAGAATGGCGACTTGGAAGGGGCGTTTCGGTCGGCTTGGGCCCACCGCCACCGACAAGATCCGAGTCGTGAGGGAGCGTGTGCTCCCTGGGCGCAAACGCATCGACATCGCGGTGGAGATTCCGACTGACGCCGGACCCTTCTGCCTCGCGTTCGAGAACAAACCCTACGCAGACGACCAGCCCGGGCAATGCAGTGACTACCTGGAGTTTCTCGACGGGGAGTATCGCGGGCGCTTCCTCTTGGTCTATCTGCCACCCCGCTATCGGATGCCCGACGAGTCCAGCCTTCCGCCGGCGGACCGCAAGCGGTGGAAGAACCACTTTCGGGTTCTGCCCTATTGTCGCGACGGTGCGCCGCCTGGCGACGACGATCCTTCCGGCGGGGATGGCGCGGCGGTTGGACAGGTTGACACTGACGAGGATGATGCGTTTGCCGCGGACGACGCCCCTGATCACAACGCCCCGCCCGCCCAAGATGCCGCCACAGTCGGTGACGGTCCCTCGCTGGCGGACTGGTTCGGCAGCTGCTGCACGCTCTGCGATGCCGAGCGGGTACGCTGGTTCCTCCGAGAGGCGCAACTCTTTTGCCAACACCATTTCGGAGATTCGACCGTGACCGACACCGAAGCCCGCTACATCCGCGAATACCTTGATGAGAACCCGAGACATCTGCATGCCGCGTTTGCGGTGGCCCGCGCGTGGCCGGAAGTGAAGCACGATGTGTGCCGACGGTTCCTGGAGCACCTGAGGGACCGGGTAGAGGAGCGGGTTCGGAACGAGTTCCCGAAGATGGCTGACGATTTGGGTGCCCAGTGCCACTATGGCGGGGACAAGAAATGGTCATGCCGCCTGCGCCTCTACCGACACGGATGGGTGCGGTACCAGAAAGCATCGGATTCTTACTCGGACGGGCGCACCGCGGTGATGCTGGAATGCGGCATGCGAGGTGTGAAGAGCTGGTTCTGGGGTGTGTGCAGCGCGAAGGCTGAGGACCAAATGACCGAGCCAGAGAAGGAACGCCGCCAAAAACTCGAGGCCGCGCTGAAGCGAAACGGTCTCTTGCTTCCGGGTGCCGACTTCGCACATGTGGGCTGGTGGCTAAGTGTGGAGAGTCCACGCTACAAGGACTGGAGCGACATCGTCCCTGAGCTCGGCCAGGAACTCGCCGACGGCGGCGGCAAGATGACCGAGTACTACGTCAACGGCCTGCTCAAGATCGCCGGGAAGGCAATTCCCGCGATTGACGAAGTTGAGCTGGAGAACAGGAGTCCTTCGGCTTCGGAGGATCTCTGAACCGACCCGCTGGCGACACGCCTCCGACCCGGTTGCGGCTCGGTGGTTTGCCCCTTGGGGTGCAACCGGCGCGACCCGCCCGTCCGATGGCGCTCGCCCGCGTCGGCACGTACGCTACCGCAGGGCGAAACGGCGCCATTGGGCTCCGCCCAAGTTCGCCACTTTTGTAGAGGCTGAGCTGCCCGGCGGTGGTTTTTGGCG
>JAPPMB010000121.1 GCA_028819255.1 Bryobacterales bacterium | reverse complement strand
ATTTGAAAGGAGTCGACATGGCGAAGCGAAGCACGTTGACAGGGGCCTTCGAGGCACGCGTGTCAACTGGACTCCCACGTCGTTGGTAGGATTCTCGGGCTAGATGTCGCGGCCAAGTCGATTGTGCGTCGGGTACGTAGCACTCCTTGTCGTCTTTGCCGCCGGACCGCCGCTGAATCTCGCCGGCCAGCATTCCGGGACAGACTTAGAAAGTCCCGCGTCCGAGGCGGAGCCGGAGGGCGATGCCGCCGAGGCCTCCGCGGGCGGAGACGCTCAGCGCACCGACATCAACTTGCTAGGTGAGACGGCCTCCGAGTCGGGTGAGAGCCGCCGCAACGAGAACGTCCAGTTCAACCTCGTCGACAACAACGCGCTCAAGGAGCTCAACATTCGGCTCGGCACGACCGCGACTCTTGTCGACGAGTTCGACGTCGACCTAGGCTATTTCGGCTCCGAGTACGGGAAGCCTCCTGCGCCCTCGGTGCATGTGCCGCCGGAACGCATAAGCGACTTTCACGGCGACGCGTCCTGGCGCCACAACAACAGCGTGTTTTCGGCCCGCTCATTCTTCCAGGTCGGGGCCGTGCGACCCGCGCGAGAGAACCTCTACAGCGTTAACCTCGCGGCTCCTCTCGGACCTTTCGGCGCAATCACGCTGGGCGTTTCCCAGAACAAGATCCGCGGCAACGTAAACGGAAACGTCCTCATTCCGCTGCCGGAGGAACGCGCGCCCTTGGCCAAGGACCCAGCCACCCGTGCGGCGGTCCAGGAGCTTCTCGACGCCTATCCGAACGTGCCGCCGAACCGGCCCGACATCGCCGACCGCGCCCACAACACGAATAGCCTGCAGCGCATCAGCACCGACTCCTCCCGGGTCCAGCTCGACCGCGACGGCGTTGCCGGCGGCAAGCTCTCTGTTCGGCACGTTTGGACCGCCCAGAATGTCGATGCGTTCCAGCTTGTCAGGGGACAGAATCCCGACACGGACAATCGATCCCACTCGGCGCGACTCACCTGGAGCCGCGCGTTCGCGCCCGCAACGGTTCTCCAGCTTTCCACCGGCCTTGACCGCCTCGGCACACTCTTGCTGCCGGCCGAGGGCGCTGTCGGCCCCGTTTTCATGACCTCAAGGGATCTTACCACTCTCGGGCCGTATCCGAACATTCCGATCGATCGCGCACAGAACCGGTGGCGCCAGGCGGTGACGCTACGCCACACTCGCGGCAAGCACGAGCTCACGGCCGGATTCGCCCTGACCCGTCTGCAGTACAACGGCGAGGAGCCGGACGCGAGTCGCGGAATCCTCCTATTCGCGGCGATATTCGGCAACGACGCCATCACGAACCTCCGCCTCGGGCAGCCAAACCGTCTGGTTGTTTCCTTGGGTTCGACCTACCGCGGGTTCCGCAACTGGTCGAACAAGTTCTTCCTCGGCGACCGCTGGCAGGCGACGAGCCGCCTGACGCTGCACCTCGGCGTCCGCTACGAGCCCTTCACCCGCCCGGGCGATGTCACCGGGCGCACCGAACTGGGTATGGATTCCGATCTGAACAACTTCGCCGGCTCGTTCGGGTTCGCCTACCGACTACCCGGTGACGCCGGCCGGCTGAGAGGCAACTTCGCGTCCCACTACGGCGACCTCTTCCCCGTCACCTACGGCCAGGCCCGCCTGAACCCACCGCACACCGTGACATCAGTCATTATCCGGCCATCCCTGGCAAACTGGCGCTCCTTGATCGACCACTCCAAGCGCGACCCGAATGCCCGATCGAGCCGGATCGAGCCCGGTCCGGATCTGACCGTACCGTACGAGTTCCAGTACAACTTCAGCTGGGATAAGCGGCTGGCTGCGGATTGGCGTCTGCAGCTCGGATACGTCGGGAGCCGGGCCCACAAGCTGATCATCACGTACTTCCTGAATCGCGCCCGGGAAGTTCCGGGCGTGGTTTCCACCATCGGAAACCTCAACGAGCGCCGCCGTGACCAGAGCATTTTCGAGCACTTGTTCATTCATAACGGATCGCGGGGCTACTTCGACGCAGGGCGTGTCACGCTGACGGCGCCGAACTGGCGCGGCCTCTCGCTGAACGCCTCCTACTGGCTCAGCAAAGCCATTGACTTGGGGGGCTCCTACACAAACACGGCCTCGGGGCCCGATGCCCGTCTCGCTATTGCCCAGACGGAACAGGAATCCCATCGGGATTTGAAGGGACTGAGCGACTTCGACCAGCCGCACGCGTTTCTGCTGCAGGCCGGCTACGCCGTGCCTCGCGGCCTCGCACCAGGCTGGGCAGGGAAGCTTCTGGGCAATTGGACGCTCTCCACCGTGACACTTGTCAAGTCGGGCACGCCCTTCACCGTCCGGGCAGGCTCCGACGGCCCGGGCTTCGGCAACATCGACGGGCGACTGGGCGACAGGCCGACGGTGGTCGATTCCTCAGTCTTGGGTCGTGTCATCGGCTCGCCCGACACATCCGAGTCGCTACTGCCCCGCAGCGCGTTTCGCTTCATGAACGCGCCGGCCGAGCAGGCCGGCAGCCTCGGGCGCAACACGTTCCGAAAGGGCAAGATTGCAAACGTCAACGCTTCTCTCTCGCGTCGCTTCCCGATCAGGTCGGAATGGTCGATGGAGCTTCGTGCCGAGACGATCAACCTTCTCAATACGCCTCAGTTCGCCGAGCCCGGGATGTCGCTGACTTCGCCGAACTTCGGCCAGATCAACAATACGCTCAACGACGGACGCACTTTCCGCTTCCAGCTGAAGTTACTCTGGTAGGGAACGGGTCCGTGAGGCATATGGAAGGATTCGAAAGGCGAGGAGCTAGCGTGAAGTGGCACTTCTGGAAACGGCTGTCCCAAGCGTGACCATAGGGCTCGGCCAGAAACAAATCAACCTCAAGTTACGCATGTACCTCAGAATGTCAGGCTCTGCGCGAACACACCAACTCCGATCGCGAGGGAGTTCAGGCCTTGTGCAGATCGAAGCGTAGCCAATGAGCGGGGCGCGGATAGGCTGAGCGTGAATGGCGGAACTCACCCCCTGGAGATCCGGACTCTCGCAGGAGCCTGTCCTCGGCGAGCAGGACAGAATTGCGCTGATGTGCCGCTATGGCATTCGGACCGTATCGGACCGGAACCGCGAGGACGCAGCCTATGGGAGCGCTCCGCTCCCCTCTTCTCCCGCCTGTTCGCTATGACACGCGAGGAGCTTTGGTTCGAAGCCCCTCGTGCAAGATCTTCCGGGGCGCCTGCTTAAGTGCGTCCTCGTGCCGCTACGCGGGAATGGAATCGCGGCCGGGGACGCGAGTCGGGTCATTCGCGGAGCAGAGAGGGATTATACGGGATCCTCTTGAGCCCCATCCCTTATAATCTCCCCCGATGAGAACAGTAGCTGAGACGTTTGGCACGAGGCGTGATGCTCTCCGCATCGGCGGTATGGGACTGGCCTGTGCGGCGGCCGAGGGCGTTCTTCCCCGGCAAGTTTCGGCCGGCTCGAAGGTCACGCCGCGCGGCAACGCTCGCAATGTGCTCTTCTACGAGATCAACGGGGCCATCAGCCACCTCGAGTCTTGGGACTTCAAGGAGAACGCTGGAACTCCACGGGATCTGGACGTCACGAGAATCCGCGACGGGCTCTACCTGTCGGAAAGGCTGTTTCCGCGGTTCTCGGATCAGATCGACAACTTTGCAATTCTGCGCACACTCCTGAGCCACGAGGAGGTCCACTTCCGAGGCCAGACCTATGTGCAGACCGGGCGCCCGCTGAATCTGGCCTTCGCCAGCGAGATCCCCGCCATAGGCTCGGTCGTCGCGATGGAGTTGGAACCGCAGCGCAGGCCCGCCGACACCTTTCCCACCTACATGTCCTTCAATCTCGAGAAGGCCTTTCCCGGGGCGCTGTCGACGGGATTCCTTGACCCGCGTTTCTCGGTGGTGGACATCAATCCGGAGCTCGCGGGCCAGGGCGCGGCTCTGGACGAGCCGGCTCTTGAGCTTGTCGAGGAGCGATGGCGGCTTCTTTCTCGGCTGCGCGACGCGCAGCGCGACAGGCTCGCGTCATTCGAGCGGAAGATGGCGAGCTACGAGAGCTTCTACGAGGCCGCCCACCAGCTGCTCTCGGACGAGCGCTGGACCCGGGCATTCGAAATCAGCGAAGCCGACCGCGAGCGATATGGCGAGAGCGACGTAGCCACGTCGTGCATTCTGGCCCGCAACATGCTGGCTACGGACGCCGGAACTCGTTATGTGCACATCTGCCATCCCGGCTGGGACCATCACAAGTACATCTGGGACCATTCCGCCAAGACCAACCACTACCAGCTCTGTGCGGAATTCGACCAGGCCTTCTCGGCGCTGATAGCGGACCTTTCCGCGATGGAGTCTCCCACGAATCCCGGCATGACGGTGCTGGACGAGACGCTTGTCGTGGCCATGAGCGAGTTCGGTCGGACGCCCGGGGCGCTCAACAACATGGCGGGTCGCGACCACTACAACAAGGTCTACCCCGCCCTCTTTGCAGGCGCGGGAGTGCAGCCCGGCCTGATTCTGGGGGAGACCGACAGCGAGGGGGCCGTCTGCCTCGACACCGGCTGGCACCGGAAAGAGCAGCCCCGGATCGAGAACATCGTGTCCACAATCTACTCCGCTCTCGGAATCGACTGGTCCAAGAAAGTGCATGACACACCGTCGAGGCGAACCTACGCCTACGTTGACGAGCTTGGCGCTCCGGGGTGGATTCCGACGGACGAGATCAGCGCAATCTATGGCTAGGCCCTGCGCTCTGGCCCTGTTGGCCGCAGCGCCGGTGCTCGCCCAGCACCCCGAAATGGTGCTGATTCCGGAAGGGGCGTTCCAGATGGGGCGGGCCCATTCGTTGCCGGATGACGGGTTGGAGTGGGTGCCCCACCTCCTGCGGGACGACCGGCCTGTCCGTACCGTGGTGCTGGACGCGTTCGAGATTGACGAGCACGAGGTCACCAACCGCGAGTACGCCGAGTTCGTCGAATCGGGTGAAGCGGTCAAGGCTCCCTTCTACTGGCCTGGGGGCTCGCCGCCGCCTGGCAGATCTGACGATCCCGTGGCGAACGTCACGTGGGACGAGGCGGATGCGTACTGCCGGTGGCGTGGAAAGCGGCTGCCGACCGAGGCGGAATGGGAGAAGGCGTGTCGTGGCGGGCTGGCGGAAGGAAAGTACCCGTGGGGCGACGAGGACGCCACGGGTGAGCTGGCGCACTTCGATTCCGTCAAAGGGCCCAAGGCCGTCTGCACCTACGAGAAGAACGGATACGGGCTTTGCGACATGGCCGGCAACGTCTGGGAGTGGACGGCGGACTGGTATGACCGACACTACTACGGGGATGGGCCGTCCGAACACCCCGCCGGTCCTGCAGAAGGGCGCTACAGGGTGCTGCGAGGGGGATCCTGGGCGGATGTACCGAAGTTCCTCACGTGCGCGCACCGGAGCTATGCACGTCCACAGGAGCGCAGTCCGAATCTGGGTATTCGCTGCGCTCGGAATCCAGACCGGTAGCGCCCTGCCGTCGCCCGGCCATCCCGGCCGGGACTACTGTGCATCGGCGGCCGCCTGCAATCCAGGACGGTTTCTTCGCCGAAGGTTTCGCCCCGTTTCCCTCCTGCCTTACCTGCAAGATCCAAGGAACTCCCGCTGCCTGTCGTATGCGCCGGGCACTCCGGCGATCGGTCGGTCGGGGCATCTCGGCGAGCGCAACCGTTCTCGCGGACCTGCCAGCGATCTGACCACAGGGTGCGTCTCGGCCGCTCCCGAAGCCGGGACGTAATCAAGTTGTGGATGGGCTTCATAGAAAGGATCCATGGAAGAGCTCTCGACAGTCGACAAGGCGATTTGCCAGACTTGGACTAGGCCTGTCGCCGGGCGCAGCCCACCTGGCAGCTAGACAGGCATCCTCATGAAGGTCGCCGTACCCAGGGAGACACGAACCGGCGAGCGAAGAGTTGCGCTCGTTCCGAAGGATGTCGCCGCGCTTTGCAAGAAGGGTGCGGAGGTGGCGGTCGAGGCCGGCGCGGGAGAATCCGCGCTGTGCGAGGACAGCAGCTATGCCGGATCCGGAGCGTCGGTGTCGACCAGGAGGCAGGCGCTGGCGGATGCGGACCTGGTCCTGACGGTCAACGGCATTTCCGTGGAGGAGGCCCCGAACCTGAATACCTCGGCCACGGTTGTCGGGTTTCTGGGCCCGATGGACAATCCGAGCCAAATGCAGGCCTTGGCGGTCGAGGGACTCAGCCTTCTTGCCGTGGAATTGATTCCCCGCATTACGCGCGCCCAGGCCATGGACACACTGAGTTCCATGGCGATGATCGCAGGCTACAAGGCCGTGATTCTCGCCGCGCAGCACGCTCCATCCCTGTTTCCCTTGATGATGACGGCGGCGGGCACGCTCACTCCGGCAAGGGTCTTCGTGATCGGCGCAGGCGTGGCGGGGCTCCAGGCGATCGCCACCGCCCGGAGGCTGGGGGCGCTGGTCGAGGGGTACGACATTCGTCCGGAGGTCAAGGAGCAGGTCGAGAGCCTGGGCGCTTCCTTCGTGGAACTTGACATAGGCATGGAGCGGGTGACCGGCACGGGCGGCTATGCGGCCGAGCAGTCGAAGGAGTACTATCGCCGGCAGCAGGAAGCCCTCGGAGAGCATCTCTCGCGCGTCGATGTGATCATCACGACCGCGGCGGTGCCGGGCCGGAGGGCTCCGATGCTGCTGCCCACTGAAATCACGGACCGGCTCAGGCCGGGAACGGTGGTCGTGGATCTCGCGGCGGAGCGAGGTGGCAACTGCTCATTGACAGTCCCGGGCGAAGTCGTCGTCACCAACGGCGTGACCGTCGACGGTCCGGTCAATCTGCCCTCCTCGGTGCCGGCCCACGCCAGCCAGATGTACTCCAAGAACATGTTGAACCTGGTGTCGCTGCTGCTCAAGGACGGCGGATTCCAGCTGGACACGGAGGACGAGATCGTACGCGGCGCACTGGTGGCCCACGGCGGGCGCATCGTGCATCCCGCCGTCAAGGACGCGATCGCAAAGCGGGCCGCGCCGGCGTAGGAGAGAAACCAATGGAAGCGCTGCTCGTATCCGTGACGGTGTTCGTGCTCGCCGTGTTTGTCGGCTTCGAGATCATCACCAAGATTCCATCGACGCTCCACACTCCCCTGATGTCCGGCTCGAACGCGATTTCGGGCATCACGATCGTGGGAGCCCTTGTCGCCGCCGGCGCGGGCGAGGGAAGCGTTGCCAAGTACCTCGGGTTCGCGGCGGTCGTGCTTGCGACTGTGAACGTGGTGGGCGGCTTCCTGATCACCAACCGCATGCTGGCCATGTTCAGGCGGAAGAAGTAGAAGCGGCCATGGGCGCCAATCTCATCAACACGGCCTATCTGCTGGCAGCAGTCCTCTTCATCCTAGGGCTCAAGGGCCTGACCTCTCCGCGGACGGCCGTCCGAGGCAACTTCCTCGGCGCGATGGGCATGCTGCTGGCCGCGGTGGCGACGCTGGCCGACAGGCAGATCGTCAGCTACGAAGCGATCGCGCTGGGGATCGCCATTGGGGCGGTCATCGGGTTGATCTGGGCCGTGCGGGTCCAGATGACGGCGATGCCCCAGCTTGTTGCCGCCTTCAACGGCTTCGGAGGAGGCGCGTCGGCGCTCGTGGCAGGCGCTGCCGTCTTCATGCCGGGAGCAATTTCCGGCGTGCCGGAGATCCAGGTCCACGTCTCCGGCGTCCTGTCGGCATTCATCGGTTCCGCCACGCTGAGCGGCAGCCTGATCGCCTGGGCGAAGCTTCAGGGCGTGCTTCGGTGGCAGCCAAGGGGGCTTGCAATGCAGGCCGTCATTTCCGGATCGGCGCTTGCCGGAATCGCGCTGGGCGTCTGCTACGTGGTGGATCCGACAGCCCTGTGGGCGTTCGGCGGCCTGTGCGCTCTTGCAGTCGTGTATGGCGTTCTCCTCACGGTCTCGGTGGGCGGGGCCGACATGCCCGTCATCATCGCCCTCCTGAATTCCTGCTCCGGCCTGGCCGCCGCCGCCACAGGATTCGTCCTCGGGAACAACGTGCTGATCATCTCCGGATCCCTTGTGGGCGCGTCGGGATTCATCCTGACACAGATCATGTGCAAGGCGATGAACCGGTCTCTCTGGGATGTCCTGCGCGGTGATCTTGGAGAGGCCGCCGCCAAGGGAGCGACGACCGACGTCTACACCGGGCGGATCAAGAGCACCAGTCCGGAAGAGGCCGCGCTGATTTTCGACACCGCACGAATCGTCACCGTAGTGCCGGGATACGGCATGGCCGTGGCCCAGGCCCAGCACGCCGTGCGGGACTTCGCGAACCTGGTCGAGTCCCGTGGAGGCGAGGTCCGCTACGCCATCCATCCCGTGGCGGGCAGGATGCCGGGACACATGAACGTGCTCCTCGCAGAGGCGGACGTGCCGTACGACCGGCTCTACGACATGGACACCATCAACCCGCTCTTCGCCGAGACGGACGTCGCGATTGTCCTGGGCGCGAACGACGTCGTCAACCCGGCCGCGCGCGACGAGCCGGGCAGTCCGATCTACGGGATGCCGATCCTGGACGTGGACAAGGCTCAGGTCGTGCTCATGATCAAGAGGAGCCTGAGTCCGGGATTCGCAGGCATTCCGAACCTCCTGTTCACCCGGGACAACACCCTGATGATGTTCGCCGACGCCAAGAAGGCGATGCAGGACCTGAGCAGGGAGATCCGGGACCTGTAGGCGCCGGGCCGTCTCACGCGGCGTCATCGCGCGGACCCGGTGGATTCCCGAGTCCTGCTGCGCGCCCCCTACCGGATCAGGATCAGATCCGTCAGCGGCTCGTGCAGCAGTTCCGCGCCTTGGGCCGTGATGACCACGTCCTCCTCGAGTCCGATGTGAATCTCTCCTACGTCCTTGTACGGTGCGTACAGGATCGGCTCCACGGCGAACGTCTGTCCTTCCTCCATCTTGAGAAAGACCGTGGTGCCGTACCTCTCGGGCCAGTCCGGGCAGATCAGGGGACCGACATCGTGGACCACGAAGCCGATCGGATGACCGGTTCCGTGAGGCGGGCCCTCGTATCCGGCTTCCACCAGCGTCTTCCGGGCGATCGCGTCGATCTCGACCCCCGTGACCCCGGGCCGCATGGCGGCGATCTGGAGATCGGCGGCCCGCCGGGCGGTCTTCCACATCTTCCGGATCTCCTCCGGCGCCCGGTCCTCTCCCGTGCGCAGAATGTAGGCGGTGCGCTGGAGGTCCGTGGAGTAGCCCCGCAGGGTGATTCCGAAGTCGATCCGCACCAGGTCGCCGCGCCTGATCACCCGGTCGCTCGGATCGGCGTGACCTCTTGAGGGCCCGGTGACGACGCTGATGAACGGCACGGTGGCACCCAGCATCGCCGTCCGCCGGCGCAGGTAGTCTCCGACATCGCGCTCTGTCGTCACGCCGGGAGTGATGGCCAGTCGCGACAGGGCATCGCGCAGCAGCGTGTCGGTGTGGCGGGCAGCCTCGCGGAGTGTCTCGACCTCCTCCGGAAGCCGCCGACCGCGGAATGAAGCGACGAGCGGTTCGGACGAAACGAAGCGCCCGGAGACCTCCTCTCCCAGGACCTCGATCAGGTAGGCGCGCATGCCGGCGGTCAGGCCGTCCGCGATCGGCATGTCACGCGACGTGTTGACGGCAATGCGCTGGGGGTCGAGATCCTCGACGAACTGCTTCAGATGAGGCTTGATTCCCTCGCTCCTGTAGCTGACCACCTCGTCGAAGATGCCGGTTTCCTCGAGGGGAGTGACGTCGTAGCTCGCGGCAATCGCGGTCTTGCGAAAGCGGCCGTCCGCCCTGTCGAACAGCAATGCCATCCGGGCCACCGCGTCGCCCCCGCCAAAGTCATCTGACAGCGGATCCTTCGATTCCTCCCTCGTGAACACGATCCAGAGATCGACGCTGTGCGTCTCCATCGCGCTCGGCAGGAGTTTCTCGACGCGTTCCCGCAGGATCGTCAGATTGGCGCCCCAGGACGGAAGGATCGAGAAGGCGGTGAGCAAGGGTACAAGTCGTCGCATGGAGGATCCGCTCGGGAATCGGGTCGCGTCCTCGCGAAGGCGCCGAGGCGCCGAAGAAGGAGCGACAATCGTTAGGCTACGCTAGCAAGGTGTCCTCGCTGGTCGCAAGGGACCGATCCTGCATCTGGCATCCGTTCACCCAGATGAAGACCGCCCCGGACCCGCTTCCGATCGTGCGGGGCGAGGGAGCGTACCTGATCACCGAGGACGGCAGGCGAATCCTCGATGGCATTTCCTCCTGGTGGGTCAACGTGCACGGGCATTGTAACCCGAGGGTCGGACGGGCACTTGCGGAGCAGGCAGGCCGTCTCGAGCATGTGATGTTCGCCGGCTGCACGCATCCGCCGGCTGTGGAGCTCGCGGAGCGGCTGGTGTCGTGCCTCCCGCCCGGCCTCACACGAGTCTTCTATTCGGACAACGGCTCGACGGCGGTGGAGGTCGCACTCAAGATGGCGTACCAGTTCTGGACGAACCGCGGCGAGCCGCAGCGGCGCACGTTTCTGGCGCTGGAGCACGCCTACCACGGGGACACCGTGGGCGCGATGTCGGCCAGTCACGACTCGCTGTTCACTTCGAGCTATGCCCCGCTCCTGTTCCGTGTCGAGAGGATCCCGGTGCCGGACGACTATCTGGCATCCATGGATCCGGCGCGCGACGGCACTGCCACCGATCCTCTCGACACCATCGAGTCGTTGCTGGAGCGTCGCAATTCTGAAATTGCCGCGGTCATCATCGAACCGATGCTGCAAGCGGCGGGGGGAATGTTCGTCTGGAAGCCCGAGTTCCTGCGACGCCTGAAGGGAATCTGCGACGAGTTCGGACTGCCCTTGATCGCCGACGAGGTGATGACCGGCTTCGGGAGGACGGGGCCCATGTTCGCGTGCGAGCACGGGCCGGTAGAACCGGACCTGATCTGTCTTTCCAAGGGGCTTACCTGCGGCTACCTGCCGTTGGCCGTCACCGTGACCTCCGACCGCATCTACAACGCCTTCTTCAGCGACGACCGACGCAAGACGTTTTTCCACGGACACTCGTTCACGGCGAACCCCTTGGGCTGCGCGGTCGGGCTCGCCGGGCTCGACATCTTCGCCGAAGACCGGGTTCTGGAGCGAATCGCAGCCATCGAGTCGAAGATGCGGACAAGGCTAGAGAAGTTCGTTGGCCTCGACTGCGTTCGGGACGTGCGCCAGATCGGCGATGTGGGAATCGTGGAATTCGAGACCGGGGGCGAGGGATACCTCTCGGAGCTGGGCCCCTGGATGGGAGCGGAGTTTCTGAAGCGCGATCTGCTCCTCCGCCCGAACGGTGACCTGCTCTACTTCATGCCCCCTTACGTGATCACCGACGAGGAGATCGACTGGGTCTTCGACCAGATCGAGGATGTCATGCACTCCCTGATGCAGGACCGCGCCTGAGTGAAATTCAGGAACGGCGACGATTCAGAGTTCGGTTTCCCCGTGACGATGGCGATACATCGAGAGGCGGTTGCGGCCGATCCTGACCAGCCTGACCTTGCGCAGTGTTCCATAGGTCTCGGCGAGATCCAGCCGCCGGTCGTGCTGGGCGATCGCCCAGTCGAGGGACCGCGCCCCAAGCGCGTTCAGTGTCCGTTCGTACTCGAGTCTGGCATCATAGGGCGGGCCGAGGAAGTAGATGTCCGCTGAAATCGTCCTGACCGCGAGCTGAACTCTCTGGTTCCTGACCTCCGAGCGGTCGGCAATGCCGATAGCTGCGAGGTTGCGCCGAATGACCCGCAGCGCTCGCGCGTCGGACTCGACGAACACGGCGCGCTCGGCCCCGCGGCTCAAGGCCTCGATTCCAACCGCTCCCGTTCCGGCAAACAGGTCGGCAAACACACGCCCCTCGACTTGTCCCTGCAGAATGTCGAAGAGTCTCTGGCGGATGCGCCCGAGCGCGGGTCGAGTTGCCGTGCCCCCGACCGAGGCCAGGACGCGGCGGCGATACCTGCCAGCGATCACTCGCACTTTCGTAGGCGGTGGCGGCCCGCCGCCTCGTTTCCGGAGCTACGCACGGCCCACGGCCGTTCGCGAGGCGGAGAGGGCGTGCTCAACGATTCGCTCGACCGCTTCCCTGCCCCGGCGCTTGGCATCGTCGAAGTGCTCCAGACGCGCGGCCCGGCCCAAGGGCGATCCTTCACGGAACCAGTGCTCCAGTGCCCGTCCCACGACGTACGTTCCAGCAAATGCGATCAAGCCCTTGGGAACAAGGCCGGCTCCGGCCGGCAGCTTGGACACGATCTGCCGGGCAATTGCCCGCCAACCCAGGGCGGCGCCCGCGATCGACCCTACCTGCAGGGACTGACGGTCGTATCCAACTTCGTTTCCATGGGCGGCGGCCAGCTGGAACGAGAGCCGGACTTGGTTTACGGTGAGGAATGCAGTGTCGGAGGCAAGTTCGCCGACGGCCCACGGCAGGACGAGGACCGCGGGAACGATGTTGGGCAGAGAGGTCGCCACCGTGAAGAGAGCGTTCTCCTTCGCAATCTTCCAGATCAGCCGTTCGCTCACGTCCCCGCGGAGGCCGGAGAAGTTGCACGCGATCGGCAGCCACATTTCCTCCCGCCCGCCCAGGAGCGCAGCCGCCGATTCCCGCGGGTGATTCCGGTCGAACGAATAGAAGTGCTCCGGATGAGGAACGCCTTGCTCGGCGAAGCCTACCGAAACACGGCTGAAGTCCTCTTCCTTCGCAATCCTGACCAGCTCGTGCCTGCCGGTCACGCTCCGGACGGGACTCAGAAACTCGCAGATGTCGTCCACGCAGCGCTCGTCAGCGGCCAGCACCCCGAACTTGAGCGGACGGGAGACCGTGGCGCGCACCGTCGCGGGATCCAGGTTCCTGACGGCCGTTCCGATCTGACGGACGAGCGGAATTGACACGAGGATCTAATTATAGGTGCGGTCACAGGCATCCCGGGAGGTGAGCATCCATACTGCTTGCTGGTAGCCTGAGTGGCGTCGGCCGCGCTCCACTGCGACCGAGCCGGCGAGCCCAGCAGGAGCATTGGAGGTTGAGCACGGCCAAGTTGCAGGGAATTCGCCGGGTCGCGCTGCCTCGCGATGAGGACGAGGCTCCGGAGCGGTGCATTCTTGCCGGCCTCCACGTCCGAACCGACCTGAGGCGGAATTCAGTTGCGTTTGGATCTTTCAGTGCGGAGGAGTCCATCGCGGAATTGGCGGAGCTGGCCGCGGGAGCGGGCGCGGAGGTTCTCGGCCACTGCATCCAGGTCAGGGATCGACCCGTGCCTGCAACGCTCTTGGGATCCGGCAAGCTTCGGGAGATTCACGGATGGGCGGCGGAAGCCGAGTGTGACTTCGTTCTCTTCGACCACGACCTCACCGCGTCCCAGCATCGGAATCTTGAGCGCGAGCTGGACCGTCCGGTGCTGGACCGGACGCAGCTCATCCTCGACATCTTCGCGAGGCACGCGCGTTCCCGGGAAGGGCGGCTGCAGGTCGAGCTTGCGCAGCTCGAGTACATGCTGCCTCGCCTGGCGGGCCGAGGCACCGCGATGTCGCGGCTGGGAGGAGGCATCGGCACGCGCGGTCCGGGTGAGACCCAGCTGGAAAGCGACCGCCGCAAGATCCGCAGGCGTCTCGCCAAGCTTCGTTCGGGCCTGAACAAGGTGCGGGCGACAAGGCGCCTGCATCGTGCGAAGAGGACCTCCGTGCCGATTCCTACAGTGGCGCTCTGCGGATACACCAACGCCGGAAAATCGACCCTGTTCAACGCGCTCACCCGTGCGAACGTGCTTGCCGACCCGAGGCTGTTCGCCACCCTCGACCCGACCTTGCGCAGGTTGGAGCTGCCATCCGACCGCAGGGCTCTGCTCTCCGACACCGTTGGATTCATCCGGAACCTTCCGCCTGCCCTGATTCAGGCGTTCCGGGCCACGCTTGAGGAAGTGACCGAGGCTGACCTGCTTGTGCATGTCGTTGATGTCTCCGCGGAGCACAGGAGAGTGCATCGAGAGCAGGTTGACCGCGTTCTCGAAGAATTGGGCGCAAGCGGCAAGCCCCAACTGCTTGTGCTGAACAAGTGCGACCTGCTCGATCGAGGCTTGTGGGACCGAGAAATCGAGCGCGAGCGGTTATCTGGTTCGCCCACCGGCGTCGTTGCCGTGTCCGCTAGGACAGGTGAGGGCCTCAGTCGGCTGCTGGCGACGATCGACGGAGTTCTGGGAGCAGGCTCTGTTGTTCGAAAGCACCTGCGCCTGCCGTATAGCGAGGGCCGGGTCCTCGCGATGCTCTACCGCCGCGCGCGCGTTCTGGATCGCCGGGACGGCGACGCCGCTGTGGAAGTGGAGGTCGAGCTTACGCCCATGCTTGCTGACCGGTTGGAGCGCTATTCCTGCCATGAGTCGTGAGTCACGAGCTGTCGGCACTTGTGTCACGGCTGGCTTGGTGTTCCATGCTCCCTTGCTTCGCGAAGTAGCCGGTACTCGCGCTCGGAGCGGCGATCACGGGCGGACGGCGGACGAGCAAAGGGTGGTGCCCGCGGAGTTCGCTGGATCCAAGCCGTCAGCTCAGCAGGAATGCGTGATTTTGCTGATCGCGACAGGCCCCACTATTTCGCGAGCCGCCATCCGTGGGAATGGACTCGACCCCCGAAAGCGAGAATACTCCACTGAGTAAATCTGCTCAATGGAGTAGGGTGCTTGCATGCATCCCTTCGCGCGTGCACAGGCGGGAAGGCGTTTGCCAGTGCTTGGATATGCATCCCGAATACTTGTCGCCACCTTCGGGCCGCGCCAAACCGGCCTTCGATAGTGACATTATAACTTGTCCGAACACTCTGAGCCAGACCGGGTCTGGCCGCAGCAGGAGTGGCGCAAGTGCTTGACAATCAGGAGGTTGCCGGACAACGTCGTCAATGGCCTGATCTGCGATGTCCGGAATATCAGAGCCAGGAACGCCCTTGGAGCGTGGCTGCTTCGAGAGCTACAATGGTAGGCGCTTGGACGAGTTGCTGGACAGGAAGGTCTTCTACAAGCTACAGGATGTCGGGGTGCCGGCCGCGCAGTGGAGACAGGCTTGCAACCGCGTCGGGTCTCAAAGTCCGCCGGGTTGGAGGCCACCAGTCCCGGGAACCGCGCTGCCTGCTGATCCGCTACCCGTGCTTTTCGACTAGTGCAGCAGATCATACAAAGATCTGGAGCAGGTCACATATCATTACGCGCTCGATCACTAGTGTCGCGTTGAGCACTCGGACAATGCCACATAACCCGTTTTTATTGAAC
>JAPPMB010000097.1 GCA_028819255.1 Bryobacterales bacterium | reverse complement strand
CAGCGGTGCTTAAACCGAATGCGTTTTAATCCTTAAACGAATGCCATTGCCGGGGGCGGCGGTGATGTCTTGGGGCCTCCTTCGGGAGTCGCACAAGGGTCGAGTGAGGCCTGGAAGGCGATGGGCAGGAGCGAGACACTTGGCATCTCCGACTCCTCCGCTTGCCTCCGCATGGGGCGGACCACTCCGACGCGGGATCCGTTCGATCCCGCTACAGCCCTCCTGGTGACTCCCCCACTTGGCCAACCCAACCACCGTCGCACGAGACTTCGGGGAAGACGAAGCTTCTGCTTCCGGGCGTGACCCTCAGATGACCGGGGACGCCGTGTGCGTGCCGCAGAGGACAGGGGACGCACACTTCCCCGCCTTTGCTGATTGCGAGCCCATCAGATAGAGATTCTGAAACGCTCGGTCCCGGTGATTGATCCAGTCGTCACGTCGGCCGGGCTTGATCTCCCGCAAGTCACAGATCCCGTTGATCGACTTTGCGTTGCCAAGCATCGACAACTTCTCATTGCGTTTCAGATAGCCACCGATGTCCCGGTACAGAATGCGACGACCTCGGTAAGGGCGTTGGAGTTGCACGCCGGGACCCGTGATCGCCAACGCCGCTCACTCCCGGCGCGGGGGCGAGTCTGGCTGCCACGAGGCACACCACGTTGCGACATGCGCCGGATCAGCGACTCCGAATGGCGACCCTGTCCTCCGTCGGGAAGTCGCTCGGCACCGGGTAGGTGACCTTGGCGGTCGCGACCCACTCCGCCGCGCGGATCAGGCTCGTCTGGAACCCGCTGCAGAGCACCCGGTCCGGGATTCCGACGTCCGATTCCCAGATGTGCCCGAACGACGAACTGTAGACTCGCCCCCGGCCGAAGGAAACGACCCATTCCAGCGGCCAGTAGCTGTCGGTCGCGAGGTGCCGGCCGTACGTCAGCACCGTCAGGTCCTCGGCCGGGCCGCGAGCGTAGGTGTAGACCTCGATGTCCGGAGTCATCCAGCGACCGGGCGTGCCGCGGGTGATGGGGTGGTCGGCGAGCCGGACCACTACCGTGTCTTGGCGCGGGCCGTGGCTCGTGCGCTCGCCCTCGCCGGGAAGGATCCGCTGGATGTTCCCGTCGGCGTCGAGCCGGAGCGCGGTGCAGTGATCCTTGCCGCGCCAGCCGATGCCGATCATGCGGTCGTATTCAGGCCAGTCCGGGAAGGCGTTGTTTGCGGAGTGGAAGGCCAGCAGCCCTCCCCCTCCCCGCACGTACCGAACGAGGTCGCTCTCAACCGGTTTCGGCCAGCGGAGATCAGTCTTGCGCACGTTGTTCCAGTTGACGACAACGATCTCGTAATCGCGAAATCTTGGCCGCCAAGTATCCCAGGCAGGGTCATCCGCCAGGCCGGGCGTCGTTGTCACGTCCGTGGCAAACAGACCCGATTCCTCGAGAGTCGCTCGAATGAAGGCGGTCGTCTTGCGCCAGTCGTGGTTGTTGAATCCATCGACGATGAGCGCCCTGATCGGGGGCCGGGATGTCGACTCCTGGGCCATTTGGGTCGCCGTGGTCAGTAGCAGGCCGGCCGCGACAAGACCCGCGGATCGCAGGGGACTCCGCGAGGCCCCGTGGGAACTGCCGGGCCGGACGGTCAATGCTCTCGAATTGTAGCGTCGGACGGGCGAACCGGAACCTTCCACTCTTCGGCAGGCACATGGTTCCCCTCCGCTCACCGGCCGAGCTTCCCGACCGTTGCGGCCACTGCACTCCCACGACCAGTCGTCTGGGACGTCGGCCAACGGAACAATCGTTGAGCCACCCGGAGCCGCCAGGGTGTCCTCCGCAAGCGCTGACCGGCAGACGTCATGACCGAAGAGTTGCCTGTGCGACTCCTCGGTGGCTCCGGCATGGGCTGGCTGGGCTGATCTTGCGGGCCAAGAACGGAACGCCACGCGGATCACGCCGGGGTTGCGGGGCGCCAATCCGGGAACGAGCTGCGAGACCGTTACCCTTATGCTTGGGCGTCGGTGGCTCTCCAACGGCCGCCGCGACCGGCGAGGCAGCATTCCACGATGAGAGCCTTCACTCCGCTGCTTTTCGCGCTCGCCTGGGTGCCGTTGACTGCGGCGGGTCCGGATCTGGAGGAACTGAAGTTTGTGGAGGTGTTCCGCGGCATCGCCGCCACAACCTCGATCGCCCACGCCGGCGACGGCTCCGGGCGGCTGTTCGTGACCGAACAGATCGGCCGGGTCCTGATCCACGACGGGAACCAGCTGCTGGAATCGGCCTTCCTTGACATCCGCGACCGCGTCCGCGCCGGCGGCGAGCGCGGTCTGCTCAGCATTGCCTTCCATCCCGACTACGCCTCGAACGGCTTCTTCTTCGTCAACTACACGGACCTCTCCAGCAACACCGTCGTTTCGCGCTTCCAGGTGTCCTCCGATCCCGATGTCGCGGCCGCCGGATCGGAGGAGGTCTACTTTCAGGCGGTCCAGCCCCGAAGGAACCACAACGGCGGTCAACTCCAGTTCGGGCCGGACGGCTACCTGTACATCGGCATGGGTGACGGCGGAGGGGCGGGCGATCCGCCCAACCTCGCGCAGAACCTGGGCAGCCCGCTCGGCAAGATGCTCCGCGTCGACGTCAACGGCCCGGCCCCTGCAGCTGCGCCGGAGTCGAACCCCTTCCTGGAAACCCCCGGCGCTCGACCCGAGATCTGGGCCTACGGAGTCAGGAATCCGTGGCGATTCAGCTTCGACCGCCTCACGGGCGACATGTTCATCGCCGATGTCGGGCAGGGCGCGCTCGAGGAGATTTCGTTCCAGCCCGCAGCGAGCACCGGCGGAGAGAATTACGGCTGGCGCCTGATGGAAGGAACGCGCTGCTTCAATCCTGCGACCAACTGCAACGACGGCTCCCTCGTGCTGCCGATTCTCGAGTACGGCCACGTCCCGGGGAACTGCGGCGCATCGGTGACGGGAGGTTACCGCTACCGGGGGGCGCAGCATCCCCAGCTCTCCGGCGTGTACTTCTTTGCCGACTACTGCACGGGAAACTTCTACGGGGCGGTCGAGGAGTCCGGCGCGTGGACGCTGCTCGGCCCTGTCGAGACGCCGTACCAGGTCCGGACGTTCGGCGAGGACGAAGGCGGCGAGATCTACTTTGCGGACGCCAGCACGGTCTACCGGATCGAAGCGCCCCCGCCCCCGCCTCGCATCTCGGACGGAGGAGTCGTCAGCGCCGCGACCTACCGCGTCGGCTCGGGCCTTGCGCCGGGCAGTCTGGCGACGGCATTCGGAATAGGCTTGGCGGACAGCACGGCGGTCGCGACGGTGCACCCTTTGCCGACCGAGCTCGGCGGCGGATCCATGACGTTCAACGGAAACGTGCCCGCTCCCCAGATCTTCGCCAGCGCGGGACAGCGGAACTTTCAGATCCCGTGGGAGCTTGTCGGGCTCTCGAAGGCGAGCCTGACAGTGACCGTGGGGGAGCAGACGAGCCCTGAAGCCGTGGTGCCGCTTGCGAGGGTCAGTCCCGGCATTTTCGTCCTGAATTATTCCGGCCAGGCCGCAGCCTTCGTCAGTCCGGGCGGTGCCGTCGCGGGCCCCGTGGGAAGCGTTCCGGGTGCGCGACCGGCCAAGCCCGGCGAGACACTGGAAGTCATGGCGACCGGACTGGGGCCGGTGACGAATCCCCCGGTCACCGGAGCCACGGCCCTGGCAGATCCGGCGTCCATGGTGCTTGAGCACCTCAGCGTCCGGATCGCTGACGAGCCGGTGCCGGTGGAGTTCGCCGGACTCGCGCCGACACACGCGGGCCTCTACCTGGTCAGGTTCCCGCTGCCAACCGATGTTGCAAGGGGGGCCGCCGTTCCGATCGCCATCCGGGTGGCCGGCGTGGACTCGAAGACCGCCTACATCGCAATCGAGCAAGAGCCCGAGCCGCCCGCCGAAGAGCAGGAGCCGTAGGCGCAGTCGGAGAAGCGATTCAGGCCAGTCGCGACTTCGACCAAGACGCGAGCGAATCGGGATCGCACCAATTCAGGCGGGCCGATCCTCCGTCAACGAGCTCCACGATGCAGTCGGCGACCGAGACTCCGCTGTTGCCCCGCAGTGCCAAGCGGCGGCTGCCCCTGACAGGGGTGCCGGCGCGCGGACGGTCAGCCTCCGGCGGACTGCGCTCGGGTCCCGAATTCCGGAGGTGGCCGCCCAAGCGGCGAGACACCGGGGCAGCGGGACCGGTTGGGGAACTCCGGCGCCTGCTTGACGATTCCGGCCGTGACTCGAGACCGTTGACGGTGCGTGTTCAACCGGTCATCTCGCCGTCCTCTTGTGTGGGAACCAAGCCGGCTACTCCTGGTGTGGTCCGGCCCGGTCCTGTTCCGAGTCCGGCGAGCACCGGGGATACGTGGGGTTCGGGCACGGCCGGCCCTGGCCCGTTCCAATTCCAACGGGATGCCTGCCCAAGCGTCGCGCCGGCACTTGCGCTTCGGCGCAAGGGCACAGCCTCAGCGAAGCAACAGACTCGACCTCCGGGAATCGCGGCAGCTTGTCAGAGTCCTCGCTGTGGCGGCGGAACGGATTGACCTCCCGGAACCGCTTGCCAGTGCCTGTTACACTGGCCGACGGATTTGGAGGAACTCTCCTGAAGACCGAAGGCCGTGCCGGTAGGGCGCTGATTCGCTTGGTGCTGGCAGCCGGCCTGTGCGTTGGGGCGGGCGCCGCTGACGCGCAGACCGGCTTCTACATGCGCGTCGCCCCCGAGATCGGCGGAATCGCGGTTGAACACACCAAGAAAGTGACCATCCAGGGCGGTTCGAGTTCCAGCACGTCATCCTCTTCGGGCCTCTCGCTACTAGGCAACGTCTCCGCTGGGATGCAGCTGAGCCTGACGAGGAATTGGATTCTGGGGGGCGAGGTGGAGGGCGTCGTCTCCAGCCAGGGCAAGATCGAGGGCGTGATCGCCCCTACCCCAAACGGGAACATCCACGACGTCTGGCCGGGCCGATGGGACTACAGCGATTTGGCGGGGGCAGGCGGCAACATCATATTGGGAAGAGGAGTCGCAGCCGGCCTCGCGGAGATCTATGTCCTGGGCGGCGTCCGCCGGAACTGGACGGAGTTCGCGACCGGCGGGACGAATCCCGAGACCGGAGTGGCCGGCGAAGACCGCGAGCGCCTGGGCAGGTGGTCGTGGGGGATCGGTGCGGGAACGACGCTGCGCCTCAGGTGGCCTCTGGACTTCCGCGTCCGCTACTTCCGCTCGGTCACCGACTGGACCATTGATGCGCCCGATCTGCTTCTCGACTACAGGTACAGGACGAGCGGCGTGCTGGTCTCCGCAGGGGTCCGCCTGTTCGACTGACCGCCCCCGTCGGCTGTGCGGATCGACGAAGTCTCCGACCGCACCAGCCAAGGAAACGGGTCGGACGCTCATCATCAGGCGCGACCCGGGCGGTCTCGAGCTGTTGGCGAACCCGAGCTGCAGGCATCGATTCCGGCACGCGGGGAGCGCTTTTCCTCCGGACGCCTCCCGCCCAGCAGCACTTGAGCAAGATGTGCGCCCGTCGCGATGCGCCGCAGCCAGGCCGTCGGAGGTCATCCCGTTCGTCAGAGCCACTCCTGCGATAGACTTGTAGAAGCAATAGGGGAATTGGTGGCGCGCCTCGATCTTCCGCAAGGCACTCTGGATCTGCTGATCCTGAAGACACTGGCGCTCGAACCGCAGCACGGCTGGGGAGTCTCGGAAAGGATCCGCCAGATTTCCGGGGATGTCCTGCAGGTCCAGCAGGGGTCGCTTTACCCTGCGCTGCACCGGCTGGAGCGTCGTGGCTGGATCCGGTCGAACTGGGGGGTGTCCGACAACAACCGGCGCGCCAAGTACTACGAACTCACCAGAACGGGGAGGAAGCAGCTCGAGGAAGAATCCAGATCGTGGCGCACGCTGTCGACTGCGGTAGACAGCATCCTTGACATGGCGTGAGCGAGAGGAACTTGCTGGGCGACCTGCGCTATCGGGTGCGAGCGCTTTTCCAGCGCAGGCTTCTGGAGGATGATCTCGACGCCGAGTTGCAGTTCCACCTCGCCCGGCTGACCGAAAAGCATATCCATTCCGGAATGGCGCCGGCCGAGGCCTCGCGTCGGGCAAGGCTGGAATTGGGCCGTCTCGATCAGATCAAGGACGAATGTCGTCAGTCGTGGGGAGTCGCCTGGATCGACGCCCTGCTCAGGGACTTCCGCTTCGCCATTGCCCGCATGGGCAGACATCCCCGCTCGGCCGCGGTGACGGGAATCAGCCTGGCGTTAGGAATCACCGCCAACACACTGATGTTCAGCGTCTTCATGGCAGCCCAGAACCCAACGCACTTCGACAGGATCGATGAACTTGTTCAGATCTACGAGTCGGACTCGCGGGGTCTTCGGAGTCATGTGTCCGCGCCAAACTACCGCGCGATGAAGAGGCTGCAGCAGTCTCTGGCCGCGATTGCCGCATACAGGACGCGAGCCTTCAGCATTTCAGACCATCTGCGCCATCCGGAATTGGTCGACGGCGTCCTTGTCGGTCCCGACCTGTTCGGAGTGCTCGGAAGCCGGCCCGTCCTGGGCAGGACGTTCGACGAGAGCGAATTCAACGTGGGCGGGTCCGGCGCGGTGATCGTTTCTCACGACTTCTGGCGATCACGTCTCGCCGCTCGAGACGACGTGCTGGGCCAGCCGCTGACCATCGACGGCAACTCGCACGCGATCGTCGGTGTCATGCCGAGCGGGTTTCGATTCCCGTTCGCCTCCGACGTATGGCTTCCCTGGACAAGGCTGTCGGAGGAGAGCAGTCGCCACACCCGAAACCTGCGGGTCGCAGGCCGACTGTCCGCGGGAGTTCCGGCTCAAGGCGCCGAAGCCGAACTCGGCGGAATCCTAGCGCATGCGGAACACGACCGCAGCGCGTTCCTGATGCCGCTGGCTGAAGCCCTTACCGGCGGCGACCGAATGAGAACGGTCATCTCGCTACTGCTCGTCACGGCCGGCTTGCTCCTGCTCGTCGTTTGCCTAAACGTGTCGAGCATTCGGTCCGCGGACTTCGTGTCGAGGCAGCGCGAGACCGCAACCTACTTCGCACTCGGTGCTTCCCGGGCGCAGGTCGTCCAGCGATTCCTCACGGAGAGCGTTCTCGTCGCCCTGGCCGGAGGAGCAGCCGGCGTTGTCGGAGCCCACTGGTCAATCCGGCACATCACGGCGCAATTCGAATCGGAAATCCCATACTGGATGGAGATCCGGCTCGATGAGGCTGTGCTCGCCTATGCCGTTGGGCTGTCGGTTCTGGTTGGCATCGTTTCCGGCCTGCAGCCTGCCCTTCGGTCTTCTCGCACACCGCTCAAGGCCCTGCAGGAAGGCCAGAGCGGGAGCCGAAGCACATCGAACCTGCTGAAGCTCGTTGTGGCGGTCCAGATTGCCGCGGCTGTCGTCCTCCTCGCGGGAACGAAGACGGCAATTGACGGTCTCCGGAACCTGCAAGACCGAGATCTTGGATTCTCACTTGACGGAACGCTCGCGACGTCGGTTCCGCTCCTGTCGGATCGATTCGCGTCGGGCGAGTCTCAACGGACTGCTGCCGCCCAGCTGATCGAGAGCGCGCTGTCGCTTCCGGGCGTCAACCGAGCGGCCGCCATCAATCCCATGCCCATGCGGGACAACTGGAACACGACGCTCGTCGACCTTCCCGTCAGTCGTTCCGGCAGCGGCGGCACGGAGCAAGTCCGGGTGCTGGACTACCGATGCACGCCCAACTACTTCTCCGTCACTCAAGTCCGGCTGCTGGCCGGGGAGTCCTTCCGCCGAACCGGAGACACGACCGACCGTCGGGAGGCGGTCGTCAACCGGAAGCTGGCGCGATTCCTGTGGGGAGCCAATCCGCTTGCGGCGATTGGACGATCACTCAAGGTCGCCGGGCAATCCTACATGGTCATCGGAGTCGTCGAAGACTCCTACCACGACCCTCGGCGCGAACCGCCGCGCGCCCTGTACCGAAGGCTCGCTGACGTGCCGGCGCGGCGCCTCTCGCTGCTACTTGACGCGGACCTGCCGGCAGAAGCACTCGAGCGCCCGCTTGCGGCTGCCGTCCAGAAGTCCGATCCGACCCTCGCCATCTCGAGTCTCATGTCGATGCGATCGCTTCTCTCCGACTACCTCTCGGTATCGCGAGCGTCCACTCAGGTACTGGCCGCGGTCTCGGTTGTGGCCCTGATCCTGGCAATGGCGGGGATCTACGGAATGTCCATGTCGCTTGTGAAAGGGCAAGCCCGCGAACTGGCAATCCGACGAGCGCTGGGAAGCTCGGACGGCGGCGCAGTGCGTCTCGTCCTGAAGCAGACGACTCAGCTGACGGCAGGAGGCGTGCTGGCAGGAACCGCTCTCACGGTGCCGGTGATCGGCCTGCTCAGGAGCGGGTTCTACGGCATCGCCGAGTATCCGGCCATGTCGTTCGCCACCGCCTGGCTGGCCGTCGCGGCGACCAGCCTCGCGGCCGCAACGTCGGCCGCCTATCGAGCCGTTCAGGCGGAACCGGCGGAAGGGCTCAGCAGATAGGATGTCAGCCCGTCCTTCCTCCGGCTGGGATCTTCAACCGCACCGGTGTGGGCTCAGCTGTGTTGCAGCAAGCCGGCAGGCGCATCAAGCAGCGCGAGGACACGGGACTCTCAGGATCGGCACACTGCCCTTTCCTGAGGGCGGCTCCGGCCTTGTTGTTGGTGCGGTTCACCGCGCCCGACGAACGGGCCCGCCCGGCGGGAAACCGATTCGGCCCGTCCGACGGTCTGCGCTTGTGGGCCGAATCCGCCAGGGACGCTTCAAGGCTCCTGGCGCCGGGCCATGCGGGCTGCGGCGCCGACGATCGTCTGCTCCACGGAGGGCGCGAAGAATCCGACGTGACGCCGGAGGTCTCGACCCCAGAGCCAGAGCGTGACGCCGATGTTCTCGTGACCGCCTTCGCCGACAACCTGCTCCGTCGGGAGGTAGCCGAAGCAGTCGTTGCTGTAGCCTGCGATCCACAGCTGCTGATTTGGAAGCGTCGCTTCGATGAGGTCGACGTATTCCGCCACAGGCTCCCCGGGAAGGGCTATAAGCGTGAAGGCCCTACCGAAGTGCCAGGCTACAAGCGGTGCCGGATACTCGGTCGGCAGAGGCTCCCCTGCTTCCAGCACCCTCAGCATCTGGCGCGCCGTCACGGCTTCAGCCGAAGGCAGTTCCGCGCGCTCCTGGATCTCGGACTTCGGCAGATCCTGCAGAGGCAGCTCGACTGTCTCGTACGCCGTGCCGAGATCTCCTCGCACCTCCTCAAGCGGCCCTTCTGCGATGCGCGCCACCTCCTCCCCGAGGGTCCTGCCGTGCCGCTCGGCGAGGGGCATCGAACCGCGCGGGGAAGGATTCGCGTCCGCTCCGCAGCCGCTCATGAACATGGCCTGAGCGCCGGGGAACCGCTCCTCCAGATAGACCTGCGCGAATCCGGCGTAGTCGCCGGAGATCACGTTGTCCGCACCGGTGAGCGTCGTGTTGTGGCAGGCACAGCCGAACAGGAACGCAATATGCCCGCCCGCGGGAGTTTGCGCAGAAAGCACCGGAACCGACCGGTCCGTCCTGCCCTGAGGGTTGTCGGCCATCGCGATGCGACCGTCCCGCGGCAAGCGACGGTTCATCGGAAAGGGCACGCTTCCCCTGCCCCAGGCGAGCTGTGCGGGCTCCAGCTTCGAAACGGCGTCGCGAACGACGGCAACCAGCCTGTCCTGGAGCGCCCGCGTGTACGCAATTGTCTTCCGCCTGTCGTCGGGCGAAAGCGGTGCGTGGGCGATCGCATTCGCCTCGGACCACGGATCCAGGCTGACCAGGGGGCCGGTGTGGCTGTGCGACGCATTGAACAGCAGCTGCGTTCGCTCCAGACCGGTCTCCTTGCGAATGCGGTCGCTGACCGACTCCGTGACGACCGCCGCCTGGAATCCGACCAGATCGGCCGTGACGATGACAGCCCGTCGGCCGCGGCCGTCTTCGAAGGCAAGCGCTTTCGCGTGGATGTCCTGCGCAACGTGTTCGAACGGCTGCGTGCGGTCGCCGTAGCCCAGCAAGACGACGGGCTCCTCGGGTGTGATCGACACGCGAGCGCAGCCCACCCGCCACTCGGCGTGGTCCTCGGTTTCGCCGCACGAGATCGAAGCAGCGACAACGACCATCGAGAGCAATAGGGGTTTCACGAAGCCGCACCCATTCTGTTCCGTCCGTGCGACGCCTGACCCGCCCCCGGCGAAACCGGCGTCCCGGATGGGGACGCCGCCCTGCAGGATACTATCCCGGGCGCGTGATTCGCGCATCCCGTCGCACTAGCTGCCAGATGAAACTTCGTACCGTCGTCACGAGCGATTCTCCGGCATTCTGTCAGGGTCCCCGCAGCAGCAGCCACAGCTTGCCGGCTCAACCCACGACAGCCGGCACTTCCGCGCCGCACCGATGAAGCACGCTTCCCGCCTTCCCTTCTCGGAGGCGGACCCAGCCAGCATCTCCGCTCAGATCCATGAACCCGCCTTGAGCTCGCGACTTGCGGCAAGATCGTACTCACCGAATTGCGTTCAGCCGCGTCCAAACAAGTAGCCCAACCAAGAGCGCCGACAGTACGGCAGCACGGAGAAGTTGCTGGCGTCAAGCTCATTCGCGCCCTCGGAGCGGGTGTCAGTTTCCGTGCCGGAGCCTCGACCGAACCGGCGGTTCGGGAAAATGGGGCAACGGTGAACGATATACTGAGAGTGTCAGCAGCAAGCTAGGTTTCGGGCGCTCGAAACGGGGTGGGATCCCGGTTCTCGAGTGGCGGAACCACCCCAGAAGGAGAAGCAGCCATGCAGTTCGTGCGAGGTGCGCGGGTCTGTCCCACACCGGAGCGAGGCGAGCGGCGGTAACGCCGTCAAGCCGCTGCAAGGCGGCTCGCCGATAGCATTCCAGGGCCAAACCGCCCATGTCACAAACACAATTCCGACCCAGAGCGGCGCGGCAAGCGGTCGCGGCGCTCAGCTTCCGGACCGGGCTGGACCCGACGAATTCCCAATCGTTGCGGACCAGACTCGGACAGGCAGGAAAGTCCATTGCCTTCCTGTTCGCCGGTGTCCTGTTGTCAGGGACGCCGTCCTGGTCGGCCCAGGCCGACCGGAACAGTCCAACGGACGAGCAGGTCGCTGCGGCTGTCGTCGCGACGGAGCGCCTCCTCAATCAGGGACGCGTAGGCGAAGCGCTGGCGATCATCAGGCCCGTAGCGGAGGCCCGACCCGACTCCAACCAGGCAACATTCTCGATGGGCCTCGCGGCCCTCGCCACCGGGGACGCCGCAGTGCAGAGAGGCATCAGACCGGGCAAGCCGCCCGCAAAGGAGCACTTCGATCTGGCGATCCGGTCATTCCGGGGCATTCTCGTCAAGGAGCCGGACAACCTGCGCGTGCGGCTCGAGCTGGCTCGCGGGCTGTTCTCGCGCGGCCGCTGTGTGGAGCCCCCCGGGAATCTGATCAAGCACATGCTCGGCGATGACTGCTGGGCGGCGGAGCAGCACTTCCTGCGGGTGCTCGGCGCGAAAGTCCCGCCCCAGGTCATTGTGAACGTGCGCCGGTTCATCCAGATTTGCCGCGCGAGAAAGCGCGCGTCCGGCACTCTGAGCCTGGCCCTGGCTCCGGACTCGAACGTCAACACCTCGACGTCGGCCCAAACGGTCGACATCTTCGGCCTGCCGTTCCAGCTGGATGACGACGCGCGCGCGAAGAGCGGAATCGGCGTCGTCGGAACACTGACCACCGAGATCCAGCGTCCGCTGCCCCAACTCAAGTGGTTTCCGGGCGCGGCCACCCGCCTGCGCGTCGGAGGGCTGGTCTATCGGCGCGAATATTCCGGGGGACAGTTCGACGATCACAACTACGGCGTTTACGCAGGACCTCGGTTTCTCAGCAATCGAGGCCATTTCAGCGCACTGTTTCAGGCCGACACCCGAGGCGTCAACGGCCGGCCCTACAGCCGGCAGTACGGGCTGCAGTTCGAAGGGCTCCGCCTCGTGCTGCCCCGCGTCTGGGCGGGAGGCAGCGTGGAGCTGTCGCGGCAGACGGCGCTGGGGACTGACGGTCCGATCGGCGGCGCCGGATTCAGCTGGAACAGCCAAGCCTTCGTCAACTACACCATCCTCCCCTCGCTGACCATGCGGTTCATGGGGGGCTCCGGGAGGGAGAACACGGACCGCGCTTCGACACGCCACCGTTCGAACTGGGTCGGGATCATGGGAACCTACGACCTGCCGCTCGGCTTCTCGGTTGTCGGAGCGCAGCAGCTGTTCCTGACGAGATTCGAGCAGCCCCTTGCCCTGTTCGGGCCGGAACCGCCCAACACGCGCCTGTGGTTCTCCCGGCTGCAGTTCTACAACCGCCTGCTTCAGATCGGCGGCTTCTCGCCATCCATCTCCTTCATCCGTGAGGACAGGAAGGCGAACCTCACCATCTACTCGTACGAGCGCTACCGCGCAGAGGGCGGCTTCGTTCGGGTCTTTTAGATCTGGTTGCCGGGCCTGCCGGCATCGAGAGAGCAGACCCCGGCCCCTGCCGGGCGACGGTCCAAGCCCTCCGGGAGGCGTCGCCGGGAAGCGAGTTCACCGGTTCCCTGGTCGAGGCTTTCGCTGTAGGCCCTGACAATCGCGAACGTGACAGCGGATGCCGTGCGGCACAAACCTTGCGGCATCCGCGAAGTCCGTCGTCAGCCTTCCGCACCCGGGATCGCAGAGCCGATCAGGGGCAGGCCGGAGGGCAACCACGTGCACTGATGCTGCATGTCGTCCTCAGGTACCGGCGCGGCCGCGCGTCGGCCGGTGGTCACCGACAGCATGCTCCGACCGGGCGCGGGCACTTCCCCATGACGAATCGCCTGACCAAGGCCTCGTCAAGCACAGGGCGCGTCGCTATCGCGCAAGACGCTCGCATTCGGGGCGGCTCGAAGGTCTCCAGGTCCGCAGGGCAGATCCTCGTCGGATTGGATGAGGCCGAGAGCTCGAGGTCGAACCAGTCCGCCCTAGGCAAGAGCCGCCGGAAGCGGGTGCGGTGTCACGACCGGCCGGCATTCCCCCGCAACAGGGATTGTGGCCGAGGGGCTGGGAAGCGGTGAATCACTGTGCGGAGGATCGCTTCACAGGGTCCTCCACATGGTGATCTGCTCCTTCAGACCCGTGAGGAACTCGGGGATCGAATTCCTCTCTGCTTCCACTCGGCCCACAATCCGGGCAATTTCCGGCACCTCCCGGTGAAGCATCGCAGCAAAGCTGCCCAGCGCCGTTCGGGCAGCGTCCTGCCGTCTCACGGCTCCCTGGGCAACACTCTCGAGTTGCGATATTGCGGTTGCCATATCCCTCGCGCTCAACCCGAGCCTAGCCGCATACTCTTGGGGACTCTCGCGCAGAACTCGCAATATCCACTGTTCCGGTGGGCCATCACCGGGAAGGAACAGAGGCTGCAGGTTTTGTCCGTGCTATTCGGCGGTCGCCTTGATCCTGCCCAAGAGATGGCGGGAGTCGCCGTCCAGAACGACGATGAAGTCCCGGAGCTTGCCGAATTTTCCCAAGGCGTTAATGTGGCCCGGAAACTCCTCCCGTCCCGTGTTCCGCCCGATGAGGACATCGTCGTGCCGCAAGCCCAGCCTGATGTTCAGCACATCCAGAACACCATTGATCACTCCCTCGGCCACAGCGTCTTCGCACAGAATCGACAGCTGATCACGCGACTGGCCGTAGAGTGCCTTCTGGATAATGTCCCGGTACATCGGGGCCAGTCGCACCTCTGCATTCCCCCCGTCACGATCCAGAAAGATCCTGCCCTCGGGTGGAACGCTGTCAATCACGACCGGGCTGTGCGACGCGACGATGACCTGCAATCGATTACGCAAGGCGCTGCGCTGCAGCTCGAGCATGGTCTGCGCCTGTGTGTGCGGATGAAGACCCGTATCGACCTCGTCGATCAGGACGAGAGCGTCGGAGAGCTCTGAGATATCCTTCGACAGCCTAAGAACGCTCCGCTCCCCGGAAGACATTTGGAATTCCGAGTAGCTGGCAGTTCCGTCCTGGTCTGCGAACAGCAGGTGCCTTGTCGGTCGATCGCTCATCACGGCTAGGTTCCTGTACCGCCAAGGCAGAATCCGGTGGGCAAAGATCAAGAGCTCCGGACTCAGTGTGCGGGTCTTGAAGGTTGTCGTGCCGAGCTGCAGAATTCCCCGGACTTCTGAGGGGTTGGTGAGGTTGACAAGCGTGCGGAGATAGACTTCGCGCCTAGGCTGCTTTCCTCCCTTGCGCCCCATGAAGCTGCGGCCCCACGACTTTCGGCGCCGCCAAACCATCGAAATGCGATCGCCTCGATGCACGTAGTGCAATTCCAGTTCGGTCTGGCGCACGGGGTCCGACATTTCCCCCGTTCGCTGATTCGTGAAGTTGGGGAAGAGGCTGGTGGGCGTGAACTCCCGGGGGCTGCGACCCGGCGCTTCATAGGCACACTCGCAGGCAAACAGAACCGTGGACTTGCCACACCCGTTGGGTCCGGCGAGACAGACACCGGATACGAGAACGGCACCCGCAGATCCTCGATCCGCCGGAGTTTCCGAATACGAACCTCGAACAGCACATGGTCGCGACGGGGGTGGCTCGCCCGCAGCGCGTCCCAGACATCCCGGAGCTGCTTTTTCATCAACGACGTGGCTGACGCCACTGCGGTCTAGCAAGTGCCCGCAGCGCCGGGTTTGTCGGAGTCCCGGCTCGCTTCCGCTACCAGACCTAACGGTAGTCTGCAGCCACGAGGTTTGGGCAGACGGCTCACGGACCCACGCGTCTCGCTCTGCGGGGTGTTGGACAAGCAAGGCCGGCCTGTCCAGCCCCCAACCAATCCCTTGGTCAACCGGCATCCGCTGCTGAACATTGAGAGTCTCTGGCGGACTCACATCGCCGCCGGCATCCCTTCCTCGATTTGCCACGGCGCCCACCTTGCAATCGGCTGGCAGTTCAACCCGGTGCCGATGCACGAGTGCAGGCTGATGCTGCGAAGACACTTTCGGCGCTCGCCGTGAAGGGATGCGCGAAGTGCATCCTGCTCGCGTGGGCGATCTGCAAACGGGGAACGTCCTGCCAGCATTCGCTGACACCACACAATTCCGAGAGTCCTGTCTTCGTCGAGAGGCGGGTGGCCTGCATGGGAAGGGTTGCCGCCTTCGCTGCGGGAGAGGCCGACTGCCGGGCCGCGCTCAGGCACCCGGACCGACTGGTCGGCACCACAGAGGAGACTAAGTCCACACTCAGTACGTATCAGCCGGCCAGCACCCTCGGTCTGACCGGCCGCCGACCGGTTGGAGAGACGTTCCCGGTTCCGGCCGAATTGTGCGATCTCTTCGGTCAGACTAGACCGAACTTACACCGACTAGTTACTGGGCTGACAGCCAGACGGCCACGACG
>JAPPMB010000005.1 GCA_028819255.1 Bryobacterales bacterium | reverse complement strand
ACGAAGCCGGCAGAGCGGTTGACCGAGCGATGAGGCCCACCAACGTTCCGATGTGCGAACTCCCAAGCCAATATCAGATTAGTGCAATATAGGTCATGAAAATCGGTGATGAATGGCGGTCGGGCCGCCGGGGCCGGCGACCGGTCGCCTGCGGAGCAGAACGTGTTGGAATGGGCAGGAGTGCGCAACCGGACCGCTGCCGTGCGGCGCGGCCAATGAGCGAAAACCTATGCGAGTTCAGATCTTTGCCGACATTCACGGGGACATCGCGAGCCTGCGCAGGGCCGTATCCGTCGATGCCGATTTCTACATTGCGGCCGGCGACCTGGTGACCTGGCCGGCTCCGCTTGAGCCCTGCGCCGGCGCCCTCGCGCATCTCGGGGACAGGCTGTGGGTCATGCCCGGGAACAATGAGAAGGCGGACCAGGTCCGGGAGTTTTGTGACCGGAACGGCTTCCGCAACTTTCACGAGACTTCCGTCGAGATCGGCGGGCACCACTTCGTCGGCCTTGGCTACTCCAATCCCACGCCGTTCGACACACCCGGCGAGTACACCGAGGAGGAGCTTGCCGAGCGCTTGGCGCGCTTCGCCGACCTGCGGCCTCAGATCCTGGTCTGCCACGCCCCTCCCAAGGACACTGAGCTTGACCAGGCGGCTCCCGGCCTGCACTTCGGCAGCACCGCCGTGCGGGACTACATAGACCGGCACCAGCCCGCGTACTGCTTCTGCGGACACGTCCACGAAGCGGAGGGGCGCGTCGTTCGCCTCGGAGCGACCTTGGCCGCGAATGTGGGCAAGCGCGGGTATAGGCTGGAGCTCTGAGCCCGCGAGCCCGTCGCCTCGTCGCGGGCATGGGCGGCTATCGCCTAGAATGGAGGCAAGGTCGGCCTCGGCGAGGCCGCAGCGGCCAGTTTGATGCCCGTTCAGCCCCCAGGGGCGGCCGTCGCTATCCCGGTCCCCGCCGGCGCGCCTGCTCGCTCCCCGAAGTTCTGGCTTTGCGCCGGGACCCTGTGGCTTCGCGAACTCCGCGGATTCTACCGCCAGCGCAGCAGGATCATCGGCAGCCTTTCGACTCCGGTCCTTTTCTGGTTTGTTCTCGGCTCGGGATTCGGCTCGTCGCTGCTTCCCCAGGATGGCGGCTATGCCCGGTTCTTCTTTCCGGGGACGGTCGTGCTCGGCGTGCTGTTCACGTCCATCTTCGCGAACATCTCGCTGATCGAGGATCGCCGGGAGGGATTCCTGCTCGGAGTCCTCGTGGCCCCGGTCTCCCGCCTCTCCCTTGTTCTCGGCAAGGTGATGGGGTCCACGACCCTGGGCGCCTTGCAGGGAGGGCTGCTGCTTCCGCTCGCGCCTCTGGCCGGCCTGTCGATCGATCTCTCGACGCTTCCCGCGGTGGTTGGCGTCCTGTTCCTCACCGCGCTCGGCCTGACGGCGCTCGGGTTCTGCTCGGCCTGGTGGCTGGACTCGGTGCAGGGCTTCCACTCCGTCATGAATCTGCTGCTGATGCCGATGTGGCTCATGTCGGGCGGCGTCTTTCCCATGGACGGCTCCTCGGCATGGGTGCGCTGGGTGACCGCCGCGAACCCTCTGGCCTACGGCGTCGCGGAGCTGCGCCGGCTGCTGGGCGCGCCGGTTCCCGCAGGCTCCCCCTCCCAGGTCACCTGCTGGCTCGTCCTGGCCGGATTCGGCGGCGCAATGCTGGCCGCCGCGTGGTATCGGGCTTCGAGAACCAAGGCGGCGCACCTTTCCTGAGCGACGGACCGACCGCGCGAGCTTGCCGGCCATGGAATTCACGGACCTTCCCACGCTGAACGCCGGCCTCAACATGCTGGCGGCGGCGTTCCTCGCCGCGGGGTACTGCTGGATCCGCCGCGGCGACACGCGCCGACACAAGGTCTGCATGCTCGGGGCCTGCGGCGCATCCGCGGCCTTTCTCACGAGCTACGTGATCTACCACTGGCAGGTCGGATCCGTGGCCTACACCGGCCAGGGATGGGTCCGCCCGGCCTACTTCACCATCCTGGCCACCCATGTCGTCCTGGCTGTCGTGATCGTGCCGCTTGTCGCGCTCACGCTGCTGCGGGCGCTGCGCGGATCCTTCGAGCGGCACCGCAGGATCGCACGCTGGACCTGGCCGCTCTGGATGTACGTGTCTGTGACGGGCGTGGTCATCTACTGGATGCTCTACCACGGTTAGGCCGGCCTTGCAGTCGAAGCTGAGCACGCTGATCCCGTACCTGCTGCGGTACCGCTGGCAGTACATGGGCGGCTTCGTCGCCCTTGTGCTCCGCGGCCTGCTGGCGACGGCCCTCCCGTATCTGCTGGGCAGGGCGATCGACGCCCTGGCCGAAGGCGATCACAGCGCGGCCGAGCGTCTCGTGGCGATCCTGCTGACGGTGGCGGTCGGCAAGGGCGTCGCCCAGTACGCCATGCGCTGGGTCCTGATCACCCTCTCGCGCGACATCGAGTACGATCTGCGCAACGATCTGACCGCACACATGGTCCGCCTCGACCGGCGCTTCTACGCGCGCTACCGGATCGGCGACCTGATGGCCCGGGCGAGCAACGACCTCGCGCAGGTGCGGTCGCTGCTGGGACCGGGGCTGATGTACTCGGCCGAAATCGCCGTGATCTCCCTCTCGGTGCTCACGGTCATGGCGCTGACGGACTGGGTCCTGACCCTGCTGATCTTCGCGCCGATGCCCTTGGTCTCGGTCTCCGTCGGGTACTTCGGACGGCGCACGCACAAGCAGTTCCGGGCCGTCCAGGAACGCTTCTCGGCCATCAGCGCCCGGGTGCAGGAGCATCTGACGGGCCTGCGGATGCTGCGTGCCTACGGGCAGTCGCGCCAGGAGGAAATGCGCTTCGAGCGGTCGAACGACGAATACTTCGAGGCCAGCCTCGGGCTCGTGCGGATCTGGCGAAGCTTCTACCCTCTGCTCGAATTCCTCGTCGGCGTCACGGGCATCTCGGTTCTGGGCTTCGGCGGGTGGCGCGTGCTGCAGGGCGACATCACGGTCGGCACGTTCACGATGTTCTTGTACTTCCTCGCCATGCTCACGTGGCCGATGGTGGGTATGGGCGTCGTCGTGAACATCACGCAGCGAGGCACGGCCTCGCTCGGACGCCTTGACGAGCTGCTCCGGCAGCGGCCGGAGGTCGCCGACGGTTCCCGGACGCGGTGGCAGGTCGGCCACCTGCGCGGACTGATCGAGTGGCGCCGCGTCACCGTCCGCTACCCGGGATCGTCGGCCCCCGCCCTGGACCGTGTCAGCCTGCATGTCGGCGTCTCCGAAACGCTCGCGCTGATCGGACCGGTCGGCAGCGGCAAGTCCGCCCTCGCGAGCCTCGTCCCCAGGCTGCTGGACCCGGTCGAGGGCCAGGTTCTTGTCGACGGCATCGATGTCCGCGAGCTGCCGCTGCGGATCCTGCGCGGGTGCATCGGCCATGTGCCGCAGGAGACGTTCCTGTTCAGTCGCACGATCGCCGACAACGTCTGTCTGGGAAACCAGGGGGCCAAATGGGCCGCCGTCGCCGGCGCGGCCCGCGCGGCGATGCTGGACGGCGAGATCGAGACCTTCCCGGACGGGCTCGACACGATGGTCGGAGAGCGGGGAATCACGCTGTCGGGCGGCCAGAAGCAGCGGGTCGCCGTGGCGCGGGCCCTGCTGGTGAACCCGAGCATCATCATCCTCGATGACGCGACCTCCAGCCTCGATGCTGAGACGGAGCACGCGCTCTTGGCGCGGGTGCGCAGGGACATGCCTCACCGGACCCTGCTGATCGTCACCCACCGCGTCTCGTCCGCCCGCCTGGCCAGCCGCATCGCCGTCCTCGACAAGGGCAGGGTCGTGGGCGTGGGAACCCACGACGAACTGATCCGCACGGACGGGCTGTACGCCCGCATGCACGAGCGGCAGCGACTTGAGGAGGAGCTCGACCGCAAATGAGCAACGGCAGATCCATAGGGCGGTACGCCGCCCGGGAGGCCGATGAGAAGGCCGCCCTGTACGACGCTGCGCTGCTCCGGCGCCTCTGGCGCTACCTGCGTCCGTATTCCGGCTTGGCGGCGGCCTCCCTGGCGCTGCTGATGCTCAACTCCGCGCTGGGCGTGTCCTGGCCGCTTCTCACTCAGGTCGCGGTGGACCGGTACCTCAAGCCCGACCCGACGGCGGAGTCGCTGCTCGACCCGCTGCTTCCGGCCAGCCCCGTCGAGGGCATCCTCTGGATTCTGGCGATCTACCTGGCCGTGCTGACGCTGTCCTCGCTGACGCGCGCCGCACAGATCCAGACGATGAACTTCACCGGCCAGAGGGTCATGCGGGACATCCGACGGGAGATCTTCGGGCACCTGCAGAAGCTGCCCGTCGCCTATTTCGACAGGACCCCGAGCGGTCGGCTGGTCACGCGCGCGACCAGCGACGTGGACGTGCTCAACGAGCTGTTCACATCGGGGCTGGTGGCGGTCGCCGGAGACATCCTCACCCTGGTGTGCGCCTTCGGGGCCATGGCGTACCTGAGCCCCAGCCTGACCCTGGTCTACCTGGCCGTGGCTCCGCTCGTCCTGGTCGTCAGCTTCGTGTTCCGCCGGTTCGCGCGGAAGAGCTTCCGCGACGTGAGGCACGCCGTCGCCAAGCTCGCGTCGTTCCTGCAGGAGTGCTTCGCGGGGATCACGGAGGTGCAGCTCTTCAACCACGAGCGGCAGGCCGTCAGGGACTTCGACGCGATCAACGAGGAGCACCGCCGGGCCAACTATCGCGCGATTCGGGCACATGCCGTCTTCTTCCCGCTCGTGGAGTGGCTCAACTACCTGGGGCTTGCGCTGCTCGTCGTGCTCGGCGGCGCCTGGGTGGTCGACGGCAGCGTCTCGCTCGGCGTTCTGCTGGCGTTCCTGCAGTACGGCACGCGGGTGTTCCGCCCGATCCAGGATCTGGCCGAGAAGTACAACATCCTCCAGGCGGCGATGGCCGGCGCCGAGCGCATCTTCGAGCTGCTCGACACCAGGCCGCCCGATCTTTCCCGTCCGGCCGCCCCCTGCCGCGAACTGGAGGTTCCGAGCGTCGAGTTCCGCAACGTGTGGTTCGCGTACAAGGACGAGAACTGGGTCCTCAAGGACGTCAGCTTCGAGGTGGAGCCCGGAGAGATGCTGGCGGTGGTGGGACACACCGGGGCCGGAAAAAGCACTCTGGTCAACCTGCTGCTGCGCTTCTACGAGATCCAGCGCGGCGCCATCCTCGTCGGAGGCAGGGACATCGGGGACTGGGATCCGGAGGCGCTGCGGGCGCAGTTCAGCGTGGTCCTGCAGGACCCCTGTCTGCTCGCAGGCAGCATCGCGGAGAACATCGGCCTCAACGACGAGGCCGTGACGAACGAGAGCATCCGGCGAGCCGCCTCGAATGCGAACCTGGCCCGCCACGTCGAGTCCCGCCCCCGCCAATACGACGAGGAGGTCCTGGAGCGTGGGGGCGGTCTGTCCTCGGGGCAGAAGCAGCTGGTTGCGTTCGCGCGCGCGCTGGTTCGCGAGCGGCCTTTTCTCGTCCTTGACGAGGCGACCTCGAGCGTCGATCCCGACACGGAGAGAGACATCCGCGACACGCTGTCCAAGCTGCTCACAGGCAGGACATCGATCGTGATCGCGCACCGGCTGTCGACGATCCGTCGCGCCCGCCGGATCCTGGTTCTGCACCGGGGACGGGTGCAGGAGTCGGGCACCCACGAGGAGCTGCTTGCCGCGGGCGGCGTCTATTCGAGGCTGCACAAGCTCCAAAGCCTGTTCGAGGCTGTCCAGGCTCGGTGACGGGCGGCCTCCGAAGACCGGCCCCCGATGGTGCGGCGAGGTTCGCGGAAGGGGGCCGGTCCCGTCCGATAATGGACGCTGGCGGCGCCGCCGACCCATGAAATCCGCGCTCGTGATTCCGGCTCTCAACGAAGAGGCCACGATCGGGCCTGTGCTTGAGCGGGTGCCTGCAGGCATGTTCGCGACCGTGGTCGTCGCCGACAACGGCTCCGCCGACAGGACCGCCCAGGAGGCCGGGGCAAGGGGGGCTCTCGTCGTCACGGAGCCCCGGCGAGGCTACGGCAGCGCGTGCATGCGGGCACTGCAGGCGCTTCCCGCCGATGTCGAAGCGGTCGTTTTCATGGACGGTGACGGAAGCGACGATCCGCGAGAGGCCGAGCGCCTCCTGCAGCCTCTCCGCGAGGGGAACGCCGACCTCGTGATCGGCTCCCGGGTCATGGTCCCCGGCGAAGCGGGCGCGCTGCATACGCACCAGCGATTCGGCAACCGACTCGTCACGGGCCTGCTGTGGATCACGCTCGGCCACCGCTACACCGACCTTGGTCCGTTCCGGGCGATCCGGGCCGACAGCCTGAGAACGCTCGAGATGGCAGACCCGGACTTCGGGTGGACCGTCGAGATGCAGATCAAGGCGATCCGTTGTGGTTTGCGCGTGACCGAGGTGCCGGTGTCACGCCGCTCGCGAGTCGCGGGCCGCAGCAAGGTGAGCGGCAGCCTGACGGGGAGTCTGGCCGCCGGCTGCAAGATTCTCTGGACCGTGGCTCGGGGGGCGGCCTCGCCGCGGAGTTAACTGGTCCCGCAAGGGCGGCCCGCGCTGCTAGTGTTGAATGGCGGCCTGGGGGCGGCCGGCACCTGCGGGCCCGTCCCAATCCGGCCCTTGAAGGAGGCACTCATGCGCTTGATCTCGAAGTCGACGCTCCGGCTGACTGCGATGGCCCTGGCGGTCGCTCCCGTTGCTCTGGACGCAGCGGTCGCGGTGTCTCCCGACGACCCAGTGCGCTGGCAGCCGGTCACCTTGACCTTCGAGGGGCCGCAGACCTCGGAAGGGGCCAGCCCGAACCCGTTCCTTGACTACCGGATGAGCGTCTCGTTCCTGCACCAGCAGTCAGGAGAGTCCCGCACCGCGCAGGGGTTCTTCGCGGCGGACGGAAACGCCGCGGAGACATCGGCGGAGGCGGGCAACAGGTGGCGCGTCCGCTTCACGCCCCCGCTCGCCGGCACTTGGGTCTGGCGGGCCGAGTTCCGCTCGGGGTCCGGCATCGCGATCAGCGAGGCCGCGGGAACCCCGGAGGCGTTCGACGGCGAGTCCGGCACTCTGTCGGTGGGCCCGGCCACCCCAGGTGCGCCGGGATTCGCCTCCAAGGGGTTCCTGACGCCGGCGGGGGAGCACTACCTCCGGTTCTCGAACGGGGACCGCTTCCTCAAGGGGGGCGCCGACTCGCCCGAGAACTTTCTCGGCTACTTCGAGTTTGACGGCACGGTGGACACGGCCGCCCACGGCGGCGTCTCGACGGACCGGGGGGCGTTCCTGCATCGTTTCGAACCCCACGCGCGGGACTGGAAGGCCGGAGATCCGACCTGGCAGGGGAACAAGGGCAGGAACATCATCGGAGCCCTCAACTATCTCGCCTCCAAGGGCATGAACAGCGTCTATTTCATGACCTACAACCTCGACGGGGGCGACGGCAAGGACACCTGGATCTGGACCGGCCCCGAAGTGCGCGACCGCATCGACGTCTCCAAGCTCGCGCAGTGGGAGATCGTGTTCTCGCACATGGAGCGGCTCGGCATCATGATGCATCTCGTCATCCAGGAGACTGAGAACGACGAGAATCTCGGCGGCGGTCCGGACCTCAACGACGTCCGCAAGCTCTACCTGCGCGAGCTTGCGGCCCGCTTCAGCCACCATCTCGCAATGGTGTGGAATCTTGGCGAGGAGAACGACACGCCCCACGCCGACCGGCTGGACATCGCCGGCTACATCCGCCAGATGGATCCGAACCGGCACGTGATCACGGTCCACACTCACAACACACGGAGTCTCCGGACCTACACCAGCCTGATCGGATCCAGCCTGTTCACGGCGACGTCGATCCAGGGCCGGATGGAGGACACCAACCGCGAGACCGTCGCGCTGCGCATGCGATCCGCCGCGTCGGGTTCGCCCTGGGCCATCTTCCATGACGAGCAGACTCCGGCCTCGGCCGGCGTGGTCCCGGATGCGGACGACCCCATGCACGACAAGCCGCGCAAGCACGCCCTGTGGGGCAACCTGATGGGCGGGGGTTCCGGCGTCGAGTGGTACTTCGGATACCAGTACGACCACATGGACCTGAACTGCGAGGACTGGCGGTCGCGCGACACGATGTGGAACCAGACCCGCCACGCGCTCGAGTTCTTCCAGAAGCACCTGCTGTTCTGGGAGATGTGGCCGGCGAACGACCTGACCGACGACAGGAACGCCTACGTGTTCGCCAAGGAGGGCGAGACCTACGCGGCGTACATACCGGAGGCGGGGAGAACCCGGATCACGCTCGCCCCCGGCGAGTACAGCCTCCACTGGTACGACCCCCGGAACGGCGGAGACCTCCAGGCCGACAGGAAGGGGACCGTCACGGCCGGCGAGATGCTGATGCGCGACGACGGGAAGGTGGAGATCGCTCCGCCCAGCCATCCCGGAATGGACTGGGTCGCACTTCTTCGCAAGCTGCCGGCCAAGCCGCAGGGACGGCGGTAAGCTGTACGATATTGCAGGCAATTCCGCGGACCCGCCCCTGGCCGGGCGGCACGCCGCGCCCGGTGAGCACGCATGACCAGACGCTTGACGATGGCCCAGGCCACGATCGAATTCCTGAAGCACCAGTTCGTTGAACGCGACGGAGCGACGAACCGATTCTTCGGAGGGTGCTTCGGCATCTTCGGCCACGGCAACGTGGCCGGCCTCGGTCAGGCTCTGCACCAGGACACGTCCTTCCCCTACTATCTGTGCCGCAACGAGCAGGCGATGGTGCACACGGCCGCCGGCTTCGCCAAGGTGTCGAACCGTCTCCGGACCCTCGTCTGCACCACGTCGATCGGCCCGGGGGCGACCAACATGGTCACCGGGGCCGCCGCAGCCACCATCAACCGCCTGCCGGTGCTGCTGCTCCCGGGGGACATCTTCGCGCGCCGCAACGTGGCCCCCGTGCTGCAGCAGCTGGAATCGGCGCACACGCAGGACATCTCGGTGAACGACTGCTTCCGCGCAGTCTCGAAGTACTGGGACCGCATCCAGCGCCCGGAACAGATCGTGACGGCCCTGCCCGAGGCGATGCGAGTGCTGACCTCCCCCGCCGAGACCGGCACGGTCACGCTTGGGATGCCGCAGGACGTGCAGGCCGAGGCGTACGACTATCCTTCCGATCTCTTCGAGGACCGGGTCTGGTCCATTCAGCGCCAGCGGGGGGACGCGCAGGTGATGGAGCGCGCCGCAGCCTGGATCCGGGACGCCAAGGCGCCGCTGATTGTCGCCGGAGGCGGAGTGCATTTCAGCGAAGCGTGTGCGACGCTGGCGGACTTTGCCGCCTCGACCGGCATCCCGGTGGCCGAGACCCAGGCGGGCAAGGGCAGCCTGCGCTACGACCACGGGCAGTGCATGGGCGCGATGGGGGTGACCGGCACCCCAGGTGCGAACGTGCTGGCGCGAGACGCCGACCTGGTGATCGGGATCGGGACCCGCTACAGCGATTTCACCAGCGCTTCCAAGACGGCCTTCCAGAACCCGGCGGTGCGCTTCCTGAACATCAACGTCTGTGAGTTCGACGCCTTCAAGCACGCGGCGCTGCCGCTGGTGGCGGATGCGCGGTCGGCGCTGGAGGAACTGGCGATCCTGGTCTCGGACTATCGCGTCCCGGACTCGCATGCCGCACGGATCCGCAAGTACCGCGACATCTGGGAGCGCGAGGTCGACCGGATCTACGGCCTCGGGCACGGGCCGCCGATCAGCCAGGGAGAGGTGATCGGCGCGGTGAACGACGCGGCCGGCGACCGAGACGTCGTGGTGTGCGCAGCCGGCAGCATGCCGGGCGACATGCACAAGCTCTGGAGGACCGGGAGCCCCGGTTCGTATCACATGGAGTACGGCTACTCCACAATGGGCTACGAGATCGCCGCCGGCCTGGGGATCAAGCTCGCCGAGCCCGACCGCGAGGTCTACGTCATGGTCGGCGACGGATCGTACCTGATGATGGCCCAGGAGATCGCCACCTCGGTCCAGGAGGGTGCGAGGCTGAACATCGTCGTGGTCGACAATCACGGGTTCCAGAGCATCGGCGGCCTGAGCGAGGCTTGCGGGACCGAGGGCTTCGGCACGCATTACCGCTGCCGCACGAACGGCCAGCTCGGCGGCCAGCTCGTGGGCGTCGACTTTGTCGAGAACGCCCGCAGCCTCGGGGCCGACGCCGAGCGCGTGAGCACGCGCGACGAGCTCGCCCGGGCCCTGCGGGCCATGCCCGGCAGCCGCCGCACGAGCGTGGTGGTGGTCGCGACGGACCGCAACGTGCACGTGCCTTCGTACGAGTCCTGGTGGGACGTGCCCATTGCGGAGGTGTCGGAGGTTCCCGCAGTCCGGTCCGCCAGGCGGGAATGGCTCGCCGGGCGCAGCAAGGAGCGCAGCTATCTCTAGCCTGCGCGAACCGGCTTGAGAGACCTGGGCCCGGGCCGGGCCGATGCGAGGATGCTCCCGTGTTTGTGACCACAGTTTCCTTCCTGGGCTTCACCCTGCTGGTCGCGGCGATTTCCTACGCCTACACCCGCCGCGACCGGATGACGACCTGGGACGCGTACTTCCTGGGAGGGCGCAGCCTGACGGCATGGGTCATCGCCGGCTCCCTGATGCTCACCAACCTCTCGACCGAGCATCTCATCGGCCTCAACGGCGACGCCTTCAACCACACGATCGCCGTCACCGCGTGGGAGACGACCGCCGCCCTTGCCATGGTGGCCACCGCCCTCTACTTCCTGCCGCGCTACCTGCGCATGGGGCTTTCGACGATACCGGAGTACCTTTCCGCCCGCTACGACAGGGCGACGGGCGTGATCGCCGCCTCGGTGTTCCTGTTCTCCTACGTGCTCGCGATTCTGCCCGTGGTGCTGCTCTTCGGCGCGAGCGGCATCGACAGCCTGTTCGGACTTCGGGAGGCGTTCGGGCTGAGTCAGACGCAGGTCACCTGGCTGCTGGTCTGGGGAGTGGGCGTGCTCGGCTCCCTGTACGCCATCCTAGGCGGGCTCAAGGCGGTGGCGATCTCGGACACGATCAATGGGGTCGGGTTCCTGATCGCCGGCCTGCTGGTGCCGCTGCTTGCGCTGGTCCAGATCGGCGACGGCAACCCGTGGACCGGCCTCGGGACCGTCTACGTCGAGGAGCGTCCGAAGTTCGACATCACCGGCGACGAGCCCGGCTCGTTCCTTCCGTTCGGCGTCCTGTTCACCGGCATGGTCGTGAACCAGATCTTCTTCTGGTGCGCAGGCCAGCAGATCATCCAGCGCGGACTGGGGGCCAGGAACCTCAGGGAAGGGCAGAAGGGCATGCTGATCGCGGCCTGCTTCAAGCTGCTCGGACCGCTCGTGATCGTGCTGCCGGGCGTGATCGCCTTCCACATGTTCAAGGGCGATCTGGGGCCCGAGGACTATCTCCTGGCCTACCCGACCCTCGTCAAGGCGGTGCTGCCGGACTGGCTGGGCGGTTTCTTCGCCGCGGTCATGGTGGGTGCCGTCCTGAGCACCTTCAACAGCGTGCTGAACTCGTCGGCCACGCTGTTCTGCCGCGACATCTACGGGTCGGTGGTGCGGCCGGACGCCTCGCCGCGCGAGTTCGTCTTCGCCGGTCGCGTCTGCAGCATCGTGCTCGCGCTGGCCGCGATGTCCATCGCGCCCATGATCGACACTTCCGGGAGCCTCTACAACTACCTGCAGCGGATCAACGCCACGTTCTTCGGGCCGATGCTGGCTGTCATCTTCCTCGGCATGGTCTGGAACCGGGTCTCGGCCTTCGCCGCCAAGGCAGGCCTCATCGGTGGGCCCGCGCTCTTCTTCCTGCTTGTCTTCTCGTTCGACGAGCCGGTGCAGGCGTTCCTGCGCGGACTGTTCGGGACATCGGACGAGATCCACTTCCTGCACTTCCTCGCGATCGTGTTCGTCGTCGTGGTGGGGTTCATGCTGCTGACCTCGAGGATCCGGCCGGCCCGAAGCCGCTACGAGGAGCCCGACGAAGCGCTGGTGGACATGACGCCCTGGAGGCACGCCAAGGCGCTGGGGGCCGTCGTGTGCGTGTGCACGATCGGCTGCTACGTCCTGCTGGCGCAGTGACCGGTCCGGCTGCCGGCCGGGGGTCGGTGCCGGGGTGCCCGATTCAGCCCGCCAGGCCCGCCGTCCGCAGGAACCTCCAGTTCGCGGCCGCGTCCTCGTACGATGACTGGACGCTCTGCGGGCCGCGGTCCTGCTCTACCGTGGCCCAGCCCGAGTAGCCGGATGCCTCCAGCGTCCGCCTGAAGAGGGAGAAGTCGACCGCGCCGTCTCCGAGGTTGCAGAAAACGCCGCGCGCGCAGGCCTCGTAGAATCCGATCCGCTCCCGCACCGAGGCGCGGTGCGTCGGCCGGTCGATGTCCTTGAGATGGATGTACTGGACCCGGGCGGGGTGGCGCTTCCACAGGGCGATCGGGTCGAACCCCCCATACACGCTGTGTCCCGTGTCGAGGCAGATTCCCAGCAGCCTTTCGTCCACTTCTTCAAGAACCTGCTCTAGCTCGTCCCTGAACTCGATGCAGCCACCGGCATGGGCATGGATGCAGGGCAGGAGTCCGTACTCGTCCCGCCCGATCGACGCCGCAGTCCGGATGCGCTCGTGCATCGCCGCGAGGGCGTCGGGTCCAAGCCGGGGGGACCGCGCCGGGTCACCGGCATACCTGGACCGCTCCGGATTGAGGCTGTCGATGAAGACGAGGTGCCGGGCGCCGAGCGGCCGCAGAATCCTGCAGGTCCGGCGCAGCGCGTCCTGCAGATCCTCCCACGCGTCCGGGTCGTGGAACGGGCGGAACAGGACGCCCGCGGTCAGAGTGAGTCCGCGGGCTTCGAGTTCGTCGCCCAGCAGGGAGACGTCTTCAGGCATGTACCCGACCGGCCCCAGCTCGGTTCCCGCGTAGCCGGCCCGTTTTGTCTCGTCGAGAACCGACCGCCAAGGGGGATTCGAGGGAGAGTCGGGAAACTCGACACCCCATGAGCAGGGGGCATTTCCGATCTCGAGTGCAGTCGCCACATCAAGAGAGTATTGCAAGTGGCACTGGGTGGGCCGGACGCCGCACAAGCGGGTTTCGCGCCGTGCGGCAGAGTGCGGTCACTGGCCCAGCTCGCGCTCGATGAACGAGGCGTATTCCGGGCGGTTTCGCCATTCCTCCAGGTACGGAGCGTACCCCTCCTCGGCCATCCACCAGGCAGGGAGCGATTCCTCCGGATCGAAGTCGCCGCTCGGGTAGTCCCCGCCCTTCGCGCTCGCCTCCACCGACGCGTTCCACGCATCGAGGGCCTCCCGCAGCCTGGCGAGATCGTCCGGACGGTCCGCGCCGATGTCGGTGGTCTCGCCCGGATCGGCCGCCAGGTCGAAGAGCTCGTGGGCCCGGTTCTCCTGGTCCATGTCCACGATCTTGAGATCGTTGTCGATCATTGCGGTCCGTCCCTGGTGCCGGAAGCCAATGGGCTTCTCGCGCGGACCCGCCTCTCCGCGGAACAGCGGCGTCAGGTCCGTGCCGTCCTGCGGCTTGAGCATGGCCTCGTTCCCGAGGCCCGCGAGAGCCGCGACGGTTGGGAAGATGTCCATGGTGGCCGCGGGGAACGAAGTGACGCGCGGCTCGGAAATGCCGTCCGGCCACTCGACGACGGCCGGAACCCGGATTCCCCCTTCGTAGAGGCTGCCCTTGAACCCGCGCAGGTTCGCGACCGTGCCCGGCTCGAACCTCGGCAGGCCGCCGTTGTCACTCGTGAACCAGACCACGGTGTTGCGCTCGACCCGCATCTCCCGCAGGCCCGCGCGCAGAGTGCCGATGCTGCGGTCCATCGCCGCCAGTTCGCCGTAGTGATGCTGTGCCCTCTCGTCCAGGCTCGCGAACGCCGCTCTGTCTTCATCCGACGCGATCCACGGGGAATGCGGTGTGCCGTACCAGACCACGACGAAGAACGGGCGGCCCTGGGCGTCCCGGCTGCGCATGAAGTCCAGCGCGGCACCGACGATGACTTCGGAGGAGTCGCCCTCCATCTGCACGAAAAGGCCGTTGCGGCTCATCAGCGGGTCGCGCTCGAAGAAATTCGTCACGGTGAGCCAGTGCTGGAACCCGAACACTCCCGGGGAGTGCGAGTCGTCTGCCAGCACCGGGACGCCTGCCCCCCGCAGTCCGTTCAGGTGCCACTTTCCGAAATGTCCGGTGGCGTACCCGGCTTCGTCCATTGCCCTCGACAGTGTCCGCTCCTGGCGGCGGAGAGCGTATCCATGGTTCTCAACGCCCGTGCGGTCGTTCGTCCGCCCGGTCAGCACCGTCGCGCGGGTAGGCGAACAGTTGGGAGCACCCGCGTAGAACCGGTCGAAGCGCAGGCCCGCCTCCGCCATTGCGTCCAGGGCGGGCGTCTCGAGCGCGGGATGACCGTAGTAGCCGGTCTGGCCCCAGCCCATGTCGTCGGCCATGACAAGCACGACGTTCGGCGGTGCCGAATCCGCGGTCTCTTCGGCAGTCCTGCAGCCGACAAGGGCCGCGAAAAGGGGAATCGAGAGCAGAATCAGGAGCTGTCTGGGCGCGGACATGGATCGTCAGGTTTCTCGGAGACCGATTCTAGCAGCGGGTCCTCCTCCCAACCCGTCCCCGGACCAAGGAGGGACAGGCCCCTGCTTTTCCTCCCGCGCGGGATGGACTGGCCCGACCTGTTCCGCAGGCATGCAACGATCGCCGCCGAAGAGTCGGCTCTGCCGATGTTCCCTCCATCGAACACTGCGTCGCGCAGGTCCGCGTTCCGAGATTTGCCTCTTCCTTAAGATTCGTGGATTAGAAGCGAGCTTCTCATTCCGGCAGTACGGTTCCAGATCGTTGTCGGTTTGTTCGGCCGATCCAGGGCTCTCCAGCTCTACGCTTCTCCGGCTCCTTCGATGACCGTCAGAACGAAGTCTTCGGACAGCCTGAAATCGCTCCTCCGCAAGCGATCCAGGAACGGCCGAACGCTTGGAACCAGGCCCGACCGTTTCGCCGCCAGCAACACGCCGACCAATCCGGTCACTCTGAGGCCGAGCGCCCTCGCACGGGATCTTCCGATCGCCTCGTCCATCAGGACGAGACTCAGGCCGCGGTGCTCGATGGCGAGGCTCAGAGTGGTTGTCTCGCCAACATCCAGGTTGGCTGCAAGTGCCGCGATCGGCCTGACCCGAACCACCTCTTATATTGGCAACGGTGGTAGAGAGCCAGGCCAGCAGGCGTCGTGCAGACAGCGGCGACGCATCCACGCAGCCCGTGTTGTCCAAGGATCCGGCCCTGTCCGGAGAGTCGTGCGTTGGCGCACAGTGGCCTGAGCCGTACGACCCAGTTGGCGAGCCGGTGCCGCACACTCGCAGGAGCGTTGCGCATGGGCCGCCCCCGCCTGCAGGCGGGACAGTCTACAGTTTTCCCCCGCCCCCGGGCGGGGGGGCCCCCCGGGGGCCGGGGCCCCCCCCCCCCCGGGGGGGGGGGGGGGGGGGCGCCCCCCCGGCACCCCCCCGAG
>JAPPMB010000153.1 GCA_028819255.1 Bryobacterales bacterium | reverse complement strand
ACAGGCTCGCCGCTCCCGGCTCGCCGCCGAAGAGCAGGTCCAGCGCATCGGCGCGGCCGCGGAGCACGTCGGCGAGTGACTCCCCGCAGCGGCGAAGCAGGCTCAACTCGATGGAATCGGCTTGGGAGTCGGCCGGCCCCGCCTCGGGCTCCGTAGGCATTTCCGGCGCGGCCGCCACGCGCCAGCCGCCAGCCGGCTCCCGGCCAAGAAGGCCCATCTCCTCCAGCACCGACAGCAACCGGCCGAACAGCCGGCCGTGATCCTCGGTCACCCTTAGCCGGTGGCGCAACTCGTCCGTCTCGAAACGGTCTCCCGGCCTCGGCTCCCATCCCAGCTCCCGGAATCCGCGGAGCAGTTGCCGGCGTGCCTCGCATTCCAGCTCGCGCCCCAGTGCGGCGAGCGAAGCCCCGTCGCGGTCCTCCGCCTCGAGGTACCCGTCCAACGCTCTCAGGCCCGTCTCGACCTCCTGCGGATCGGCGAGGAACTCCGCATCCCGGAGGCCCACCGACGCTCCCTTGCGCCACGCCACCTCGTGCAGCGCCTGATCCACCCGGAGTCCCGACAGCGCCGTTCTGCTCGCCTGTCTGAGCGCGAAGCCCTCGATGCGCGCCAGCTCCTCGCCCGTCTCCGTGTAGAGCCGGAAATCTCCCTTGCGGGTCTGGCCACCCTCGCCGCGGTCCAGCGCCTGGCAGAAGACGCGCTCCGGCAGCTCCTCGCGCAGGACGAAACGGTCCCAGCCGATCGGCAGCCATGTGCCCCCGGCTCCCGCCAGTTCCGGGACCGCCCCGAGCACCCGGAAACAGGCGTCGAGCAGTGCCGGATGCGCAAGCAGCCCCTGATTTTCCATTCCCGCCGGCAGCAGCACCTCGCCCAGCGCCTCGCCGGAGCCCCGCCACAGCCGGGCCAGACCGCGAAAGGCCGGTCCGTAGTCGAGGCCGGCAGCACGCAGCTCGAGGTATCCCTCTTCCACGTCCGCCTCGGCGAGGCTGTCCTGCAGCGCCCGGAGGTCCGTTGCCTCGGACGCGAATGCTGCGAGCGGTGCCCAGCGGCCCTCGGCGTGCGTCTCCCATCGCCCGCCCGCATCGTTGCTGACGACCTTCCAGGCGCCGTCCTCGCCTAGCACCACCTGAACCAGCCGATCATCCTCGCCCGACAGCACCAGCGGGCGCGTGATCGCGCTCTCTTCGAGCACGACCGGGACTCCGGGGTGTGTTTCGCGAAGCGCTTCAACCACCTGTGCCGCGTAAAGCGCGCCCGGCGCTACAACGTTCCCGAACACCAGGTGGTCCGCCAGCCAGGCCGGATCCCGACTGTCCAGCTGCCGCTCGAAGGAATGCTCCCCATCCGGGGAATCCCTCCGCACTCCGAGCAGCGCGTGCCTCGTCTCTGACCGCTGTCGCGGAGAGGCGGAGATCCAGTAGCGCTCGCGCTGGAAGGGATAGGCAGGCAGCCTGACCCGCCGCCGCCGCTCCCCGGCGAACAGGCCCTCGAAGCCAATCTCGAGACCCGCCTCGTACGCGCCCGCCACCGCTCCGACGAAGTCCCCGTTCCCGCCGCGCTGCTGGCTCATGATCACCGTAGGAGCCTCGCCGTGCGGCCAGCCCAGCGCCGCCATCGGGCCCAGGACGCCATGGGGCCCGATTTCCAGCAGAAGCCCCGCCTGGAGGTCCGCCAGCGTCCGCACCGCCGTCGCAAACTGGACCGGCTCGCGCGCCTGGCGCCGCCAGTACGCTCCGTCGGGAGCCCCTTCCACCACCTGCCCGCTCACATCGCTCACCAGTCGCACCGAAGGTGCCGAGGCCCCGGGTGCCGCCGCTTCCAGCTCCGCCAGCACCGGATCCATCAGCGCGCTGTGGAAGGCGTGGCTGGTCCGCAGACGCTCCACTCGCAGACCGTCCTCTTCGAATGCCTGCAGGAGCACCTCGATTTCGGTTTCCGGCCCGCTCACGACCTGCTGCGTGCCGTTGTCGGCTGCCAGGCACACCGCACCGTCAAGGCTGGCAGCGACCCGCTCCGCCGAAGCGAACACCGCCGCCATTGCACCCCCCTCGGAGAGCGAACCCATCAGCGCGCCCCGACGCGTGGCGAATCGCATCCCAGTCTCGAGATCAAAGGCTCCCGCGGCCGCCGCCGCGGCGATCTCTCCCACGCTGTGCCCGAACACGATGTCGGGCCGCACCCCCACGCTGGCCCACAGCGCGGTGAGCCCGCTCTCCAGCGCGTAGAGCGCCGGCTGCGTCCACTCGGTCCGGTCCAGCCGCCCGGCATCCTCGAAGATCACCGGGAGAAGCGTCCTGCCGCGCACTGCGCGGAACACTTCATCGCACCGGTCCAGAACTGCCCGGAAGACCGGCTCGGCCTCATAGAGCTCCCGGCCCATGCCCGCCCACTGGCTCCCCTGCCCGGTGTAAAGGAACGCGACCGTTCCTTGCGTGGGCGCCGCCGCCACAACTCCCTGCCTCGCCACCGCCAACTGGTCCTGCAGCGAGGCGCGATCACTGAACACCAGGCCGGAGCGGCAGCGGAAATGGCTCCGGCCGGTGCTCGCCGTCCAAGCCATGTCGGCAAGCGGGATATCGTCCGAGAGCATGGCCTGGTATCGGTCGGCCAGCTGCCGGAGAGCGTCTTGGGACTTCGCCGAGAGCGGGAGCAGGCGGTGCTCGCGGGGCGCGTCAGCCTGCGGGACGCGGTCATCCGCACCCGACTTCGGCAATGCGCGAACCTCGATGCGCGGCGGTTTGCGCTCTTCCGCATATCCCTCGACCATGACATGGGCATTGGTGCCCGAGTATCCAAATGAGCTGACGGCGGCCCGCCGCGGCCGTTCCGACTCCGGCCAAAGCGTCGCTTCCGACGTCACCCGGACGGGGAGCTTCTCCCAGTCCATCCGCGGGTTGGGCCGCTCGAAGTGCAGGTGGCGCGGAATCACCCCGGAACGGATCGCGAGCACCGTCTTGATCAGCCCGGCAACGCCCGCCGCCGCCTCCAAGTGGCCCACGTTGGTCTTCACCGACCCGATCAGCAGCGGGCGGTGCGGGTTGCGGCCCCGGCCGTACACGGCAGCTGCCGCTTCCACTTCGACCGGATCGCCCAGTTCGGTGCCCGTGCCGTGCGCCTCCAAATAGTCCACCGAGGAGGCCTCGACCCCTGCCCGCGCGAGCACCTCCTCGATCACCCGCTCCTGGGCCGGGCCGTTCGGCACGGTCAGGCCGGCGCTCGCGCCGTCTTGGTTCACCGCCGACCCGAGCACAACCGCGAGGATCCGGTCCCCCGCCGCCTCCGCGTCCGCGAGGCGTTTGAGCACAACCATCCCGCATCCTTCGCCCCGTACGTAGCCGTCGGCCGCCGCATCAAAGGTCTTGCAGCGGCCATCCGCGGCGAGCATGCCGGCATCGGTCAGGAGACTCGTGGGGTCTGACCTCAGGATCGCGTTCACCCCTCCCGCCAGCGCCAGATCCGCCTCGCCTCCGCGAAGCGCCACCGCGGCCTGATGCAGAGCGACGAGCGACGAGGAACACGCGGTGTCCACTGTGATGGCCGGACCCTCGAGACCAAGCGCGAAGGCGACCCGGCCGACCGCGATCGACGGCGTGGCGCCGGTGGACCGGTAGATGTTGCTCGACGGATCGTCCTCGGCCCCACCTATGAGCGCCTGGTAGTCGCTCATCGAGACGCCGCCGTACACCCCGGTGCGGGTTCCGCGCAGCCCCTCAGGAGCGATCCCGGCGTCCTCAAGCGCCGCCCAGCTTGTCTCAAGCAGCATCCGGTGCTGGGGATCCAAGAGCTCGGCTTCGACCGGGGCAATTCGGAAAAAGCCCGCGTCGAAGCGGTCCAAGCCCTCCACGTAGGCGCCGAAGGGGCGCGCCGCCTCCGTCTCGGCATCCACGAAGAGCCCGTCCGGACGCCCTCTCGTCACCAGATCAGCCCCGGAACAAAGCTGCCCCCAGAACGTCTCGGTGTCCGCCGCCCCCGGGAAGCGACAAGCCATGCCGACGATCGCGATGCGTTCGCCGGCGCGGCGGCGGACAGGGAGCAAGGCTCCTGCCGTCGGCACCTCCGGTGACATTCCGGCAAGCTCGCGGGCAAGATGTTCCGCCAGTCGCGCAATGTCGGGATGATCGAACACCGCGGTGTTCGAGACGACCAACGTCGTTCCGAAGACTCGGTTCAGGCGGTTGCGAAGCTCGACCGCCATCAGCGAGTCCATGCCCAGCTCGAAGAACCCCTCCGAGGGCGACGGGGCGGAGCGCAGCCGCAGGATCTGGCCCACCTGTTCCCCGAGGAACCGGATCAGTTCATCCCGGAGCTCTCTTGGAGCGAGTCCCCGGAGCCGTTGCAGGAGACCCTCCGGATCCACCCGGGCGCGGTCTCGCTCGCGCCCCAGGACCTCCTCCAGCCAAGCTGCCCGCAGCGGAAGCGCCGACCAGTCGACGGACGCCACCACGCTGGTTCCGACATCCTCTCGCACGAGCCGCGCCAAGGTCCGGATGCCCTGCTCGGGAACGATCCACTCCCCGCCGAAGTCGGCGAGCCGCGGAGCCAAGCGTTCGCGTCGCTCCGCGGCCTCGCCGACACCCGACCACGGCCCCCAGGCTATGGCCTGACCGGGCAGACCGAGCGCCCTGCGATGCCGCGCCAGCTGGTCGAGGAAGGCATTGGCCGCCGCGTAGTTGGCCTGGCCGGGGTTCCCGATGACGCCCGCCAGACTGGAAAAGACGACGAACAGATCGAGCTCCCGCTTGAGCGTGGCCCGGTGCAGCCGCCAGGCCCCCAGCACCTTCGGGCCGAGCACGCGCTCGAACCGCTCCCAGTCCTGGTTCGTCAACGCCGCGTCGGCTAGCGCTCCGACGCTGTGAATCACGCCCCCAAGCGGCGGGAGTTCGCCGTCGATGCGCTGGAGCATTCCCGAAACCGCCGCCCGGTCCGTCACGTCGGCAATCTCAATGCGCACCTCGGTGCCACCCTGACGAAGTTCCGCAACCGCCGCATCGGCCGCCGCATCGGGCGCCCGGCGTCCGTTCAGGACAATGGCTCCGGCCCCCGCCTCGGCGAGCCAGCGCGCCACCTCGACCCCGAGGCCCCCGAGGCCCCCCGTGATCAGATAGCTGCGGTCCCCACGCGGCCGGACCTCGTCGGAACCGGACTCTTCGGATCTCGCCTCCCGCCCGGACAACCGCGCCAGCCGTGCGACTAGACGGGCTCCGCCCCGTCGCGCGATGCGCGTCTCCTCGTCCGGGAAGAGCAGCTCATCGGCTAGCTTGCCGACGGAAAGGGGAGATTCGGGATCCAGATCCAGCAGGCGCGGAGTCAAATCGCCGTGCTCAAGTTCCACCACGCTGGCGAAGCCCCACAACGAGGCCCCCGCCAGTGCTCCGGAGCACTCCCGGTCGATGACCTGGCCGCCTCGGGTGACGAACCAGGTGCCACTCACAGGCGACACGCCCGCATCCGACATCGCCTGGACCAGGACCAGCGCACCATCACCCACCGCCTCGAGCTCCGACTGGAGCTCCCGTGTCGAAAGCCCCAATCCCTCCCGCCGGACTCCGCCGAGATACGCTACGCCCCGCAACGGTCGGGCATCAGGCAATGACTCGAAAAACCCACGCCATGCCTGCCGGTCGCACTCCGTGGGTCCCAACACGGCGCGGCTCCCCCGCCGATCCAGTTCCTCCGCCAGTTCGGCGTTCACCCCGCTCTCTCCAGCCAGCACGAACAGCCCGTCTTCCGCCCCCACCTCCGACGGTCCCCGTGCCAGAATCAGGAGCGGACCCGTCCGCGCCTCGACTTGGGAGATTCCCGCGAATCCGGCATCCGTGAGCACCTGCCGCCAGACGGTGGGCGGAACCAGCGCGCAGTCAGAGCGATACGCGTCATTGAAGCGCCACCAGCCGGGCAGCAGTCCGATGGTCAGGTCCAGCCATTCCTTCCGAGTGGTTTCCTCGACCGCCACAAACACTCCCGAAGGTGCCAGAAGGCGGCGGCAATGGGCGAGCGTCTCCCCCAGATCCCGGGTGAGGTGCAGGACGTTCGCAGCGATCACGAGATCGTAGCCGTGGAGCATGAACCCCTGATGCGCCGGATCCTGTTCGACGTCGAGCGTGTGGAAGCGCATATCCACATCCCGTTCGCCAAACCGACGCTCCGCGTCCGGAAACGAGTCTTCCGAAATGTCGGTGAAGGTGTATTCCGTCTGACTGGCCGGCAGAACATCCAAGAGGGCGGACGTAGTCGCTCCCGTCCCGGCACCGATCTCGAGCAACCGTAGCGGCCGGCCTTCCGGCAACCCGGCGACGGCTGTCCGCACGCAGTCGGCAACCATGCGGTTTAGCGCCCGCTGGGAGGGCGAGTCGCGGTACAGGCCCACCGCTCCCGGCTCTCCGCCGAAGAGCAGTTCCGCCGCATCGGCACGGCCGCGGAGCACCTCCGCGAGGGCAGCCCCGCAACGGCGAAGTACGCCCATCTCGATGGATTCGGTCTGGGAGTCGACCGGTACCGCCGCGGGCTCCGTAAGTGGTTCCGGCGCGGCTACAACGAACCAGACACCTGCCGAGTCCCTTCCCAGCACCCCCGTCTCTTCCAGCACCGAAAGGAACCGGGCGAATAGCCTGCCATGATCCCGCGTCACCCTGAGCTGGCGGCGCAACTCGTCCGTCTCGAAGCGGTCTCCCGGCCGGGGCTTCCATCCCAGCTCCCGGAATCCGCGGAGCAGCTGCCGGCGTGACTCAAGGTCCAACTGGCGCCCGAGCGCAGCGAGCGACGCCCCGTCGTGGCCCTCGGCCTCGAAGAACTGGTCCGGGTCTCCCACCCCGGACTTGATCTGCGGCAGCCCCGGGAGGAAGTCCGCATCCCGAAGTTCCACCTCTGCCCCCTCGCGCCACACCACTTCGTGCAGCGTCTCCTCTGGCCGGTAGCCCGTTAGGGTCGTCCGGCTCACGCGTCTGAGCGTAAAGCCCTCGATGCGCGCTAATTCCTCTCCCTTCTCGTTGTAGAGCCAGAGGTCGACCCTGCGCGCCTCCCCTCCTTCGCCGCGGTCGAGCGCCCGGCAGAAAACGCGATCCGGCAACGCGTCGTAGAGTGCGAAGCGGTCCCAGCCGATTGGCAGCCATGTGCCCGCCGCCCCGGCCAGATCCGGGATTCCTCCCGGTACGCGGAAACAGGCGTCGAGCTGTGCCGGATGCATGAGAAGGTCGGGATTCTCCAATCCGACCGGCAGCAGCACCTCGCCCAGGGCCTCGCCGGAGCCCGACCAGAGCCGGGACAAACCACGGAAGGCCGGACCGTAATCGAGTCCGGCAGCGCCCAGCTCCAGGTACCCCTCCTCGACGTCCACTTGGACGAGGTCCCGCTTCAGGGCATCCAGCTCCGCCGAGCCGGGCGCCGCTGCAGCGAGTGGCGCCCAGCGGCCTTCGGCATGGGTCTGCCATCGCCCAGTCTCATCCTTGCTAACGACTTTCCAGGCGCCGTCCTCGCCAAGCACCACCTGGACGAGCCGATCCCCCTCGTCCGACAACACCATGGGGAGCGTAATCGCGCTCTCTTTGAGCAGAACCGCGACTCCGTGGTGCGTTTCGCGAAGCGCTTCAGCCACCTGCGCTGCATAAATCGCACCTGGCGCCACGACTTCACCGAGCACCCGGTGGTCTGCCAGCCACCCCGGATTCCGACTGTTCAACCGTCTCTCGAAGGAGTGTTCGCCATCCGGTGATTCCCGCTGCACCCCGAGGAGCACGTGCCCCGATGCCGCCTGCGGACGCCCGGAGGGGGAGACCCAGTATCGTTCGCGCTGGAACGGATAGACGGGCAGCGAGACCCGCTGCCGGCGTTCCCCGACAAACAGACCCTCGAAGGCAATGTTGAGTCCTGCCTCGTAGGCACCCGCCACGGCGCCGGCGAAGTCCCCGTTGCCGCCGCGCCGCTGGCTTGGGATCACGCTGGGCGCCTCAGTGCCGCGCCAGGCAATCGCTGCCATCGGTCCCAGCACACCGTGCGGACCAATCTCGATCAGGAGCCCGGCCTTGAGGGCCGCGAGCGTCCGCACGGCCGTGGCGAACTGGACCGGCTCGCGCGCCTGGCGCCGCCAGTACGCCCGGTCGGGAGCGCTTTCCAGCAAACGCCCGCTCACATCGCTCACCAGCCGTACCGAGGCAGCCGAGGCATCAGGTGCCGCAGCTTCCAAATCCGACAGCATCGGGTCCATCAGCGTGCTGTGGAAGGCGTGGCTCGTCCGGAGGAACTCCACCCGGATGCCTTCCTCGGCGAGTTTCTTGCCTAGGGCGTCGACTGCGTCCCGCGGGCCGCTGACCACTTGATTCGCGCCGTTGTCAGCGGCCAGGGACACCGCGCCTCCGATCGCGGAAGCGACTCGGCTGCGCGATGCAAACACGGCTGCCATAGCGCCATCCGCGGAAAGCGAACCCATGAGCGCTCCCCGGCGCGTAGCGAACCGCATCCCGGTCTCGACGTCGAAGGCCCCCGCGGCCGCCGCCGCCGCAATCTCTCCGGCGCTGTGCCCGAATACAATGTCGGGCCGCACACCGACGCTTGCCCACAACGCGGTCAGGCCGCTTTCCAGCGCATAGAGCGCCGGCTGCGTCCACTCGGTCCGATCCAGCTTCCGCCCGCCGGGATCCTCGAACATTATCCGGAGCAGTGATGCACCCCGCTCTGCGCGGAACACTTCCTCGCACCGGTCCAGAGCCGCCCGAAAGACCGGCTCCGTCTCGTAGAGCTCTCGGCCCATCCCTGCCCACTGGCTCCCCTGCCCGGTGTAAAGGAAGGCAATCTTTCCTTCGGCGGGCGAGGCTGCGACACCCTGTCTCACCACATTCAGCTGCTCCTCAAGCGAGGTGCGGTCGTTGAACACAAGGCCGTGGCGGCACTGGAAATGGCTGCGTCCTACGCCCGCCGTCCACGCCATGTCGGCAAGCGAAATCTCTCCGGAGAGGGCGGCCCGGTACCGGTCGGCCAGCTGGCGGAGCGCGTCCTCGGACTTTCCCGACAGCGGGAGCACTCGTTGTCGGCGGGGCACATCGGTCTGCGTGACGGGGGTGTCCGCGCCGGCTTCCGGCACTGCGGGGACAACGACGCGCGGCGGTTCGCGCTCCTCCGCATAGCCCTCGATCACCACGTGCGCGTTCGTGCCCGAAAACCCAAAGGAGCTTACGGCGGCCCGCCGTGGCCGGCCCGCCTCCGGCCAGGGGGTCGCATCCGACGTCACCCGGACGGGCAGCGCCTCCCAATCTATCCGGGGGTTGGGCCGATCGAAGTGCAAGTGTCGCGGTATCACCCCGGAACGAATCGCGAGCATCGTCTTGATCAGACTGGCCATGCCCGCAGCCGCCTCGAGGTGGCCCACATTCGTCTTCACCGATCCGATCAGCAGCGGACGGTCCGGACTCCGGCCGCGACCGTACACCGCAGCCGCCGCCGCCACCTCGACCGGATCGCCCAGTTCGGTCCCCGTGCCGTGCGCCTCCAGATAGTCCACCGAGGAGGCCTCCACACCCGCCCGCGCAAGCGCCTCCTCGATCACCCGCTCCTGGGCCGGGCCGTTCGGAACCGTGAGGCCGGCGCTCGCGCCGTCCTGGTTGACCGCCGATCCGAGCACAACTGCGTGGATCCGGTCTCCCGCCGCCTCTGCATCCGAAAGGCGCTTCAGCACGACCATTCCGCACCCCTCGCCCCGGACGTAGCCGTCGGCCGCCGCGTCGAAGGTCTTGCACCGTCCGTCCGAGGCGAGCATGCCTGCGTCAGTGAAGAGCCTAGTCGGCTCCGCCCTCAGAATCGCGTTCACACCTCCCGCGAGCGCCAGATCCGCCTCGCCCGCGCGGAGCGCCGCCGCCGCTTGGTGCAGCGCGACCAGCGACGAGGAACATGCAGTGTCCACAGTGATGGCCGGACCCTCGAGACCGAGCGCGAAGGCAACCCGCCCAACCGCGGTCGAGGCGGCGATTCCGGTGGACCTGTAGATGTTCGTCGACGGATTCTCGGCGGCCCCGGCTAGGATTGTCTGGTAGTCGCTCGCCATGAGCCCGCCGTACACGCCGGTTCGGCTGCCCTGCAGCCCGTCCGGGGCGATCCCGGCATCCTCAAGCGCCGCCCAGCTTGCCTCAAGAAGCATCCGCTGCTGGGGATCCAGGAGTTCGGCCTCGACCGGGGCGATCCGGAAGAAGCCCGCGTCGAAGCGGTCGAGGCCCTCCACATAGGCTCCGAAGGGGCGCGCCGCCTCCGTCTCGGCATCCACGAAGAGCCCGTCCGGACGCCCCCTCGTTACCAGATCGGCCCCGGAGCGAAGCTGCGCCCAGAATGCCTCGGCATCCTCCGCCCCGGGGAACCGGCAGGCCATGCCGATGACCGCAATCCGTTCGTCGCCGCGCTGCCGGGCGGCGGGCAGGGCTCGCACTCGCGGCCCCTCCGGTGTCAGGCCGGCAAGCTTGCCTGCGAGGTGTTCCGCCAGTCGGGCGATGTCGGGATGATCGAACACCGCGGTGTTCGAGACGACGAACACGTCCCTGAAAGCCCGGTTCAGGCGGTTGCGGAGTTCGACCGCCATCAGCGAGTCCATGCCAAGTTCGAAGAATCCCGAAGAGGGCGACGGAACGGAGTGCAGGCGCAGAATCTGGACCAGCTGTTCCCCGAGGAACCGGATCAGTTCATCCCGGCGTTCCCCGGAGGCAAGTCCCCGGAGCCGCCCGAGCAGATCGACCGGAGCGGCGGGCGAGAAGGCCTCTTCGCGCTCGATCACTTCTTCGAGCCACGGTGCCCGCAGCGGAAGCGCCGACCAATCGACGGCCCCCACAACGCTGGCCGCGACATCCTCGCGGATGAGCCGGGCTAGGGCACGGATGCCTTGCTCGGGAGTGATCCACTCCTCGACGGACCAGGCAGCCCCCACCTCGAGGCGTTCGCGCTGCTCCTCGGCAACCCCGATGCCCGACCACGGCCCCCACGCAATGGCCTGACCCGGCAGGCCGAGCGACCGGCGGTGCCGCGCCAGCTGGTCAAGAAAAGCATTCGCCGCCGCGTAATTGGCCTGCCCCGGATTCCCGAGAACTCCCGACACGCTGGAGAAGACGACGAACAGATCGAGCTCCCGCTCGAGCGTCGCCCGATGGAGTCGCCAGGCTCCCAGCACCTTCGGCCCGAGGACGCGCTCGAACCGCTCCCAGTCCTGGTTCGTCAACGCCGCGTCGGCGAGCGCTCCCACACTGTGGATGACGCCCGCCAGTGGCGGGAGCTTGGCGTCCATGCGCTGGAGCATTCCCGCCACCGCGTCCCCGTCCGTCACGTCTGCAATCTCAATGCGCACCTCGGCACCGCCCGCCTGGAGTTCCGAGACCGCCGCCTGGGCCGCCGCATCGGGCGGGTAGTATCCGTTCAGGACAATGGGGCCCGCCCCCACCGCGGCTAGCCAGCGCGCCACTTCGAGCCCAATGCCCCCGAGCCCCCCCGTGATCAGATAGGTCCGGTCCCCGCGCAACCGGAACTCGCCTTGGTCAGGACCCGCCTCACCTTCCTCCCCGCGCGCCGATGCGAATTCGGCCCGACCCGCGAATCGCGTCAGCCGAGCGACAAAGCGGGATCCGCCCCTGCGGGCGACGCGCGTCTCCCGGTCGGGAAAGAGCAGCTCGTCGGCAAGCGTGTCGGCGGACGCGGGAGACTCTGGGTCCAGGTCCAGCAGGCGTGGGGTCAGCTCCCCGTGCTCCAGATCCACCACGCTCGCGAAGCCCCACAACGAGGCGCCCACGAGTGCGCCACGACGCTCCCGCTCGATCACCTGGCCGCCCCGAGTCACGAACCAAGTGCCGCTCGCGGGCGACGCGCCCGCATCCGACATCCCTTGGACCAGCGCCAGCGCACCGGCGCCCACCGCCTCCAGATCTTCCTCGAGCTCCCGGGTCGCAAGATCCGCGCCATCCCGCCGAACCCCGCCGAGATACGCCACGCCCCGCAGCGGGAGCGCACTGGGCAATGACTCGAAGAAGCTGCGCCACGCCTGCCGGTCGCCCTCTGCGGGTCCTTCGACCGCCCGGCTGCCCCGGCGATCCAGCTCCGCCGCCAGCTCGGCGCCCAGCTCGCTCTGCCCGGCCAGCACGAACAGCCCGCCTTCGGCCTCCGCTTCCGCCGGCCCCCGTGCCAAAATCAGCAGCGCCCCGGACCGATCCTCGACCAGGGAGGTCCCGCCAAATCCGGCGTCCGAGAGGGCTTGGCGCCAGACGGGGGGTCCGGCCAGGGCGTGGTCGGAGCGATACGCATCCTGGAAGCGCCACCAGCCGGGCAGCAGGCCGAAGGTCAGGTCCATCCATTCTTGGCGGACGGTCTCCTCGGCGGCCACCAGCAAGCCCGACGGTGCCAGGAGGCGCCGACAGTTGGCGAGCGCCTCAGCCAAGTCTCGGGTCGCGTGCAGGACGTTGGCGGCGACCACGAGATCGTAGCCGTGGAGTGCGAACCCCTGATCCGCCGGGTCTCGTTCGATGTCGAGCGCTAGGAAGCGAAGGCCCGCATCCCGCTCGCCGAAGTCCCGCTCAGCATCTCGGAGCGAGTCTGTTGAGATGTCGGTGAAGGTGAACTCGGTCCGGTCGGTCGGCAGGACGTCTAGAAGGGCGGAGGTGGTTGCACCCGTCCCTGCGCCGATCTCGATCACCTGCAGCGGCCGGCCTACCGGCAGCCCGGCCGCTGCGGTGCGCACAGCGTCCGCGACCCTGCGGTTCAACGTCCGTATGGCGGGCGCGTCGCGATACAGGCTCGCCGCTCCCGGCTCGCCGCCGAATAGCACGTCCAGCGCATCTGCGCGGCCGCGGAGCACTTCCGAGAGCGACTCCCCGCAGCGGCGGAGCAGGCCCACCTCGATGGAATCGGCTGCGAAGTCGGTCGGTCCCGCCTCGGGCTCCGCAGGCGCTTCCGGCGCGGTTGCCACCTGCCAGCCGCCCGCTGGTTCCCGGTCGAGGAGCCCCATCTCCTCCAGCACCGACAGCAACCGGCCGAACAGCCGCCCGTGATCCTCGGTCACCCTCAGCCGGCGGCGCAACTCGTCGGTCTCGAAACGCTCTCCCGGACTGGGCTCCCATCCCAGCTCCTGCATTGCACGCAGCAGCAGCCGGCGGGACTCACACTCCAACTCCCGCCCCAGCTCGGCGAGGGAGGCCCTGTCGCGGCCCTCGGCCTCGAGGTATCCGTCCGGCGCTCCCAGGCCGGACTCGATCTCCTGCGGCTCGGCGAGGAAGTCCGCCTCCCGGAGTCCCAGCGCCTCCCCTTCGCGCCACACCACCTCGAGCAGCGCATTCTCGACCCGTTCACCCGCCAGCGCCGACGGGCTCGCCTGTCGAAGCGCGAAGCCCTCGATGTGCGCCAGTTCCGCGCCTGCTTCCGTGTAAAGCCAGAGATCGACTCGGCGCGCATGGCCGCCATCGCCGCGGTCGAGTGCCCGGCAGAAGACGCGATCCGGCAGCGCGTCCCGCAGGACGAAGCGGTCCCAGCCGATCGGCAGCCAAGTGCCCTCCGCTCCTTCCGGAAGCGGCATTCCTCCCAGGACCTGGAAACAGGCGTCGAGCAGTGCCGGATGCACTAGCAGGTTCCGATTTGCCATGCCCGGCGGCAGCAGCACTTCGCCCAGCGCCTCGCCGGAGCCCGACCAGAGCCGGGCCAGACCGCGGAAGGCAGGCCCGTAGTCGAGGCCTACGGCACCCAGCTCGAGGTATCCCCCTTCGATGTCCGCCTGGGCAAGGCCGCCCTTCAGCGCGCCGATGTCGACCGACTCGGACTCGGCTCCGGCGAACGGTGCCCAGCGGCCTTCGGCGTGCGTCTCCCATTCCCCTCCCGCATCCCTGCTGACGACCCTCCAGCCGTTGTCCTTGCCGAGAACCACCTGGACCAGTCGCCCCGCGTCGCCCGACAGCACGAGCGGGCGCGTGATCGTGCTCTCGTCGAGCACGACCGGAAGTTCGCGGTGCGTTTCGCGAAGCGCTTCAGCCACCTGCGCCGCGTAAAGCGCGCCGGGTGCGATCACGTCGCCGAGCACACGGTGGTCGGCAAGCCATGCCGGATCCCGACTGCCAAGCCGTCTCTCGAAGGAGTGCTCGCCGTCGGGCGAATCCCGCTGCACGCCCAGAAGCGCATGTCCCGCTTCCGTCTGCAAACGCGGGGAAGGAGAAATCCAGTAGCGCTCCCTCTGGAATGGATAGGCAGGCAGGGAGACCCGGCGTCGCCGTTCGCCGACAAACAACCCTTCGAAGGAAATATCGAGCCCCCCCTCGTACGCGCCCGCCACCGCGCCAATGAAGTCCGCCGTCCCTCCGCGCCGCTGGCTCGGGATCACCGTGGGTGCCATAGCGTGCGGCCAGGTGAGCGCCGCCATCGGACCCAGGACGCCATGGGGCCCGATTTCCAGCACAAACCCCGCCTCCAGCTCCGCCAGCGTCCGCACTGCCGTGGCGAACTGGACCGGTTCGCGCGCCTGGCGCCGCCAGTACGCTCCGTCGGGAACGCTCGTCAGCACGCGCCCGCTCACGTTGCTCACCAGCGGCACTGAGGGTGCAGAGGCCCGGGGGGCCGCCGCTTCGACTTCCGGCAGCACGGGGTCCATCAGCGCACTGTGGAAGGCGTGGCTGGTCGGGAGGGGGGCCACCCGGATGCCGGCCTCGGCCAAAACCTCGCACAGGGTCGCAAGCGCATCCCGCGGGCCGCTCACCACTTGGTGCGCGCCGTTGTCGGCGGCCACCTCAATGCCCTCTCGCAAGGCATCGCGCACCTGCTCCGCCGAAGCGAACACCGCCGCCATCGTGCCGTCTGCGGGGAGCGAACCCATGAGCGCGCCCCGACGCGTGGCGAACCGCATCCCAGCCTCGAGGTCGAAGGCACCGGCAGCCGAAGCCGCCGCGACCTCTCCCGCGCTGTGCCCGAAAACGATGTCGGGCCTCACCCCCACGCTCGCCCACAACGCAGTCAGACCGCTCTCCAGCGCGTAGAGCGCCGGCTGCGTCCACTCGGTGCAGTCCAGCCGCCCGGCCTCCTCGAAGATCACCGTGAGAAGCGATCTGCCGCGCTCTGCTCGGAATACCTCCTCGCACCGCTCCAGGACCGCCCGGAAGGCCGGCTCGGTCTCATAAAGCTCCCGGCCCATCCCCACCCACTGGCTTCCCTGGCCGGTGTAGAGGAAGGCGATCTTTCCGGCAGGGGACGACGCCACGGCACCCTGCCTCACCACTTCCAGCTGCTGCTCCAGCGAGGCGCGATCACTGAACACGAGGCCGGAGCGGCACCGGAAATGGCTCCGCCCCATGCCCGCCGTCCAAGCCATGTCGGCGAGCGGCATGTCCTCCGTGCCCGCCGAGAGAGCGGCCTTGTACCGACCGGCCAGCTGCCGGAGCGCGCCCTCGGACTTTGCCGAGATCGGGAGCAGGCGGTGGTGCCGAGGGGCTCCGTTACGGATCACAAGGTCATCCGGAGCAAGGGACGCGCGTGTGGCGGTTCCGACGCGCGACGGCGTGCGCTCCTCCGCATACCCGGCGATTACGACATGGGCGTTCGTACCCGAAGCCCCGAAGGAGCTCACGGCGGCCCGCCGCGGCCGCTCCGCCTCCGGCCAAGGAGTTTCCTCCGACGTCACCCGGACCGGAAGGTCCGCCCAGTCAATCCGCGGGTTGGGCCGCTCGAAGTGCAGGTGGCGCGGAATCACCCCGGAACGGATCGCGAGCACCGCCTTGATCAGCCCGGCCACGC
>JAPPMB010000083.1 GCA_028819255.1 Bryobacterales bacterium | reverse complement strand
CCGTAAAGTCAAGCACTTAGGCCTACATTTGGGCACTTAAGTATATAATTCCCCTCGGAAGGGCACTCCGACATGGGGCGGCTGAGCAGCGGCACGGGAGCCGGACATGGTCTGCAACGATCCTTCGCTAACATCTCGGCAGCCCGAATCGCGCTCGTCGCAGCAACAGAATCGCTCGGGCGCCATTGTCACCGTTCGCCGATGGAGACCTGTCCCAGAACCCCCTCATGGTTGACGGCACCGCTGCCGTCGCGCTTGACGGAAAAGTCCCCTTCCACCTGCTGGACCACGATGTCCCCGGAGCCGTCCAGAACCGTAACATTCCCGCCGACCTGAATCACCTCGATCGCACCCGACCCGTCCTGGACGCGCACGCTGCCGTTGATCTCGCGGATCGAGAGATCGCCCGATCCGTCCTTGCCCCTCACTTCGCCGGTCACCAGACGGATGCCGAATCGACCTGATCCGTCCCGGATGTCGAGGTTTCCGGCCACGCCCTCGATGTCGACGTCCCCGGAGCCGTCAGTGATGCGCAGGGGTCCGGTGTCGCGGGTGATGACCTCCCCGGCCCCGTGGCGGATGTCGAGGGCCACGGCTGCCGGCACATCGATCTGGAGATCGAGAGAGTGCCCGCCCCGGCCCGGAAGCTCGGTTCGAACAACGATGCTGCTGCCGCTGCGTTCAGCCTCCAGCCGGACGCGCTCCAGCTCGTCCGGGCTGGAAGCGCACGCCCGTCCTCGAACGCGGACTTCGTTGAGATCGGGTTGACCCCGAACCTCCAGCTTGCCGCCGCCGGATGCGATCCTGACCCGCTCGACACCGTCCGCGGCCACGGTCACATTGCGCTCGGCCTCATGACGACAGCTGTCGGCATGGAGCCCCGGAAGATCACACCCGAGGGCGAGTGCGACGAATGCGGCCGTCGCGACGGCTTGGCCGGGGACTCGGGGGCGTTTCAGCGTTGACATGATCATCGTGGTTCTCCTGTGGTCCTGGGTGTAGAACCCGGCAGGCCTGGAAAAGTTGCATTGGACTCGACGCTGCTCGGACTGGCCGGCCAAGGCGAAGCCGGCCGGAGCGAGCAAAGAGAACGGCATGCGGGGCGGCGCCCGGCCTTGCCGATTCTCCGCGGGCATTCCGTCCCGCACGCCGGACGGCCTCGCGAAGGCGACACAGGAGCGCTTCCGGCCCGGGACTGCTAGCATTCTTCGTATGAAGGCCTCCAAGGCGCTCAGTGCGGGACTCGACGCGATCCGCAAGATGGTACCCCGTTTCCTGACGATTGCCCGTGAGCTGGGCCTTGAGATCGTCGGGTTCGTCTTTCTCTCATTCGCGCTCTTCTTCGTGTTCGGGCCGTTCGGATTCATCCAGGCCTACCGGCAGCTTCCCGAGAGCATGACGAGGCTGGTGGTCGCGGGCGGCGGCGCGATCATGTTCGCCTGGTTCGGGATCGACTCCTTCCGCAAGGCCAAGAAGCTCTCCCGCACGCGGTAGAGGGCGCTCCGACCCGTCTCCATGAAGCCGGTCTACAGCGAGCCAGCGCCGGAGCCGCCCGATCCCGGCCAGTATCCCTATACCCGCGGCATCCATCCGGGCATGTACCGGGACAGGCTCTGGACCATGCGGCAGTACGCCGGATACGGCAGCGCCAGGCAGTCCAACCGGCGCTACCGCTACCTGATCGAGCGCGGCACGACCGGTCTGTCCGTCGCCTTCGACCTCCCGACGCAGATGGGCTACGACTCGGACCACCCGCTGGCTCTCGGCGAAGTGGGGCGGGCGGGGGTCGCGATCTCCTGCCTGACCGACATGGAGACGCTGTTCCGCGGAATCTCGCTGGACAAGGTCTCCACGTCGATGACCATCAACTCGACGGCGGCGATTCTGCTCGCCATGTACTCGGCGGCGGCCGAGCGCGGCGGCGTGCCCACCCGCGCGCTGCGGGGGACCGTCCAGAACGACATTCTCAAGGAGTACGTCGCCCGCGGCACGTACATCTATCCGCCGCAGGCCTCGATGCGGATCGTGACGGACGTTCTGGCATGGGCGGCCAGGGAGGCTCCCCGATGGAACGGCATCTCGATCAGCGGCTACCACATGCGGGAAGCCGGGGCGACTGCCGCCCAGGAGCTCGCGTTCACAATGGGCAATGCGATCGCCTACCTGGAGGCGGGAAGGAGTGCGGGCCTGGACCCGGACGAGATCGCGCCGCGCCTGTCCTTCTTCTTCAGCTCCGACCGCAACTTCCTGGAAGAGATCGCGAAGTTCCGCGCGGCCCGCCGCATGTACGCCCGACTCATGAGGGAGCGGTTCGGAACCCGCAGCCCGCGCTCGGCCAAGCTGCGCTTTCACACGCAGACGGCGGGATCGAGCCTGACGGCGCAGCAGCCCCTCGTGAACGTCATCCGCACGGCGTACCAGGCGCTGGCCGCAGTGCTGGGCGGCACGCAGTCCCTGCACACGAACTCGCTCGACGAGGCGCTTGCGCTCCCGAGCAGGGAGGCCGCCACGCTCGCGCTTCGGACCCAGCAGGTCATCGCGCTGGAATCGGGCGTGACCGGGACCCCCGACCCGCTCGGCGGCTCCTTCTGCGTCGAGGGCCTGACCGACGAGCTCGAGGAGGAGGCCCTGTCCTACCTGGACGCGGTCGACGCGATGGGCGGGATGGTGGAGGCGATCGAGCGGGGCTGGGTGCAGCGCGAGATCCATGAGAGCGCCTACGCCCACCAGCGGAGCGTCGAGAGCGGCGAACAGGTGATCGTGGGCGTCAACGCCTTCCGCTCCAACGAGCGTGAAGCGGTGCCGATCCTGCGGATCGACCCTGCCCAGGAAGAGGAGCGGGCTGCCCAACTGGCCGAGAATCGAGCGGCCCGCAACCGGGCGGCGGCAGCCGACGCGCTCGACAGGCTGCGGGAATGCGCGGCCGGGGACGCGAACCTGCTTCCGCCTATTCACCGGGCGGTTGAGGCGGACGCAACCCTCGGGGAGATCTCGGATGCGCTGCGGGACGTGTTCGGCACCTATGGCCAGCCCGGGGGCGGCTAGATCCGGTGGAACGCCCTGAGGATGTCCTCCGTGCCGTACCTGAGGGCGATGGGCCGGCCGTGGGGACAGGACATCGGGCACTGAGTCCGGGCGAGCTCCTCGAGCAGCCAGCGCATCTTCTCGGGGGCGAGGGGCATGTTGACCTTGATCGCTGCGTGGCAGGCGATCGTCGCGGCCATCCGCTTGCGCAGGCCGGCGAGTCCCGGCTCGGAACCGCCGTCCCGGGAAGCGTCCAGGATCTCGTGGATCAGCGCCTCGACCTGTGATGCCCTGAGTTCGGCGGGCGCGGCCTGCACGGCGATCGCGCGACCGCCGTAGCGCTCGACCTCGAATCCGCTGGCGCTGAACTCCTCGGCAATCTGCTGGTAGGCGACCATCCGGTCCGGCGTGAGGTCCAGGATGACGGGAACCAGGAGGCCCTGCATGATCGGCTTTCCCTGCAGACGGGCATCGAGCACCTTCTCGTACAGGATGCGCTCGTGCGCCACGTGCTGGTCGATGATCCAGACCCCGTCCTCGCCTGCGGCCACGATGAAGCTGTCGTGCACCTGGCCGAGGAGCCTCAGCTCTCCCAGGCTCCCGAGGCTCGCAGGCGCCCGCTCGACCAGGGGCGCGCGGCTGTGCATGCCGTCGCCCGCGGAGGCCGGCGCCGAGGATCGAGGCGCGACGCTGTCCGAAACCGGCTGGGCGGGCCCGGAAGAGGGCGCGGGCGGACGCGGGCCGTCCCCGAAGGGAAATCCTGGCTTGGGCGGCGGATTCGGCCCGGAACGGCGGTTCGAGAACGGAGCCGGGCCGACCGGCATCGGCTGGGGAGGGGCGGCGGGAATGCCGTGGTTCGCCGTGGTCCGGGGCGCGGGGAGCGACGAGGCGGGCTTGGCCGCGACCAGTCGGCCGCGGATTCCCTCCCGGACGCACTCGAACACCGCGGAAGGATTGCGGAAGCGGACCTCGGTCTTGGCCGGATGGACGTTCACGTCCACCTGCGAGGGGGGCAGATCGAGGAAGAGCAGCACGAAGGGGTAGACGCCTTTCGGCATCATGCTCTCGTAGGCCGCGGAAATCGCCCGCTGCATCAGGCGGTCGCGCACGAGCCTCCGGTTGACGAAGACGTGGATCGAGTTCCGGTTCGACCGCTGGGTCTGGGGCTCGGACACGAAGCCGGTGAGGCCGGGGCCCGCATCCGCGGGCTGGCCGGGCTTCAGTTCGACGAGACTGTCGAGGATGCTCCTACCGAAGATCTGGTAGACCCGCTCCCTCAGCGTGGCCACCGGCGTGACGCTCAGCAGCACGCCGTGCTCGTTGCGCAGATGGAACGCCTTGTCGACGTGGGCGAGGCTGTAGTGCGTGGCCATGCGCACCGCGTGGCCGAGCTCCGTCTTCTTGGTGCGCAGGAACTTCCTGCGCGCGGGCACGTTGAAGAACAGGCTCCTCACCGAGACGGTGGTCCCGGGAGCCATCGCCGCATCGCGCACGTCGCGCATCCGTCCGCCATGCACCACGACGGCGGTTCCCGAGGTCTCGTCCGCCGCCCGCGTTCGGAGCGTGAGCCGGGACACGCTGGCGATCGACGGCAGGGCCTCCCCGCGGAATCCGAGCGTGCCGACCCCGAGCAGGTCGTCCGCCGTGCGCAGCTTGCTGGTGGCGTGGCGCTCGAAAGCGAGCATCGCGTCGTCCCGGCCCATGCCCGAGCCGTTGTCGCCGACCTTGATCAGGCTCCGTCCGCCCGCGCCGAGTTCGATCCGCAGCTGGGTCGCGCCCGCGTCGAGCGAGTTCTCGATCAGCTCCTTGCACACGGAGGCGGGACGCTCCACCACCTCGCCGGCGGCGATCTGGTTGGCGACTCGATCGGGAAGAACTCGGACCCTGCCCATCGGGGTATGACTTCAGCGTAGCGCGAAGGCGCGGCGGGCATCCGCCGTCGGATTCCCACGGCCCCTCCTGAAGCGGGCCAGCGGCCGATTTGACAATCCGGAAGGGTATACGCTTTGTATGGATCATGGAGCGATCCGGCAGCGCCGCGTCGAACGCTTCCGGCCGGCAGCGGCGGGCACCCGGCACCTTCGCGCGGGTGCTTGCGCGGCGCTTCCCCCGTCGCGCGCTCCTGCGGAGCGGCAGCGCGGTCCTCGCGGCCGGGGCGCTGACGAGACTCTCGTCCCAGGAGGCTGACGCGGGGGACGAGAGTCCGAGCCTGACGTTCACCCCCGTTGCGGGCGGAGCGGAGGATGAGATCAGGGTCCCGGACGGGTACGTCTGGGAGCCGCTGGCCCGCTGGGGGGACCGAGTGAAGGTGACCTCGTCCCGGTTCGATCCGTCCAACCTCGATCCGGAGGCCCAGCGCCAGCAGGTCGGATACAACTGCGGGTTCCTGGCCTGGGTCGTCTACCAGCCCACCCTCGGAGGGCTGTTGTGCATCGGGCACGACGACACCTGCCCCGAGCTGATGTTTCCGGACTATTCCGCCGACCGCGCGACGCTGCAGCAGGTCGACTACGAGCTGGCGGCACTGGGCGTGACGGTGTTCCAGGCACCTCCGAGGCGCGGGTCCGAGGCGCCGAGGTTCTGGCTCTACACGTCGAGCAACTACAACGAAAGGCTGCACGGCGAGAGCCCCCTGCCCATCACCGGCCCGGTGGCGGGCCATCCCCTGCTGATGACGTCCGGGGACCCGGAGGGCACGGAGGCCACCGGGACGTTCAACGCCTGCGGCGGCGGCCTCTCGCCCTGGGGCACGTTCCTGGTCGCCGAGGGGCGCTTCGGCCGCTACTTCGCCAACAACGGCGCCGTGGCGCACGAACTCGTCCGCGAGGCGAATGCCGCCCTGGGCGTGCGGGCGGAGGGTTCGGACCGGCCCTGGTGGCGGTTCCGCAAGCGGTTCGACCTCGCGCACGAGCCGAACGAGGCCAACAAGTTCGGCTGGATCGTCGAACTGGATCCCTGGGACCGGACCTGGCCTCGCAGGAAGATCACGGCGCTGGGCAGGCTGGACCACTGTTCCGCCTCGGCCTCGCTGTCTCCCGAGAAGAAGCTGGTCGTGTACACGGCGGACTCGTCGCAGTTCGGCTGCGTCTACAAGTACGTGTCGGCGGACAGCTTCGACCGGACCAACCGCCCGGCTGCGCGGTCGCTGCTGGACAGCGGCACTCTCTTCGCCGCCAGGTTCGACGACGACGGGACCGGCAAGTGGCTGCCGCTGCTGCATGAGAGCGGACCGCTGAACGCCTCCAGCGGATTCGCCAGCCAGGCGGACGTGCTGCTCTTCGCCGGCCGGGCGGCCAAAACGGCCGGCGCGACGCGCATGGAGAATCCGGCGGACATCCAGGCCTCCCCGGACGGAGGCAAGGCCTACCTCTCGCTGTGGGGAACGCGCGAGCCCGAGCCCGAGCCCGAGAACGGGAATCCGGCGACGGGGGGGCCTGCGCCGACGGAAGGGGCCGAAACCCCGACGGAGGCCGACGACGCCCCCGCCGAGCCCGTCTCGCTGGGCACGGTCGTCGAGATCGTGGAGGACGACGGCGACGGCGCGGGGACAGGGTTCTCCTGGCAGGTCTTCATGCAGTGCGGGGATCCGGCCGTCGAGGGGCACGGCACCTACTTCGCCGGCTTCTCCGAGCCCAGCCCGAGCCCGATCGCCAGGCCCGGTCAGATCCGATTCGACGGCAGCGGAAGCCTGACGATCGCGACCCGGGGCCAGCATTTCGCGCTCGGCATCCACGACGGCGTCTACTTCGTTCCCACCGAGGGCGAGGAGCGCGGCTTCAACCGCCAGCTTCTGAGCGCCGTCACCGGAGCCTCGTGCGGTCCGGCGGTCGTCACTCCGGACCGCCGCCTCATGGTGGTCGCGATCCAGCATCCGGGCAAGGGAGGGACGCGCGGGGAACGCACCTCGTCCTTCGGCGGCGAGGAGGTCAACCGGCCGGCGGTCGTCGCCGTGACCCGGTCCGAGGCTCCCTACGCGATCGGGAGCTGACCGGGCGGGTATACTCCGGTGCATGGAGAGCGCGACGCCGACCGCCTGGACGAGGCGGGGCTTCGCGCTTTCGGCACTGGGAGCGGCTTCGATGCAGGGCAAGCGGACACCGGGCCTCCGGGCTCTCGCGTTCGACGTCTTCGGCACGGTGGTGGACTGGCGGTCCACCGTGATCCGGGAGGGACGGGCGCTGGGACAGGCAAAGGGCCTGGATGTGGACTGGCCGGCATTCGCCGACGCGTGGCGGGACGGATACGGCCCGTCCATGGGCCGCGTTCGCCGCGGCGAACTGCCGTGGAAGACGATCGACGAGCTGCACAGGATGATCTTGGACGAGCTGCTGGCCCGTTTCGGCATCGGCGGGCTGAGCGAGGCGGAGAAGGAGGACTTCAACCGCGTCTGGCACCGGCTTGATCCCTGGCCGGACTCGGTGGACGGCCTCGCGAGGCTCAGGCGGGAATTCATCGTGGCGTCCCTGTCCAACGGCAACGTGGCGCTGCTGGTGAACATGGCCAAACATGCCGGGCTGCCCTGGGACGCGGTGCTCTCGGCGGAACTGGCCGGCCGCTACAAGCCGGACCTCGAGGTCTACCGCAAGGCGGCAGACCTGCTCGGGCTGGCGCCCGGCGAGGTCATGATGGTCGCGGCACACAAGGGGGACCTGCGGGCGGCGGGCGCCGCCGGACTGAGGACCGCGTTCGTTCCGAGACCCCGGGAACGGCCCAACCGCGACATCGACCTCTCCTACGACGCCGCCTTCGACGTGAACGCCCGGGATTTTCTCGATCTCGCGGACCAGCTGGGAACGTAGGCCGCATCGACCGGCGCGGCGGGTAACCTGGCGGGGCGATCTTCGGCCAAGACAGGCAGGGAGTCCGGGTGTTCGAGCAGGCGCTGGTCCTAGATTCGTCCGCCCGACAGGGGTGGAGCTTCGCCGGCTCGATCGCAATCCAGGTGATCGGCCTCGGCGTGCTTGTGCTGGTTCCGCTGCTCAACACCTACGAGATCGACCTGGCGGCCTGGTCCCTCGGCACGTTCACGCTCGCGCCTCCTCCGCCCCCGGCTCCGCCGCCGCCCCGCGCCGCGCCCGCTCCGGCCCCGCAGGCGGTCCGCTTCGAGGCGGACTTCCAGGCGCCGTCGGCGATCCCCGACAAGGTCGCCTTCCTGCACGACGTCGGGGATCCCGTTTCGGGGATCGCTGCACTGCCGATGTCGGCGGGCCTTCCCGGCGGAACCGGCGATCCCGGCATTGCGGGCGTCCTGGGCATGTTCCCGACGGTCGACAATGCCCCGCTGCCTCCGCCCGTCCGGGTCGGAGGCAAGGTCCAGAATGCGCGCATCACGCGCAGGGTCCTGCCCGTCTACCCCCCGGAGGCCGTCGAGCAGCATGTCGCCGGCACCGTGCGGCTGGAAGCGATCATCGGCGTCGACGGCCGCGTCCGCGACCTGAAGCTGGTAGAGGGCCATCCGGTGCTGGCGCCGGCGGCCATCGCGGCGGTCACCCAATGGGAATACCGCCCGACCCAGCTGAACGGGCGCGACGTCGAGGTCGTCACCCTCATCGAGGTGAACTTCACGCTGACGGTGATCGACGAGAAGGAATACAGGCGCCAACAGAAGAGGCTCCGCCAACAGGGACGGGCCCGGTAGCCGGAACCCGCGGCTGCGCCCGGGGAGGCCTGTCAGGCCATGACTTCGCGGATCAGGTTGCCGTGGACGTCGGTCAGCCGCATGTCCCGGCCGCTGTGGCGGTAGGTCAGCCGCTCGTGGTCGAGGCCCATCAGGTGCAGGATCGTGGCGTGCAGGTCGTAGACGGACTTGCGGCTCTCCACGGCCTTGTACCCGAAATGGTCGGTCGCCCCGACCACGGTTCCGCCCTTGATGCCGCCGCCGGCCAGCCAGACCGTGAATCCGTACGGGTTGTGGTCCCGGCCGTCCAGCCTCTGGCTGATCGGCATCCGGCCGAACTCGCCGTGCCAGACGATGAGCGTCTCGTCGAACAGGCCGCGCTGCTTGAGGTCCGTGATCATACCGGCGATCGGGCCGTCGGTCTCCCCCGCGTGCATCGTGTGGAAGTGCTTCAGCGACCAGTGCTGGTCCCAGGTGGGCTCGTGGTTCCCTCCGCCCGAATACAGCTGCACCACGCGGACACCGCGCTCCACCAACCGGCGGGCCATGAGCGCCTGGCGCCCGAAGTACCGGGTGCGGTCGTCGTCCAGCCCGTAGAGCCTGCGGGTCGCCTCGTTCTCCCGGCTGATGTCGATCGCATCCGTGGCGTGCACCTGCATGTTGTAGGCGAGCTCGTAGGACTGGATGCGCGCCGAGAGCTCGTTGTCCTCGGGGTTGAGCGAGAGGTGCTCGCGGTTCAGGTCCCGCAGCAGGTCGAGCCACTTGCGCTGCCGCTCGCGGCTGACCTCCCTGGGCGGACGCAGGTCGACGATGGGGTCGCCCGTGGAACGGAACTGCGTTCCCTGGAAGGCCGCCGGCATGAAGCCCGCACCCCAGTTGGGCTGGCCGTTGATCGGCCCCCCGCGGTGGTCCGTGAACACCACGTACCCCGGCAGGTTGCTGTTCTCGGAGCCGAGTCCGTACGTCAGCCAGCTTCCGACGCTGGGATGGCCGGCAAGCACGGTGCCGGTGTTCATCTGGTAGAGCGCCGGGCCGTGGTCGTTGGAGGACGTGTACATCGAGCGGATCACCGCGAGGTCGTCCACATGGCCGGCGACCTGCGGAAACAGGTCGGAGACCTCGATGCCGCTCTGCCCGTACTTCCTGAACTTCCAGGGCGACGGCATCAGCCCGCCGGGATTGCCCTGCGAGACGACCACCTCGCCGACGCCGCTCATCACCTCGCCCGCATGCCTGTCCAGCGCGGGCTTGGGGTCGAACGTGTCGATGTGGCTCGGCCCGCCGTAGCAGAAGATCGAGATGACGCTCTTGGCCTTCGGGGCGAAGTGCGGGGCTCCGAGCACGCTGCCGTCGGTGCCCGCCAGGGCGCGGTCGCCCGCCAGCGTGGCCGTCAGGCCGACATTGGCAAGGCCTCCTCCCAGGACCTTCATCAGGTCGCGGCGGTTCATGGCAACGGTCGGCTTCATAACAGAGATCCAGCCCTCCGGTACAGATTAGCGCACACTGCGGGACTCAACAACCGACTTCGGCCATCGCCAGCGACTCCGGCTTCATCTCGATGCTGTAGCCGGGTGCCTCCGGGGGAACGTAGCGCCCGTCGCGCATCACCACGGGCTCCACGAAGTGCTCGTGCAGGTGGTCCACGTACTCGAGCACCCGGCCGTCCAGGCTTCCCGACACGCAGATGTAGTCGATCAGGGCCAGATGCTGCACGTACTCGCACAGGCCCACCCCGCCCGCGTGCGGGCACACCGGCTTGCCGAACTTCGCCGCCAGCAGCAGCACGGCCAGCACCTCGTTGACGCCGCCCAGGCGCGTCGAGTCGATCTGCACGTAGTCGATGGCGTCAGCCTGCATGAACTGCTTGAACAGAATGCGGTTCTGGCACATCTCGCCCGTCGCGACGGCGATCCCGTGCGGCCGGAGGGCGTCCCGGATCGCCTTGTGCCCCAGCACGTCGTCGGGGCTGGTGGGCTCCTCGATCCACAGGGGCCGGAACGGTGCGAGCTCCCGCATCCGCTCGATCGCCTCGCCGACCTCCCAGACCTGGTTTGCGTCGGTCATCAGCACGCCCTCGGGGCCGATCTCGTCGCGGATGATCGAGCACCGGCGGGCGTCGTCCTCCCTGTCGCGGCCCACCTTGATCTTGAACCGGCTCCAGCCCTGGGCCAGGCCCTCGCGGCACAGTCTGCGGATCCTGTCGTCAGGGTATCCGAGCCATCCGGCGGACGTCGTGTAGGCCGGGTAGCCCCGGCTCCTCATGGTCCGGGTCCGCTCCGCCCGGCCGTCGGCCTGCCGCTCCAGGAGCTCCAGCGCCTGGGCCGGAGTCAGGGCGTCGGTGATGTAGCGGAAGTCGATGAGCCGGACGATCTCGGCCGGCGTCATGTCGGCGACGAGCGCCCAGACCGGCTTGCCCTCGGCCTTCGCCCAGAGGTCCCACACGGCATTGACCAACGCGGCGGTCGCGAGATGGACTGCCCCCTTGTCCGGGCCGATCCAGCGGAGCTGCGAGTCTCCCGTCACATGGCGCCAGAACGCACCCATGTCCGAGGCGAACTCCTCAAGCGACCGCCCGACGAGGAGCGGCCGCATCGCCCGCGCGGCGGCCACGACGATCTCCGTGCCCCGCCCCAGGGTGAAGGTCAGGCCCTGGCCGCGGTCCCCGGCATCGGTCTCCAGCTCCACGTACGCGGCGGAGTAGTCGGGGTCCGGGTTCATCGCGTCCGAGCCCGACAGGTCCTTCGAGGTCTCGAAGCGGATGTCGCGGACGGTGACGTCGGTGATTCTCATAGTTGGCCGGAACAGGCGGGAGCCGCACTACGAGGCAATGCGCAGGTCCTCGGGGTCCGCCCGCGTCTGGTCGAAGTCGGGCAGCCAGCTGTTGGCATGATCGTACCGTCCGCCCTTGACGGAAAGCACGACGAACGAGTACCAGGGGCAGGAGTGCCTGAGGTCGGTCTCGGAGAAGTAGGCATCGGCGTCGGGGTGCGAGTGGTAGATGCCGATCACGTCCAGACCCAGCTTGCGCGCCTTCGCCTCGGCGGCGAGCAGACTGTCGCTGGAAAGCTCGTAGAAGGCGCGCTGCGAGCCCTCGGCGGAGTTCTCGAGGGGCATCGCAAGGCCGACCGTCTTCGCCTCCGGGCCGGTCTTGCCCAGCATGGCCCCGACGCACTCGTTCGGGTAGGCCGCCTCGGCGTGCGCCCGCATGACGGCGAACGGCGTCTTCGCGATCTTGAGCATCGACTCCTCAATCGTCCCAGAAGCGCTCGCTGAGATACTTGTCCGCACCGTCGCAGAGGACCGTCACGATCACGCCGGTCCGCAGCGTCCGTGCCAGGCGCAGGGCGGCCACGACGTTCGCGCCGGAGGAGATTCCGACCATCAGGCCTTCCTCGCGCGCGAGGCGGCGCACCATGTCGTAGGCGTCCTCCGTGTCGACCGCGACATCCTCGTCCGCGAAGTCGGGGTCGTAGATGGCCGGCTTCATGGCGGTTTCCATGTGCTTGAGGCCCTCGAGTCCGTGAAACCCCGAAGACGGCTGCATCGACACGATCCTCACCGCGGGATTGCGCTCGCGCAGATACCGGCCCGTGCCCATCAGCGTGCCGCTGGTGCCGAGGCCGGACACGAAGTGCGTCACCCGGCCGCGGGTCTGCCGCCAGATCTCAGGGCCCGTCGTGTCGTAGTGGGCCCGCCAGTTGGCCGGGTTGCCGTACTGGTCCGGGTAGAAGTACTTTCCGGGGTTGGCATCGCACTCGGCGCGGCAGGCCAGGATCGCGCCGTCGGTCTGAAGGGCCGGGTCGGTCAGCACCAGTTCCGCACCGTAGGCCTTCAGGATCCGCTTGCGCTCGGGAGAGGCGTTGCGCGGCAGGAAGAGCTTGACCGGATAGCCGTGGGCGGCACCCAGCATCGCGTAGGCGATTCCCGTGTTGCCGCTGGTCGCATCGACGATGGTCTGTCCGGGCCGCAGGTCCCCCGTGAGGGCACCGGCCCGGATCATGCTGGCGGCGGGGCGGTCCTTGACGGATCCTCCGGGATTGAGGTGCTCGGCCTTTCCGTAGATGCGGACGGGCCCGGCCCCCGTTACCCGGCCCAGCCGGATCAGCGGCGTGTTTCCAATCAGGTCAGAGACCCGCATCCGGCCCTCGGGCACAGGACTTGCGCTGCGGATCGCAGACATGGGGAACGCGGGCGGGCCGCCACGGCCCCAGGAGCGCCGGGAGACGGTTCCTGAGTCCCATTCTAGAGATTGGGGGCAACATGCGAAAGTGCCGAGTCGGCCAACTTTCGCCCGCGGTTCCAGAGCAACGCACGACCCAACGGCCCATGTAGACGCTCCGGCGGCGGAGCATCGGGCTTGCAGACATCGCGTGAGGGTTGGAGAAGCAGCGACGAGAACGGCAGACTTATCGGGTCCGCCCACGCCCAGCGAGTTCTTCGCTCCGTCCCGGTCGCCTCGGCGGCACCGTCCAATGCGCCAGCGAGATCCGCCAGGGCCAAGCCCCGAGGATTCCCCGACCGCTGCGCTGCCGCGCCGCGGAGGGCTGCACACAGCCCTGTCAGCCGGATGACGCGCCGGAGGCCGACGCGCGGCCGGCCGCGGCGACAGTCTGTCGCGACCTGCGCCAGTGCGAAGCAAGCCCAGCGCCTGCCACCGCCGCCCATGGACCTTCGACGGCCGAGGGAAGGGCGGCGAGGCCGCTCTTGAGCACGTCGAACGCCAGGCCTGTGGCCATCCCCCCGTTCTGCATCCCGACCTCGATCGACACCGTTCGGCTGTCGATCCTGCCCAGGCCCACTCCGCGGGCCGCACCGTACCCGACGGCGTAGCCTGTCGTGTTGTGCAGGACCGCCGCGGCAAGCAGGGGCCCGGCCACAGCCACCAGGTCGTCGCGGGAGAGCGCGATCGTAATCGCGATCACGGCGCAGATTCCCCACATGGAGACTCCGGGGAGCCAGCGGGAGGCCCGACGGGCGAAGCGGGGCAGGTAACGGTTGACCAGCAGGCCGGCCGCCACAGGCGCGAGGATCAGCTTCAGAATCGAGACCATCATCGGCGCCGTCTCGATCGGCAGGTGCTGTCCGGCCAACGTCTTCATCGCAAGCGGCGTCATCAGCGGAGACATCATCGTCGAAACCGCGGTCATCGTGACCGACAGCGCCAAGTTCGCTCCGGCAATGTAGGTGATGACGTTGGAACTGACGCCGCCGGCGCAGGAACCGTACAGGATCAGCCCCGCCGCGACTTCACCGCGGAGCCCGAAAAGGTTGGCATAGGTCCAACCCGTGAGCGGCATCACGGTGTACTGCAGGGCAACACCGGTCAGGACCGCCTTCGGCATTCGGATGACTCGCGCGAAGTCCTCCAAGGCCAGGGTGGTGCCCATCCCGAACATGATGAGCTGGACCAGGGGGACCACCGCCCGCTTCGTCTCGAAACCTCCCCACGAGATCAGTGCCTCGGGAAAGGACATGGCGCAGGCGGCGAACGCGAGGACCCAGACGGCAAAGGCCAGCCTTCGATGGCGCTGCGAACCGAGAGCGGCCGCCGCAAGGGATGCGAGTCCGATCGTGAGCCCCGCGCCGGCGGGCCGGCTCATTCCCGTCACATGGAAGGCCAGCGCAGCTGCCAGGGCAGTGCCGCTGAGCGCCAGCAGCAACGGGGCCGCGGCCGGGTTCCGCAACCCTCTCACCAGCTCAGTCCTCGCGAAACCGGGTCGGGCGGTGCCGTCGAACCGGGGTTGCCGGCCGGCAAACTCCCGTTGCGCGAGGGGCGAGCGAGTCCGATCCCCGGCGATGGCCTGCCGTTCCCGCTACGGTTTCAAGCCAGCGGCGGGAGCGGGCATGCCGGGTCTCCCTGCGAAAGGCATTCGGGCCCGCCGGGCCCCGGGCGGGGATCGCGGCCGGAAGCGCGCCGGTTCCGCCCGAACGCGTCCGGTTCATTCCAGATCCCCGGCCCCCGCGACGAGCGCCTGCCGGATCTCCTCCTCCTGTTCGGGCGAGCTCGCGGGCATCGGCGCTCTTGGAAAGCCGCCGTCGCGTCCCTGAAGCCTGAGCGCGGCCTTGACATTGGCCGGAAGGTTCGGGTGATCGATCGCGTTCCACAAGCCGAGCAGGCTCTCGTGAAGCCGTCTCGCCCGCCGATGATCGTGTTCCCGGACGGCATTCCACATGTTGACGCAGGATCCCGGAACCGCAGTCAGGATCGCGGCGATGGCGCCGTGCGCACCCAAGCTGAATGACGGGTAGAGGAATGCATCGACCGCCGAGAGTATCCGCACACCCTTCCGCCGCAAGTCGGGGGAATCCACGAGCACGAGCAGGTCCGCCAGCGCCTTCAGATCGCTGGCGCTTTGCTTGACTCCGATCACCCCGTCGACGTCGCGCAGGATCCGGGCGAGCGTCTTGGGAGAGAGGTACGACCACGGGACGACGTTGTAGATGATCACAGGCAGGCCAGTGGCCTGCGCAATCTGGTCGAAGTGTCGCGACATCGAGTCGTCGTCCGGACGGAACAGGTAGTGCACCGGCGTCACCTGCAACGCCGCTACCCCGAGATCGGCTACCGCCCGTCCCCGTTCGATTGCCGCCTGCGTGCTGTTGCAGATGATTCCCGTGATCACTGGAATCCGGCCCTGCGCTTCCTCCAACGTGGCCGCCGTGATCCTGCGGGTCTCGTCGGTCGTGACGACGTGACCTTCCCCGGTGCTGCCGCACACTGCAACGCCGTGCACCTTAGCGGCCAGCATGCGACGCACTTCGGCCCGATGCAGCGCTTCATCGAAGCCCCCTTCCGCATCGAAGGGGGTGACCATCGGAGGGACGATGCCAACAATGTCGTGGTCTGTCATGGCTCCATTGCCCGGCAGCCGGATACCGAAACCGCGCCGGTGACCCTATCTTGGCAGCAGCCGAGCAAAAGGTGCTGGAGCGCACTCCGTCCGGCCGCTCCCGGCTGACGGGCTGCGCCTCTGCCGGGAAGGTGTCGAACCTGCCGGTTGTTGGCGCAAGGTTTCAGATCATTCCGATCCTCCTTGCCGGGGCTTTCCGAGCCGCACCATGGGAGCCTGGAGATTCCGCGAGCGGACGGTCTAGCGCTCGATCGGACTTGACACATTGGGGGTTGGCTGTGTAGAACGACAGT
>JAPPMB010000002.1 GCA_028819255.1 Bryobacterales bacterium | reverse complement strand
AGTTGCCGGGCGGGATTCGCCCCCCGCTGGGAAACAGCGCCTTTCCACGGCGCACACCAAAATATGTCGTTGATGACAATAGAATATTGCAATCAGTTTCTCCCTTTGTTTATCTTGGAAACTCAGGTCAGTAATTCCCATTGGAAAGCTTTGAAACCCGTACGGAGGTGTTGCGGAGTCCGGCCGAATCCCGTATACAATGGGCAAGAGGATGGGGAATGGGTGTTGTAGCCAAACCCGCCGCCGAGCCCCGCAGAACCAAGCGCCGGGGACGCTATCCCGACAAGGCCCTCTCGGCCACCTTCGTCCGTTCCACCCCCCCGGCAGGCACGCAGACGGCAACGGCTTGTATCTGTTCGTCCAGCCGAGCGGAACCCGAAGCTGGGTCCGGCGCCTCGGCATCCGCGGCGGGCGCCGCGAACTAGGGCTCGGCGCTGCGACGCTCATCCCGCTCGTCAAGGCCCGCGAGCAGGCCCTCGCCAATCGCATGCTGGCCCGGTGGGGCGTCGACCCCCTCTCGGAGAAGCACCAGGTCCAAGGTGTTCCGACCTTTGCCGAGGTCGCCCAACGCTTGCTCGAACAGAATCGCGGCGGCTGGCGCGCGTAGAAGTGGTAGCGTAGCATGTATCGGTACGTCTCCCTGCGCATCGGCAGCTGGCCCGTTCCGTGTCCGAGGTCAACACGGCCGGCCTGCTGGAAATCCTGACGCCGACGTGGTATGTAGAGGCGGAGACGGCCCGCGCCGTCCGCCAAGGCATCCAGTCGGTGCTGGAATGGGCCACGGACGTGCGGAACGACGACCCACGTGACCGGATGCCACTGTGCCGCTGCGCCATCGAGAACCTCGACACGACGGGGGCGCTCGCCGACGGCTGCGTCCAGGTGTTCCCGATGAGGGGTGGGCGGCCGGTGGCGCCGTCGACGCTGCCGAAGATGCTCCGGCACCTCGCGATCGCCGCGGAGGAGACGGACCTTCCGCGCGACGTCATTGAGGCTGCGCTGGCTCACACGGTCCAGAGCAAGGTCGAGGCTGCTTACGCCCGGTCGGATTTGTTCGAGCGGCAATGGCGGCTGATGGAGGACTGGTTGGGGTACCTGGCTAGCAAGGCCGGTGATGCACCCGGTGACAATACGAACGATCCTGTAGCCCGATGCATCACGTCATGAAGGAGAATGCAATGGAATTGAACCGCAAGAGAGCGTTGGCTCTCGCCGCTCTGGCATTGGTCATGTTGGGGAGCGGGGCTGCCGAGGCCACCACAACTGCCAGCCACGTCAAGAACGATGCCAGCCTCAAGGCTTTCGTCCTGGGGGCGAGCGCGGAAATCGAGGCGATCACGGACATAAACGAAGGAGCAAGGCTCAGGGAGAGGCTGAGAACGGCGGGCGACTGGAAGTCCGGATCGATGTTCCTCATCATCTTCCTCCCGACTGGGGAGCCGTTCATCCACGGGAACGATCGCACGGCGGAAAGCAAGAATCTGCTAGGTGTCGTGGACGACAACGGACTCAAGGTCGTCGAGGAACTCCTCGCGGCCGCTGCCCGAGGAGGAGGTTTCGTCAGGTACCACGACGGGGAGCCGAAGACAGCATACGCCGTCACATACACCTCCGGGATCACCGGAAGAGAATTCGTGCTGGTCGGTGGCTATTCGCAGGACGTCTCCCATGTCCCAATCCTGATCCCGGATTTGCCGAAGCCGGCCGTCAACGCAGCGCAGGTCAAGGACCGCGAGACACTCATCACCTTCGTCGAGGAAGCGGCCAGGGTGTACCAAGAAGCCCTGTCCCAAGGCTACAGCACCCTCACCGGGATCAAGAACGCCTTTCGGTTGGAAGGAGGAGACTGGAAGTCAGGCTCCATCTACCTGTGGGTCGTGAGTGGCGGGGGCGTCATCCTGTTTCACGGAACTGAGCCGTTTCGCGAGGGTAGGCCCACGGATATGACGAGGACGGACGTCAACGGGGTGAGGTTCGCCGAGGAGCTGATCGGAGGTGCGCGGCGCGAGGGTCGGAAGTTCCTGCGGTACCACTACGACGACCCCACCATCATGGGCGACGAGGATACCGGTTCCCCGAAGCTCGGTTACTCGGTGAGCTTCTCGGCGCCCAACACGGAGCAGAAGGCCGTCATCGGATCCGGCATTTATGTTCGCAACACAGGAGCGATAACGAACGGCTGCACTGATCGGAACATCGCCGCGAGCGCGGTTCGCACACAGAGCGACATCCAGGCGTTCGTGGAGTGCGCGGAGGCGTACCTGGCCGAGCACGGCACCGCCGAAGCCCGCAGGGCTTTCAACGAGGACGCGCGCTGGAAGCACGGCCCGACCTACCTGTTTGTCGACGGCCTCGCCAAGTCGGCCAGGGAATCGAAGACGTTCGTCTATGCTCGCGACCCCTCCCGCGAGGGCCAGTTCTGGGGCGAGCCGATCGAGGACTTCGGAACCGACTATTTTCACGAGGTCTACCGCATGATGGAGGCGGTGGATGCCGGCTGGATCTACTACACTTCCCACCATCCGGTGACCGGTAGGAGAGTGCCGAAGGCTTCGTATCTTATCGAGATCGACTGGGGCGCGGAGCCGGCGACGATCGGGGCCGGGATCTACTCGCGCGACTGGCCGGGCGGCTGCTACGAGGACGAGGTGAGCGCAGCGGCCCTTCAGGCCGCTCCGGGCCCGGATACGTTGAGGGAGTTCGTGCGCTGCGCGGCGATGCTGCTGGAGTCGGACGGCTACTTCGCGATGGACAAGCTCGAGGGCGACGACCGCTGGACGGTCGGGGGGCACTACGTGTACGTGCTGGACATGATGGGCAACCAGGTGATGTCGGGCAGCCGCGTCCGCGTCAACGGGAGGGCCTTGCACGAATGGGGCGGCCGCGGGCCCGGGAACCAGTTCGAGGGGCGCGACATGGTGGACATGGGCAGCACGTTCGGGGAGAGCTATGTCTACTACCAGTCGTTCAACCCTATGGCGGGAACGTACCAGCCGAAGGTGGGCTTTCTGAAGCGGGTGGTGGCGCAGGGGGTGCCGTTGCTGGTGGGATCAGGCTACTACCCCGGGCCGGTTCAGGCCGCCTCCGCACCGAGCTGCGCAGAAAACTACGTAGCAGCGGCGGCGGTTCGGACGAGGGCGGACCTCCAAGGGTTCGTGCGGTGCGCGGCGGAGTACGCGATGGAGCACGGGGAGGACGAGACGCGGCGGGCATTCAACGAGGACGGGCGCTGGAAATCGGGGACAACCTATGTGTTTGTGGACGGGCTCCAGCCGTCCGGAGAGGACTCCCTGACGCACGTGTTCCCACCGGACCCGTCGCGGGAGGGGTCGGTTTGGGGGACGTCGATCGACGGCTTCGGGAACGACTACTTCTACGAGCTGTACAGGATCCTGTCGCTGGTCGACGAGGGGTGGATCTACTACGCGTTCAACAATCCGGCGACCGGGCAGAGGCAGCCGAAGAGCTCCTACGTGATCGAGATCGACTGGAACGGGGAGCGGGCTGCGATCGGCGCCGGGATCTACGCGCGCGACTTTCCGGGAACATGCGACCAGTCTGATGTCACGGCCGCGGACCTAGCAGCCAACCCTGGCGACCAGAGGCTGCAGGAATTCGTGCGTTGCGCGGCGATGACGGTCGAATCCTCGGGATACTTCGCAGGCCCGGTCCTGTCAGCCGACCCGCGCTGGAAATCCGGCCCGGTCTACATATTCGGCATCAATACCGAAAATGGAGCAGTCGAGTTCAGCGGCAACCCCGCCAGCTTCGCAACATCGGGTTGGATTCCGGAATTGCTCTTTGACGGGCGCGACGCAATTGAAGCCGGCGAGCTGTTCGGGGAGACGTTCTGGTACTACAACTTCAACAATCCCTCGACGGGCGAAGTGGAGTCCAAAGTGTCGTTTGTCAAGCTTGTTCGGGCGCAGGGTATTCCGCTGCTGGTCGGTTCGGGCTACAACCCCTAGTGTGCCTACCCAGGAAAGGACAGAGCTCGAACGGCGAGTGGGCGCTGCGGCGACGTCCAAGCGAGACTGTCTGTCACGCATCGCGCTGCAGCGTGCCGATGGCTCCTCGCTGCAGGCAGCCGCCAGGCAGCTGGCGTCAGCGTTCCGAGCCTGCAGACGATGGGTGATCGATGTAGGTGGCGTCAGGTCGCTGGTGTGGCGGATCGGTGACGAGGCTCAGCCCGACTCACATTGGAACGCCAGCCTACAATCTTCCAGTGATGTTGCTGCTGCGGTCGGGCCTGGCAGTTGCGCTGTTGACCGCTGTTTCGACCGCCACGCCCAACTTTCTTGTCCTTCTGGTCGACGACCTTGGCTGGAAGCACGTGGGCTACCAGGGTGGAGCCTACGAGACGCCACGGATCGACCGTCTCGCAAGCGAATCGGTGGTATTCTCGCGCGCCTACATCCCGGCGCCTACCTGCAGCCCTTCCCGAGCGGCACTGCTGACAGGCCGGCATCCGGCACGTCTCGGTCTCGTTCGGCACATCCCGATCGGCCGGAAGTTCGGATTCGATGCGATGGGCCGCACTGACCAGGAATTCAATCAGTGGGAGGGCGACCCGTCGCGCTGGCCCTCGCGAAACTGGCTGCCTCTGGACGCCGTGACCGTCGCGGAAGCCGTCGGGCCGCTCGGCTATCGCAGTGCGTTCTTCGGAAAGTGGCACCTGGGCTCGGAGGACTACCACCCGATCCGTCAGGGCTTTGACGAGCAGTACGGAGTATCGAACTTCGGACACCCGCGCTCGTACTATCCGCCCTACTGGCCAGCCGGGAACCCCTACCCCGACGAGGATCCCGACACGTACCTCACGGATCGCCTGACCGACGATGCGGTCGGCTACCTCACCAGACCCGACGGAGCCCGGCCGTTTCTCGCGGCGGTCTTCTTCTACAACGTTCACTCCCCGCTCATGGGACGGAAAGATCTCGTCCGCAAGTATCTCGCTCGCGGCTTCAGCGACGACCGCGCTCAACTCGCCGCAATGGTCGAAGCCACCGACTCAGGCGTCGGCCGCATTCTCGACGCGCTTGAGGAATCTGGGCATGCAGACGACACCGTTGTCATCTTTCTCGGGGACCAGGGTGGTCTCCGCTACAACGAGCCCTTGCGAGGGGGCAAACCGGGCGGCACGGCCCTGTACGAGGGAGGCGCTCGAGTCCCGTTGCTAATCCGTTGGCCCGAGAGCGTTCCGAGAACTGTCGATCAGTCGACGCCCGTGGTCTCCAGCGACATCTTCCCGACGATTGCCGACCTTGCCGGGGGCGACCCGGACATGTGGGCTCCTCTCGACGGGGTTAGCCTGAAGCCCCTGCTCGCCGGCGATGGCCGCATCGAGCGCGAGGCGCTGTTCCTGGAGCGCCACTACGAGGATCAGTACGCAGCGGTCGTGGCAGGCGACTGGAAGCTTGTCGCATATTGGAGCGGCATGCGGGAACTTTACAATCTCGCGGACGACCCCGGTGAGGATCGCGATATTTCGTCCAGGCATCCGGACCGGGTCCGCGAGCTATCGGAGTCGCTCGCTGACTGGCGAGCCGTCGTCGGTCTGCGGCCGGAACCGGGGACCAGGTAACTTCAGGTCGGTTCAGCGTAGGGCTCTCGCCTTCTGCGATCGAGAGGCTTGACGCACGGCGCAGTTGCCCTCAGCGATTCGAGTGCGGTGGCAAGTCGGCGTCCAAACAGCCGGTGTGGACGGCCCCCGGAGGTGTCTGAAGACCTCGTGGCTCAAGAATCCAAGGTTCCTGTCTCATGGCTAGCGATCGCCTGCTCGAACTTCCGACGTTGGCCGCATGTCTCGCGCTGCTCCTCTGGATCGGCCTGCGATCGGCACGGCACTTCAAGCCGTCGAACAACTATGCGCTCGCCGGCCGAGGCGTGGGCTGGATCATCGTCCCGGCGGCAAATCCAGTGACGACTGTTGGTGGCGGTGCTTCGGTCGGCATGGTGTCACAGGAGTTTGAATTCGGCATCGTTGCGGCACTGGTGACCTGCGAATGGCACATGCAGCTCATCTTCACCGGGTTGCAGGGACAGCTTCGACAAGCAGCGCCAAGGCCCTCCTCAGGTCCTCGTCGCCCGGGCTTGAGCCCTTGTAGTGTCCCAGGCGCACCACGACCATGTCGTGGGAGGGAATGATGAAGGTCTTCTGATTCCCGGCGCCCGCCATATAGTAGGCGTCTTTCGGAATCGGGTAGGCGCCCGTGCTGTTGATCCAGAAAAAGCCGCCGTAGATGGGACGGCCATCGGCCTCCCACGCGGGCCCAGGGGTGCTGACGAATTCCACGAAGCCTTCTGGAAGGATCCGCTCGTCCCGCCAGACACCGTCTTGCAGGTAGAGGTTTCCGAGACGCGCCCAGTCCCGGCCCGTCCCGAACTCATAGCCTTGGATCAGGTAGTTCCCGTGAGGGTCGGTCTCCATCACCATGTCACGAATGCCGATCTTGTCGAAGAGTTCCCGCTGGGGGAAGGAGTGGTACTCTCCCCCGCGTCCTTCGACTCCGAGCCGAACCAGATAGTTCGTCAGGACGGGATCACAGTTCCGGTAGCGACCGATCTTGTTCGGCGGCCACTGCTGAGGCCTCGTCGCGGCCCACTTGTACGAGTCGATTCCCCCGGTGTAGAGATAGAGGTGGTCGGGGTATCCCATCGCAGAATCGTATTCCGGGTCGCCGCGGTTCACGCAGCGGATTCCGCTCGACATCCGCAGGAGATCGGCTATTCGGATCTCTGCCCGCGGATCCCCTTCCCCCTGCCATTCCGGCACAGGAGCTGGTTCCCAGAGGTCGTAGACCCCTTGCTGGATCAAGATGCCCATCAGAGTCGCGGTCAAGCTCTTGCCCATCGACCAGCTCTCAAGTGGCGTGTGAAAGTCCAGTCCGTCGCGATAGCGTTCGGCGATGAGCCGGCCCTTCCAGGTGACGACGAATGCGGCGGTCATGCCTTCGGCCTGCTCGAAGGCGGCCTGGACCGCGGCCCTGACCTTCGCTGCATCGAGCTCCGCCGGAATCGGTTCGTCGGGAAGTTGGTCGCCCATCGGCCACGGCTGCGCATCGGGATCGGGTAGCGAGCTCGTCACGTCGACGGGATCGAATCGGAGCCCGTTCTCCCCGAGAGGGTACGTGACGCAGCCCTGGTCGCCAAGGTACTTCGCCGTGCGCACCACGCCGTCCGGAAGCGTAAGATGCACCAACTTCCTCTCCATGTCGATTTCGCGCTTCGTCACCTTCGAACGCTCGTCGTAGTCGCTCGTGAAGTAGCCGATGTTCTCGGCGGCGAAATCGGCGTCGAGTCCTGTGATGAACACGGCCGAGCACAGGATCTTCGCGAAACCCGCGGTGTGGTGATGGAGCGGGTCACCTGGCGGGGCCGCCCACTCCGTAGGCAGCTCGAAGGATTTGGCACGCGCCACGAGCGCCTCAACGCCCGAATCGGGGTTGCCGGACGCGGCAGACGTTCCCTCCTTCCCACCTTCATCCACGCAGCCGAGCAGGGCGAGCGAGATAACCATGGCTGCGACAAGGCTCGATCGATTCATGAATGACACTCCCTACGTGGCTGCAAGCACGCTCCCCTAGCTGACAGAGGAGGCAATGGCCGCCCTGTGGGATCATCGAGGCCGTTGAAGCAAGAGGGCGACCGGGTCAGGTCAGCTTCGCCAAGACAAATCCCCAGCGCAGGCGCCTCAATTCTAGGCTATCGGTGCTCTGCGAACGAGAATCCGACCTCGGTGGAGGTGTGGCCGAGCCTGGCGGGGAGTGTTTCCTGGCGGGGAGTGTTTCCCGGCGAGGGAACCCGCAGGGCCTCGTCGAGACCGGCGCTACCCGGCCGGCCTGCGGTCGCGCAACCGACATGAACCCACCGAATGCCAGTTGCAGTGCTGCGGGACCGGACCCGGCGCAAGGTCCTTTCTCGCCGAACTCGTGGATCTTGAATGCGGCTCGCCCGCTGGGCGAGATCTCCGTCAGGGCCGGAAATATGAGGAGGATCGCAGCCGCGCACTCAAGGTCGGGCACCGAACTGCGGACAACCTCACTTTCCTCCTTGCCGCAAACGCCATCGGAGCACGGTTCTCCAGTGCCTGCGCCCATCTATGGAAAGATATTCGAATGAATTGGCACCGTGCCCGCGGGACGAGTGAGACCAAAGCCTGTTATCATGGCTAAACAGGTTGATAACATGGTCAGAACGCAAATTTCGGTTGACCGAGAACTCTACGAGCGGGCCAAGTCCATGGCGAAGCGACTGGGGATTTCTCTGGCGGAATTGTGCCGCAGAAGCTTGCGGGAGACCGTCGCCAGCGAGCCGGTGGACAAGCCTTGGATGGCATACGCCGGGATCTTGGATGGCGAGCCGGACGATAGCAAAACCGTCGATGAGGTCGTCTACCGTCGATCCGCATGATGAGCGGCGGCAGGGTCTTCATTGATACGGGGATCTATATCGCGCTTCTGAACAAGCGGGATCAGTACCACAGGCAAGCATTGAGTCTCTTCGGAGGACCGAGACCGAATTGGCACACGTCGATTCTGGTCTGGTCCGAGGCTTACTCTTGGTTTCTTCACCGACACGGGGAGAATGCGGCGCGGTCCTTCCGGACGCTGACGTCAAGCCTCGAAGGACTGGAGATCCTGGGCACTGACCTAGACCACCACCGGGAGACACTCCGGCTTCTGGATCGTTTGCGAGGTGCTCGGCTCACATACGTCGACGCCTCCAGCCTGGCACTGATGGAGCGTCACAAAATCCGAACCGCTTGGTCGACCGACTACCACTTCGGCCTGACGGGAGCGAGAGTGGTTCCGGGGGGCATCATCTAGCTGAGTAGCGAAACCCCCGGATACTCCAAGGGATCAGTCAATTCCGGGATTTCCATTTGCCGCGTCAGCGTTCGGTTAGGGATCGCCAAGTCTTCGATACGGCCGCAGCTATGCTGAAGACCCTTGGCATGACCGGGAAAAATGATGACGTCGGTTTCGATTTTTCCTGGTAGATTCCTTCATGCTCCCCCGTCCGCGTCACGAAGAAGGACTCCGTCGCCTCCTTCGCCAGTTCCCCGTTGTGGGTCTCGTGGGCGCGCGCCAAGTCGGAAAGACCACGCTGGCCCGCAGCCTGATCGCGCGGGAGACGGGCCCGGTCGCATTCTTCGACTTGGAGGATCCGACCGACGAGGCCCGATTCGCCGATCCCAAGCTGGCCCTCGAGCATCTCGAAGGACTGATCGTCATCGACGAGGTCCAGCATTGCGCGGAACTCTTCCGTCTCCTCCGGGTGCTTGTGGACCGACCGACCAACCGCGCGCGATTTCTGGTACTCGGCAGCGCGGGGCCCGAACTGCTGCGGCAATCCTCCGAATCGCTTGCGGGACGGATAGCCTAACACGTGCTGAGCCCCTTCTCCATCGACGAGACGGGCTCCGGATCGATCAACCGGCTGTGGTTCCGGGGCGGGCTTCCCCCTTCATTCCTCGCGCGCAGCCAAGCCGAGGGCAGGACTTGGCGCACGGCCTTCGTCCGCAGTTTCCGTGAGCGCGATCTCCCGCAATTGGGCATCACCGTCCCGGCGTCGACGATGCGGCGCTTCTGGACCATGCTGGCCCCCTGTCACGGCAACCGGTGGAACGCGGCAGAGCTTTCGCGCTCCCTCGGGGTAAGCACTCCGACGGTCAACTCGTACTTGGACGCTCTGCTCGATGCTCTGGTCGTTCGCAGGCTGGCCCCTTGGTTCGAGAAGAACCTCAGGAAGCGCCAGGTCAAGGCACCCAAGGTCGACCTGACCGACACCGGGCTGCTGCACACTCTGCTCGGCATCAGGAGCGAGTTCGCCCTTCTCGGCCACCCCAAGTGCGGCGCCTCGTGGGAAGGCTTCGCGATGCAGGAGGCCGTCAGGATTCTCTCCGCGGACTGGGAGGATTGCCACTATTGGGCGACCCACCGTGGGGCCGAGATTGACCTGCTGGTCAATGACGGGAACCAACGCATTGGCCTCGAGTTCAAGAAAACGAGCGCTCCGAAGATGACGCGGTCGATCCACTCGGCGCTCGCCGACCTGCATCTCGACCGCGTCATTGTGCTCTTTCCCGGCGACACCCGTCTCCAACTCCATAAGCGCGTGGAAGCGGTCGGTCTGACTCTCGCGTGCTCCCAGGGGCTGCTGTGAGGGCGGTGACCATGGGTCAGGGGAGGTCGGGCCACGGAACCCGACGACACCCCCTTCGAACCCGGTTGGCGACCGTCGAGTCACGATTGGGCGAACAATCCATGGACAGGACCGCTGCGGATGACATGTCAGCGGCTGTGCATGAGACTCGGCAAAGTGTCGGCGTCGCGTCAATCATGCCGGCGATGGCGTCGCAAACTCTCCGGCGTTAAGCCAGCACTTCCTCGATGACGTGACCGTGCACGTCAGTCAGACGCCGGTCGATCCCGTTGTGCCGAAACGTGAGCCTCGTGTGGTCGATGCCCAACAGGTGCAGCACAGTGGCGTGCAGATCGTAACAGTAGATCGGGTTTTCCAGCGCTTTGTAGGACCACTCGTCGCTGGCCCCGTATGTCGTTCCGCCACGCACTCCGCCGCCAGCCAGCCAGGACGTGAAGGTGAAGGGATTGTGGTCCCGGCCCATGGTGCCCTGACTGCAGGGCATCCTGCCGAACTCAGTCGTCCAGTAGACGATTGTGTCCTCCAGCAATCCGCGGGACTGCAGGTCTCGAATCAGCGCTGCGGCGGGCTTGTCCATGGACTTGCCCATCATGCCGTGATCCTTGTCGAGGTCCTCATGGCTGTCCCAGTTCCGCCGCGGGAAGCCGTTGTCGGCGCCGCTCCAGACCTGCACGAACCTCACGCCGCGCTCCAGCAGCCTGCGGGCGACCAGGCACCGGAGTCCGAAATCCTCGGTGATCGGGTCATCCAGCCCATAGAGCTTCCTAGTGGACTCGGTCTCTCCCGAGAGGTCCATGACCTGTGGCGCCGTCACCTGCAGCCGCGCCGCCATCTCGTAGGCCTGGATCCGGGCATCCAAGCGTGAGTCGTCTTCCCGTCCCCGCATGTGCCTCCGGTTCAGCCGCCCGAGAAGGCGCAGGCCGTCCGCCTCGCTCTCCGGCGTGATGAAGTCCGCCGAGGAGGGAGGGAACAGGTCGTGGATCGGATTGTCCCGGCCGGCCCGGATCATCGTTCCCTGGTGCTCGGCCGGAAGGAATCCGGCGGAGTGGTTCCCGGGGCCGTTCGGAGCGAATCCGCGAGCGTCCGGCAACACCACGAACGACGGCAGGTCGTCGGTCATGCTGCCGAGGCCGTAGGAGATCCAGGCACCCATGCTTGGAAACCCAGGCAGCACGAATCCGCTGTTCTGCATGAACGTCGCCGGGCCGTGGACATTGGACTTCGAGATCATCGACGGGAAAAAGGCCATCTCGTCGACACATTCGGCAAGATGGGGGACGAGGCTGCTCATCCACTTGCCCGACTCGCCGTGCCGCTTCCAAGTCCAGGGGCTCTTCATGACCGGCCCCGGGCTGGACTGGAAAAGCTCCACCTTTCCGCCGGGGTCGAACTCCTCGCCGCTCCGCTCGATCAGGAGCGGCTTGTAGTCGAAGGTGTCGCACTGGCTTGCGGCGCCGGACATGAACAGCTGGACGACCCTCTTGGCCCTGGCGGGATGGTGAAGGCCCCCGTTGAGGTCCTTGCCTGCCGCCTCAGACTCGCGCCCGAGAAGGTGGGCGAGCGCCACCCATCCCAGGCCGCCGCCCCAAGACTCAAGGAACTGGCGCCGGTTCGGCGCTCTCCGTGCTGCTTGCTCCGTCATAACTCCTAGTCCACGAAGATGAATTCATTGCTGTTGAGCAAGAGACGCGTGGCGTTCTCCAGCCCGTGTCTGCCCGCGTGCGCCACGAGAGCCCGAACCTCGTCAGGGGAGGCTGCGCGGCCCACCGCCAGCTGGAATCCGCGGCCTATCCGGTCTTCGAGGTTGACCGCCTCCGCCCTGAGACGTTCGGCGAAGCGCCGGGTCTGCTCGACGATCAGCGGGTCGTTCAGCAGTGCCAGCGCCTGGATGGCGGTGAGCGTGCTGCTGCGCCTGGGCACCAGAAGTGAAGGGTCCGCACAGTCCAAGCTCTCCATGAAGGGGTCCTGCGCGCTGCGCACCAGAAAGCGGTAGACGCTGCGTCTGCGCGCCGCGGGACTGGCGAAGTCGAAGCTCGCGTAATCGTAGATCGGCGAGTGATCGTCCTTGAACACGAAATGCTCAGCAGGAGGTCCGCCCATCGTGTAGTCGAGCTGACCGCCGACCCACAGGACGGCGTCGCGCACGGCCTCCGCGTCGAGCCGGATCCGGTTCATGCGCCAGAGATACCGGTTTCCGCTGTCGAGTCCGACCAGCTCGGGGTTCGGCGCGGACGACTGGCGATAGGTCGCGCTCAGGAGGATCATGCGGTGCAGCTGCTTCAGGGAGCCGCCGCCGTCCCGGAACCGGAGAGCCAGCCAGTCGAGAAGCTCGGGATGGGTCGGCCTTGCCCCCATGCGCCCGAAATCGTTCGGCGTCTCAACCAGTCCGCGCCCGAAGTGGTAGTGCCAGACGCGGTTGACGACCGACCTCCAGGTGAGCGGGTTTGCAGGATTTGCGAGCCAGTCCGCAAGTGCGGCCCGCGCCGCCCCCTCCCTGCCTTCGGGAGGCAGCTGGAAGCGGGCGGGGCCGCCCGGCACGGCTCCGACCGAGCCCGGTCGGGCCGGTTCGCCCGGGGCTTCCACGCTGCCCTTGTCGAGCACGTAGACCGGCCTGGGTTCCCACGCGGGCGTGAATGTCCCGTGAGTCCTGAAGTAGCTTGCCGCGCTGTAGACATACTGCGGGTCGGGCAGGGCCTTGAATTCCGCTTCCAGGTTGGCGAGGTGATCGACGAGCCGCTGGTATTCGGCTCGTGTTCCGCCCTCCATCCGCGCGATCGCAAGATCCTTGCGCTGGGCGTCAAGCTGCTTGAGGCGCTTGCCGATCTCCATGCGGCGGGCGATCGTCTCAGGCGTGTCGACCTCGCCGACCTTCGGCAGAAGGATCTTGCTCTCCTCGGACAGCTCGGCCTTCTCCCGGTCGATCTCGTCGATCTCCGGGCTTTTGGACTCGGCCAGCATCCGAACGTACGGTCGCAACGCATCCTCGACCTTGCCGATTCGGAACCAGAGGTCACGCCCTCGCAGGTGGAGATCGGAGTCCTCAAAGAAAGGCTGCTCGGCCCGGTCGACTCCTGCGAATACGGCCTGGAGGGCATAGTAGTCGGCCTGCCGGATGGGGTCAAACTTGTGGTCGTGGCAGCGGGCACAGTGCACCGTAAGGCTGTTGAACGTGGACATCGTCGCCGCCACCATGTCGTCGCGGTCGAGCAGGCGCGCAAGCTTCTTGTCCTTTGTGCCCTCCCGCAATTCCGCGTGACCCACGTAGTCCCACGGTCCGGCAGCCACGAATCCCGTCGCGATCAGCGCCTCGGCGGAGTCCGGCCAGAGGAAGTCTCCAGCAAGCTGCTCCTGAACGAACCGGCCATACGGCTTGTCCTGGTTGAAGCTGCGGATCACATAGTCGCGATAGGGCCACGAGTGGCGCCGGGCCTTGTCCTTGTCATAGCCGTGGGACTCCCCGTAATGCACGACATCGAGCCAGTGCCGGCCCCAGCGCTCTCCGTAGCGGGGTGATGCGAGGAGCTGGTCCACGAGCCGCTCGTAGGCCTCCGGGGATGAATCGGACAGGAACGCGCTGACCATTGCTGGGTCCGGAGGCAGGCCGTGGAGGTTGTAGGTCAACCGCCGCACAAGCGTGGTTCGGTCGGCCTCGCGGGAAGGCCGCAACCCCTCTTCAGCCAGTTTGGCTGCGACGAATAGGTCGACCTCGTTCCTGGCCCATCCGTCGCGGGCCTCAGGCAGGGCCGGCCGGGACACCGGCCGAAACGACCACCACACGGCGGAATCCCCGCCGCCCTCTCCGGGACTGCCGGCTGGCGCCCCCGCCGCGATCCAGCGTCGCACCAGGTCGACCTCCGATTCCGAAAGCGGTTCTCCGACCGGGGGCATTACGGGCTCATTGCCGGAAACCTTGGCCAGGAGGAGACTGGCAGCGGGGTCGCCCGGCACGATCGCCGGGCCGGTCTTGCCGCCTTGAACGATCGACTCGAGGCTGACCAGCGAAAGGTCCGCCTGTCCGCGGTCCGGGCCATGGCACGTGGTGCAGCGCGACTCGAGGATAGGCCGGATGTGCTCGCCGAAAAGAGGAGCCTCGTCGGCGAATGCCGCGGAGGCCAGGAAGAGGCTGAGGAGGAGCCCTGCTCCCGCACCCGCCGCAATCCTCCACTGCCTGTGGTCAGAGGTGCGCCGTGAACGGTTCGTCAGGAGATCCAAAGCGCTCTTATTCTAACTTGCCGCTGCCGAGGCGGGACGGTTGAACACCTCGGTGTTTGGTGTCGAGCCGGTCCGTTCGCAGAGGCCGAGGCAGCTTGGTCTTCAGGCGCCTGCTTCCCGCAGCAACGCTCCGGAGGTCGAGAGAAAGCGTCTAAGATCAGTTGCATGGCCACGCCTTCCCCAAACCAGAGACCCCTTCCCGGCCGCAGAACTTTCCTGGCGTCTGCGGCCGCCGTCGCGGGTGCGACGCTTTCCTCGGCCGCCACCGGAAGGCGAGAGTTCTACACGGCCTTCGTGCCCGGCAGCCTGGGAGTGCGGGCGGATCAGGCCCAGTCCATCGAGATGGCGGCGCGTCACGGCTTCGAGTCGGTGCAGCCGTTCCCGGGCGACTTGCTCAGGGACGGAGTGGAGCGGCACCTGGACGCTCTGCGGAAGCACCGCCTGAAATGGGCTGCAGCGGGTCTGCCGGTCCAGTTCCGCGCGGACGATGCCGAGTTCGAGGAAGGGCTCGCGTCCTTGCCCGCCAGCGTAGACATTCTGCACAAGGCCGGCGTCGACCGGGTCGGAACGTGGCTCTCTCCAGCCCACGACACGCTCACCTATCTGCAGAACTTCAGGCGGACGGCCGGACGCCTTCGAAGAGTGGCTGAAGTGCTGGCGGACCACGGAATGCGCCTCGGGCTGGAGTATGTCGGCACCAAGCGGAACTGGACGGCGCAGAGACACTCGTTCGTCCACACCATGGCCGAGACGAAGGAGTTGATCGCCGAAATCGGCTCCCCAAACGTGGGATTCGTATTGGACTCCTGGCACTGGTGGACCTCCCAGGAAACCGGCGAGGACATCAGGACGCTCTCCAGCGGCGAGGTCGTGTCGGCCGACCTCAATGACGCTCCTCTCGGCATCGAGCGCGAGCAACAGTACGACAACCAACGCGAACTGCCCCTGGCTACGGGCGTGATCAACGTCCGGGAGTTTCTCGAAGCGCTTGTCGAAATCGGGTTCGACGGGCCGGTCCGCGCCGAACCGTTTTCCCGCGACCTCAGCGAAATGGAAGACGAGGAAGCCAGTAGGATCTCGGGCCAGGCGCTCCGGCGGGCATTCGCCCTGGTGGACTGATCCGGGCACTGAGTGCAACCTCGACTTCGGGTCCATCACGATGGGCTCCCATGCGAGCACCTTGTGCCTCGACCGCCGCTCGGGGATGCAGGTTTGCCAGGAAGATGGCCCGTCAGCGCATTCATTGAGGACAGAAGCCCTACTGACAGTGCTCCGGCCGCGGCTCTTCGAAATCGGCGGCAACGCAGAGGGCAATCATCTGTGACGCCGCTGTCTGCAACGCAATCGCGCGGGACAGACCGACACTCAGGCCAACAACGTGTGTCGGGACACGATCCTGTTGCGGCGAGCTTAGCGCCTTGGGCCGGCCGGGATTCGGCCACCCGGCTCCGTGACGGGCCGCAGAGGCGGGAGTCGGCGCGGGTCCGCCGGGACCCTGGAGCGCCGGCGGAGGAGCGGGCATCCATCCGTACGAGCTTGACAGGGATTTGGCACCGCCATAATCTATATTTAGGCAAGCCTAAATATGGCTAGCGAAGCAGTCGATAACTATCTGAAGGCGATCTTCCAGATAGCCGGGGGAGACCACAGGGCCACCACGGCCGCACTGGCCGAGAAGCTCAAGGTGGCCCCTGCGTCCGTGACGGGAATGCTCAAGAAGCTCTCGGAAGCCACTCCGCCCTGGATCGACTACCAGAAACACCACGGGGCCCGACTGACCGGGCATGGACGCGCCCGGGCGCTGGAGATGATCCGACATCACCGTCTCATCGAGCTCTTTCTCCACACGGTGCTGGGCTACGGCTGGGACGAGGTTCACGCTGAGGCGGAGCGTCTCGAGCACGCGATCTCGGAGACGTTCGAGGACCGCATCGCGAAGGTTCTTGGCGATCCGGAGTTCGATCCCCACGGGCACCCGATTCCCCACCGCGACGGCACGATCCCCAAGCGGTCCGACAGCAGCCTGGTGAACATGGAGCCTGGCACCAAGGCCATCGTTTCGCGCGTGTCGGATCACGACTCGGAGATGCTGCAGTACCTGTCCAGCATCGGCGTCAAGCCCGAGACCCGCATCCACCTGATCGAGCGCGGCCCGTTCGACGGACCTCTCATGCTGCGGGTGGACGATGGCACCAAGGTGCATGCATTCGGCCGGCGCCTTGCGGCCGCCATCCGGGTCCGCGCAGCAGGAAACGACGAGTCATGACCGTCTGGGGCATCCTCCTGGCCGCGATCCTGACGGCCGCGATCCTCTTTGTTCCCAAGGCGGGGCTGCTCGCCCTGTGGAACCGATTCCGGTCCCATCGCGACCGGACCCGGTCCGAGGACGCGCTCAAGCACATCCTTGCCTGGCGGCAGCGCTCCGGGCCCGCCAGTCTCGAGTCCCTCGCGGGCAGCCTCCGGCTGTCACCCTCGACCGTCCTGCACCTGGCGACGCGCCTGGAAACTGCCGGATGGATCCAGTGCGGGGCCGCCGGCATCGAGCTGACTCCCGCGGGTGAACGCCGCGCTCTGCAGGTCGTCCGCGCCCATCGCCTGTGGGAGCGGCATCTGGCCGACGACGCGAACATGCCCATCGGACGCCTGCACCAGGCCGCGGAACGTGCCGAGCACAGCCTGACGGTGTCGCAGGTCGCCCGGCTCGACGCCCATCTCGGCCATCCGCAGCACGACCCTCACGGGGATCCCATACCAAGTGCCGACGGGCGCGTGGCGTCTCTCAACGCAGTCTGTCTCAACGACTGGCCGGTTGACATGCCCGGACGCATCGCCCACATCGAAGACGAGCCGGACGCGGTGTTCCGCAGGATTCTCGCCGCCGGCCTGCGTCCCTCCCAGGTCGTGCGCGTCGTCGAGGCGCACGACGCAAGCCTTCGAATGCAGGTCGAGGACGCCGAGTGCGTGATCGACAGGGCGCTGGCCATCAACATCCACGTCTCATCGGCCCGTCGGGATGACCTTTATCCGGCGGACGCGGCAAGGCTCTCGGACATGCGGCAGGGAGACTCCGGGGAGATTATCGGGATGGGCCCGGAATGCACCGGCTTCTCACGCCGTCGCCTGCTCGACCTGGGTCTGACGCCGGGCGCGAGCGTCCAGGTTGTCCTCGACAACACCTTCGGCGATCCGCGGGCGTTCCGTGTTCGCGGCACGACGATCGCCCTGCGCAGAGAGCAGGCCGAGCACGTCTGGGTCCGCCCTCGCGAGTCCGCGGCGAGAATGGAGGTCTCACGTTGAGCGCCAACGTCTGCAACGGCTGCCCGGCCCACGACCAGCTGGCAAGGATGGGAATCGATGTCGAGAGCTACGACCACGTCGTCGCGCTGGCCGGCAATCCGAACACTGGAAAGTCCTCGGTGTTCAATGCCCTGACCGGTCTGCGCCAGCATGTCGGCAACTGGACCGGCAAGACGGTCACGCGCGCCGAGGGGGCCTTCGGCTACAAGAGCAGGCGATACAAGCTGGTGGACCTGCCCGGCACCTACTCGCTGCTGTCGGCGTCCCAGGACGAGGAAATCGCCCGCAACTTTCTGCTCTTCGGCCAGCCTGACTGCACCGTGATCGTGACTGATGCGACCGCCCTCGAACGCAATCTGAACCTGGTCCTCCAGGTGCTTGAGATCACCGACAAGGCGGTGGTCTGCGTCAACCTCATGGATGAGGCGGAGCGCAAGGGCCTCGAGATCGACGTCCGAAGCCTTTCCCGCGACCTCGGTGTTCCGGCCGTTCCGACTGTGGCCCGCAGCAAGCAGGGCATGGCGGAGCTCGTCTCGACCGTCGCCGCCGTGATCGGCGGCGAAATCCGGACATCCCCCCTCCGCATCGAGACGCCCGCCGGAGTGAGCGAGGCCATTTCCGGACTCGTGCCGCTCATCGAGGACCTCGTGCCCGGGCTCGCCAACGCCCGGTGGGTTGCCCTGCGCCTGCTTGACGGCGACCACAAGGTGCGTGAAGCGCTCCTCTCCGGGGAGCTGGCCGACCTGGCCGGCAGCCAGCATGCGTCCGCACCGCAGCGATCGAGTCGCATCACGGCCATCGCCGGAGCCCAGTAGCGCCGCCATGCCGACCAGCCCTGAAGCGATTCTGGAGCGCAGCGACAGTCTTCGCCGCGAGATCGGCGGCGACTTTCGCGACCGCATGGTCGGCGCGCTCTACGAGAGCGCCCAGCAGGTCGCGTCGCGCTCGGTGCGCGAGACCGGCAAGCGGAAGTGGGACTTCGACCAGCGCGTCGATCGTCTGGTGACGTCGAGGAGCCTCGGCCTTCCCATCATGCTGCTCCTCTTGGCGCTGGTGTTCTGGATCACGATCCTCGGGGCCAACGTCCCGTCACAGATGCTCGCCAACGCGCTCTTCACCGTCGAGGCCGCGGCGGCGGGGTGGTTTGACAGCCTGGGGGTGCCCCTGTGGATTACGGGGCTGCTCTGGCACGGCATGTTTCGCGGGCTCGCCTGGGTGGTCAGCGTGATGCTGCCGCCGATGGCGATCTTCTTTCCTGTCTTCACGATCCTGGAGGACCTGGGCTACCTTCCGCGCGTCGCCTTCAACCTCGATTGGCTCTTCCGCAGGGCGGGCGCCCACGGCAAGCAGGCCCTGACCATGGCCATGGGATTCGGCTGCAACGCCGCGGGCGTCACGTCGACCCGCATCATCGACTCCCCGCGCGAGCGGCTCCTGGCCATACTGACGAACAACTTCGTTCCCTGCAACGGCCGTTTCCCGACGCTGATCATGCTGGCGGTCATCTTCGTCGCAGCGTCCTTTCCGCCCGCCGTTGCCTCCGTGGCGGCTGCCGGCGCCGTGGTCTGCGTGGTGGTGCTGGGAATCGGCTTCACGCTGGCGGTCTCGTGGGCGCTGTCCCGCAGCGTCCTGTCCGGCGAGGCGTCCGCGTTCACGCTGGAACTCCCGCCGTACCGCAGGCCCAGCGTGCTGCGCATCCTCTACACCTCGCTGATCGACCGGACTGTTTTCGTGCTCGGCCGCGCGATGCTCACGGCAGCCCCGGCCGGCGCCGTCATCTGGATTCTGGCCAACGTCACCTACGGAGAACGCAGTCTGGCCTCGCTGGCGATCGGCTGGCTGGATCCTCTCGGAGCGGCAATCGGGCTCGACGGGGTGATCCTGCTGGCGTACGTCATCGCCATACCCGCGAACGAGATTGTCGTGCCGACCATGCTCATGTGCTACCTCGGGGGCAGTATGATGATCGATGTAGCGACGTACGATGAGATTCGTGTGGTGCTGATCGACCAGCATGGCTGGACGCTGCTGACGGCCGTCAATCTGATGCTGTTCTCGCTGCTGCACAACCCCTGCGCTACGACCATCCTCACCATCTGGAAGGAGACGCGAAGCCCGAGATGGACGACACTGGGCGCACTGATGCCGCTCGCTTTCGCGTTCGCGACATGCTTCGCCACGGCCCAGGCGGTGCGCCTCTTGCCCTGATGCCGGCGATCGAGACCAGTTGCCCGCCGGGGCTTGCCACCCTCGACCGCTGGGACCAGCTCGCCCGGCTGAGCGAGATGCTGCCTGCCGTCCTGCGGAGCAATCCGTTCTGGCAGGCGCGCCTTGCCGGCGCCGCCCTGCCCCGCAGCGCGGAAGAATTCCGCCGACTGCCGCTCACCTCGAACCAGCAGCTTTCCGCCGACATGCGCGAGCATCCGCCGTTCGGCACCAACCTGACGTACCCGGTCGACGCCTACGTCAGGTACCACCAGACATCCGGCACGATGGGAAATCCCCTGATTGTGCTCGACACCGCCCGGAGCTGGGACTGGTGGTGCGACTGCTGGGATGTCGTGCTCGACGCCTGCGGTGTCCGGCGGGGCGACCGCGCCTTCTTCGCCTTCTCCTTCGCGCCGTTCATCGGCTTCTGGTCTGCCTTTGACGCCGTCACGCGGCGGCGCCTCCTCGCGGTACCGGGCGGCGGAGCAACAACGGGTCGTCGGCTCCGGTTGCTTCTCGAAACTGGCTGCACAGTCCTCTTCAGCACCCCGACCTACGCGCTGCACATGGCGGAGATCGCCGAACGGGAAGGGATCGACACCGCATCCTCCCCAATCCGCCGCGCGATCCTGGCCGGGGAGCCCGGGGGCAGCCTGCCCGACGTGCGACGGCGCATCGAGGACGCCTGGGGTGCGGCAGTGTTCGATCACGCGGGAGCCAGTGAGGTCGGGGCCTACGGAATCCCCTGCCCCGACGGCGCCGGCGTGTACGTCAACGAGAGGGAATTCGTCGCCGAGGTGCTGGAGGTGGGCAATGACCGGCCGGTCTGCAACGGGCGGGCCGGCGAGCTGGTCCTCACCAACCTCGGCCGCTGGGGCTGCCCCATCATCCGCTACCGCACGGGCGATCTGGTTCGGCCGGTGCGTACAGACGAAGGGTTGCTCCTCAGGGGCGGCGTCCTGGGCCGGATCGACGAGATGATGCTCGTTCGCGGCGTCAACCTTCACCCGTCGGGGATCGAAGGGGCCGTTCGGCGCGTCGCGGGCAGGGCAGAGTTCCGCATCACGGTCGCGCGCGACGGCGAGATGGACGAGGTGGTGGTCGAGGCGGAAGCGACTGCCGCCGAGTGTCGGGCGATCGCCGAAGACGTGCGCAGTGCCTTCGGAGTGCGTGTCACGGTCCGCGGCGTGCCGTTCGACAGCCTGCCCCGCTGGCAGGCGAAGGCAAGGCGATTCCGCGACCTCAGGAAATGAACCGGCCGGCGCGGGCGGGCCCGCGTTTCCCGGGGGGAGGTGCGCGGCGGCTGGGGCTTTGGTGGCTGCTGGCCGCGTGGGCCTTCCCGACGGCCCTCGACGCGGCCGCGGGCGATCGTCCGAGCTTCGTGGTCATCGTCGCGGACGACCTGGGGATCGGCGACCTCGGCTGCTACGGGGGCCAGGCGATCCGGACGCCTGCGCTCGACCGGATGGCGTCGGAGGGTGTGCGACTGACGCAGTTCTACACGCCGGCTCCGACCTGCTCACCTGCGCGGGCGGCACTGCTGACCGGCCGCCATCCGCTGCGAACGGGAATCACCCGCGTGCTCATTCCCAAGGAGACCCAGGGGCTTCCCGACTCGGAAGTCACGCTGGCCGAGCACCTGCGGGCCGCGGGATACGCGACGGCATGCATCGGGAAGTGGCATCTGGGCGGCCGGAAGCCGTTCCGGCCGGACCGCCACGGATTCGACGAGTTCTTCGGAGTGCTGTACAGCAACAACATGGTTTGGCTGCGCAGGCTCCAGTGGCCGCGTCTCGAGCTCTTCGACGGCTCGCAATCGGTGGAGTCCCCAGCCGGCCAGGCGCTTCTGACGCGGAGATACACCCGGCGGGCGATCGATTTCCTCAGGCGGACCCAGGGCCGGCCCTTCTTCCTGTACCTCGCCTACACGATGCCGCACATCCCTCTGGCGGCGTCTGCGGAATTCACCGGGCGCTCAAGACACGGTCCCTACGGCGATGCCGTTGAGGAGCTCGACGCCAGCGTCGGCCATCTGCTCTCGGTGGTCTCCGATCTTGAAATGGACGGAAACACGGTCGTGTTCTTCACCAGTGACAACGGCCCCTGGATCGGCGACGAGTCCACCCCCGGGGGTTCCACCGGCGGCCTGCGGGGCTTCAAGGGCATGACCTGGGAGGGAGGACTGCGGATCCCTCTCATCGTCCGCGCTCGCGGCCGGCTGCCCGCCGGCGAATCCAGATCGGCCCCGGCCACGCTCATGGATCTCTTCCCCACAGTCAGCTCGCTGGCCGGAGCGGATCTCCCCCCGGGCCGCACGTTCGACGGCATCGACATCCTGCCCATGCTGCGGGACGGCGAGAAGCCGCGGCCGCGCGACCTGGTGTTCAGCAGTCGCAAGAAGGTGAGCGCAGTCCGTTCCGGGCCATGGAAACTGCACCTGCGCGAACGAGTGGTGGACAGGAGGGGCCGCCCCCGCAGGCGTCGAGCCCTCAACCCCTCCCTCCTGTACCGAATCGATCTTGACCCCGGCGAGACCCAGGACCTCTCGGCGAAGCATCCCGATGTCGTCGATCGGCTGCGCCGGAGCGCGGAGCGCTTTCAGGACGGCGTCGACCCAGCCGTCGGCCTGCGCCGGTTCGGATGGGCAATCGTCCGAGGGCTGCTGACTCCGGCGCCCTGACAAGCGCCGGCCCCTACGGCAGCGGCAGGCTGGGCGGGACCTGCACCACGCAGGTTCCGGCAATCCTGTCATGCCAGGCCTGCTTCCCCGGATCCCAGAGGATCCAGAACCAGCCGAGCCCCGCAGGCAGCGCCGAGACGATGCACGAAAGCCCGCGGACCAGCGAATCGGAGAGCGTCAGCGGCGCGCCGTCAACGCGCACGACCCGCAAGTGGCAGATGATGCCTCCGATCGTGGTGGTCTTCCAGCCCCAAAGGACAACCGAGTAGGCCAGGACCAGCAGAAAGAAGGGGGCGCCGTCAAGGTCGAGAAGCACGGCGGTCACCAACAGCAGCATCGCGTCGAGCAGAAGCGCTCCCAAACGCCTGCCGAAGCCGGCCCGAGGGTGTGCTGTCAGACCCGTCGGTTCGGCGGTGGGTTCGGCCGAGACGTCCGCCGGCTGGTCGTCCGGCCCCGGTCCGGGGGCGCGGTCCGAGGCCGGAACGGAGAGCGCCGGATGCTCGCGCCTCAATCCCGCATGCACGGTGGAGACCGCGGCACCGAGACCGAACACGCCCGCCGCCGTCCAGACCGAAAAGCCCAGCACCGGGACCATGTAGAACAGGCAGACGGCGGCGATCCCGATCCCGAGCGAACGAGCGGCGATCAGCCGCCCCCCGTCGGCGTCCTCGGGGAGGATCATTGCGCCGAGCCAGCGAAACACGCCCGCCTTCCCGAATAGCCCGAGCAGCAGGAACGTAAGCCAGAGAAGCGGCACGACGGGGAGACCGATGATCGAGACCATGAGCAACCCGGTGACCGGGCCGATCAGCAGCAGCACCAGGACCCCCACCAGAAACGTGGTCAGCGGCTTCTCGGACAGGGTCTCGACACACTTCCTGACGGGACGTTCGCAGACGAGGTTGATGGCCAGGTAGACGAGAGCGAAGACGAGTACAACACCCCATGTCCACAACAGCGTTGGGACGATCGGCCGTCCCAGGAGAAATCCGCCCCGGAGCCAGGCCAGGATCGCCTCGAGCGCACGGCTGACGCCGAACGGGTTGATCTCCACATGGTCGCCGCCGGGAGCGAAATCGGGAGGCGCCTCGATTCTTCCGCCGATCACCGCGAAATCACCAGCTATGACGGCTCCGTCCTCGACCGTCAACGGCCCACCGATCACCGCCAGATCGCCGCCGATTTCGGCCGTCCCGGCGAGACGCGCAGAGCCCCCGATCACCGCGACGTCGCGGTTGACGGCGCCCTCGATCACAAGGTCGCCGCCGATCACCGTGACCTCGCTGGCGAGTTCGCCTTCGGCCAACGTGTAGTCGGAACCGAACCGAACGACCTCGCCGACGGCCATCCTCTGTTCCGGCTCGACTCCGGACTCGTCCGGCTGGCCTGGGTTCTCGGGTGTCTCGGGCGCCTGCTCTTCCGCGGGCACGTCGGATGGGGCCTGGGCCAGCGAGGCGACAGGCCAAGCAGCCATGAGGGCCGCCAGCGCCAACAGCAGGGGGTGTCTTGGGTTCATCATTCCGGACTCCTTTCCAAGAGGACGCGCGAGATTGCCGCGCAATAAAGGGCGCAAACTGCACCCATCACGGCGGCCGAGGCAACGAGGTAGACTGCGCTCGGCTCGATCACGAGCCGCCAGACGGCATGTGCCGTTCCCATCAGTGCGGACACTCCGGTACCGTCGATCCATGCCAGCCCCTGGACACTCAGCCAGAAGAGGGCGGCGAACGCCGCAGCGCCGGCTGCCCGCAACACCATCGGCCACGAGCGCCACGGCCGCTGGTACCAGGACCTGTTCGCCATGCGCTCGATCCCTGCCATGACCCTGGGAACCAGCGAGGACGGTGCTTCCGGCTCGGGCAGACGATCCAGCCAACGGCTGACGCGCGATTCGAGTTCAGCGGGCGTCATCGGATGCCTCCATGAGACGGCGCAGCGCCAATCGGCCTCGGTGGATGTCGGTCTTGACCTTCGCCAGGGAGACGCCGAGCACAGCGGCGATCTCGCCGTAGCTTCGATCCTGGAAATGGAACAGGACGAGCGGAACGCGCTGGTGGTCCGGAAGCTGGCGGATGCCCCGCTCCAGCCGGGCATGCTCCTGGCGGCGTTCCAGGTCGGCCGCTTGGGAACTGGGAGAAGCCAGGGACTCCTCGAATGACGGTCCGGCGTCGCCCGCACCCGGCCGCTGCTGGCTGAAGAGGCGGTAGCGGGACCGGACCCGCTTGAGGTGGTTGAGACAGAGATTGGTCGCCACCGTCCTCAGCCAGCCTCCAACCGCCGGGCTCGAGCGCAGGGTCTCAAACCGCTCGAACGCACGCAGGAACACAGTCTGCGCGACATCCTCGGCCTCACTCGGATCTCCGAGCAACCGAACGGCAGTGCCGAATACCATGTCTTGGTACCTCCGGACGAACCTCTCAAACGCGCTGGTGTCGGTCATTCCACCCGCCAGAGGCGAGCCCACTGTCTAGAGAACACCCGCAGAGCCGAAAGGTTGCACCGTCCGAGTCGAACTTGCTGCGCTCCGCACGCGGATGGGACCCGGAACGCCGGACCTCGGCGATGGTCAATAATGAAGGTGAGCAGGCGGCGATGAAGTCAGTCGGATCCTATGGGCTGGTCGCAAGCGGAGTTCTGGCCGCGTTTCTGGGAGTTCCGCCGACACTCGGGGCGGATGCGGCCGGCCTGGAGCACTTCGAGCAGGAGGTGCGGCCGCTGCTGGCCGCCAGATGCCACGCCTGCCACAACACGCAACTCAAGAGCGGCAACATCGACCTCTCCGGACTGGACGGATTCCTGAAAGCGCGGGACGAGGCGGCATTGATCTCGGTCGACGATCCCGATTCCAGCCGGCTGCTGGCCATCGTGGGCTACAAGACCCGCGTGAAGATGCCGCCGGGCGGGAAGCTTCCGGACCACGAGCTGGACATCCTGCGCGACTGGGTTAGACGGGGCGCTCCCTGGCCGGGCGCCGAGCGCAGGGAGGCAATGATCCCTCCGCACCGGCAGGGCGCCTTCACCGAAGAACAGAAGAACTACTGGGCGTTCCGACCGGCGGCCGACCCGGACCCGCCCGAGGTCAGGGATGCGGACTGGGCAGGAACTCCGATCGATCGCTTCGTGCTGGCGAAACTCGAGGAGCGCGAACTGGAGCCTGCAGCTCCTGCGGGGAGGCTCGTGTGGCTGCGCCGTGCGACTTTCGACCTGACGGGGCTGCCCCCTACCCCGCAGGAAGCCGACGCATTCCTCGCGGACCACTCCCCTAGCGCCTTCGAGCGTGTCGTCGACAGGCTCCTCTCCTCCCCCGCCTATGGCGAGCGGTGGGGTCGGCACTGGCTGGATGTGGCGCGCTACGCGGACTCGACCGGCAATGACGAGGATCACCGCTATCCGTACGCATGGAGGTACCGCGACTACGTCGTCGAATCCTTCAACATCGACCGCCCGTACGACCAGTTCATCGTCGAGCAGATCGCCGGGGACCTGCTCCCGCCGGACGGCCCCGACGGAATCAACCGGCGCGGCATCATCGCCACGGGCTTTCTCGCGCTGGGGCCGAAAGCAGTTGCCCAGCAGGACAAGAAGCGCATGCTGTACGACGTCTACGACGAGCAGATCGAGGTCGTGTCGAAAGCAATGCTCGGGATGACGGTGGCCTGCGCGCGCTGTCACGATCACAAGTTCGATCCCATCCTGACCAGGGACTACTACTCCCTGGCGGGCATCTTCGCGTCAACGCGAAGCTTCGACACCCCGAACACACACGTCTCGAAGCTGCTCTACAAGCCGCTGGTGCCAACTGCTGTGCATGACCGCTACGTGGCGGAGCAGCGCGTCATCAAGAACAAGCAGATCGAGCTTGACAACGCGGCCGACATCGAGATCGAGCTGTACATCGACTCGGTCGCGGGACGCACCGCCGACTACATGCTCGCCGCGCGGGAATGCTACGAGGACGGCGGCGATCCGTCCGAGGTCGCATCGAGGCTCAACCTGGAGCGGAGGCTGCTCGGGAAGTGGATCGACTACCTCGAGCCCAGAGCCACGCCGCGAGGCCAGCTTGCCGAATGGCACGACGCCATGCCGTCCCAGAGGTCGCAAGTCGCGGCCGCGTACCAGGACCGGTTCTCAAGCGTCCTCGGGGAGTGGCACCACACGATCCGACGCTGGCGGAAAGGGGCGATCGCACAGCTGAAGGACGGTTTCATGCCGCCTCCACCGAAGCCGAGGTTTCAACCCGGAAGGGACCGGTTCTTCCACGACCTGTATGGCGCGAAGGACGGACCGCTCTCGTTCCGGGGCGAGGAAAGAGACAGCATCCTGAAGCCGGAGACACGCGAGGTGATGGCGGTTCTCAGGAGCGAGCTCAAGACCCTGCGGGCGGCGGCGATGCCCGAGCCGCCGATGGCAAACGCCGTCGAAGAGGGCGCAAGCGTTGAACAGCGAGTTTTCGTGCGCGGCGACTACGGGTCGGAGGGCGAGCTGGCGCCGAAGGTCTTCCCGGCGATCATCGCAGGTTTCGACCAGGAGCCGGTGAAGACCGGCAGCGGCAGGCTGGAGCTGGCCAAGTGGATCGGATCCCGGGACAATCCTCTCACTGCCAGGGTGTTGGTCAATCGCATCTGGCAGAAGCACTTCGGCGAGGGAATCGTCCGAACGCCCAGCAACTTCGGCAAGCTCGGTTCGCCGCCGACCCACCCGGAATTGCTCGACTGGCTCGCAGCCCGCTTCGTGGAGGACGGCTGGTCCGTCAAGGGGATGCACCGCCGGATCATGCTGTCGAACGCCTACCGAATGAGCAGCGTCGCTGCCGAAGCGGCGGCCCAGGCCGACCCGGCCAACCAGTGGCTCTCACACTTCAACCGGCGGCGGCTCGACATCGAGGAGATACGGGACGGCATGCTGGCCGTTGATCGGTCCATCGACCTGGCGATGGGGGGCACGCTCCAGTCGGGTTTCGGCACCGACCGCGAGAACTCGAATGACAGACTGAGCATCGACCCCGCCACCTCCACGCGACGGATGGTCTACCTGCCGCTTCGGAGGGCCAACCTGCCCACACTGCTGAATCTGTTCGATTTCGGCGACGCCGTGACCTCGGTCGGCAAGCGGGCCGTGACCAACGTGGCTCCGCAGGCGCTGTTCATGATGAACAGCGAATTCGTCGATCAGCGCGCCTCCAACATCGCGGGCCGCCTGCTGGAGGCCGGCGGGCCGGGGGATGCGGACCGGGTTCGACAAGCCTATCTGAGCATTCTTTCGCGCGAGCCGGACGCGACCGAGGTCGACGGGGCGCTGACCTATCTCGACGGGTTCGCCTCGCGGCTCGAGGGAGCGACGCCTGAGGATGCCTGGCAGAGCTACTGCCGGGTCCTGCTGGCCTCGAACGACTTCATCTACGTGGACTAGGCGACCGCGCACAGCCAAGTCCGGGGAGGCATCTGGGGACGAGCGATGAACAACCGAGAGACGGTCAATCACATGAACGCAGTCGCGCCCGCGACCCGAAGGGGAATGCTGCGGGACGCGGCCTGCGGATTCGGCATGCTCGCCCTGGGCAGCCTCTTCGAGGGAAACCGGGCGGCAGGCGCCGACGTCGGGTTCGACGCCGCCAACCCCCTGGCGGTCCGCAGGCCGCATTTCGGGCCCCGTGCCAAGCGAGTCATATTCCTCTTCATGCACGGCGGGCCCTCCTCGATCGACACCTTCGAATACAAGCCCTACCTCGTGCGGAACCACGGCAAGCCTCTCCCGATCGAGCGGCCGCTGGCGTTCGACGACGAAGAGCCCGGACCCCTGATGAAGCCTCTTTGGAAGTTCAGGCCGGGCGGGGAGAGCGGCATCCTCGTCAGCGACCTCTTTCCGAACGTCCGCGGGTGCGTCGACGACATGTGCTTCGTGCATTCCATGGTTGGGGAAGGTGTGGACCACGGCGCGGCGCTGCTGCAGACTTTCACCGGATCGAGCACATTCACGCGCCCCAGCCTGGGTTCGTGGGTTGTCTACGGCCTCGGCACGGAGAACCGAAACCTTCCGGGCTACATCACCATCAAGCCGGCGCTTTCGCACGGCGGAGCAAAGAACTGGTCGTCGGCGTTCCTGCCAGGTTCGTTTCAGGGCACTCCGATCGGGCACGCCGGCCTGAACGTGTCAGACGTGCAGGGGGAGCCCATCGAGTATCTCGTGAACAAGGGACTGTCGCCCGAACGCCAGCGCTACGAGCTCGACATGCTGCGCAATGTCAACCGGCGCCATGCAGAGATGCGCAAGTTCGACCCGCGCCTGGAAGCCCGTATCCAGTCGTTCGAGCTCGCGTTCCGGATGCAGATCCAGGCACCGGAGGCCTTCGAGGTGGAGAAGGAGTCAGAAGCCACGAAGAAGCTGTACGGGCTGGACGATCCGGTGACGGCGGACTTCGGCTGGCAGTGCCTGCTGGCGCGGCGGCTCAGCGAGCGCGACGTGCGCTTCGTGCAGTGCACGCACTCGTACAAGTGGGACCAGCACAGCGACCTGTTCAACAGGCACAATGCCAACGCGAGGGAAGTGGACAAGCCGATCGCAGGCCTGCTGAAGGACCTGAGTTCGCGCGGAATGCTGGACGAGACGCTGGTGGTCTGGGCCGGCGAGTTCGGGCGGACACCGGTCAGCCAGGGAGGCGACGGGCGCGACCACAACCCGTACGGCTACACAGTGTGGATGGCAGGAGCGGGCGTCAAGAAGGCCTTTCAGTACGGAGCAACCGACGAAATCGGCTACCACGCAACCGTCAACCGGATGCACATCCACGACTTTCACGCAACGCTGCTGTACCTCCTCGGCATGGACCACGAGCAGCTGACATACCACTTCTCCGGTCGGGACTTCCGGCTGACCGATGTGGCCGGGATCGTCCACGAGGACATCCTGGCGTAGCGCCCCACCTGCTGAAGACACCGGAGCGGAGCCGCACGGCAGAGAGGCCCTGCGCCAGCCCTTCGGGGCGGCCGGGCCCGACCGGCGGAGCATGGAATCCGACTCTGGCCCCATCAAAGCAGACAAATAGACAACCTTCTGCGATCCAACGTGCGATTGTTGTGTTCTAATATCTTTGATGGTGCTAATGATATCAATGCTTGGATTGCTAAGAATTGGCTCGTTGATGCAAACGAAATCTCGATATTTTGAGATTCATATCTGTTGAATCTTGCTTCCAACTCTGTGTGTTAATCAGCATTTTTCATGTGAATATACTCACTGGAAGTCTGTCGATATCCAACAGTTCTCACGTCAAACCGAGACGGTGCAAAGGCATTACCTAACCATTGTGATCAACCAGTGACGCTGTGCTCGGGCCTGCGTGGTTCCGATCACGGACCGATTCGCTCTGAGTGAATGAGCCTTGCGGCAAGACCTGCTTCGGTATACTTGGCAACACGCGCTCGGGTGCGATTCGGCACGTTGGCGGCGGTTGGCGGCCAAGTCGGCCCCGTCATGAGAGTTTCCGGGCGCCGGTCGAACGGTTCGCCTGACTTCCATGCAATCACAGCCTGCAGTGCCGGTCGACGCGCCGCACGACGCCGATCTTCGCAAGTGCGTGCATTGCGGCCTGTGCCTCAATGCCTGCCCGACCTACCGGGAACTTGGGGTCGAGATGGACTCCCCGCGGGGCCGGATCTACCAGATGGTCGAGGTCTCCGAGGGGCGCATGGGCATCTCCGCGGACTACATCGAGCACATCGAGCTTTGCCTTGCCTGCCGCGCCTGCGAGACGGCCTGCCCGTCCGGCGTGCAGTACGGCCGCCTGGTCGAGGGCGCTCTGGCGCAGATCGAGACCTCGGTACGCAGGCCGATCGTACACCGCTTCCTGCGGTGGGCGGGATACAGCCAGGTGCTGCGCAGGCCGTTCCTGCTCAAGGCAGCCGGATGGGGCCTGCTGCTTTACCGGCGAACCGGACTGGAAGCAATGATGCGCGAGACCGGGTTCCTTGACGCATTGGGCCGTGTGGGCGAGATCGCCCGACTGGCCCCGGAAGCGCAGGCGCCGTTCTTCTTCTCCAGCATCGGAAAGGTGTTCCCAGCAGAGGGCGAAACGCGATACCGCGTCGCGCTGATGGCCGGGTGCATGCAGAACGTCTTCTTCAGCAGGTTGAATGAGGCGACGGTGCGCGTGCTGCGCAAGAACGGCTGCGAGGTCACCGTGCCGGGCGACCAGGCATGCTGCGGCGCCCTGCACGTGCATGCGGGCCTTCGCGATCTTGGTCGGGAACAGGCGAGGAGGAACATCGCCGCCCTTGAAACCGGCGGCTTCGATGCCATCATCACGAACACCGCCGGATGCGGTTCCGTCCTCAAGGAGTACCCGGACCTTTTCGAGCATGACCCGGAATGGCACAAGCGGGCACTCGCGTTCGCCGAGAGGATGCGGGACGTCAGCGAGTTCCTTGCTTCGATCAAGCTCAACACCAACTTCGGCAGAGTGGAGCGAACCGTGACATACCAGGATTCCTGCCACTTGCTGCACGGCCAGAAGGTCCAGATCCCACCCCGGAAGATGATCCAGGCGATTCCGGGGGTCGTCCTGCACGAACTTCCATTCAGTGAAATCTGTTGCGGATCCGCGGGCGTGTACAACATCGAGCACACGGACATCTCCATGTCCCTGCTTGAGGACAAGATGCGCATGGTGGAATCGACCCGGGCCGACACGATCGTCACCGCCAATCCCGGATGCATGCTGCAGTTGAAGGCGGGGGCGCGCAGGTTTCTGGATCCGATGCCCGTACTCCATGTTGTCGAATTGCTCGACGAAGCCTATTCTGCGGCCTGAAGCAGCGCGAAGATCGTCATCGCTTTGGGGAGCTGCGGCGACGCCGACCGGCACCTGCGGGCAAAGGTCTCTTCGCAAAGGGCGAATTCAGTTTGGTCCCGGGATCGGCCACTGACCACAGCGATGCGGGCCGCCCTCCCGTCCCGCGTAGCGGAGCGCGGGCTCTCCTCCTGCGGACCTGCCCGATGGCCTTCCTGTCCGGCGAGTCGAAGAGCGACTTCCCCGACCCAACGGGATCGAGGCTGGGATCCTCCTGCGCATTCATCGGCATCTGGTATGCCATGCTCGCAGCCGGCCGTCGCAAGGCGTCCCCCTCAGCCTCGCCCGATTCCGGAGAAGGCGACATTAGGTCCATGGAGGCAGGTTCGTGTTTGGGCGCACGGTCCCGGCGCGGTTTCGAGCGCAGGGTTCCTATGTGCTTGAAGGCCCGGTTTTCGCGCATCTTCCTTTGAAAGTTCCCTGGATCGAGCCGCGTGTTCCAAACCACTTCATACACCCTGCGGAGCTCGCTGATTGTGAACTCGGGACGGCAGAACTTGGCAGCGACGGCGGTGTACTCCAGCTTTGAGCGCAACCTCTTCAAACCGTCCATGGTGATTCGCTCATGATCGAACGCCAGCCCGAGCCCGCCCTTTGCCACCCTTGCGACCGGAACCAGTTCAGCCCGGGCAGCGTCACCCCCGCCAGACGGGGGCGGAACGCTGGCACACGCCCCCCAGTAGGCGACGGTGATCACGCGCATGCGCGGGTCCCTATCGGGATCGCCATAGGTGGCGAGCTGCTCTAGGAAAACGGCTTCGTGCCCGATTCCGGTCTCCTCTTTTAACTCCCTGGTGGCAGCGTCTTGCACATCCTCGTCAGGCCGGACGAATCCGCCGGGTAGGGCCCACTGGCCAAGGAAGGGCTGAATACCACGCTCGACAAGGAGCACGTGAAGTACGCCTCCGAGAATCGTGAACAGGACTACGTCCGCCGTTACCGCCACAGCCGGAAACTGGCTCGGGTCGTACGCGGCGGAGATGCCGGAACGCATTGCGAGCTTATTCTAGCGAGATACAGCCAAGCGGACATAGATGGCGGCCCGGCCAGCCGCGAGGTCGTAGCTTGCCGGCAAACTTGGCTGCCCAGACATCGTTGAGGACCACCACCCGAGGAGGCAATCGCTTTCTCGAATCGGTTAGCAGAATGTGACCTCAATCTGAGGACCTCCCTACCCGAGACCGGCGCAAATCGCACAGGCACCGACGAGGATACGGTCACGCCCTCCAGCCAAAGCCGTTCCGGGTGAGAACGTCCACGGGGGCACGGGGGGGTGAAGAGCGTCCTTGCATGGTTTCCGATCGCTCTTACCGCATTGCCGGTGCAACCGAGCACGCCTGGGCGCGGGACCGTGCCGGCACTCCGATAGCAAGGGGCATGGCCGCGGTGCGGTGCTGCTGGACCAAGCAATGCGTCATTGCCGTGGCGGCTCCAAAGGGGCGTTAACTTGGCGGATTCTGGAATTTGTCCCCTCTAGAGTACGATCCCGACGAAAATATGGGCCCTTGCTACGACTTTGTTGTTGACTTCTTGACAATATCATGCGTTACTTATTGTGCCCGTGATAACATCAAGGGCACAATAACCAGTTCATTCGAACCTCAAAGGAGTGAATCATGAATGTCGGAACATTCATACCCCAACTCGAGACAGCGGCCGTCGGCACCCCGATCACCCGCATCGGTGTCTCGTTCTTCCCCATCTATCTCCCAGGAAACAGCCTTCCCGAGATCTCGACGGGCAGCTCATCCGGACTTGTGATCGAGGAACTTCCGAACGCGGAAGTTCCCGTGCTCTCGGCCCACAACCCCACGCAGGCTCCCATCCTCATCGTCGAGGGCGAACACTTGGTGGGAGGCAAGCAGAACCGATCGGTCAACACCACGATCCTTGTTCCCAAGTCGACCAAGCTGGAAATTCCGGTGACGTGCCTCGAACAGGGGCGATGGGGACGTTCGAGGAAGTACACGCGGGCAAACTTGCATACACCCCCCCGAATCCGAACCCTCAACCAGAATGCCGTGGCTTCCAGAATGCGAGACCTAGGTTCTCGCGCCCGAGTCCGTCCGCAATCTGAACGGCAAGCAAGTCGAGTCGATGCCGATAGGCAAGCCCCCCGTGATGAGTTTGTCCGTGCCCGCATGAGTGACCAAGGAAGGGCCTGGTCCGCCTCGGAGGAAATGCTCAGAAATATGGGCTCAGCGTCGCCTACATCCGCCGTCTCGGACGCCGACCAAGTGTACGAACGCGACGCAGACCGGCGTGGTGCGGTGGAGAACCTCTCAGACCTTGGCCCCCTCCCGAGGCAATCTGGCTTCGCCGTTGCACACGGTAGATGGGTGATTGCAATCGAGTTGTTCGGCACCCACAAACTGCTCAAGGCCCATTGGACCTCGCTGATCCGCTCCTACATGCTTGAGCCCGCGAAGCCGAAGGACCGGCCCTCCGCCACGGTGGTGCTGTCGCTGCTAAGAAAACTCGGGTCACGCACCGCCGAGGCCTCACCAGGAATCGGGGAGGGAACCGAGCAGCGCGTCAGAGGCAAGTCGTTTGTCGTGCAAGCACTCACGCTCTCCGAATCAATCGTCCACTGCAGCGCGTTCTGGAACGACCGAGACTTGGACCGGGGTCCAGCGACCGGCCGGGTTGGGATCCCAAGACGAGAGATTCACCTTCGCACGTGAGAGCCTTTCGATCCCGTTGCGAGTGCTCCAACACCTGCGGTGAGCGACATGCTGGATCGCGGCATGGCTGCCACCGAACGTCACGCCACGAGCTGCAATCGAGGCGGCGGCAGTCCTGCTTCAGCGACACCTACGAGCGGGGCGGCATCTGTTCATGATTCCGCCCCGCAACAACATCACTTTGAGGCTCGACGACGCCCGGTTCATGTCCCAAGTGGTGAGGGGGCTTGGCAATGCGATGATCCCGTCGGCTGAACCCCTGCCTTTGCCGCGCACTTCCTGATCAGTCGCCCGGGGAGCAGTGAATGCGACCCAGAAGACCGGTTCGCATTTTCACTTGCAGCGCTCCGGTCATGCTGTTCGCGGATCGGCTGGCAATCATGAATCTGCTACGCGCATAGTTCTAGTCGAGTCGAAGTGTGTCTGGAATTGGAGCGGGTCTGCTCCGTCCGAAGGACTCAGGACGATTCCCTAGCAATCTGCTTGAGTTCACAGTACAGTTCGCCTCGGAGCAGGATGGCCATCAGTGCCTGATGCGGATGTGCTGGCCGCATGGTTTCCCCCTGTCCGCGCGGCACTTGTCACGAAAGTTGTGTACGTTCCTTGGTGCTGGAGGGCAGGACGGGCAACGAAGCCAGCGCTGAGCGGCAGGGGCCACGGCTGAGGCAGGGACGCTGCGGAGCGGGGCCGGGAGGGGCGAGCGTGCCTTCCGGCGCACGCGTTTCCTGCAGCGTCACTTCAATTTCCGGCGTTGGAGCGTCGTGTCCCCGTCCCGGCAGGGCGGGGACCGGGCTGGCCGTCGCGAAGCAGCCACCGGAGGGGGGAGCCGCGGCGGCGGGAATCCTCGCCCGAGGATCCGGAAGCGCAGACCGCGGCGGGCTGCGCGGCCAGCGGGCCGCAGTTCGGTGGCGTCCGGCTCGAGGCGCTGGCGGACGAGGCCAGCAGGAGGGGCAATGCGGCGCACACCCTGCGGTCGGGACCCTTCCAGCGCCCGCGGTGCAGATGGCGCACGGCCAGCGCCAGCCGGCACTCCAGGCTGCGCTGGGACCGGAACCAGCACCCCGCGTTGCGGCGCAGGACTTCCAGCTGTCCGTGGACGGCCTCGGCGGTGTGGGTGGTGGCCCAGGAACGCGAGCAGCCGCCAGCGGTGCCGGCGCAGGTAGCCGATCCACGTCCCGTAGCGGCCCTCGAAGCGCCGGGCGCCGAGCTCGGAGTCCCAGGCGCTGCGCACTCCCTGCCAGTCGGACTGGAAGATGCGGAACTCCTGCTTGCCGGGTACCGGTTGAGCGTGTGGTACGAGAGCGCCATGGTCCGGCCGATCTGGCTGGCGTTCCATTCCTGACCGAGCACAGCGGCGAGCATCCGGATCAGGCGGTTGGTCGCTGTGGTGTGGGCCGGTAAGCCCCAGATCGGAAGGTCGCGTTGCACAAGGAGGTCAAGGTAGTGCAGCTGCCACACGAGAATGCGCACGCCGTCGATGATCCCTCCCTCCGCGAATCCCCCGACGAGCCGGTGCCTCCGCAGCCGCGTCGGGTCCGTCAACTCGGATGCCACGATCGGAGTCGGTTCGACCAGCGGCAGCCTCCCAGTTAGGGACTCGGGAACAGGGGTCATCAGGGACGGCGAGACAGATCCCAGCAGAAATCGCTGTTGCTGCTTCGGCCTTGGTCGATTGCTCCGCGGAGGCGCGTGAAGATTTCCGGCGAGGCTTGCGCCTGGTCGAATATGACCAGACCCGTGCCTTGCGAGAGTCGCTCCCAGCCGCTGTCGACTCGCAGCCGGTCGGATTCCTGTCCGATGTCAGAATGCTGCGCGTCGAACGATATCGCCAGTGTTGTTTTCCGCTCTGCCGGGGCCCGACAAGGGCGACGGCTGGTAGAGAGGCGAGTCGACGGCGTAAGACGCCTGTGATCTGTCTCGGCATCATGCTTGCAAAACAGAAATCCATTTCTGTTTTGCAAGGACTAGCGCCGGATGTCAACGGATGAGCCCATGCAGCCCGCCACAGCCAACCCTGCATCCGGAGTGTGGCATCGAGGTCCTCGCCCGCCCTGGACGGTTCCGGACCCGACCAAGCCCGGCCAGTCTTCTGCGCGCCGTGGGGCTCGGCACCTGTTGCACGGCATGGCTGCTGATGCACGGGCTCCGCACGGCCATGGCGAGGCTCGATCGCGAGCGTCTCGCAGGCACGGTCGAAGTGGACGAGACGTACGTGGATGGATCGGAAGAGCCCGTTGAAACGGCCTCAGGTCCAATCGGGCGACCATGACGCGATTGCCCCCCAGACCATCGATTGGAAGCGGCCTTGGGGCAGGTTGAAGACATGACCCTCGTCGGCGACCTTGAGTTCCAGACTCAACGACACTTCATCAGGCTCCTGCGGAACGGTCCGGACTGACTCTGCTACCTCGACGACTCGCACGGTCGCGACGGCAACAGCAATCCCGAACGCGACATTTTCACCCGAATCCTCGTCGGCCGCGGCCACCCAACGACCCTGGTCGCCAAAGCGCTCAAGACATCGAAGGGGCCGCCTTGCTAGGCCCAGGCCGCCTGCTCTAATCGCCTACGCCGACGGACTCACGTTCCGTTGCGGCCAAAGGAGGTCCCGTTCCCGCAGACCGACCTCCCATCCACCTGGCACAGCGGACGGTCACTACCGGCCCGTCTCGCACGAGACGAATCCGCGAGGCTCGCGAGTCCGACCGGATGCCTGGGAAGGTGAAGCGAATGGCAGCAGCAATCCCAATCGCACAAAGCCAATTTGAAGTCTCGCACTCGTGAGTGCGCTAGCGCACTACGAAGCCTGCCCGTCCAGCACGCCGCGCATGTACGAGAACGACTTCGCCATGCCCAGTTGCGGATGGTCGGCAACCACCTCGTACTCGAGACCCACGACCCCGGAGTAGTTGCGCTTCTTGAGCATCTTGAAGATGGCGGCGATTGGCATCTTGCCGTCGCCGACATCAACGCGGCTCTCCTTGCTGCTGAAGTCCGTTAGGTCCTTGACGTGGAAGTCGTAGATCCTGTCCCACGCACCGTCGATCTCCTCGAGGATGTCGGCGCCGGTCCGTACCGCGTGACCGACGTCGACGCAGAGACCCATGCGGGGGTCCATGTCCTTGACGCGCTTCATGACGTCGCTCGGGGCCGGGTAGAATCTGTCCTCCGGGCCGTGGTTGTGGATCGCCATCTTGCGGTCGTACTTGATGGCGAGCTTCTCGATCTGGGCCAGGTTGGAGTGCGTCGGCGCGCAAACCATGATCGGCATGCCCGCCGCGACGGCGTACTTGAAGTAGTGCTCGAGCTCGGAGCTGTCGTCGCTCGTGAGGGAGATGTTTCCGCCGGCGACGATTTCGAGCCCGGCCTTCTCGAACTCCCGCCGCGCCGCCCGCAGGTCGTCCTCGGACAGGTAGTACGGCATGTGGAACGACTTGACGTTCACGTACTTGACGCCCAAGTCCTTGACGATGCCGATCGCGGCCGAACGGCTGAACTTGCGCAGCGAGTAGGTCGCCACAGCCAGCTTGAGGTCACCCCAGTGGTGGGGCCCGGAATCGCTGGCTGGGGGAGACGTGGCGGCGGCGACCGGCAAGGTCGCGGCCGCCCCCAGAAAGGAGCGTCTGGTGGGAGACTTCATGGCAACTTCCGAATCCTTCCGGCCTGATTGGCCTGGTCGATTCTAGCAGGTGGCCGCCGTCCGCCAGCCGTGGAGGCGCAGCGGGCCTCCGCGCAGCGTGCGGCCACCCCAGCCCGGAGCCTCTGGCCAAGCGAAGTTGCCTCCGTGCTGCCGGCCGCCGGGCTTGTCACAGGCTAGCAGCGGGCGCGAATCCATGGCCTACAATGGAGGCATGCGAGGCGACTCGACCGTCATCAAGCATCTGAACCGCGCCCTCAAGGGCGAGTTCACCGCGATCCACCAGTACATCGTCCACGCGGAGATGTGCGACAACTGGGGCTACACCAAGCTCGGGGCCTTCATCAAACTGCAGGCGATCGGCGAGATGGGCCATGCGGAGCAGTTCATCGAGCGGATTCTGTTCCTGGAAGGCGTGCCCGGCATGGGTGAGCTTCAGCCGCTCAACGTCGGCCAGAACGTCAAGGAGCAGCTCACCAACGACCTGCAGCTTGAGTATGAGGCGATAGGGATCCTCAATACGGCGATCAAGGATTCCGTCGCGGCGTCCGACAACGCTTCCCGCGAACTGTTCGAGCGAGTCCTCAAGGACGAGGAAGAACACGTCGACTGGCTGGAGTCCCAACTCCAAATGATCGATGACATGGGTCTGGGGATCTACCTGTCGCAGCAGCTCGCGGACGAAGCCCCAGCCGCCGGCTAGTCGACGACCACTTCCAAGAGCTGGCTCAGCAAAGGGTAGTACTGCACCCGCACCTTGCTGCCGGCCTGCAGTTCCTCAAGCGCGATCCGGGTCCTGCCGAGCCTCCTCGCGGCCTTCTTGCCGGTCTTGAGCTGCTCCCGGCCGGCCGGCTGCGAGAACGCCAACTCGATCGGACCGCGCTTGGAGAGGGCGAACTGGACCGTCCTCTTCTCCAGGTCGACGCTGGTAACCGTGCCCTTGGCCTTGATGATCTGCAGCACCTTCTCGGGACGGGTTCCCTCGAGTGCCCCGGAGGCATTGTCGTTGACACCCGGGCGCGTGCTGGAACTGACCGTCTTCTGCTGTGCCGGCGTGCCGCCGACGGTGAGCGCGAGCAGGAGGATCAGTCGCAGTGCCATGGTTTCCCATCCATTGTAGTTCGCGCCGGCACTCTCCCCGCGAGCATGCCTACAGTACGGACCGCAGGTAGTTCGCGACCTCGGGCCGGCTCCAGTCCTCGGGTCCCACGTACTTGCGGAGCACTCTGCCTTCGCGGGAAATCAGGTACGACTCCGGGTACTTCAAGGTCCCGTAGCGGGAGCTTGCCGTGCGCTCCGGGTCCCGGGCCGTCGGAAAGGTGATCCCGGCGTTGCGGAGGAATCTCGAATACTGGTCCCCATCCTCGTCGACGCTGATCCCCAGCACGACGAAGCCATCGTCCCGCAGCCGCTCGTAGGTGTCGTTCAGCGAGGGCATCTCCTGCACGCAGGGAGGGCACCACGTCGCCCAGAAATTCAGCAGCACCACCTTGCCGGAAAAATCGTCCAGGCTCAGGCCCAGACCCTGTTCGTCGGCCAGTGCGAAGGCGGGGGCCCGGTCGCCCGCCTGCACGTCGTACACGCGCAGGTACCCGTGTACGCGGTAGACCATGAGTCCGGCAAGCAGCAGCGCGAGGCCATAGACAACGTGCTCCCTGCCAATGCGTGCCATAATTGAAAGTTCCAGTCCCACTCTACCCGCCGAGAGAGGCAAACGCAAAATCGCAGGCGATGCTGATCACGCGAAAAGCCGAATTCTCGGCCTCTCATGTGTGCTCCGACCCGAGCCTCTCGCCCGAGGAGAACGAGCGGCTGTACGGGAGGGAGAGCCGGCCGCACGGGCACGGCCACAACTACGTACTTGAGGTGACCCTGAGGGGCGACGTCGATCCCGTTCACGGAATGGTGCTGGACCTCAAGGCCCTCAAGGGCATCATTCGCGATCGGGTCCTCAACGTGTACGACCATCGATTCCTCAACGTCGAGGTTCCTCCGTTCGACCGGATCGTGCCGACGGCGGAGAACATTGCCCGGGACATCTGGCGTCGTCTGGACGCGCCGGTTGCAGCGATGGGCAGCACCCTGCATTCGGTCCGGCTTCACGAGAGCGACGACCTGTTTGTGGACTACAGCGGGGAGGAGGGCCGATGACGACTCTCACCAAGCGCTATTCCTTTGCAGCGTCGCACCGCCTGTTCGCCCCCAGCCTCACCGAGGAACGGAACCGGGAGATTTTCGGCAAGTGCGCCAATCCGTTCGGACACGGCCACAACTACTGCCTGGAGGTCAGCGTCGCCGGCGACCCGGACACATCCCGGGGACTGACCATGCCACGGGCCTCGATGGACGGCTGGGTCGAGGACTCGGTTCTTGACCGGATCGACCACACTCATCTCAACGCGGAGCTGCCGGAGTTCCTCGACCTCGTACCCACATCCGAGAACGTGCTCGTCGTCATCGAGGCCTGGCTTCGCGAAGGCTGGCACAAGCACTTTCCCGGCCAGGCCCTGCGCCTCGCCGGGCTGCGTCTCGAGGAGACGCCGCGCAACAGCTTCCGCATCTAGCCGACACGCATCCGAGTACAGGACACCGCATGCCAGCAACCGACCTCAACCAGCTTCTTACCGGCGACTACCTCGAGGAGATCGAGGAGTCGCTGAAGGACGAGGAACCGATGCAGCCCCTAGTCCACGGAATCCTGCAACATCTCGGGGAAGATCCGGATCGGGACGGGCTCAAGAACACACCGCTACGAGTCGCCAAGGCCCTTCGAGAGCTCACTCGGGGCTACTCGCAGGACCCGGAAGCAGTCGTGCGGTCCGCCCTCTTCGATGTCACATACGACGAAATGGTCATTGTGAAGGACATCGAGGTCTTTTCACTGTGCGAGCACCACATGCTGCCGTTCTTCGGCAAGCTGCACGTGGCCTACATTCCCCGAAAGAAGGTCATCGGCTTGAGCAAGACCGCCCGGCTGGTGGACATCTTCGCCCGGCGGCTGCAGATCCAGGAGAGGCTGACGCAGCAGGTTGCAGAGACGATTCAGAACGCGATCGATCCGGAAGGTGTGGGCGTGATCTGCGAGGCACAGCACCTCTGCATGATGATGCGCGGAGTGGAGAAGCAGCACTCGGCCACGATCACGAGCGCGATGATGGGCGCGTTCCGCGACAATCCGAAGACGCGCGAGGAGTTCCTTTCCCTCGTCGCGCCCAGGCACCACCGCTAGCGCCCGCCCCGAGCAGGCTGTCGGAGGCGACAGTCGGCAGGACCGGCCGCCGCAGCACACGAGCATGAGACTGGTAGCGGCTCCACACCGCAACCGCCTTTCGCACGGCTAAGGTATACAGTGTGAGGCTCCTCCGCCGATCGGCCGGCTCGCTGCGCAGCCTCTGCCCGCGGAACGCTCAACGGGAGGCATCGCCGTGGCCACCCTCCTGACCAGACGCTCGTTCGGACATTGCATCGGGATCGCGGCTGCCCTCGGACCGCATTCGTCCTGTTCCGGACCAGGCCCCGAGGGCGAGTGGACCGAGTGGGGAGGAGATTCCGGCGGAACCAGATTCAGCCCGCTCGACCAAGTCAACAGGGACAACGTCGCCGGTCTCAGGCTCGCATGGACACACCACTGCGGCGAAGTAAGCGACGGCACGGTGAACCGGACCCGCACCGCCTACGAGTGCACACCGCTCATGGCAGCCGGAATGCTGTTCGTGACGACGCCGTTCAATCGCGTGCTCGCCCTTGATCCCGAGAGCGGCAGTGAGCGCTGGACGTTCGATCCGGGCCTCGACCTCGGCAGGCGGTACAACCTCTGGGCGAATCGCGGCGTCTCCCTGTGGCAGAACGGGTCCGAGCGCCGGCTGCTTCACGGCACCTTGGACGGACGCCTGATTGCGCTGGACGCGGGAAGCGGCAAGCCTTGCACGGAATTCGGGGACGGCGGAACGGTCCACGTCGACGCGCGGCTCACATCCCCTCCGGCGATCGTTGGGGACCTTGCCGTGATTGGCGGCAACGCGCCGACTCTGAGAGCGTACGACGTGCGCTCCGGGAAGCTCGCGTGGACGCGGCACAAGGTCCCCGACAACGACAAGGCCGCGATCGCCACCTGGGCCGGGGATTCGTGGCGCAACAGGCGAGGCGGCGTCGCGTGGCCGCCACTGGCCGCCGATACGGATCGTGGCCTGCTCTACGTGCCGACCGACTCCCCGACGTACGACTACTACGGCGGCGACCGAGCCGGCGACAACCTGTACTCGAATTGCGTGCTCGCGCTCAGCGCCTCTTCCGGAGAGTACCGCTGGCACTTCCAAGCGACCCATCACGACATCTGGGACTACGATCTGTGCGCCCAGCCGGTCCTCTGCGACCTTCGCAGGGACGGCCGCACCGTCCCGCTGGTGGCCCAGGTCAGCAAGCAGGGATTCCTGTACGTGCTGCACCGCGAGACAGGCGAGCCCGTCTTCGACATCGAGGAGCGCCCTGCGCCCCAGCATTGCGCCCCCGGCGAGAGGCCGGCGGCCACCCAGCCGATTCCTGCGAAGCCGGCGCCGTTTGTGCGTCAGTCCATGACCCCCGACGAGCTCTCGACCGTGACGCCGGAACACGCCGCATGGGCAAAGCAGCTCGCATCCCGCTATCAGATCGCGCCCCTGTATCATCCGGGGACCGAGCGTGGAGTGATCATCTTTCCATGCAACCAGGGGGGCGGCGAGTGGGGCGGCGGGTGCTTCGATCCAACCACGGGGCGCTTCTATGTGAACGGCACCAATCTTGCGGACATCGTGGTGATGGAGCCCCGTGCCCGCGGTGGAACGCGCCGAATCGAGGGTCGCGAGATCATCGCGAGCGAGGGACTGCACGCGGACCTGACCTACCGTCGCAAGGCCATTGACGTCCGTCAGAACAAGTTCTGGCATCCGGAGACGCTCTGGCCATGCCAGCAGCCGCCGTGGGGAGTGCTCAGCTCCATCGACCTTGCGACAGGCGACTACGACTGGCAGGTCCCCCTCGGGGAAGTTCCGGAGCTGACGGCGCAGGGTGTGCCCCCGACTGGCACGATCAACATGGGCGGACCGATCGTCACCGCTGGAGGACTGCTCTTCATCGGAGGAAGCAACGACCGTCGGTTCCGGGCGTTCGACACCGGCTCAGGCCGCGTCCTGTGGGAGGGGCGGCTCGAGGGAAGCGGGCACGCCAACCCAATGACGTACATCGGACCGGCATCCGGACGGCAGTTCGTGGTGATCGCGGCAGGCGGAGGCAACAAGCTAAGTCACAGATTCACCGATGCGCTGCAGGCATTCGCCTTGCCCGGCTGAGGACGGAGACGTTGCGGGAAAGCTACGAGGCGGCGGCGCCCGCGGCGGAATCGCTTCCCTTGACCGGCGGCCTGACGGCCTTGGACTGGCTGTCCTGCTTGCCCTTCTTCTGTCCGTCGGAGCCGCTGCCCTCGGCAGGCGGCTTCTTGCCGGCCCGACCGTAGTCGGTCACATACCACCCGGTGCCCTTGAACTGGAACGCGGGGGCCGCCAGCAGCTTGCGCACCGCGCCGTCGCACCGCGAGCCGCGATGCTCGGAATGCACCTTGATCGGGCTGTCGGCGAATTTCTGGATGATCTCGAAGCGCTCCCCGCACTCCAAGCACTCGTATTCGTACAGGGGCATACGCCGGGGGCTCTTCCCGGGCCTTCAATCAGGGGCATGACATCTCACACAGCCCGGGACGCAACCATTCTAGCAACAGGTCGGCCTGCCCGGGATTGAAACCGGCTGGCCATTAGAATCGTTTCATCTAGTGAGAACAGCGTGGCAACCGCTCCCGACCAGGGGCCGGAATCACAGAGAGCGCAGGGGCATGGACATGAATCGCATCATCACGGCGGCTGCGGCGGGCTTGTTGCTGGCCACTCTGGCATTCGGCTCTGCGGAGTCCGTCTCGCCGGAGAACAACGACGAAACAGAGGGAGGCGTGCCGGCCACCGACACGGTCACGATTCCAGCGGGAACCCGCGTGCCGCTGGTGATGATCAACAGCGTGAGCTCGAAGCACTCCAAGGCAGGGGATCCAGTCTACCTGGAGTCCGTCTACCCGGTGGTCCAGGACGGCCGGATTGTAATCCCGACTGGAACCCATGTGTCGGGCACGGTGACGCACGCCAAGCGCCCCGGCCGGATCAAGGGCCGAGGCAAGCTGATGGTCCGGCTCGACGAAATGATCCTCCCGAATGGGGTGATTCGCAGTCTCGCCGGACGCCCTGACATGCTTGACGGGCGATCACCCGACAGTCTTGACCGCGAGTCTGGAGAAATCAAGTCGGAGGGCACGAAGGGCGAGGATGCGGAGGACATCGCTCGAACAACAGCTGCGGGTGCCTCGATCGGCGTGCTGGCTGGAGCGATCTCTGGGCGGCGGGGCGCTGGGACGGGCATTGGGGCAGCCGCCGGCGCGGCGGCCGGCACGGCGAGGGTGCTTCTCACCCGCGGCCCCGACGCGATGCTCGACCGCGGAACGCACCTTGAGATGCTCCTCGAAGGGGATCTGCAGTTCGACGAGGACGACCTGCGGTTCGACCGGAACATTGGCCAGCGGGGCGGAAACTACGGAGCCGGACCGGACCCGAACCGCAACCGCCGATCCAGCCGCGTCCGCATCGGTCGGGCTCCCCTCTAGGGCCCGGCACGGGGCCGGGGCCGGGACCTCTACGTCTCGGTGTCCATGAAGTGGTAGCAGACCATGTGGCAGATGAAGAAATGGGCGTCCTCGACCCGTCCCATGTGGTGGTCGCCCACATGGAGGCTCAGGTCGACGCTGGGGCGCAGCCTGCCGCCAGTGATACCGCTCAACCCCACGGTGTAGCATCCGATCGAGTTGGCGTAGTTGATTGCCTGCACCACGTTCTCGGAATCGCCGCTGCCGCTGATCCCCATCGCCACGTCCCCCGGCCGGGCGAAATTCCTCAGCGGCTCCACGAACACACTCTCGTAGCCCACGTCGTTGGAGTATGCCGTCATAGTCGGGATCTGCTCACTGAGGGACAGGATGCGGAACCGCCTGTCCCGGCCGTAGCTCGCCCCCTTGACGATGTCGCAGGCGAAGTGGTTCGCGGTGGCCGCGCTGCCGCCGTTCCCGAACACGAAGATCTGCCGATCCTCTTCTCGAGCCCGGCGAAAAACATCGATCAGCCCCTCGACCCTGTCGAGGTCGACGGAGTCCAATGCTCTCAGAAGTTGCTGTTTGTAGTCTCTTGCGAAGGACATGCCTCACCTGCCGCCGGCGGCTGAAGCCGCGACCGCCAGCACCTCTTGCGGGCTCGCCGTCCCCGTGCCCGGCTTGGTGACGGTAACTCCCGCCACGATTATGCCAAACCGCAGCGCGGACTCGATCCCCGCTCCTGAAACGAGCGCCAGGGCGAGGCCGGCCGCCAGACTGTCTCCCGCCCCACAGACATCGACCACGTCGCCCGCGGCACGGGACTGCAGAAGACGCGATCCGCAATCATCGACAAGCCAGGCTCCCGCTCCCCCCGCCGAAACGACCAAGGCGGGGCCGCCGATCAACCGGTGCAGCCTACCGAAGGAAGAGGTGTCGGCCTCTCCAAACTCCTCGATGCACGCCAACGCGGCCTCGGACTCGTTCGGAGTCGCGATCACGTTGCGGAAGCGCTGGACCCGGCGGCGCGAGTCAGCGACGAAGATCTGCCCGGGACGGGCCAGCGCGCGTTCGCAGGCTGCCTCCCGAAGCCGCGGTGTCACCACACCCCCCTGGTCGGTCTCCGCCTGGTCAGCCACGATCACCGCATCGTAGTCGTCCGCAACGCTCAGAAAGCGGTTCACCAGCCGTCGCTCGGCAGCTTGAGGCAGGGGCCTCGCGTTGACGAAGTCGACCCGCGGCAAGTCCTCCCGCCCTGTCCTGTCATTGATCAGCTTGGTGTACGTGAATGTCGCTGCGGCGTCGGTCGAAACCAGGTGTCCTATCCCGATCCGTCGCGCCCTGAGGGCCTCGCGCAGCTCGTGAGCATGTCCGTCCTCGCCAACCGCCCCGAGCACGCCGACATGGCCCACGTTTAGCGCGGCCAGGTTGGCCGCAACGGTTCCTCCCGCGCCAGGCGTCACGGAGGTGCCTGTGACCGCGACCCGAGGGATGCCCGTCTCCGCAGACGGCTCGCCCAACGACGGATCGTACCGGCACCAGCGGTCCAGACAGATGTCTCCGACAACCAGCATGCGGGCGTCCGCGGCGCCCGCGAGCACCTCGTCGCAGGTCATCCTGCATGGGCCTTCATGCACTCCGATACAGCCCGACGCAGGGCCGGAACCGTGATGCGGTGGTCGCCGCGAATGTACAGGCTCTGGCCGCCGTCCGCCACGGTCCGCACCAGAATGGTCTTGTGCGGCCGGAAGTAGTAGCCGGGATCGCTCTTGGGGAGCTCTCGGTGCACGTCCCCTTGGATCGGTACCAAGTCGAAGACCGCAGTCATGAAGTCGGTGATCGGGCGCCCTTCCTGTCGGGCGACGTTGCGGGCCATCGCGAGGGCTTTGAGATAGACTTCCGGTCCCATGATGGCCGATCCAAGGCTCACCATGATGCCGCCCTCCAAGCTCTCGACCGACTTGGTGTAGATCAGGAAGTCCCTGTAGCTGCCGGCTCCGTAGGCCGCCCCGTCGCAATTGGGATGCTCATGGGTGATGTCGTAGCCGACACCGACATGGACCGTCACCGGAACGCCTAGCTCGTAGGCCCGTGCAAGAATGCTGACGTCCCGATGCGGGAGCCTATCCTCGAGGATCCGTCGCCCGAAGTTCTCGCCCAGGCCCAGGCCGATCCGGGCTCCGTCAACGGCCCAGTCGTTGAGAATCGCTGTCTCGTCCCACAGGCCGAACTCACCGGTCCGGATGTATCGGGCGACGCTCTCGGTCGTGGCCCCAATTCGCGCCAGTTCGAAGTCGTGAATCGCTCCGGCGCCGTTCATGGCGACGTGCGTGAACGCCCCCCTCTCGAGCAGGTCGATGACCTGTCGGGACACCCCCGACTTAATGACATGGGCTCCCATCATGAGAATCCTTGCGGCCGGTCCGCTCGCGGCAAGCCTCGGCGCCACCAGTTCAAGTGCCGCAGCCAGCTTAGAGTCGGCTTCCTCCACCTGCTCGTCAACGGCCAGGAGGTGGCCGAGATCCATATCGTGCTCGCGCTCCCTCAAGGGGCGGACTCGGAGGCGGGAACGGTCAAAGACCGGATACTTCGATTGCATCTAGCTGTGATCTCCTCGCAGGCTGCTTCGGCGGGCTCCGTCAGCAAGACCCGAACATCGCCGTCATCAGTTCATTGTGCGCATTGAAGTTGGGCACTATCCAATCGGCGCCCACGCCGGCGAGGCGCCGGCGCTTGACCGGATCGACCTCGACACAGTTGGGCTCGTCGGTCGCAACCCCTACGGCGTGCCCCCCGACGGACTTGACGACATCGACCTCCACAAATCCGTCACCGAAACCCAGAAAGTCGCCGCCCTGATAATCGCTCTCCCGGATGATCTGCTCGACGAGGATCTTCTTGGAGAAGTTCCGGTAGTCGTCGCGGGCACCGTAAATGCCGCCCTCGAAGTACGAATCGACCTGCAGCAGACGGGCCTCCTCCCGCATGAACGGCTGATCCGTGCCGCTGGCGAGAAAGAGCTTCATGCCACGCTGACGCAGGGCGTCCAGGAGCCGGCGTCCGCCGGGCACCATCATTTCGTCGGGATCCAGTCTCCCTGCCCGCAACGCCTCCCTCCGGTGCCGAATCCTCACCATCAGCAGCTCCAGGTAGTCGTGCTTGTACTCCATGGGATCCCTGGGAACTCCGCCCCTGCGGCGGATCTGATCGGCGAACTCGATCATCTGGTAGATCGTCTGGCGCCCGGTGAGCTGTCCAACGTATTCCTCGACGATGGCCGTCAGCTCCTCCTCGGACTCGCCGGTGCCAAGGTCTGCAAGGACTTCGACCATCATGGGTACCATGACGTCGAACCAGCCCGCCCTGACCAGGGACAGAGTGCCGTCAAAGTCGAACAGCCCCACGCGGGCATTGGCCGCACTGGCGTCGGGATTGAGGATTTCCAGCGAACGGAGTGACAAGCTTCAGTTTGGCAAATCGGACGCCCTTCCTGACCCCAACCGGCATGAGCCTTCGGCACGCCTGTCGGGCGCGCGCCCTCAGCAGGGAAGCGAGGAGGTGCGCCGCGACGATGCGCTAACGGCACGTCGTGGACCACGAGCGAGGGGCGAAACGTAGGCGAGGAATCCGCAACGCCGCAGCCGGACTGATTGCGGGTCCGGCGCGCCCGACCTTCTCCACGCCAAGGTGCTCGCGTGGAGGCCGGTGGCGCGGCGCAGCCTGAGCCAGCGCTCAGGCGTCGGGGTCGGCTGATTCCTCGGCCTCCTCCGGCTCCTCGGCCTCCTCCGGCTCCTGCCAGCCAAGGTCCACGTCGCATTCGGTAAGGGATTCCTTGAGCGACGCAGCTCCTTCGGGCGTGACGTTTGTCTGCCACAAGTAGAGGTTCTTGAGGTTCTTCAGTCCCTGGAGGTGGCTCAGGCCCGCATCCGACACCTCGGTCTGATACAGGTTGAGATACAGAAGCTCTTCCAGCTCGGCGAGATGAACCAAGCCGGCGTCCGTAATCCCAGTATTCTCGAGATGAAGGCGCTTCAACGACGTCAGGCCGGCCAGGTGTGACAGGCCGGCATCGGTCACGTCGGTGCCGCCAAGGTGCAGCGAGACCAATTCAAGGCCGCCCAGTGCCGCCAGCCCGTCGTCAATGGCCGGTGGTTCGGGCTCGCCGGGCTTCGGGGCATCGTGACGGCGCAAGCCGTCGCGGTTTCGGCCCAGATGAAAGGACACTTCGACGCCGGGATCATTCTGGGCGACCCGCATGACCCTGCCGCCCAGCTCCTCGATCTTCTCAACAACGGCTGAATCGAGCTCGGCCTCCTGGGCAAGTCCGGGCCCAACCAGCCCGAGGGTCAGGGAAATCACAATCAATGCACTCCGCATGGAATCCTCCTTTTCTTCGTCCAGGCTCGCATGTCTCGTTTCGCCGCAGCTCGCCTGCAGCTGCGCGATCGCAATGGGGGTATCGCTCCTCCGGCGCGGCCCCGCCCCCTGGTTGGCGGGTCCACTGGACGGCTTCCGACGTGAAGTCTGGCGGAGGCAAAGTCATCGGGCAAGTTTCCTGCGAATCGGTGGCCCAGGACGCGCACGGCGAGGGTGTCCGGTTGAAGCTTCCGAACATTCTAGAGGATTGCCCGCCTCCCCGCGGGACCATCTCCCGCCACCGACCCGGCCGAACACCACGGATGAGTCGGACGTTCCGCGCGGGAGGGCCGGTCTCCGGCGGGCAGCGCAAGCGTGGCGCGACCATGCGGTATCCATGTCCATCCGCGCGGCCGTCCGGCATGTGGTCCGCAAGGCCGTTGACCAGGACACGGCGCTCACTTGACGGCTGAGGCTGACCGTCGCTAGGCTAACGATTCGAGGAATTGCAACCACATGGCCAACGAACTGCGCATCGGAATGATCGGCTACGGCTTCATGGGCCGGGCCCACTCCAATGCATACAAGCGATTGAATGACTTCTTCCCGGTCGAGCACCGTCCCGTCCTCAAGGCCGTCGCAGCCCGCGACAGAGGCAAGGTCCAGTCCTTTGCGGACAACTGGGGCTACGAACGGGTCGAGACGGACTGGCGAGCCGTGGCGACGGCAGATGACGTCGATCTGGTGGATGTCTGCGCTCCGAACCACCTGCACCTGGACATTGTTCTGGCCGCTGCCGAGGCCGGCAAGATGCTCTGCTGCGAGAAGCCGCTCGCGATGAACGTCAGGGAAGCGGAAGCGATGGTCGAGGCCGTAGAGAAGGCCGGCGTACCGAACATGGTCTGGTACAACTACCGCCGCGTGCCGGCAATCTCGCTGGCAAAGCAGATTGTGGACGAGGAGCGCATCGGCCAGCCCTTCCACTACCGCGCCACCTACCTGCAGGACTGGACAATCAGCACCAACGTGCCCCAGGGCGGTCCCGGAACCTGGCGCCTCGACATCGACGTGGCGGGATCGGGCGTGACCGGCGACCTGCTTGCGCACTCCATCGACACCGCGATGTGGCTGAACGGCCCCATTGAACGCGTGGTCGCCCGCACCCGCACCTTCGTGAAGGAGCGCGTGCATGCCGTCACCGGCAAGGTCCAGCCCGTCGGGATCGATGATGCGTGCATGTTCCTGGCCGAATTCGCCAACGGGTCCATGGGAACCTTCGAGTCCAGCCGCTACGCTCGCGGGCGCAAGAACTACAACACGCTGGAGTTGAACGGCGCCGACGGCTCGGTATTCTTCGACCTCGAGGATCCCGAGCATCTGCACTTCTTCGAGTACACGCAGAAGCAGTCGGGAAAGAAGGTCGAAGACCATCTGCCAGGCTGGCGCAAGATCCACGTGAGCAATCACGAGCATCCGTACATGGACATGTACTGGGTGCCGGGGACGACCATCGGGTACGAACACACGTTCGTGAACGCTCTGGCCGACTTCGTGGCGGGCGTCGAGTCAGGCAATCCGACCCAGCCCGACTTCCGATGTGCGCTGCAGACTCAGAAGGTCTGCGACGCGGCCTTGGAGTCGGCCCGCTCGGGCCGGTGGGTCGACACTGGAGCGGAGTAGGTCCGGTCGGCTCTAGATCCTGACGATCTCGGTCTGGACTGCGCCCGTCGCAAGCGCGCGACCGGGCTCCACAAAGCAGTCGATCTCGCTGCGCACGCCGAATTCCGCCAGATAGATCCCCGGTTCGATGGAGAAGCACGTGTGGGGGATGAGCTGGCGCTCGTCCCTCATTTCAAGATTGTCCAGATTCGCACCATTGCCGTGCACTTCCTCGCCGATGGAGTGGCCGGTCCGGTGCACGAACGCATCCCCGTAGCCGGCGCGAGCAATGTGCCTCCGCGTCACGTCGTCCACTTCACATCCGGCGACCTGTCTTCCTGACCGCAGCGCGGCGTCGACGGTTGCGAGCGCCTTGTCGCGGGCTCCAACCACGATCTCGAAGATGTCCCGGATGCGGCTTGGGGGGCGCTGGCCGCAATATCCGGTCCACGTGATGTCGTAGTAGACCGAGCCCGGCGCGTCGATCTTCGCCCAGAGGTCAATCAGGACAAAGTCGCCGTCGCCGATGGAGCGGGAGCTGCTCGCATCGGGTCCGTAGTGGGGGTCGCCGCTGTTCGCATTGACCGCGACGATCGGACTGTCCATCGTCACCATGCCCTCCTCGCGAAAGCGTTCAAGGATGAACTGGGCGATGCCGTATTCGCTGGAGCGTCCGGTCGTCCCGATGTCGGACCGGATCCGCCGAAAGGCCTCGGACAGCACACCGTCGACGCGGCGGCCCGCCTCAAAGTGGCTGTCACGCTGCCAGGCGGTCCAGCGCGCCTCGAAGTACTGGACCAGATCCGCCGATGAGACGACCTCCGCGCCCAGGGACCTGACCAGGTCGACGGTGCCGGCGTCAACCAGCGAGACGACGGGGATCATGCAGTCGGGCGAATACTGCATGGCGACGCGCCGGGAGCCTTCCAGGATCGCTCCCAAGTGCCGGCGGTGGGACTGCCAGCTCGTGTAGATCCTCTTCGTCCCGGGGAGGCTGTCGAGGCGCTCGTCCTCGATCGCATGCACCAGCTTGGCAGGCTCGCCCTCGGCAGGAATCCAGTAGTACCAGCGGCGCGAGACATGGGACTCGGCGTCGAGGCCGAGCACGCGGTAGGCGATCGGGTCGCGCACATGGTGGTCGAACAGCAGCCATCCGTCGTAGCCGTGGACTAAGAGCTGCTTCTGGATAGGCCCGATCTCCACAGGTCCGATTCTATCGCAGACACGCGAATAAGGAGACGCCACATGCGAATAGAACAAGAAATCGATCCAGCCGACTTGCGCAGCTCGCGCTGTTTGCTTAGAATAAAGAGCAAAGAAAGGGAGGTGTCGCGGATGGCCCTAACCAAACGCCAGAAGCAAGTCTTGGATTTTCTCGCGGAATTCATCGCGGAGAACCACTACAGCCCGAGCTTTGAGGAGATCGCACGGAACATGGATCTCGCTTCCGTCGCGACGGTGCACAAGCACCTGCAGGTCCTCCAGGAGAAGGGATACATCGAACGCCGGTTCAACCGGAGCCGGGCTTTGGAAATGACGCCGAAGTACTACGACGAGATTCGCGCCAACCGCCGGAAGCTGAGTTTCGTTCGCCAGGAGACGGACACACTGAGAATGCCTCTCGTCGGCGCGATCGCCGCAGGCCAGCCCCTCGAGACCTACGAGGACACCGAGAGCCTCTCCTTCGCCCAGTTCCTCGGCACCGACAACGTGTTCGCCCTGCAGGTCCACGGCCAGTCCATGGTCGAGGACCACATCCTGGACGGGGACTATGTGCTGATCGAAAAGACAAAGCGCGCCCGGAACGGAGAGATCGTGGTGGCACTCGTCCAAGGCGCCGAGACCACCCTCAAGCGGTTCTTCCAGGAGGGCACGATGGTGCGGCTTCAGCCGGCAAACATGGAAATGGACCCCATCATCGTCCCCGCGGGGGATGTCGAGGTTCAGGGCCGTCTCCTGGCAGTCCACCGCCGGTACCGCTGAGCCATCGGGCCAGGAGAGTTCCTCGCGGTCCACACCTTCGCGGAGCCGGTTGCACGGGGCTCGCTTCCATGCCGCCGCTACCCGAAGAGCCCGAGGTAGAAGAACCGGAACGTGGACAGATAGATGGCGAGCAGCGCCCCTGTGTAGAAGAAGACCGTCATGAACCGACGGTCGAGGAGCAGCTGCTTGAGGGAAAGACCTTCTCCCAGGCAGCGCACGGCGAACCAGGCGACCAGCGTGATCGAGGCGGCAATCGGAATCCAAACGAAGACCAGTTCGACCGCAGGGCTCATTCTGCTCCGCCCCACTCCGCAGGGTCGCCGCCAGCCTCCTGCCACCTTCTCGCGAGCCAGTCCCCATCCCTGACGCTGATGTTCAACCGCCGGGCCTTTGCAAGCTTCGATCCGGCCTTCTCGCCCGCAACGAGCAGATCCGTCTTCTTGCTCACTGAGCCGGTGGCCTTCCCTCCAAGCCTCTTGACGACGACCGTGGCCTGGTCGCGTGTCCCATGTTGGAACTTGCCCGTGATCACCACGACCTGACCGGCCAGCGGCTGCGGCAGCTCCTCCTCGTCCCGGTCGTCTTCGAAGTTGAGACCGGCTTCTTCCAGCCGCTCGACAAGGTGCTTGTTGCGGTCCGCATCGAAGAACTCGCGGATGGACTCGGCAATGCTGGAGCCGACCTCGTCGACCTCCTCCAGCTGCTCGACCGAGGCCTCCGCAATCCGGTCCAAGCTCCGGAAGTGGGACGCCAGCAGTTCCGCGGTGCGGTCCCCGACATATCGGATTCCGAGACCGAACAGCAGTGAGCCGAGGGAAGCGCGCTTGGAGCGCTCCAGGCTCTCGATGATTTTCCTTGCCGACTTCATGCCAAGCCGGACACTTCCCCTCCCTTTCAGCTGCTCCGGCTCCAGGTCGAAGAGATCCGCAGGGCCCTCGACAAGTCCGGCGGCGACTAGTTCGCGAGCCAGAAGATCGCCCAGCCCCCCGATGTTCATGACCCGGGCAAACCTCGTGATCGCCCGCGTCGACCGCCGGTTGTCAGCTCCGGGCCGGTCCAACGCAGGAGTGGCGTCGTCAGAACCTCGTTTTGCAAATGCGAGGCCGGCCTCACCGAGGCGATCCAGCACCTTCGCCGCTGCCGGGCCGGAGAGGTCGTCCAGAATCTGTTTGGCCGCTCGGGAACTGACACCCTTGACGGAAGAGAGCTCCTCGATGGTTGTGGAATGGAGCAGTGCACGGCTCGAATAGTGCGCGGCAACGGCTCTGGCCGTGACGGGCCCGACTCCCTTGATGCCCAACGCATCGAGCACGCTTCCCCAGTCCGCCGTTTGCGTCGAGCTACTGATCGCGCCCACTATGGTCCTGGCCGTGTCGGCGGAGATGGCTGAGTCCTTCTCGAGCCCGGACAGCGTCCTTGCGTCCAGCCGGTAGAGGTCGGCGATGTCCTTGACATGACCTCCGTCGACAAGCTGCTCGACGACTCGCTCGCCAATGCCGTCGATGTTCATCGCGGACCGGTGCGCGTAGTGCTCAATCGACTGTTTCAGGCGCGCCTTGCAGCTGTTGTTTACGCAGCGCGAAATCACTTCCCCCTCAGGCCTTGAGACCTGGGAGCCGCACACGGGGCAGGCCGAAGGCATGTGGAAAGGCCTTCGAGGGTTTCCGCGGACGGTGACCTGCACGATCTTGGGGATTACGTCGCCGCTGCGCTCGACCAGAACCCGGTCGCCGATCTGCAGGCCCAAGCGGGCGATCTCGTCCGCGTTGTGCAGCGTGGCGCGAGAGACCGTCACACCTCCTACGGGAACTGGCCTGAGACGGGCCCGCGGCGTGACAGCGCCCGTGCGCCCGACCTGCACGTCGATGTCCTCAACCACGGTTTCCACCTGCTCCGCGGAGGGCTTGCAGGCGACCGCCCAGCGCGGGGCCTTGGCCGTCGAGCCCAGACGGGTGCGTTGATCGCGGTCATCGACCTTGAAGACCAAGCCGTCGATCTCGTAGGGCAACCCCTCGCGCTCTCGCATTCGGCGCTCCCGGAACTCGATCAACTCGGCTATGCCCGTGAGGAGGGCGCTCCGGCCATCGACCTTGAATCCGAGCTCCCGGAGCACATCAAGAGACCGCCAGTGGGCCTGGTAATGGTCTGCCCCGTCCGAGAGCAGCATGTAGGCGAAGAAGTCCAGACGCCGGCTTGCGGTGACCGAGGCATCGAGCATCCTCAGGGACCCGGCGGCCGCGTTCCGCGGGTTGGCGAACAGCGGCTCCCCCGCCGAAAGGCGGTCGGAATTCAATTTGGCGAAGGAAGCCTTCGGCATCACGACTTCGCCCCGAACCTCGAAGTTCGAGGGAAGGCCGGCCTGCTCCGCCTGCTCCGCGTCCACTCGCAGCGGCAGAGACCGGATAGTGCGGGCGTTCGGCGTGATGACCTCACCTTGGTGGCCATCTCCCCGCGTCAGGGCGAGCGAGAGACTCCAGTCCCTGTAGCGAACGACCATGGATACGCCGTCGAACTTGAGCTCGCCAACGTATCGAACTTCAGCGGATCCGGCGTCGAGCACCTGCCGCACCCGGCGATCGAAGTCCCGGAGTTCGACCTCGTCGAAGGCATTGTCGAGGCTGAGAAGAGTTGACGAATGGGCCGCCTTCTCCACTCCCTCGCGCGGCGCACCCCCTACGCGCTGGGTCGGAGAGTCGGCCCGGACCAACCTCGGATGCCGCCGCTCAAGCTCCTGCAGCTCCCGCATCAGCCTGTCAAAGGCGGCGTCAGTGATCTCGGGGCTGTCCTCTACGTAGTAGAGCCGCTCGTGCCTAGTCAGTTCGGCACGCAAAACCTCCGCCCGTTCCCGCGCCTCGTCGAACGAGCGCTCCGGAACGGAGTCGGCCGGCATCGCCATTATTATAGGGCTCGCATGCGATTCCGAAGGGCGGTCTGCGTGTTCAATCCGGTCTCGGGCGAAGGCACCGGCAGAGACATGATCGGCACCGTCCGGCAGCGTTTGCAGCGTTTCGTCGGAGAGGTCGATGTCGCGCCGACCCAATCCCCGAACCACGCTGCGGAACTGGCACGCTCGGCCGCGAGAGAGGGGTGCGACCTGATGGTCGTTCAAGGCGGCGACGGAACGGTCAACGAGGTCGCGCAAGGCCTTGCCGGACACGATTCCCCAGCCGTGCTGGTGCTGCCCGGGGGGACTGCGAACGTGCTGGTCAACGAGGTGGGGCTGCCATCCGACCCGGTCGCAGCGACAGATGCGCTTCCAACGCTGGCTGTGCGAAAGGTTTCGCTCGGACTTGTGGAATTCGAGTCGGGCGAGAGCCGCTTTTTCGTCGTGATGTGTGGGGCGGGTCTTGACGCGGAGATCGCGGCGCGGACTCCGACCCAACTGAAGAACAGGTTGGGACTCGGTGCATTCTGGATTCGGGGCAGCGGCCAAATCATGCGCCCGTTTCCGTGTCTCCGCATCGCCTCGATTGATGCCGAATCCGACGTGTCCGGAACCACCAGCCTAGTCGTAGTCTCGAAGAGCCGAGTCTACGGCGGGGGGCTGGTGCTGACGCCTGGCGCCAATCTCCTCGCTGGCCGCCTTGAGATTGCAGTCTTCAAGGGCACCGGCAGGCTTCGCTTCTGTGGTTACCTCCTGGCAGGTGTTGTAGCCGGGACTGGGTGGTGGCCGGGCGTTCGTCACAGAACCGGCACCGAGGTTTGGATCGAGCCCGCCAGCACCGAAATCGTCCGGGTCCAGGTCGACGGCGAGGTGGCCGGCATCCTGCCAGCGAGAGTCTCCGTGAGCCCAAAGACGATCAGCGTGCTCATGCCGCCCGGCTACGGAAGAGAGAACCTGGAATCCGAGGTGTGACGGTGGGCCGCCGCAGCGTCAGTCGAAGCCGCCGGGAAACCGAGAAGGCGCCCGCGTGTGGCCCAGAGCGTGCGAACTACCGCTGCCTCGAAGCCCGCCCCTATAAGCGTCGCTCGCGGTCCATTCTGGAGAGTCGGCAGTCCGGTGGCTGAACTCCACTTGCGTCAAGTGCTGTCGCGCAGCAGCCGATTGCGGTGCCGTGAGAATTGGTCAGCCAATGAGGTTGTCGTCCGATTCCCGGAACAGTTCGACCAACGGTCTGTTGATGTAGTAGGTTTCTCTGCCTGCCCGGCGTTTTGCAACTAATCCCTCGTTCACTAGTAGATTCAGGTAGCCGGCCGCTGTGGGGCGGCTCACCCGCAGGTCGCGCCGCACCGAATGGACCCTCGTGTAGGGATGTCGAAAGAGGTTGTTCAACAGTTCGTGGGAATAGATTTTTGGGCAGCCTGCCCCTGATTGCGTATTTGCATTTCCCCATCAAGGCACGAATGCTCTCGATACATCGCAGCGTATGGAGCAATGTGGTTGCTACAGCATCCAGCATGTAGAGCACCCGAGCTTCCTATGCTCCTTCGTCTCGTACCGCCTGCAACTGCCGGTAGTACTGGCCCTTCGATTTCTTGATACGTCCTGTCCGACATGTCAAGCTCCTTGCCATGCGCCGGGCGACATGTCAAGGTTCCGCCTTTTTCTTTCCGCATCTGACCGGACCTCTCAACCGCCTGGGTTGGCTGTCGAGGACCGCAGCAACCATGTCCTGGAGCCGTTCTTCGCCGGTGCCAGGTCAGGACCTCTTGCTCAGAGGTCAAGTCCTCGATGCACAGCCACCCGTCTGTTACCGCTGGCTCGATCTGCTCCACTCCCGCCGCTCGGATGGCTCGGCCGGAATCGACCGTCTCCCTCTTCACGATGGGGCCAACCAGTAGCTTGAATCCTGTCGGCCAGTCGTCTAAACCACTGGGACCACCTCACCGATAGTGCATGAACAAGCAATCGTCGGTGTGGCACGGCTGATCGCGGACGAACTCTCGCAGGCCGTACGTGCGTGCGATTTCGCCCTTACGGGAATGGTACCTGTCGCCAAGGTTCAGGAATGCCACTCCGCGACGATCGAGAACCCAGCCTGCCTCGGCTATGACTTCGATCAGTGCCGACACGTAAGGTCCTACATGCTCGGCCGTGGAGCTACTGAAAGAACCGGCGGGAGGACTGGCTCCTCTTGCGTGGGGCACGATGAAGGCTCGTCGGCTGCCGGAATGCCGCGTCTCATCGCCCCCACGGGAGCTTCTCGACCCGCTCCAGCGGGCGTTCCGTCTGGACGGGTCGCCAAGCTTCACGCGACCCCATGTCATATCCGTCTCCGGGCGCGAGGAAGAAAAACCTTCCGCCCGGAGGAATCTGTCGCTGATTGTCGTAGATGGCGACGTAGCTCTGGCCAATGACCTCAAACCGGTCTCCCTCGACGACAATCGCCGTGTCTTCATCGAGTCCGATGCCGAGCAACTCCGGGTGGGCCTGGATCACTTCGATCAGGTCGAAGTGGCGATTGCGCCGGAGCAGATGCTGGTCGATCCCGACATTCTTCAACAGCCCGAACCCTTCGATGTGATCTCCGATCATCAGAGTATTGGTCTCGGTGTCGCCCCGGACCAGGAACGAGCCCATGATCGAAGCTCCGGCGGAAGACCCGCTGACGACACCGCCCCGCTCCAGCAACGCGAAGATCTCCCTGTGTGTCTGGGTGTTCAGATACGCGTCAGCCAAGCGCCACTGCCGGCCCCCGCCGAAGAACACTCCGCGCGCCCGTCTCAGTGGAGCGACGAATTCGTCGGTGTCGGCCACCTTGGGATCATACGTGTGCAAAACGGTGATGTCGGTTGCGCCGGCATTCCTGAACTGGAGCTGGCCTTTCCAGTGCTGATCGTAATGAGGCGCTCCGCCTGCTGTTGGGATGACCACCAGCGGAGCGTCTCGACCGCCGGCAAGCGCGATGATTCGTTCGACGATTCTCTCGTCACCCAGCCCGCCGCCGACGAGGACGAGCGATCCCCGTGCTGGCCCGACCCGTGGGTCGTCAGACGGAGCCGAGCGTTGCGCAGCAGCTGGTGCGACGACGAGCAACATTGCCGCTGTCATCAGGATTACCGTGGGCCTGATGGGCTGCTCTCCTCTTGGCAAGTCGCCGAGTTTACCGTTCGAACGATCGACGGGTCAATGAGCTGCGGTGATTCGTTCGCTACATTCGTTGAAGACATCCGCCTTGGGAGAGGACCACCCTCGATAGGAAAGGATCCCGACATCCTCTTCCTCCCACTCGTTCCATGTCTTCCAGTCGCGTGGGATCGTTGTTCCGGCACGACATTGGAGCGCATCGAAGAGCCGGTCCTCCTCATCGAGCAGCGTGAAGAGCACCGCGATGAGAGCCCGGATCAGGTTCCTTCGATCCCGTTGGACCAGTAAACGCGGTGCGCGGCCCATTCGTTCGCCGCCCCGTGCCGACGCACCGCCCCTCCGATTCGGGCGTCCGGCTCGGGATGACCGTTGCCAAGGGGCGCCACGGACTCCTCCGGGCCACATGGGCGGCCGCGATGCCATTTGGGTGTCGAGGCCCGAGACGTTGTCGACGACAGGCGGTCCATCGAGCAGTGACTGGAATGGAACGTCTCGGGAGATCGCGGAATCCCTGCGATTCCGCGGACGGGAGCCCGACAGTCCTGAACGCTAAGGCACGATCCGAGCAAGACCGTCCTCTCGATTCCTCCGTGCTCCGGAGCCAGTCGAAGACATCGGCAGTCGCCGGGTCTCCTTGTAAGTGCCCGCCCCACGCTTGGGCGGCGATTTCCGGATCGACGGCAATGGCCGATTGAAAGAACTCCCGTCCGGCCTGCTCCACCTGTCGGAGGACGCCATCACCTTATGGCGGAGACAGGTGGCGCACCTCGCTGCTTTCGAGCTCGTAGATCCACCCTTCCAGTCGCAGGCGCCCAGTGGCTGTGCGGGCCGCGACCCAGGGATGCGTCTTCAGGTTCGCGATTTGCTGCAGGACGTTCTGCTTGACGAGTTCGATCCAGCGGGTAACGGGTCCGACATGGGGGTACAACTCGTCGACCGCCAATTTCGCAGGCTCGGCAAACTTGATCCAGTTCCTGACGTTCGGAACGCTGTCGAGGCCGGTTGGGTCCAATGCAGCCTTCATCGCCCCGCAACGCGTATGGCCGCAGACGACGATGGTCGGCACCTCGAGCACTGCCACGGCGTACTCAATGGTGGCGGTCACTCCCTCGAGACTGGCGTCATACGGAGGCACGATATTTCCCGCGTTGCGAATGACGAACAGCTCGCCAACTCCGGTCTGCGTGATTTGGGACGGAATCAGCCGCGAGTCCGAGCAGGTGATGAACAGGCGATCAGGCGCCTGACCTTGGGCCATCGCCTCGAACTGCAGAGACCGGGCCCTTAGTCCGCCTAGCGCCTCGGTGGCGACATGCACTCCAGCAGGAGTGCCGTCAAGCACCTGAGCACCTGTTGGCACGGCGTCGGCACCGACAATGACCGCGAAAGCCCACGAACATGCTCCGAGAATGGCTCTCCTTCGAGGTTTTCTGCGATCCGTCATTTCGTCTTCTCCGGATTGTCGCTGCGAATTCGACCACGCAACTGGTGGACGCCCACGAGTGCACGCCGATCATACATCCTTGGGCGTTGTTCGCCGAAGCAGGCGTACCAGGAACAGGTCAACAGAGTGTTCCAATTAGAAATAATCGCTGATTCCGACCTCCAGAGTCGTCGGTATCGACTGCGACCCGCATTGGATCGGGGCGACACAGCCCGTCCGGGTGCGATTCCCCGAAGCACTTCGTGAAGTGGCGACCATCGTGATCCTGATCCCGGGCCGTTGCCCTCAGGCACGCTGTTGGGTTCTGATAGGGGAATGCGAGTCTGTTCAGTTGTCGGCGTCATGGCCGCCATGGCCGTGTCGGCAGGCTGTCTTTCCGAGGAACCGATGCAGAGCGAACCGCCCGATGCCAGCTTCCTGATGTATGTCGGCACGTACACCAAGGAAACGAGCGCCGGGATCTACCTGTACAGGTTCGATCCCTCTACGGGAGAGATCCACGAAGTCGGGCTGGCTGCCGAAATGCGGGATCCGTCGTTCCTGGCGTTGCATCCCAATGGCCGTTTTCTGTACGCGGTCTCGGAAACCGACGACTACGATGGCGACGGGAGTGGCTCGGTCGTCTCGTTCGCCCTCGACCCTTCCTCGGGCCAACTCCGCAAGCTGAACGAAGTCTCGTCCAGAGGGGGGTGGCCCTGCCACCTGAGCGTCGACAGCACGGGCAGCATGCTGATAGTCGCAAACTACAGGGGCGGGAACGTAGCCTCGTTCCCCGTGAACGACGACGGCACGCTGGGCGAAGCGGCCTCGTTCTTCCAGCACGAAGGCAGCAGCATCCACCGCAGACAGGACCGGCCTCATGCGCACTCCGCCGACTTCTCGGCCGATGGCCGATTCGCGTTCTTCTCCGACCTGGGCCTGGACCAGATCAAGGTCTATCGCGCCAATCCTGCAGGCGCGACGATTGCGCCGCATGACCCCGCACAGGTGGAAGTCGATGCGGGCTCGGGCCCGCGCCACTTTGCGCTCCATCCCTCGGGGCGGTTCGCCTATGGAATCAACGAACTCGCCTCAACAGTGACCGCATTCGACTTTGACGCTGCCGCAGGCACGCTGGATGCGAAGCAGACTGCCTCCACGCTACCGGAGGGATTCGAGGGGGAGAATTCCACCGCAGAGATCTCCGTCGATCCGGCCGGGAAGTTCGTCTACGCATCCAACAGGGGCCACGACTCCATCGCCGTGTTTGGGATCGACGCCGAGACCGGCCGGATCGAACCCGCAGGGCAGTTCTCCACAAGAGGGGAATCGCCACGGCACTTTGCCTTGGACCCGACCGCTCGCTACCTCCTCGCGGCCAACCAGAGATCGGACGGCATCTCCGTGTTCCGCATCGACGACACCTCAGGCGCCCTGCTCCCGACAGGGACAGACCTGACGATCGACGCCCCGGTCTGCCTGCTCTTCGCCGGCGGACCAGGCTGAGCGGCGTGGCCGATGAGCCGTTTGGGCAGGGGCTGCGGTTTGAAGCGCTCACGGCGGCTGTGATACTTTGAATTCTCCGGGGCTTTCCCGGCTTTTGCGATGCAGGCACTCGGAATGATCGAAACCATGGGCCTCGTTGCGTCCGTCGAGGCCTCCGACGCCATGGTCAAGGCTGCGACCGTCACGCTGGAGGGCAGACAGCAGATCGGAGCCGGGCACGTGACCGTCACCTGCCGGGGCGATATTGGAGCGGTCAAGGCCGCCACGGATGCCGGCGCAGCGGCCGCTCGTCGCTTGGGCGAGCTGATCAGCGTGCATGTGATTCCAGCCCCGTACTCGGACGTGGAGCCAATCCTTCCCGACGGAGCGGACGACTAGCCAGCAATGCTGGAAGACAAGGATCTGCGATCCATCCAGGAGGTTCGCTCCAAGGTCCAATCGGCGCATGAGGCCTTTCAGAGCTTCCAGGGCTTCTCCCAGGAGCAGGTGGACCACATCGTCGCCAACATGGCGGCGGCAGCCCGCGCCCACTCCGAATCCCTCGCCAGGATGGCGGTCGAGGAAACGGGCTACGGCAACGTCAAGGACAAGATTGCCAAGAACCTGCTCAATGCTGATCTCCTCTATCAGAAGATCGCGCCGCTGAAGACAATCGGGGTCCTGAGCGAGGACGCCGATCTTGGCGTGACCGAGATCGCAGTGCCCGTGGGCGTCGTGGCGGCGGTGCTGCCAACGACCAACCCGACGTCGACTGCATTCTTCAAGTCCCTCATTTCCGTCAAGGCGGGAAACGCCGTCGTGCACAGCCCGCATCCGCGCGCGGTCCGGTGCACGTGCGAAGCAGTGCGGGTCGTAACCGAGGCCGCCGAGGCGGCTGGAGCACCCAAGGGCCTGATCCAGTGCGTGAACGAGGCGACCATAGCCGGGACCAGCGAGCTGATGAAGCACCGGCGGACAGGGATCGTGCTTTCGACGGGTGGCGCGGGTATCGTCAGGGCTGCCTACTCCAGCGGCAAGCCCGCCCTTGGTGTGGGCGCGGGCAACGTGCCGGTCCTGATTGACGACTCCGCTGACCTGGAAGCGGCGATCGCCTCTGTCGTGGAAGGAAAGTCCTTCGACTTCGGCACGGTTTGCTCGAGCGAGCAGACCATCGTGGTCAACCGCAGGCACAGCGAGAGAGTGTGGTCGCTCCTCAAGGAAAACGGCGCCCACAACTGCAGCGAAGAGCAGGGCCGGATGCTGCTGGCCCGGCTGTTCACCGACAATCTCCGGATCCGTCCGGACTGCGTGGGACAGGCCCCGCAGAGAATCGCGTCGATGGCAGGCTTCGAGGTGCCGGCCGATGTCCGGATACTCGCCGTTGAGATCCAGGGCGTCGGACGGGACCATCTTCTGTCGGCGGAGAAGCTGTCACCCGTGCTGTCGGTGTACTTCGTCGACGGCTTCGACGAAGCAGTCGAGGCCTGTGTCGGGGTGCTGAACTTCGGCGGCAGGGGACACACCTGCGTGATCTACAGCCAGGACGAGGGCCACGTCATGGAATACGGCCGTCGCGCGCCGGCCTTCCGCGTGCTGGTCAACACCCCCGCTCCGCAGGGCTCGACCGGGATGACCACCGGAATCTTCCCGTCGATGACGCTCGGTTGCGGCGCGGTTGCCGGGAACTCGACCGGCGACAACATCGGCCCGATGCACCTGCTGCACGTGAAGCGCATTGCAAGGCATGTCCGGTCGGCGGACGAGGCCTTCGTCAGCGACGAGGGCAAGCGGTACCTTCAGGCTGTCGCGAGCGGGTCCGACTTTAGTTCCCCGGCAGCGGCCTCCGCGTCCCACGAGAGCCAGCCGCCCAGCGTGGCCGAACGGGTCGACCGCTACCTTGCGCAGCGAGGAGTCACGGGACAACCCGCCCCGACCACCGGGCCCGCCGCGAATCCCAGGTCCGTGGCGGCGGTTGTCGACCGCTGGCTGGCGCAAAGATGGCAGTCCGGGCAGGCCTCCTCCCCGCCGACGCCCCCTTCGCCGACACCGGCCGAGGAACCGGCTCCGCCGGCGCCCGTAATCCGCCCCGTCGGCTTCGTCTGCGAGGGCGACGTGCGAAAGGCGATCCATTCGGGCGCGAAGATATACATCGCCAAGCACACGATCGTCACGCCGGCGGCGAGGGACCTCGACACCAGAGGGGACATCCTGGTCCAGACCGAAGCCTGACGGTCCGGCCATCTGAAGGATTCTCCTTGGCAGGCCAGACTACCGCGACAAGGCCTTCCGCGCCCTCCAAGCGGGGACGACTGCCGATCGGCGCCGTGCTTGCCCTCACCCTGATAGCCTTTGCGTCCGGGAGCGTATCCGCGCAGGAACGGGACTCCGCAATCGCGCAGTTCGAGCACCTCGAATACACAATCACCTGGCCAAGCGGCCTGCCCGTGGGGAAGGCCGAGTTCCGGGCCAGGGATCTCGACCCCGGCTGGCGCCTCGAAATGACCCTTAGGGCGAGCCTGCCGCAGATCGAGATTGACGACGCCTTCGTGTCATGGACCGACGCCGGCATGTGCTCGCGGGCCTTCGAGAAGCATGTCCGCCACGGCGCAAAGCGGGTTCACGAGTCCCTGCGGTTTGCGGACGGCGAACTGGAGCGGTCCAACATGGAGGCTCCTGGTCGCGGGCCGCCAGGGAGGACGCCGATCGGGGAATGCGCCCGCGACGCGCTCGCTCACCTGTACTTTCTCCGCCGCGACCTGGCTGCCGGACGCATTCCGCCACCCAGCGATGTCTACTTCGGGGCGGGCTACAGGGTCCGCATGGAGTTCGTCCGGACACGCTGGCTGACGATTGGCGGAGCGAGACAACTGGCTGACGAGATCCGGACGGTCGTGCGGGGTCCGGCGTCTGAGCACGCATTCACGGTCTATTTCGGCCGGGACAGTGCGCACACGCTTCTGCTCGTCCGGGCGGACTTCGAGGAGGGCCCGTTCTCCATGCAGCTCGCAGAAGAGGAGGACGAGTGACGCCGGAGGTCCGCCCTACCAGAGAAACTTGAGCTGGAAGCGAAAGGTGCGGCCATCGTTGAGAGTGTTGTTGATCTGGGCGAAGTTCGGTGAGGAAAGGGACTTGCCGGGATCGGCGAACTGCGGCGTGTTGAAGAAGTTGATCGTCTCGGCCCTGAGTTCCATCGCCCACTCGGAACCCACGGGGAACCTGCGTGAGAGGGACGCGTTGATGTTGGCGATCTTGCCCTTCCGGAACGTGTTCCGACCGAGATTGCCGGCCTGCTCGCCTGGCGCGTCGATGTAGCGGAAGGCGCCGCTCGGCAGAAGCGACTCGGACGTGTCGGGGGATCCGATGGTGCGACCCAGCACCGAGGTGTCGAGCACCATGGGCCGATCTCCCCGACGCCCGTCGACGTTGCCGAAGCCCGGACCGTCGGAACCGGTTTCCACGGTGAAGGGCGTTCCGGACTTGAGCAGCGACACCGTCGACAGGGTCCAGTTTGCCAGCACCCTCCCGGCCAGCCCCGGAGCCAGGTCGCGCGGCACCGTGTAGCTGGCCTGCAGCAGAAACGCGTGCGGCTGGTCAAAGTCGCTGAGCCCCTTGAGGTCGCGGTGCGATTCCGACTCCATCTGGGAGACGGCGACGCGGGCGTCGGGACCGGACGCCGTGTTGGTGTACGAGCCGCCAAGATCCATGGACTTGCTGAGCCAGTAGGAGGCATTGATCGACAGGCCGCGCCAGTTCGGAGCAGCCAGCGTGACACGGCCTGCATCGTAGTAGCCCCGCGACCCATTGTGGATCAGCAGGTGCTCAAAGACACTCTGATCGGCTCGGCGCCTGTTGACATTACCGACGGTGGAGACCACCCCGGGCACCTCGCGGCCCCGGTTCAGAAAGTACGTGATGATCAGCTTGTGGGCGCGACTGCCAACGTATCCGAACTGCAGCCGCCAGTCCGCAGCAAGGCGTCTCTCCCAGCTCAGGTTGTACTGGTGCGCATACGGCACAACCAGGTCGGGGCCAGGCTCGATGAGGCTGGACCGGGCGTTCGGGTCACGTCTGGAGTGGTCGATGAGCGACCGGTAGGTGGCGAGGTCGGGACGGTTGATGACGGTGGTGACCGTGTGAGGGGCGTTGAGCCGCGACTGTCCGTAGGTGACCGGAAACAGGTCTCCGTAGTGTGAGCCGAAGTTGCCTCGCACGACCCCCGCATCGGCAGGCAGGCGATAGGCAAACCCGAAGGAGCCGCCGAAGTTGTTGATGTCGGACGTCATGGCCAGTTCGGTGCGACCGGTGATGTCCACGGGGCGGGTGAAGGGCTCGTGGCGGAAGCCGAGGTGCAGCGTGAGGCGGTCGGTGGCCTGCCAGCGGTCGCTGACGAAGAATCTGTTGGACCAGTTGCGGAAGGCTCGATAGGTCGATCCCAGCGAGACGATCATGCGGGTCGGCAGCCCGAGGCGGATGTTGGTGATCGCATCGTTGCCGAAGTTCGCGCCGAAGACCAGGATCCCGCGGCCGCCGTCAGGCTCTTCCCCGTTGTACTGCAGGCGAGTGAGGGAGAACCCCGCGGTGATCTCGTGGTTGCCACGCGCATGCCGCAGCGTGACGGCCTGCCGCCAGCGGTTCTGCGCCCGATCGATCGGAATGTTCGGGAACGGCCCCAGGAAAGTGAGGTCGCGGCCACCCAGCAGAATCGGGCCGAGCGCTCCTTCGGCCGGAAGGAGCAAGGTCCCGAGGCGGTCGAGACCCGTCGAGAGCTGCAGGACCGTAGCGGGCGAGAAGGAGCGGCTCCAAGACACGCGCGCGGAATGCGACCTGTTGTCCGTGTCCGGATTCTGTCCGGTGACGAGCTGAAATGCGTCAACGTTCTGCGCGGTCCAGACATGCCGGACGGCGACTCTTCCGCCCGCGACCCCGTCCCGGTCGAGCTGGACGCGAGACGAGTCCGTGTTGATGCGCTGCAGGCTGTTGGTGTTGTGCGCACGAGCCGCGATGTCCGGCCGGTTCGGCGGGACATCGGGATATCCGTCCAGGATGCGCTGGACGGCGGCGCGGGTGGCCGGGTCCGTGGCAAGCGGAGTGCGTTCCTCGGGCAATGGGATGAGGACGTTGCCGTTCACGTTCCCGCGGATCCTGTTCTGGGAAACACCCAGGCTAACTGCACCGAGAGACCCCATCGGGGCGACGAGATTCACACCGTGGAAGTTCTCCCGGGCAGGCCGGACGGCCCCGACCTGAAAGAACGAGCGGGCCGAAAACACGCTGTTGTTGTGGCGCCAGAAGGCGTCGCCGTGAAATCCGCCGCTGCGGCCGGGCGGCGCATGCACCGGAGGGGTCGGAGGCTTGCCGTACTCCGTGCCGAAGTAGCCCCGGTCAACGGCGAACTCGTTGATGATCGTGGCGGTGGTTCCGAGGCGGATGTTGAGCTCCTTGAGGGCGTTGTTGTCGACGAGGTTGAACTGGACGTTCTCGTTGCGCCGGCTCTCGCCCGCCTCCGAGGATGTCTCTCCCAGAAGATTGATGTCCGTCCTCTGGGAGTCGTCGGTCTCCGAAGAATCGGCGGCATCGGCTTCCACCTCCGCCGCCGGACTGCTCGATTCGGCAGGGGCCTGCTGACCGGACTCCGCCGTCAATGATCCGCCGGAAACAGCAAAGAGGAGCGCCAGAAACAATCGATCCAGCGTGGGCATCCCAGCAAACAATGCTATCAGCGCCGCCCCTTCCCAACGGCTTGACGCCGCGGCACCGAACGGCTGATCCTCCTTTCCCGATTCCGCCCTCCTGCCAAGCGACGCGGGCGGCGTCAGCCGGTCCTGGTCCGCCGCGACTCCAGGACATCCGGTGGGTGTGCCGGAGTTTACAGCGTCGCCCGGCCGGGAATCGCGCGCGTTCCGCTTCCAGCCGCCAAGGCAGCGGCCGAACTGGCTGGATCATTTCCGGCGAGCCCAAATTGGCGATGCGGCGGACGGGACTGGTTTCTGCGACACACCCGTCACTTCCGCGACGAACGGACGAATTCGCGCCTGCGCCCGAGTTCCTCGCATCTGCGGGAAACCGGATGGATGCGGTGCATCGTCCAATGAACCGCATGTGACGGTCTTGGCCCCGGCGCCGGGCCCCAACAAGGAGTTGCCATGAATCGCCAGAGAATGAAGCGCGTTCTCCTCGTCGCCGCGGCACTGGCCGTGTCGGCGCAGCCCTTGGCGTCGCTGCCCCGGTTCGGGAAGCAGGCGCCGCGAGAGAGATCGGCCGGAATCCTCCAGCGTGTCGCACCGCGGCCGTGCCCGGTGGACGCCCCTCGGGCGACGACCGGAGACTGGACGGTTGGCACGGCGCTGGCAAGGGTTCAGGGCGTGTTGAGCGATGTTCGGCACAGGACGGAGCCAGTGCGCGACAGGTGCCTGCCGCGAAGGGAGTGCTTCACGGACCGCAGTCAGGCTGGACGGGAAGCGTCCAGCGACTCGCTCTTTCGCACGCCCTCGATTGTGGGCAAATAGCCGCACGGGAACCCGCGCCGCGCTGGCGCGGACCCGTGCGGGCCAAGGGGAGAATGCAGGCCGCCCGCCGGTGCCAAATGTCCGCAATGCACGATCAGCAGGGTTCTCCGAATCCTCGAATTCCCGCCGCGGGTTTCCCGGGATGCCGGCGCGCTCGCGATGCCAGTCGGCCGGGTCCGTGGGCCTACGGACCAACGACCCCGATCGAGATCAGGCTGCCGCCTTCGTCGTAGACGCCGAACGCGATCGAGGCCGCACTAAAATTGACGTCCCAGATGTAGGAGAGCTGAAGCCCGCCACCCCCACCGCCGCCGCCCGCAACAACTGGCCGGACCGCCGCGAAACCGCCCTCGGGCATCTCGATCTCCGTCGGTTCCCCGGTCGCTAGGTCCCAGGTGATGATCCTGGATCCGCCTGGCTGCCCCGGTCCGATGTTCCGCAGCCGGCCTGTCGCGAAAGCGCGCCCGATCAGCGGAAGGAGCCCATAGCCGCGCCTGCCCTGGCTGGCCAGCAGAAAGTTGCCGGGAATGACCCTTTGGTACCCGTCGGGCAGAGGCAGGTGCGTTACGGTCTCATCCGCCAGATCGACGACCACGAGTCCCCCGTTGCCCGGAAGCTGCGGCTGCGTGGCGCCGGTGCGGGGATTGCTGCGGAGCGGGCCGCCTGTGGCGAGGGCGACCAGCCGGGCCCTCCCGCCGATCTGCTGCACGATGCCGTTGACCGTGATGCCGACGCCTTCCGGCATCGCAACCTCACTGAAGGTTCTGGTCATAGCCTCGAAGACCTGCAGTTTCCTGGGGACTTCGAGCGCGACCTCTCGACCGCCGTCTCCGAAATAAAGGTATCCCCTGAGGCTTCCCTTCTGGGCGACATCGAGCGGCCCGGAATCCTCGGGGACGGCGACGACGTCCACCTCCTCCGAGTCGGGCTGGAACAGGACAAGCCGATTGCTCGTGCAGATCTGGCCGTCACGAGGCTCCGCGTATTCGCCGCCCGGAGCGTCCGATCCCGCAATCGCGAGAGTGCGCGTCTCCGCGATTCTCTGCCATCTGACCTGAGTGGTGCAGTTGGCGGCGAACGTTCCTTCCGGGAACGGGATGGGGTCGACCGTCATCGACACGAACTCGGGCGGACCCGCCTCTGGATCTTCAGCCACTTCCAATCGGACCGCAAGGACGCCGTCCTGCGAGCCGTCCGTCTTCCGAACGATGGCGTAGCCCGATCGATCGCCGAAGAATCCGGGAGCCGTCGGAGCCAGCGACTGCGGGCCGGCTGGAATGCCCTGCGGGTTGGTCCGGCGCGGCGGAGCGATCGGCGCCCAGCCGTCGGGAAGGTCCGACTGGGCAATGACGCCTGCGGTCCTGTCGAACAGGATGACTTTGGAACTCGCGATTTCCTCGGGTGATTCCGGACCAAGCAATCGGACTCTGAAGCCGCCCTGGAGGTTGATGCTGCTCTGAGCCACGAGCCGGCCAAGGCCGTCAACCTCGAGAGGATTTGGCAGCGGCAGCGCGAATCCGACCTCTTCGACGAGGCTCCCCTGGACGTCGATGACATCGCCGCCACCAGTACCGCCGGCGTGCTCCAGACGCAGGGTGGGGCGGCCCGGCGGGTAAGGCTGCAGGCGGTCCACCCACCGGTCCAGCGTCAAGGTCTCCGTCGTCCCGTCGGAACCGTCTACAACGAGCAGCCGGTTGGTGATGCCGTCCCCCTCCTCGTCTTCGGCCGGCGCGATCAGCGCCGCCAGCGCTGAGCTGTCGCGAGCGAGTTCGAAAGGCCTGTAGGCTGTCAGCGGATTCGCAGCATTCGGGTAGGACGGGAGAATGCAGTCGGTGACGGCGGTCGTCGTGTTCCTCCGGAGGTCGAGCAGGTGCGCCCCGGGATAGCAGACCTCCTCATCATCGAACACTTCACTGACGGCAACGAAGTAGGGGTTGAGATCCGTCATGTCGATTCTCGCGACCAACCCGACGTCGTCCGGCAGCGACATGTAGCGAGCCTGGGGAGTCCCTATCGGCCCGAGCACGGCGTTCGTGCCCTGGCCTCCGGAGGTCCACCGAAAGGTCTCCGTGGACTCGGCGTTCGCCGGGACAGTGAAGGTGAGCTTGTAGATTCCCACCGACTCGTCCGAGACTTCCACGGTCGGGCTGGTGACGGGCATGCCACCCACATGCACCCGCTGAGGAGGCACCAGCGCGTATTGCTCGCCGTCGGCCGCCACGGAACCGGTCGGGACAGGAGGTTCGATGGGTCCGACGCCGGCCGCGAAGACCGAAATCGTGGCGCCGGGAGTCACGTCGGCCTGCGGATCAAGGATCTGCCCCGTTGCGGACGGAGGTGAACCCGGCTCTCCCAGCTGGAGGGTGACGGAATCGGCCGCCGGAGCCGCTGCGGGATCCGCGGGATCCGGAACGCCTTGGGCGATGGGGGCGCTGGACCGTTCGTGGCGGATCAGGTTCAGGCTGATCTCGGTGACAACGACCGGCATGGCCGCGCTGTCGACTCCGTCGTGCCGCAGCACGACTTCGGCCATTCCCGCCTCAACCTCCCAAGGGACCTGAGCGTTGACCTGGGTGGGTGAGACAAAGAACAGCGGCGCAGCCACACCGTTGATCAGCACTTCCACGGCAGGGTCTCCCAGCGAAGTGGGCAGCGGCATTTCTTCGGCTACCGTGTGGGCTCCGGCCAGCCCCTCGCCCACCACGGCCAGAATCCCCCCGCGGGCGACCGTTCCAGGACCCAGCTGAAACGCAACTCCGTTGACCGCGCCTCGCGGCGAGGTCACAAGTTCGTCGGAAAGCGCCAATCCCGCCAGAAGGAAGAGTCCAAGTAGGCCTCTGAGTGATTTCATTCGATACCCCGTCCCGAGCGTAAGCATACTGGCGAAACCCCGCGGGATCAACCGCTTTTCTGCGGCTTTACAGCAGAGGCCGGCGCGAACTGGCTGCTCGGACCCAGTCTGAAGTGGACCTCCAACGCGCAGTCGCCAAGACCCGGAGGATCAGTCCGGGGCGTCGGCCCGGGATCTCGGTCCGCAGCGCCGCTGACAACCTACACTAGACGAAGAACCCCATGATTCGCACCTTGTTCCTGGTCCTTTGCCTCTTCGTGACTCCGCTGGCCGCCCTGCCCTCCCTCGACAATGCGGCGGACGTTGACTTCCAGAGAGACGTGCGGCCGATCCTTGCGGACAACTGCTTTGCCTGCCACGGTCCGGACGCCAACGCCCGGCAGGCCGACCTGCGGCTCGACACACGTGAAGGCGCGTTCGCCGACCGTGGCGGCTACCAGGTGATCGTCCCTGGCAACGCCAAGGCCAGCAGGCTCTTCGAGCGGATGAGCCACGCGCAAGAGATAGTGCGCATGCCCCCGCCAACGGCGGACCGCCACCCCACGCCGGACCAGGTGGAAACGATCCGACGCTGGATCGACGCTGGCGCCGAGTGGATATCGCACTGGGCCTTTGAGGCCCCTGTGCGGCCGGCGGTCCCGGACATCGTCGAGACAGGCCGGCCGACCAACGAGATCGACGCGTTCGTGCTGCGGCGGCTGCGGGGACTGGAGCTGGGGCTCTCGCAGGAGGCGGATCGCAGAACCCTGCTGCGCAGGCTGAGTTTCGATCTGACGGGCCTGCCTCCAAAGCCCGCCGATGTGCGGGAGTTCCTTTCCGACACCGGCCCGGACGCCTACGAGAAGCAGGTCGACCGCCTGCTCGACTCCCCGCACTACGGCGAACGCATGGCGATGCAGTGGCTGGACCTGGCCCGTTACGCCGACACGCACGGTTTCCACATCGACGGCCGCCGAGACATGTGGCAGTGGCGCGACTGGGTCATTTCGGCCTTCAACGACAACAAGCCGTTCGACAGGTTCACGGTCGAGCAGCTTGCCGGGGATCTGCTGCCCGAGGCGACCCTGGACCAGAGGATCGCCACCGGCTTCAATCGCAACCACATGATCAATCACGAGGGCGGCGCCATCCCGGCGGAATACCACACCGAATACGTGGTGGATCGCGTGGAGACCGTCTCGACGGTCTGGCTGGCCATGACCATGGGTTGCGCGCGGTGCCACGACCACAAGTACGACCCGATCACACAGAAGGAGTTCTACGAGTTCTACGCCTTCTTCAACTCGGTGGACGAGCTCGGACTCGACGGGGTCAACGGCAACGCCGTGCCCATGCTCCAGCTGCCCGACACCTCCCAACAAGCCCGGCTGGACCGGCTGGACGAGACAATCCGCTCCGTGCAGGCTGACCTGCCGGAGTCCCGCGTTCGGTCCCAAGTTGCGGAATGGGAGTCCGTTGCCCGCGGGACGATCCCGCTCGCGAGCAAGGAGGGCCTCGAGGCGCACTACGAGATGGACGGCGGCTTCGCCGACTCTTCCGGCAACTACCGCCACGGGCGGCTCATGCGCGGGGAGCCTCTCTTCCGAACGGCGAAGGCCGGCCAGGGCGCGGTGTTTGACGTTGATTCCCACGTAGCCTTCACGGGCACCGAAGGCATGGACCTGTCCCAGCCCTTCAGCGTGGCTTTCTGGTTCCGGCATTCGGGACTGGTCGCCAAGGGCCTGCTGCACAAGATGGACGGGCCGGCCTCGCAGCGAGGGCTTGCAATGACGCTCAGTGCGCCGGTCTCGATCCCCGACACCCTGCGGCGGGAATACGACCTCATCGTGCGGCTCTCCTCATCGCCGGACACGGCGATTCTCGCAAGGACGAAGGCGCCTCTTCGCGATGCGCGGGGCGAGGACGCCACGTACCACATCGTGGTCTCGTACGACGGATCGGGCCGCGCCGGGGGCCTGACACTCCACGTCAATGGCGAGCCCGCCGAGACAACGGTCCTTTCGGACTCGCTCTCCGGCAGTCCGGCTGTCGCAACGCCGTTCGAGATTGGTGCGGGACGCTTCGGCGGGCGCTACACCGGCACCCTCGACGACCTCCGGATCTACTCGCGGGTTCTGGAGACGGAGGAGATCGACGTTCTTTACCGCCACGAGCCGATCCGGTCCATTCTGAACGACCCCTACATCGACTGCGCCAAGGTGCTCTCCGAGGCCCCGCCGAAGCCTGCCGACGACATCTACGCCCCGAAGCCAGATACGGATGTCTCACGCTGCCAGTCCCGGACGAGCCGGCTCAGGGCCTACTACCTGAGCCATGCCGCCCCGGATACCGACCGCCGGCTCTACGGGCGGCTGCAGGAACTGAAGACGGAGCGAACCGCCCTGCAGCGGCAGGTGCCGAACGTGATGGTCATGCGGGAGCTCCCCGAGCCTCGGGAGACCTTCATGCTTGGAAGAGGCGACTACCGGAACCGCATGGACAAGGTGTCGCCGGCAACCCCCGGCTGGCTTCCGGCGCTCCCCGAGGACAGCCCGCGCAATCGCCTCGGTCTCGCCCAGTGGATCGTGAGTCCGAGCCATCCGCTAACGGCCCGGGTGGCGGTGAACCACTACTGGCAGTCCTACTTCGGGGCCGGCCTCGTCGAGACAGCCGAGGATTTCGGCCTCCAGGGAGACCTTCCGACACACCCGGAGCTGCTCGACTGGCTCGCGGTGGAATTCCTCGAGAGTGGCTGGGACATCAAGGCCCTGCAGAAGAAGATCGTCATGTCGGCGACATACAGGCAGCAGTCGCAGGCGACTTCCGAGCTGCGCGCCCGGGACCCCGAGAACGCACTGCTGGCCCGGGGCCCGCGCCACCGGCTCCGGGCTGAGTCTGTCCGCGACAACGCCCTGGCCGTGGCCGGGCTGCTGGACGAACGGGTAGGCGGGCCGAGCGTGTTTCCGTACCAGCCGGAGGGGCTCTGGAAGGAGATGGCCTACGGCGACATGTTCACCGCCCAGGTCTACCGACAGGGATCGGGGTCAGACCTGTACCGCCGGAGCATGTACACGTTCTGGAAGCGGACGATACCGCCGCCCTCCCTTGGCGTCTTCGACGCTCCCGACCGGGAGAAGTGCATCGCGCGTCGGTCTCGGACCAACACGCCGCTGCAGGCGCTGGTGCTCATGAACGATCCCACCTACGTCGAGGCCTCCCGCGTGCTCGCGCAGAGAATGATCCGGGAGGGAGGGCCCAGCCGAGCGGACCGCGTCCGGTACGCCTACGAGCGGACGCTGGCGCGTCCGCCCGCCGCGGCCGAGTCCCGCCTGCTCGAGCGCCTGGCCGGCGCGCAGGAAGACAAGTTCCGCGCGGCGCCCGATCTCGCAAACGAGCTGCTGGGAGTCGGAGAGTCGGCGCCCGCGGCGGATGTGCCCGCCGCAGAGCTGGCCGCCTGGACGATCGTGGCAAGCAGCATCCTCAACCTCGACGAGGCGATCAGCAAGGAGTGACCCCGACGATGAATCCGAAACTCGAACGCGACCTGCTCTCCACGCGGCGCCAGTTCTTCGGCCGCTCGGCGGCGGGCATTGGCACGGCAGCCCTGTCATGTCTGCTTGCCGGCGACGGCTACGCCTCCACACGGGGCGTCCCCGACCCCGCAGGCGGCCTCCCCGACCTGCCGCATTTCGCGCCGAAGGCGAAGCGCGTCATCTACATGTTCCAGTCGGGAGCGCCATCGCAGATCGACCTGTTCGACCACAAGCCGCTGCTGCGCAAGTACCACGGACAGGACCTGCCGGACACGGTCCGCAAGGGACAGAGGATCACGGGCATGACCTCCGGCCAGGACCGCCTGCCCGTGGCGGCCTCGGTGTTCGACTTCCGCCGGCACGGGGAATCCGGCACGGAGCTGAGCGAGCTGCTGCCTCACACCGGCGACGTCGTCGATGATGTCGCATTCGTGAAGACGGTGCAGACCGACGCGATCAACCACGATCCGGCGATCACCTTCATCCAGAGCGGATTCCAGCAGCCGGGCCGTCCGTCCATGGGTTCGTGGGTGAGCTACGGCCTCGGCAGTGCGAACCGCGACCTGCCGGGCTTCGTCGTACTGATCTCGCAGGGCAGCAACCTCAACCAGTCCCAGCCCCTGTTTTCGCGCCTGTGGGGCTCGGGCTTCCTGCCGTCGCGCTACCAGGGGGTCAAGTTCCGGTCCAGCGACGACCCGGTTTTGTATCTCTCCAATCCGAAGGGGATCGACGCATCGACGCGGCGCAGCATGCTGGACGTGGTGGCGGAGATCAACCGTCTGCGCTCGCGGGAGTTCGGTGACCCCGAGATCGAGACGCGGATCGCCCAGTACGAGATGGCGTATCGCATGCAGTCGTCGGTGCCCGAGCTCATGGACCTGTCGGGCGAGCCCGAACACGTGTTCGAGCGCTACGGCCCGGACTCCCGCCGGCCCGGCACCTACGCGGCAAACTGCCTGCTCGCCCGCCGGCTGGCGGAGCGGGACGTGCGCTTCGTGCAGCTGTTCCACCGGGGGTGGGACCAGCATCAGGATCTCCCCCGCGACATCCGGCTCCAGGCACGCGACACCGACCAGGCGTCCGCGGCGCTCGTCCAGGACCTCAAGGAACGGGGCATGCTGGAGGACACGCTCGTCATCTGGGGCGGCGAGTTCGGACGGACAGTCTACTGCCAGGGCAAGCTTAGCGAGACCAACTACGGCCGAGACCACCATCCGCGGTGCTTCACGATGTGGATGGCCGGCGGGGGCATCAGGCCCGGGACCACGCATGGGAGGACCGACGACTACTGCTACAACGTGGTCGAGGATCCGGTGCACGTATATGACTTGCAGGCCACGGCCCTGCACTGCCTGGGCATCGACCACAGGCGGCTGACGTTCAAGTACCAGGGCAGGCACTTCCGCCTCACGGATGTGCACGGCGAGGTCGTCGAGCCGCTCCTGGCGTAGGCCGGGGCGCTGAGCGGAGCGGTCGTGGCGATCGGCGAAGTCGCTCGGAACCGGAGGAACACAATGCGGCACACAATCACTCGACGAGCCTTTCTTGCCGCCACGGGGGCTTCGGCGGCCGCGGGTTGCGGCAGTCGCGAGGGGCGGGACGCCTCAGCCGAAGGCGGTGGAGAGTACCAGCCGAACTGGGACTCGATACAGGCTCACGAGGCTCCGGAGTGGTTTCACGACGCCAAGCTCGGGATCTTCGTGCACTGGGGGCTGTATTCGGTGCCTGCGTGGGCGACGCCGGTCGGAGAGCTGGGCACGATCGACTGGACCAAGTGGTTCAGGAACAACCCGTACTCGGAGTGGTACCTGAATTCGCTGCGCATTGAGGGGTCTCCGACGCAGGACCACCATCGGAAGACCTATGGCGCGGATTTCGGGTACATGGACTTCGCCCCGCAGTTCAACGAGGCTGTCCAGCGCTGGGATCCCGCAGCCATGGCCTCGCTGTTCGCCGACGCCGGCGCTCGGTACGTCGTTCTCACGACCAAGCATCACGACGGATTCACACTTTGGCCCAGCGAAGTCGAGAATCCTCACTTGCCGCCCGACCGGCGCGCAAGCTCCCGCGACATCGTGGGCGAACTGACATCCGCAGTCAAGGCGGCCCGGATGCGGATGGGCTTCTACTACTCGGGCGGACTCGACTGGAGCTTCAACCCCGAGCCCATCGACGTCCTCGACGAGGTCTGGGGCACGATCATCCACACCCGGGAATTCGCAGACTACGCGGACGCGCACTGGCGGGAACTGATCGCCAAGTATGACCCGGCGATCCTCTGGAACGACATCGGATATCCGGAGCAGGCCGATCTGGCCAGCATCGTGGCGGATTTCTACAACAGCCGCTCCGACGGGCTGATCAACAACCGCTTCGAGATCGGCAAGGAGGGCGCTCCGGCCCGGCACCACGACTTCACCACGCCCGAGTACGCCCAGATGGACGAGATCACCGAGGAGAAGTGGGAGACCTGCCGCGGACTGGGCTTCTCCTTCGGCTACAACCGGGTCGAGACGGACGAGCACACGATCGGAGAGGCCGAGCTCATTCACCTGCTGGCCGACATCACGAGCAAGAACGGCAACCTGCTGCTCAATGCCGGCCCCATGGCGGACGGCACGATTCCGGAGATCCAGGTGAGGAGGCTGAGAGCACTCGGGACCTGGCTCGAGAAGAACGGAGAGGCCGTCTACGGCACGCGGCCCTGGGAGCGCGCGGCCGGCGAGACCGCCGACGGCGTCCCGGTGCGCTTCACGTCGAAGGGCGACGCGATCTACGCCATCCTGCTCGGTCAGCCGAAGTCCCCCCTCGATCTCGCCCTCGATCTCGGCGTTTCCGGAGAGTCGGCCATGGTTGCGGTCGTCGGCGAACCCGGGGCGCCGCAGGCTTCCTACGAGGAGGGGACGCTCAAGGCCCGGCTGGCGGCTCCGCTCCCCGAGGGGCACGCGCACGCACTCAGGATCGAACTGGACTGAGAGCGCCCACCTCTCAGCCGACGACCAGGCGCGAGAGCGCCTCCTCGTCGAACTCGAACCCGAGCCCCGGACCGTCCGGCACGTCAACCCATCCGGGCCTGTACGGCAGCGGCACCTTCAGAACGGCATTGCCGAAGGCCCGCTTGTACGACTCTCCGCCCTCGAGGATCACGGCGTTCGGAGTCGCCGCACACAGGTGGATTGCGGACGCCCGGTACGGGGCCGAGCCCATGGAGGAATGCGGCGAGAAGAGGATGTTGTAGGCGTCCGCCATGATCGCGATGCGTTTCGTCTCGGTGATGCCGATCCGCGATGTGTCCGGATTGACGATGTCACAGGCGCGGCGCTCGAAGAGGTCCCGAAACTGAAACCGGTTCGAGTACTGCTCGCCGGCACAGATCGGCACGTCCATGCGGTCCGCCAGGATCGCATACGCGCCGTAGTCCTCCGGCATGAGCACGTCCTCCCACCACCCAAGATTCTCGATGGCGTCCAGCGTGCGTCCGACGCGCGTGGCCTCGGCCAGTGTGTATCCTGCCAGGGAATCGACCAGAACCTGGCCCTTGCCCTTGAGCGCCTCGGCAACGGCGAGCACCCGGTTCACGTCCCGGGTCTGCTCGCCGCGACCCTTGGCCAGACTCATCTTCTGGTTGGGGAAGCCGCGATGGGCGAGAGCGAGGGCATTCGCGCGCGCCTCCTCCGGGCCGTCTCCGCCGACGCCCTGATAGGTGGGAATGCTGTTGCGGAACTTGCCGCCCAACAGTTGGTAGACCGGCATTCCGGCTGCGCGTCCCACAATGTCCCACAGGGCGATGTCGACTCCCGCCATGGCCCGCGTGAAATACCCGGTGCCATAGCCGCGCAGGCGCTGCGTCGAGTACATCTTTTCCCACAGCGCCTCGATCCGCCGGGCGTCCTGGCCGAGCAGGATGGGCCGGAACAGATCGAGGAGCACCGTCTTCACTACGCGCGGCGTCATAACGGCGTGCGACTCGCCCCATCCGGTGACGCCCTGGTCGGTCGTGATCTTCACGAGCAGGGTCTGCCGGTAGCCCCCCTGCCGTACGGTCTCGGCCCTCTCAAGGCGGTTCCACAGCCCCACGCCACCGGTCGTCGCCCCGAGCGGCGTCATGGAAACGAACTGGTCCTCCGGCTTCCTGTCCGGAGGATCCCTGAGGATCAGCGTCTCGACATCCGTGATGCGCAGCGGAACGCCGATCTTGGAGGCGGCAGCACGCAGCGGCGCAAGTCCGGTGGCGGAGAAGACGGACCATGCAGCGGTGCGGAGGAACGACCGTCGGCTCAACACGGCTCCCTCATGGGACGCCCACGGTATGCGGCGTCGGCTAGCAGGGGCACTTCTGAACATGGTCGCTCGGGGAGACTGGGCACCGAGTCTCCCCGAAGAGCCTCGACGGCCCGACCGCCGCCATGGCGGCCGATCCGCCCTGCTAGAAGATGAACTTCAGCCCCAGCTGGAACTGTCGGGCACGCCTCTGCGTCGCAGTTACCACACCGAAGTTGCTGCGGCTCAGGTTCTGGACAGGAATCGCGAAGTCCGCGTGATTGAAGGCGTTGAACGCCTCGGCTCGGAACTGGAGCTTCATACCCTCTCGGCCGGGAAGCGGAAAGTCCCGGAATAAGGACAGGTCGAAGTTCGTCACTCCGTCGGACCGCAGCGCGTGCCGGCCCGAGTTGCCGAAGGTGAACGGCGCGGGCGCCCTGAAGGCGTCGGTGTTGAACCAGCGCGCCGGCGTGGGATTGCTCAGGTGCGGATCGCCCACCTGGTCGGCCCGCATGTAGCCATTGCGGTTGCGCGTATTGGCGATGTCGCCGCTGACGTTGATGTGGTATGGCCGGCCCGAGTAGAGATTCGCAATGCCGTTGATCTGCCAGTTGCCGATCACGTAGTCGGCAAGCTTGCTGCCGGTCGACTTCATCCCGGGCCCGATCGGAATCCGGTACACCCAGTTGAAATTGAAGATGTGTGTCAGGTCGTGGCCGGCCACGCCCTTGTCACGCACGTGGTCGTACGGCGTCTGCGTCGAGCAGCCTTCGACGTTGTACCAGCCGTCGCAGGCCAGGTTGATGGTCTTGGACCACGTGTAGTTCACCATGTAGGTGAACGCCCTCGTCCGCTTTGTCAGCTGGAACTGGAAGGCGTTGTAGTTGGCGCGCCCCACGCTCCGCTGCCAGAAGGTCGGCACGATGAACGGATAGGGACTGCGGTCGGCCGGATTCCCAGGCCCGGGGGTCATTGCCGTGTTGTAGAAGTGATCGAGCGGCGCCCTGCGGTTCGCCGATCCTACGTAGTTGGCGGAAACCAGTGTGTCGCTCGTCAGCTGGTGCTGGAGGCCGAAGTTCCACTGCATCGAGTACTGGTTCTTGACGCTCGGATCCGCATACCATGCCACCCGGTTGAACGGTGTCGGACCGGGCAGCAGGCCAGCCGGGAACGGATTCTTTGCGGAGACGCCGGGAACCGGGTTGCCGCTCGTCGGCGTGTTGAGGTTGCCGGACTGCTGCTGTCCCACATCCGGCCACGTATGGCCCTGAGCCTGCATCATCTGGTTCATTCCGGCCCAGCTGTCGTAGAAGATGCCGCCCGACATGCGAATCGCGGTTCGGTCGCTCACCCGATACGCAATGCCGACCCGCGGCTGCCAGTTGTCCGTCCAGTCCTCGATCAGCCTCTGGGTGGGGGACACGCGGACTTCCTCGGGCAGGCTCCCGTCCGGGGTCGGTATGCAGGGCGCCGCCTTCAGGGCTGCGCACGAATCCGGCTTCGCCTGAATCACGTACAGGCCGCCGTGGACCCGCTCGAAGTCCGGAGTGCCGGCGAAAATGCCCTTGTCATCGTAGTCGCCAACCCTGGGACTCCATGTACGGTCGTATCGCAAGCCGATGTTCACCGTCAGCTTCGGCGTGACCTTCCAGTTGTCCTGTACGTAGAAGCCGCCGATCGCGCCCCGATGCAGGCGCTTGAAGAAGTCGCGGCGTCCGGCATTGTTGGGCACGTTGAGCAGCCACGAAGCCAGCGGGCTTCCTCCCGTGTTCGTTTGCGGGTCGGCAGTGTTCGCCGGGACAAACGCCACATTGTGATCGTTCGTCACGCCGAAGTGCCGGTTCGTGCTGTACTCGACACCGATCTTGATCTGGTGGCTGCCGAGGATCTTGGTGAAGTTCCCCTTGTAGGAGTAGATGTCGGAGGTGCGGTTGTTGGCGACGCGCTCGCCGCCACCGAAGAACTGGGCCACGCTGACGCTCGGCGTCAGGGCGAGGGCGCTCCTGAAGCTGCAGCAGAACAGCGGCTCGAAGCCGAAGCTTGTGGGATCCACGTCGCTGGTGAACTCGCTGCCCGTGTCGCGGTTGATGAGCGTCCGACCGAACTGGAACTGCAGGATGCTCGTCGGGCTGAACGTGTGGACCCAGCTGGCGCCGATGTTCAGCGTCCTCACGTTGACCAAGCTGCCGAGGCCCTGCCGGCCTGCGGATCCAGTCTGGGCGAGGTCCGACCAGCTAGCCCGCCCCCAGATCATGTCCTTCGCGCTGAAGTTGTGGTCTCCCCGGACGTTGAACTCGTCCTGGTCTAACGACGAATTGGTCGTGTCGAGCTGGTTGCGGTCGGCCACGCCCGTAGAGATCGGCTTGGGTATGGTTGTTTGCGCGTAATTCACGAATCCGGAATCGAGCCGGCTCTGCGGGATCATGTTGTTCGCGAACGGGTTACGGATGAAGGTGCCGGTCGCGGCGTCCTCTCGCGTCGATTGAGGGTCGTAGATCTGGGCGGGCCAGTCGCTGTGGTCGCCCGCTAGATTCGCGTCCGTCGGAACCCGGTATAGGCGGTTGGCGGGCGTGCGCCTCTTGAATCCCTGCCACGCGAAGAAGAAGAACGTCTTGTTGCGGACGGCCGGGCCGCCCACCGTCGCTCCGTACATGTTCTGGGAGAGAGGCACTACATTCCTCCGGAAGAAGTTTCGCGCGTCGAGGTTGTCGTTGCGCATGAACTCCCAGAGCGTGCCGTGCAGCTCGTTCGTGCCCGACTTCGTGACCACGTTGACGATCCCTCCGGTCCCCTGGCCGAACTCCGCCTGATCGTTGTGGGTCTGGACCTTGAATTCCTGGATCGCGTCGATGATGGGCGGCGTCGCGTAAGTGCTTACCATCGAGCCGTGATTGATCACTCCGTCGGTGAGGAAGAAGTTACTTCGATTGCTCTGGCCGTTCATCGCCGGAAACGCGAACTCGCCGATTGCCGAACTGCCGAAGCCCCCCCTGTTCTGCGAAGTGCTGATCGGCGACGCACCGGGTGTGAGCGTCAGCAGCTGTGTGAAGTTGCGGCCGTTGAGCGGCAGGTCCACGACCTGGTTCTCGGCCATGACGGATCCCAGTTCGGCGGTCGAACTCTGCACCTCTGCGCCGACTGCCTCCACCGTCACGGTCTCCGCCACCGCCCCGATCTCGAGTGCGAAATCGAAGGTCGCGGTCTGGTTGACCGCCAGCGTGAAGGGCTGGAGCGAACTGGTCCGGAAGCCTTCCCTGCTGCCCGAGAGAACATAGATCCCCGGAGTAATGCTGACGAACGTGTACACGCCGACAGAGTTGCTCACACTACGTCGCTCGATGCCGGTCTCGACGCTCTGCAGAACCAGATCCGCCTCGGGAACAACCGCACCTGTGGCGTCCCGGACCGTTCCGTTGATGGTGGCCGTCGACACCTGAGCCGACGCCTGGCTTGACAGCAACAGGACTCCCGCCAAGCCGAACGCGACAGTGGCAACACAGTTTCGGAGCCTAGAAAACAATGGCATGGTCACACCCTCCTGAATCGCACAATACTCCTCCAGCGGGCACGAATTGCTTCGCCAACGATTTGTCAACCCCGCGCCCGCCGAACCCGACCGAATTCTCTCGGCTGTCGCAAGCCTACATCCGATCCGCCATGGTGTCAACCTCCCAACCTCCGAGGGAGGTCCAGCGAGTCGAGACATCCGACCTAAAGGTAGGCCGCTGCCCTCGCGCCAGGCGTTCGGGATCGTTGCGGAGAGGCCGCGGGAAGGCCATCCAGGCGTCGCCAACCTCACGTGGCGCATCCCGGAGGGGTGCCGAGCGTCTGGCCAGTGGTTTCGGGACGAACGACGCAGTTGCTCTGCTCACGGGCGGGCGCACGCCCGACCCCAACGGCCGCCGACGGATTCCCGAGCCGCCTCGTGAGGGTACGGGCGGGGTCCGACCCGCAACTGGCGCCAGCCCAGCACCGCTGTCCAGGTCGGAGGTCAGAACAGCTCCGACAGCACACCCAGTTTCTCGAAGAATCTGCGGCGCCGGCCAGACCGGATACAGCATTGCCGCCACAAGCCCCGGTCGCAGTCCAGCGGCGCGCGAAGCACTTGAACGCCGCATTCTCGATCCTGACCCACGTCCGCTGCACCGTTTAGTCGCCGCCGCGAACCGGCAGGCCGAGGATCCGGCGGCGGCGGAACTCGAAGCTGTCGCTTGCGGTTGCAGGTCCTAGTGAAGCCGGTGGTGTGGTTTATGACGTCTCGGAGCAGGTTGGCGTAAGGGAAGCGCTCGGGGGAATTCGGTTAGCTGGAGAGGATTAAGTCTGAGCCGAAGTCGATGACGAGATCGGAAAATGGGCTGGCAGGTGCGCAGTCCGTCGCTGAGAGCAGGCAGCCAAGGCTGGGCGGCGTTGCGCTGGCAGTTCTGGTTGCGCTGCTCCTCTCTGCGGTCGTCGTGGGGGTCGTGGGGGTCGTGATGGGGAGGAACGAAGTGCGGCATCAAGTGAAGCGCCCGGTTGTAGCCGTCGACGACGACGGTGGGCATGATGTGGACGCACTGAACCGTGATCTCCCCGCGCGAAGTTAAGCCTCCTGAAACGGGCCGCTTGCTCCTGGCTCCTGCACAGGGCGTGAGGCCCCCGAAGGCCAAAGCTGGAATTGCTACGAAGAAACTGGCCTCTCGATCCTCGTGGCTTTGATGCCCATGAACCCCAGGAATGCCAAATCGAAAACTGCTGTGCAACATAGACGGATAGTCGTTTTCGAGAGCTGGTGCGAATGCTAGGCTGAAGGCGTGAGTGCCGAATTGATCGGGATCCTAGGCGTGATTGTGAGCGTCTTGGGAGTGGGCGCGGCGCTAGCCAGCCTGATCCTGACGGGCAAGCGGGATACGGACCGCCGACTAGCCGACATGGATCGGAGACTGGTGCGTGTCGAGGGCTTGCTGGAAGGACTCGGACTATCGGGTCGGGTCGCAGGCGCTCCGTCCGGCGGTTAGGCCCCGCGCCCCCCTCGCACCGCTCTACCCGGATCGAGGGCCAGAGCAAGCGGAGACCTGCGAGCCAATCGACAGGGGAAAACGCACGCTGCCAGCCGCCTCGGCGGCCAGTCTCACCGCAACTCGGGCACAGCTCAGGGTACCTCCGCGTGCCTGAAGCCATTGTTTCGAAATCGCCTTTCACAGCGGTAGCAGGGTCGATTCCCCCGAGTGTGCGCGCGCTGAAAGACCGCATCGGACTTCCCTCGAATGTCCGGAACGACAATGCTCCCAGCCTTATCGGGGAATCCGCCCAGAGCCGCAGGTTCGGCACACCGATCGGCCGACAGCATGATGGGCATTGCTGGCCTGCCGTTACGGGCGGACCCCGGGCAGTTTCCGCAAGTCACGGAGTCGAGGCTGCGCTTCATCGATCGGTGTGGGCGACATGGCTTCCAACTCGCAAGAAACCGATTCCGCCGGGAGGATCGCGATGGAAACTTGAGGGCCTGGCCCGGGTGGCGCCTAGAGGGAGCAGCCGGCACTCCGCCCAACAGCGATGGGGTCGCTAGGCGTTGCATTGACGGCGACGAGGGACTGGAGGAAGAACGCGGCAAGAGGGCGGGAGGCGGTGGGGCGGGAGCTGTCGAGGAGGGAATCGGGAACGAGGGAATTGGAAGCAGGAGGCATCCGCGATGATAGATTTCCCCCGCAAAGGGAAGCTCCCACGGACCGGCGCCTCGCTTCCGACTTCTGTACTGACCGTGAGACAACCAAGAGGCCAGCCTGGAATTGCCGCGGGCGATCAGGGGAGCCTGCCAACAGTCTCCCGGCAGGCGGGGGAAGTCCACTCAGGCGATCGTCATGACAAGGGGGGTGTCGCTCAGGCCGCGTTCACCGGGGGACCGAGCACCGGGACTCGGTGCTTTGCACAGGCTTGTACATTCCGTTCTCCGGTCGCATCCAGATCGATCCTGCTGGACCGGATCGCGCGAATGTTGCGAGAATCGACCATCTTGCGGTCTTGCGCAAGTCGGATCAGCGGCTTGCCCGCCAAATGGACGTAACGCTTTCGGATGGTTCACACACGATGTGGAAGCCGGAGGCCAGCGATAGGCGCGGCCAGCAAACTGATTGGCGCCGTTCCTCGCCGGCATTCGACACCATTCCCGCACGCACGAAGCCCAATCGGTTTAAGATAGTGCCAGCTCTTTCTGGATGTGTCCGGGGGGAGTGTCGTTGGTCGCGGATTTCTCAGGGCTCGTGTCGACTGGCCGCTGCGTTCGTGGCTTGGGATTGCCGGCGGACATGGCCGGCTCGGACTCGAAACGAGACTTGGAAGGAATCGAGACGCATGAACAGACAGATCGGCGCGAAACTGCTCGCCGCCCTTCGAACCATCACAGCCCAGAGAACAGCCTGGCTGTGCGCACTGGTCCTCACATGCTCGGCTGGGCTGAACGCCCAGTTCAGCAGCATTCTTGAGGGCACGGTTTCAGACCCGGCCAACGCGGTTATCCCCGGTGTCGACGTCATCATTGAAGACCTCGACACCGGCACGGCCCGGACGGTAACCACATCGAGCGTGGGACGGTATCGCGCAACCGCCTTGGCCGCCAGCACCTATCGAGTCACCGTGAGCTCGGAGGGTTTCCAGACCTATGTTCAGGAGCGCGTCACGCTTGAGGTTGCGCAGACAACGACCCTGAACGTTGAGCTGGAGCTGGGCGCGACGACCGAAACCGTCAGCGTGACCTCCGAGGCGCCGCTGATCGAAACCGGAGAAGCCCAGGTCTCGGGCCAGATCGAGGAGATGGAGGTTGCGGACCTGCCGCTGGTGGGACGAAACTTCATGACCCTGGTCGTGCTGACCCCGGGCGTCGTTGGCCTGCCGTCGGGCGGCGGGCAGGCATATGCCCAGGCTACCGGCGACATTTTTTCGGCCGAATACGGCGTCAACCTGAGCGGAAACGGCCAGCGGGCGGAATCGAACAGCTTCAATGTGGACGGCGCGTCCGTAAACGCCAGCCCGCGAGGGGGCGTGGTCAATCACAACCCGAATGCGGACTCGGTCCAGGAGCTGCGAGTCTCGCTCAACAACTTCTCCGCCGAGTACGGGCGCAACTCCTCGGTGCTGGTCAACGTCGTCACCAAGTCCGGAACCAACGAGGTTCACGGCACGCTCGGCTGGTACCACACCAACAACAGGCTCCAAGCGCCCAACCTGTTCCAGAAGGCAGGGGTCCCGATCTTCCGCCGGAATGAGGCGAACTGGAGCCTCGGCGCACCGATCGTCAAGAACCGCACGTTCGCATTCGCTTCGATGGACATACTGCGGTCCGGGGTGGGTGCGGGCTTCAGTAGGACAGTGGTCAGCCGCCAGTTTGCGGAACTGGCCCGTCAGCGGTATCCGGACAACATCGGCTCGTTCGTCATGAACGAGTTCCCCGACATCCTGGTCGGGAAGTCGGTCGCCCAGACCGCCGGCAGCCTGATCGGCTCGGATTGCTCCGGATCCAGCCCGGTCGCGACCCCGATCGGCGATATGCCGTGCGACTTTCCGGTGACGGAGCGCGGCTCGTTCGCGCAGACGCTGCCCCGTGACGGCATCCAGTGGACGACCCGGATCGACCACAACTTCAACGAGGGCAAGGACCGCATCTACGGAAGCGTTGCCCGCACGACCAACCAGCAGGTCCTGTTCGGCAACCCCTCCGTGTATCCGGCATTCACGAACATGCAGGAGCAGTGGACGGCTTTCGCCAACGTGAACTGGACGAGGATCGCCTCGGCCAACGTGATCAACGAGCTTTCCTGGTCCTGGCAGCATGCCGAGGGCGACGCCCCGATCGGCCGGGGCGAGATCCCGCGGATCAACGTGCCCGGGATCGACGGCTACGGCCAGGGGTTCTCGGATGCGGTCTTCATCCAGAACAACCAGCAGTGGCGGAACGTCACGACGTGGAACAAGGGTTCGCACTCGTTCAAGTTCGGGGGCAACTTCAACTGCGACAGCGGCTGTCCGGGCGCCGGCGCGCTCTTCGCCGCTGTCTGGGAGCGTCCGAACTACGGCTTCAACAGCATCTGGGACTTCGTCCTCGACGATCCCTTCTCGCACGGCAACATCGGATTCGACCCGGCCACGGGCGACGCCCGCGGCTTCGACTTCCGGCCGAGGTTCACAAACTTCGGAATATTCTTCAACGACGACTGGAAGGCCAAGCCGAATCTGACGATCAGCTGGGGACTTCGCTGGGAGGCGTTTCCGATCCCGACCGACCTCGACAACATCTTTGTCGGCGCCAATTTCCGGAGCGGAAGCACGTTTACCGAGCGGATCGCCGACGTCGGCGTCCGCCACGGCCCCCCGCTGCATTCGACCGACATGAACAACATCGCCCCCCGGATCGGGATCGCCTGGGACCCGACGGGGCAGGGCAAGATGTCGATCCGGGCCGGCAGCGGGGTCTTCTACGACCGTCCGGGCGGGCAGTTCTACCGGGATTGCTGCACCAGCCTGCCGATCTTCGCTGTCGCCAATGTGAACAAGCAGACCATTGCCCAGCCGGTCTACGGCCTGAGCAGCACGACGGAGTCGCCATGGATGTTCCCTCGCCCGCCCGACTTGGAGATCGGGCTTGACGAGCGGGGCGGGCTGGCATCGGGCGTCCCGGCGGCGATCCAGATCTGGGAACCCCACCTGAAGAACCAGTACGCCATCAACTGGTTCTTCGGCATCCAGTACGCGCTCGGCAACGACTGGGCTCTCGAGGCGAACTACGTGGGATCGCAGGGCTCGAAGCTGTACCAGAACTACGAGGTCAACCGCTATTCCGGAGATTTGCTGGACGGGCGCCTGGACCGTCTGAACCCAAGCTTCGGCAGCATCAGCTACGGGCAGAACAACGGGAAGTCGTACTACCACGGCGGAAACGTCAGCATCAAGAAGCGCTTCACGCACGGCCTGCTCTTCCAGGCCGCGTACACGTTCGGCAAGGCGATCGACACTGGCAGCAGCTTCTCCGGCGAGCACCTGGTGGAGCTGACCAACATGCGGCTCAACCGAGGCCGGTCCCGCTTCGACGTGCGCCAGAAGCTCGCGTCGAGTCTGATCTACAACATCCCCTCGCCGGTCTCCGGCCCGGCCAAGGCGGTCCTCGGCGGCTGGCAGGTCGGCCTGACCTCGATTCTGCAGACCGGCTCGCCGTTCACCGTGCGGTGCGGGCTTCCGTTCCAGCCGGTCTTCGACGACGCGGGCAACATGACCGGCAACAACGGATGCGACTTCAACGCGGACGGCTTCAACAACGACTTTCCGGATGTGCCCGCGTTCGGAAACTCGGTGCAGGGCGCTTCCAACGACGACTTCATCAACGGCGTCTTCGAGGCCTCGGACTTCCCGAGGCCGCAGACCATCAGGCCGGGCACGCTGGGACGAAACACCTTCACGAATCCCGGGTTCGCCAATGCGGACCTGAACATCCTGAAGCAGGTTCCGTTCCCGCTGCTCGGGGAAGCCGGAAGGCTTGACTTCCGCATCGAGTTCTTCAACGTGTTCAACCGCGTGAATCTCGGATCGGTGAACGGTAATCTCCAGAGCGGGAACTTCGGACGCGTCGCCAACACGTTCAGCGCCCGGAATGTCCAGTTCGGCGTCAAGATCATCTTCTAGGCGTCCAGGGCGGCACTCAAGGGCCTCGGGGGACATTCCCTCCGAGGCCCCTTCTTCCTGCAGCCTTGACGAGAGGCGAGGCCGGCGGAACGACTCGACCGACTACGGGCCGGTCCGTACCATTGCCGGCCTGCCCCGGCCCTGTCGGCATCCTGATGTGCGGATACCGTGACTGCGATGGGAGGCGGCTCCAAACGCGCGTCCAGCCGCAACCTGCCGGTGGCAGTCCAGAGGTCCCTTCCACGGCTCCCGTCATGTGTCTGGCGCCTGCTTTCGGGTGCGCATGCGTGTCGTTTGCGGCTTCCGCGTCTGCGTTCGCGGGAATGTGGCGCGAGACCGGCAACCGCCTGGTGGACAACATGGCCGCGGTGCCGGGGAATGCGGAATAGCGACGATTGAGGGAGGCGCCGCATGGCTCAACGGCGACTGGACCAGGGAGACAGCTCTGAAGTCGCCCGGCCCGCATGCAGGGGAAGGCTGGCGGAAGCAACGCGAGCCGCATCGTGGTCCTCCGGGAAGGCGAAGGGCTTCAGGAGCCCGCCAATGAACCGCACCGAAGTCGGACCGCCCCGAGACCAGGTCGTCGAGCGCCCGTCTGAGCCGCCGTACGAGGTTCTGAGCACTTCGCTGACGAGAGTTCCAGGCGCGCCGGGCCGCCGTCGCTCCCTGCGACGGAACGGAACATTCTGAGCGGGACCGTCGAGTCGCCGTCACAGCCTCGCTTGAGCTACGCGGTCAGCATCACTTCCGAGTTCCCCGTCCCGAACTTCCAGGATCAGCCACTCCCGACTCCGCCGGGAGCCAAGAGACGCCGGTCCGTAGCCCGGCGGACGACCGATGTTTCCATCCGACACCGGACCGCCAATGCGGGCAGGACGGTCATCGCGAGGGCAACCACCTTCCGTCCGGGGCTGCGGCCCGCAGCGCGGCCCCGGCCCCAACGGCACGCGGTCCGTGTGCAATCCGCGGGTGGCCTGCAGGCCCGGATCCCACTGGAAGCGCCCCAATCGGCTACTGCAGGATGAACGGAGGCGCGGAACGGGAGGCGGCGTGGCGGAACCGGCGCCGCAGACGGACGGGAGGGTGCAGTGGCCTCAGCCGCTGTTGCAGGCTGTTTGGATTCGCCAGCCGTTCCGGCGTCTGGCCAACCTGATCAGAACAGGCCACTTGAGGCCCGAAGAATGTGCAGCTCAACACTCGTCGACTGCGGTGCCGTCATCACCGATGCCGCAAGGGCCGCTCCGGACCGAACCGATGCTACTCGGAGCCAGCCAGCTCCAATCGAATGATTGTGTCGATGGGGTCCCGGTCGGACTCCGGGACGGCGATGCGGAGCGATCCGCTGCTTCGCGTCACCGAGACCGACCCGCTCCCCGAAACGATTGCGGCGTCCCGGACCGTGCGGCCCAAGTCCGGCAGAACGAGACCGTCGCTGGGCCACGAGGTTACGTGAAGGAACGCTGTGCTTCCCGAGTGCGTGCTTCCGCCCCAGTCGCCAGGCTTCCAGGGCCCGCCGCGGGTTCCGTAGATGGTGTCGCCGAACCGCTCCAGCCACTCGCCAACCTCAAGGAGCCTCCGAACATGCTGCGGATCGAACGATCCGTCCGAACGAGCCCCTGTGCTGATCAGCAGGTTGCCGTCGCCGGATGCCGTGCCAACCAGCAGCCGGACAAGCTCCCGCTTCGACTTGACTTCGCCTGGAGACCAAGCCCAGTGCGGGCCGAGGGAAATGCAGCTTTCCCAGGGCCGGTCATCCTGGAACATGCCGAGCCGCTGTTCCGGGGTGTCGAAGTCCCCAGGCAGGCTGGCCCGGTTGTTGATGAGAATCCGCGGCTGCAGGCGCCGGACTTCACTCTCGATTCCGGCGGACTCCCACATGTCCGCGTGGTACATCCCGCCCCACCAAAGCGCGTCCCACCAGAGGACGTCGATCCTGCCGTAGCCGGTCATCAGCTCGCGGACCGTGTCGTGCATGTAGCTGATGTACCGGTCGTGGCGGGGGCCGGCACGCCGTCCCGCTCCACGGAGTGCCTTCCAGTACGGCGGCGCGGGAGTGGGTTCAGTGGCCGTCGGATCGAGCGGCTGGTAGTCCGGATGGTGCCAGTCCCGCTGAGAGTAATAGACGCCGAACGGCATCCCGTCCCTCTGGCAGGCGTCGGCAAGCTCTTTCAGGTAGTCGCGACCGAATGGCGAGTTGGTGATCTTGAAGTCCGAATGCGCGGTGTCCCACATGTGGAAGCCGTCGTGGTGCTTGGCAACGGCGACGATGTATCGCATGCCCGCCCGCCTGGCCATGCTGACCCACCGGTCCGCGTCGAAGCGCTCCATTCGAAATCGGTCAGCGAACCCTTCGTATTCGGCATCGGGAATCGTCCCTTCACCGGGATCCGGAAAAGCGCGAGTCTGTCTGCTCCAGCTCAGATCAGCGCCCTTGAAGCTGGAGAGGCCATAGTGAACGAAGAGACCGTAGCGGAATCCACGAAACCTGCGAATGCTCTCCGCTGAAGCGCCCTCGTAGCGGTCCCAGACCCCTTGGCCAAAAGTCTGGTAGAGGTGGGCGGGCTCGCGCTTGCGGCTGTCCGTCTCGAGCAGAGACCACTGGCCCGTCGCTCCCGGCACCAGGGCGAGCAGCATTGCGGCCCACGCAAGGGGACCCTCCCGCATCCGGCTCACAGGGACCGGCGCCTTTCCTGCGCACGTAGGTTGTCTGAGCTGGGCCGGTTTGCTTCGGCAACCGGAGTCGCGCGCAGTGCGTCACCAAGGGGCGGCCGAATCGGCCGCCCCTGCATAGGCCTGGGCCGGGACACTCCTACCAGATGAATTTGAGCGCCAGCTGCAAGATGCGCTCCTTGTTCTGTGTCCCTGAGACGGCTCCGAAGTTCGGATTCGAAAAGTTGTTTCCGGGTTGCGCGAAGACCGGAGAGTTGAATGCGTTGAACGCCTCGGCCCGGAAGTCGACGCGCATTCCCTCTCTCAGTGCGTTCAAGCTGAATTGCCTGAAAATTGAGATGTCGAAATTCGCCGTACCGTCTCTGCGCAGGATGTTGCGCCCGGTGTTGCCGAAAGTGAACGGGGCCGGTGCCTCGAACGCATTCGTGTCGAACCACCGCTCCGGCGTCGGATTGCTCAGGACACCGTTGCCGCCGACGAGATTCAGTCGCTCGTAGAAGCCGCTGCAGCAGTTGAAGTTGCCCGTATTCGCAATGTCCCCGGCGACGCCGACCGTAAACGGAGCGCCGGAGAAGAAGGACGCGATTCCGTTCAACTGCCAGTTGCCGATGATGTGCCGCAATACCTTGCTGTCGGGGTTCCACCCCTTTCCGGGGCCGAACGGAAGCTCGTAGACCCAGTTGACGGTGACGATCTGCGGCACGTCGATCGCGGCCACGCTCCGGTCGCCGGACAGGTCGTACGGATTGGGAGTGGAGCAGCCCTCAACACCGAACCAGCCGTCGCAGGCCGTCGAGATCGTCTTGGACCACGTGTACGACACCAGGTACGCCAGTCCGTTGGAGTACTTGCGGTCCAGGGAGAACTGGAACGCGTTGTAGTTCGAGTTGCCGATGCTTCGGTCGTAGAACGTCGGGATCGCGAACGGCCAGGGCTGCCGGTCCTTGATCGGACCGGGACCCGGGGCCAGCGCAGTGTTGAAGTAGCCCCCCACGCCCAGGCGCGTGCCGCTGGAGCCCACGTAGTTGGCCTCGATCACGGTGTTGCGGTCAAGCTGGTGCTGAATGCCGAGATTCCACTGCGCCGAGTAGCCGTTCTGGTAGTGGGGGTCCATGAACCACTGGACTTGGTTGAACGGAGTCGGGGACGGGAAGCCGACGCCCTCGATGGGATCCTTTCCGGAGGTCGTCGGAGTGGGCTGGCCGGTAGTCGGGTTGTTGAGGTTGTTGGCCAGGATCTCGCCCACGCCGGGCCAGGTGGCCGAGTAGTTCTGTGCCAGCTGGACCACCGCAGACCAGCTGTCAAAGAACATTCCGAACGAACTGCGCAGCGCCGTCGTGTCGGACAGACGATAAGCAAGCCCGAACCGCGGCTGCCAGTTGTCCGAGTAGTCGTGGTAGATCTTGCCCCGGGGCTCGACCTTCACATGCTCGGGCAACGATCCGTCCGGAGTCGGAATGCAGGGCGCCCCGCCGAGCTGCTCGCATGAGCCCGGCACCTTCTGCACCAAGTAGGCGTTCTGGCGCTCGAAGTCGTAAGCGCCGGCGAAGATGTTTCCTCCCTGGTCGTCGTCGCGGCCCAGGGGCGGAATGAAGGTGCGGTCGTACCGCAACCCGAGATTGATGGTCAGCTTGGGGGTCGCCTTCCAGCTGTCCTGCAAGTAGAATCCCGCGACTCCACCCCAGCGGTGGGTCGTCGCGCGGTTGCGGAATCCGGCGGCGTCCGGCACATCGAGGAGAAACGATGCCAGAGCGTTGCCGGTGCCGGAAACCTGCGGATTTCCTGTCTGGAACGCCCGGTAGGTGGAGCTGGCGTTCTGCGGCGCTCCCAGGAAGTTGGGAACGCTGTTCAGCTCGGCGCCGAACTTGAACGTGTGATTCCCGACGATCTTCGAGTAGCTTCCCTTGTACTGCCATACCTGCGTCAGGTCGTTGAACGAGGCCGCCTCGTTGCCGCTGAACCAGCCGTCGACCCTGAGGCCCGGCACAAACACCGTGCCCTCGCCCAGCTCGCGGAAGCTGCAGCAGAACCTGCTGGCGAAGCCCACCTGGTTTGCGAAGGCGGAGGTATCGCCGACGAACTCCTCGCGATAGAGGGTGGAGGACGGTGAAGTTCCGAAGATCCGCCCGAACTGGACCTGCATCACGCTCGTCGGACCGAACGTGTGGACCCAGCTTGCACCGATGTTCTTGGAATAGACCTCTGCGAGGCGGGCGAGCGAGGGCAGGGACGATGCCGAGTCGGAGTTGAGCGTGGCCTCGCTCCAGCGCAGCCAGAAGGTGTCCCTCTCGCTCATGTGGTAGTCGCCCCGAAGACTGAACTCGTTCTGGTCCCGCTTCGTGGGGTCGGTGTTGAGCGCGTTGGTACCACCAGGGCCGACCACCGACGGCCGCGGCAGCGAGGTCTGGGCGTAGGCGACGACGCCCTGGTCGATCATGGCCTGGGGTATCTGGGTGTTGTGGAACGGATCGCGGAGAAACGTCTCGGGATTGCTCGGATCTACGCGCGTCGACCACGGATCGAAGATCTGGCTGCCCGTGTCAGACAGATCGCCCCTCAGGTTGGCGTCCGTCGGGACCTTCAGGAACGACTCCCCTGACCGGCGGTACCGGAACCCTTGGAAGGATCCGAAGAAGAAGACCTTGTTCTTGACGACCGGACCGCCGCCAGCCACTCCAAACTGGTTCTGTGTGAATGGCGTCACAGTAGGCTGGAAGAAGTTCCGCGCATCCAGGTTGTCGTTCCGGAGATACCACCATGCGCTGCCGTGCACCTCGTTGGTCCCCGACTTTGTCACGACGTTGACGATGCCGCCCGTGCCTTGGCCGAACTCGGCATGGTCGTTGTGCGACTGAACCTTGAATTCCAGGATGGTGTCGATGATGGGCTCGATCTGGGGCGTGTTGAGAATGACGCCCGTGTTGTAGATGCCGTCCAGAGTGAAGAAGTTCGAGCGGTTTGTCTGGCCGTTGATGGAGGGATAGGTGAACTCGCCCACCGCCGCCGTCGTGAAGCCGCCCCTGCTCTGTGAGACGTTCACGGCGGCGACGCCCGCACTGAGCGAGAGCAGCTGGGTGAAGTTCCGACCGTTCAACGGGAGATCCACTACCTGGCGCTCGGAGACCACGTTCCCGATCTCCGAGGTCTGGCTCTGGATCTGCGCACCGAGAGCCTCGACGGTGAAGGTCTCGGTGACCGCGCCGACCTCGAGTTCAATGTCGAACGTTGCCGTCTGGTTGACTTGCAGGGTGAATGGCTCCACGGCCGCCGTCCGGAACCCGTCCCTGGTCGCGCCGAGCGTGTAGGTTCCCGGCAGGAGGTTGAGAAAGTTGTAGTTGCCTACGGAGTTCGACACGGAATGCAGCATCGTGCCGGTCTCCACGTTCGTAAGCTCAAGTTCGGCGTCCGGAATGACTGCTCCCGTGGCGTCGCGAATCGTGCCCGTGATGGCTGCAGACGAAGTCTGAGCCGCGGTCGGGACCGGCGCCACAGTCGCCAGCAGTAGAGCCGCCAGGCAGGTGACGGCGCCGATGCCGCGCAGGCGGTGTGAAATGACGAATTGGTGCATTGGCAGTGGTCTCCTTGCCGCCGGTACCATACACACCCCCATGGTGCGTCTACCCCTTTTGGCCGACGGCCGTGAATGTTACGTTTAGGTAGCGCACCATTTTAGCGCGAACGGCTCCAGCCGATCCGTCCCTCGGAGCATGAACTGCCGGCTGGCCTGTACCGCACCGGCATCGTGGCGCGGGCGGCACCGGTCGCCTGCTCCGGCACCGGATGTACGATATTCCCGTACGCGGGCCGGGATGGCCGGCGCGACCGGCACTCATGCCGAAGGCGAGCCGCACAGCGTGGCAACGAGGTCCAGGGCGATTGCTTGCTCTGGCGGCCTGTTCCTGCATTTCCGCACCAGGCCAGCTTCCGCCCGAGTGCGAGCCGCCTCCGGCTGCTCGCGCGGCCATGGCCAAGGGCCTGTCGTCGGACCTTCTGAACGCTCTGGGCGCGCACTTTGCCGGGCAGGGCGGTACTCGGTGCGCCGCTGCAGCGTTCCGGGAAGCCCTGCGCCTTGACCCTGCGTCCGAGCAGACCCGGTTCAATCTCGGTCTGGCACTGATCCAGGGCGGAGACCCGCGGGGAGCGGTCGAACATCTCCGTTCTCTCACCCGGCAGTCGCCCCTCTTCTTCCAGGGCCGCATGGCCTACGGCACCGCGCTGGCCGAGCTCGGCGAACATGAAGCGGCAGCTGAGGAGTTTGCAGCGGCGCAGGAAATCGACCCGCAGTCCGTGGACGCCGCCCAGGCGCTCGCCGACGCCATGCGGTCGGCGGGCAGACCCGAAGCTGCCATTCCGCACCTCCGCAAGGTTGCGGAATCGCGCCCGTACGACCTGGACCTGCAGCTGAACCTCGGCGTCGCCTATGCCGAGGCAGGACTTCTGGACCAGGCCACGAAGGTGCTCGAGCAGGCAGCCGGCATCCACTCGCGCGCGGCGATCGCCCACTACAACCTGGGCACGTTCTATGCGCGGCAGGAACGGTATGGAGAGGCCGAGAAGTCCCTGCGCGCGGCGCTGGAAATCGAGTCCGGTCACGACGGCGCCCGCCTCGCCCTCGCAAAGGTGCTGGTCCGACTGCACCGATACGAGGAGGCGCTGGTCTCGGCGACCCAGTACATCGCCGAACGCGGCGAGTCGTTCGAGGAGTTCGACGCACGCCATGTCGAGGGGGTGGCGCTTCGCCAGCTGGGCCGCATGGAGGAAGCGCATCGGGCCTTGGCCAGGGCCAACGAGCTGAATCCAGCGCATGCGGACGTCCGCTACAACCTCGGCTTCGTGCTGATGCGACGGGGCGACCTGGACGAGGCCCGTCTGCATCTGGAGAAGGCAAAGGAACTCAATTCCGACAACGCCGACATCCGGTTCCAGCTCGCCAACGTGCTGCGACGGCTCGGGGACGAGGCCGCAGCGCGGCGCGAATTCGAGGAGTTCGAGCGCAGGAAGCGAGGCGGGCAGCAGGAGAACGAAGCAGCCATGATGGCCAACCGGGCCAACGAGAGGCTCCAGAAGGGCGACCCCCGGGGCGCGGCGGAACTCTACCGGTCAGCCCTTGAACTTGGGAGTGACAGCGCGGAGACGCACTACAACCTCTCGATCGCCCTTGGCCGCCTCGGCGAGGGCGAGCAGAAGCGCTCCGCTCTCGAACAGGCGGTCGCCCTGGACCCCGGCATGTTCCAGGCGCACAACGACCTCGGCCTGGAGTATCTCGGCGCAGGCGACGTGGAGAGAGCACGGACGGCGTTCATCAAGGCCCTTGAGCTGAATCCCGACTTCGCCGAGGCCGCCAACAACCTGGGTTTTCTGGTGGCCCAGCAAGGCAAGTTTGAGGAAGCCGTCGAGCTGTTTCGAAGGGCGATCGCCCTGAATCCGGACTACCCGCGCGCGCATCTGAACCTAGGGCTGGTCATGGCTGATCGGGGCGACCTGGAGGGCGCCGAAGCCAAGATCCGAGATGCGCTGGCCTTGGCTCCGGGCGACATGCAGGTCGAGACCTCTCTTGCCATCGCGCTGGCACGGCAGGGGCGGTTCGAGGAGGCGATCGAGACGTTCAAGGTGATTGCGGAAGGCAACCCGCTTTCGGCCGAAGCCCACATGAATCTCGGTATCGCGCTGGCGGACCAGTACGACCTGGAAGCGGCGCTGGCATCGTTCGAGGCTGCCGCGAGGCTGGCGCCCGACTCTCCGGCAACGCGCTACAACCGGGGGCGGGCGCTGTACGATCTGGGCCGCCACGACGAGGCCCGACCGGAACTGGAAGCAGCTGGCCCGGTCCCGGAAGCCATGTACCTGCTCGCGTTGATCGAGAAGCAGCGGGGAAGCCGGGAACGTTCTCGCGACTTGCTCCTCCGGGTGGTGGAGGCGGACCCCCGCAATGCCGACGCGCTCTACCAGCTAGGTCTCCACTTCGCCCGTGCAGGGAACGATGCGGCCAGCGCAACGTACTGGAGGCAGGCGCTGACGGTCGACAGCGATCACGGCCAGGCACTCTACAACCTGGCGCGGACCCTCCGCGACTCCGCTCCGGAGGAGGCTCGTGAGTACGAAGAGCGGTTCCGTGCGCGGCAGGAGAGCCGCCGGATCACCGATCGCGCGGAGACACTGGGAAACTTCGCCTTGGCATCTGCTGACTCCCGAGACTGGCCGCGGGCGATCGAGCAGCTGCGGGAGGCAATCGAGACCTGTGGCGATTGCTCCGCCAAGGCGCTCCTCCACCGGAACCTGGGCCTGATCTATGCGCGGTCGGGAAACCTCGAGCTCGCCGAGTCGGCTCTCGGGTCGGCTCTGGAGATGCTTCCGGGCGACGCCGACATCGAGAGATCCCTTGAGCTGATCAGAAGCTACAGGGATCGCTGACCACGGGTTGCTTCAATCGGACGACGTCTGCCCCACGGGCTCCGGACACTCGGACACTGTTCCGAAGATGGACCACCGATTTTCACGGCGTTTTTTGCACCTAATCGGAGTTACCCCCTCGCTTGC
>JAPPMB010000158.1 GCA_028819255.1 Bryobacterales bacterium | reverse complement strand
CCGGGCGGGATTCGCCCCCCGCTGGGAAACAGCGCCTTTCCACGGCGCACGTCAACCATGGGTTAGGTGCGAAAAACGCCGCGAAAATCGGTGCTGACACGACTCTTGGCGCGATCAGTAACGTCCGAAGAAAGCGCAATTGAACAACTGTGCGCGGCACGCCACGCCCGGCCATACCTGCGTACCTTGAAGTCTTCGGCACCGCGGTGCCGAGCCGTCCCTTGTCTGTGGCGGTACAGCCGGTGTTGTGTTCTACCGTCGTGTCCAGGCGCTCCCGTCAAGTGAACCAGTGACGTTCCTTTTGGAACGGATACGTGGGGATGCGCAGTCGACGTCGCCGTTCACCGGTGAAGAGGCCGGTGAACGACACGTCGAGGCCGGCTTCATATGCTGCCGCCACGCCCGTTGTGATGCTGACAGCTTCCTCGCCTTCCGCATCCAGTGGACTGGCGAGCACCAGCAGGTCTTGTGAGCCGAAGGCCTGGGAGACCTCGAGGCGGGCGATCGCAGGAGGACCGGCCTCTACGAGGACATCCACCCCGTAAGCGGCAAGGGCGGAGAGCGGCCGGCGGGCCGCCTGATCCCCGGACGGCTGGCTCCAGTAGTTGGCTCCCGGGAGTCTTGATTGCACCATCTCGCCCGTCGTAGCATTCACGAGCGGGAACTCTGGCACCTTTGCCTCGAGCCCCTCAAGCGCCGTTTTGGCCGAGTCCGTCGCCGCCCGGTCCGGGCGGGCAGCCCGGCGGACTGCGAATCGCATCGCGTCCTCGAGGCCGAGGACTCCCGCGGCCGAAGCCGCCGCCGCCACCCCCGCACCTGTCCCTACGACAATGTCGGGCCGTACTCCAAGGCTTTCCCACAATGCGCCGAGCGCACCCCCGAGTGCCACCAGCACAGGCTCCGCCCAGCCGAGATCGTCCGGTGCCCCCGCCGCGTCGCCGAAGACGACATCCAGCAGGGAAGCATTCCGCTCCTCGCGGAAGACTTGTTCGCAGCGATCCAGTGCCGCTCGCGCAACCGGCTCAGTCGCGTACAGATCCCTCCCCATACCGGCCTCGGGCACCCCGCCGAACAGGAATGCAACCGTCTGCCGAGGCTGGGAACGCGCTCCCCGCGCCTGATTCGCGACGGCTGCGAGCTGTTCCTCTAAGTCCTTCATGTCCCGCGCCACCAAGCCAGCGCGCCACGCGAAATGGGTCCGTCCCGTCCCGGCGGTCCATGCCAAGTCTGCCAGCGATCCGCCGACACGGTCCGCGAGCCACGAGAGGTATCGTTCTGCCAGCTCCGCCAGCGCGACTGGGTTCCTTCCGGAGAGCGGCAGGAACCGGACTGCACGGCCCTTGGGTGCCCAAGAGGCCCGCGGCACGGGCTTCACCAAGTCCGAAGGCACATCCACTCGCCTGCCAAGCTGCCGGTCCACTAGCTGATGCTGTTCGACGACGAGGTGCGCGATCGTACCGGAGAAACCGAACGCGCTTACACCGGCTCGCATGGGACGGTCGGGACGAGTTGGCCACGGAATGCCTTCCGAGACGACCCTTACCGGGAGGTTCGCCCAGTCAACATCGGGATTAGGCTTCTCGAAGTGGAGCTGTTTCGGAATCCAGCCGTGCCGCATGGACTCGATGACCTTGATTAGACTGGCCGCCCCGCTCGCCGCACCCAAGTTGGCGACGTTGGACTTGACCGAGCCCAGCAGGAGGGGACGGTCGGGGTCCCGGCCTTCTCCGTACACCGCCGCCGCCGCCGCCACTTCGACCGCGTCGCCCACCAGCGAGCCGCCCGCACTGGCTTCCAAATAGTCCACGTCGACCGCCGCTATTCCCGCACGGTCGAGGGCCTCCACGAGCATCCCCTGCTGCAGCAATCGGCTCGGCACGGTGAGGCCCGAAGCAGTTCCGGTCTGCCGCACAGCGGATCCGCTCAGAACGGCTAGGATTCCGTCTCCTTCGACCTCCGCATCGGCCAAGCGCCTCAGAACCACCATTGCGCATCCCTCGCCCAGCCCGAAGCCGTCGGCGGAGGCATCGAACGCTCGGCTGCGTCCGTCGGAAGACAGGATGCCTGTGTCCCACGCCGTATCGAAGCTGATTCCGAGGATGGTGCTCACCCCGCCAGCAAGCGCCAGGTCCACCTCACCCCGCTGCAGTGCCGTCATCGCATGATGGACAGCCACCATCGCCGAGGAACAGGCCGTGTCCACTCCGAGCGCCGGACCCTCCATTCCGAAGAACTGGGAAATCCGGCCCACTGAGCCGCTCGGGCTGGTCCCAAGATAGAGATAGGGCCCAAAGACGTCCTTTTTCGCCCTGGCGACCAAGGCCTGGTATTCGCTGAGAGCTACTCCCGCGTAAACGCCGCTACGGCTGCCATGCAGCGAGCGCGGATGGATTCCCGCATGTTCCAGCGCCGTCCAGCTCACCTCGAGCAGCATCCGCTGCTGCGGGTCCATGCAGCGGGCTTCGGCGGCAGCAACTCCGAAGAACTTGGCGTCCAGCATGTCGAGATCCGGAACGTAGGCTCCAGCGTGACGGGTGTCGCCGGTGCCGCCAAGCTTCACGGGCCGTCCGTCCGTCACGGCGCTCCGGCCCTCGCGGAGTGTGCGCCAGAATTCCGCGAGGTCGGGGCCGCCGGGAAGGCGGCAGGCCATGCCAACGACCGCAATGCGGTCGTCGTCGATATTGGGTCTCGATGCACGTGGGGGGCTCGCGACTCGGTAACCACCTACGTGCGCTAGGGCTACGCCCGGCGTGCGCAGGTGGGAACTCGACTCATGCACGGAATCCGGTCGCTCCGAGACAGTCGGGGCCGGGGACGGTGAATCACCGGCCGGGAAGAGTTCGGAGATCAGGTGGGTCGTCAGTCGGCCGACATCGGGATGCTCGAACAGGGCGGTGGGCGAAACCACGGCGCGCGGCAGCGCGGCATTCAGGCGTTGGCGGAGATTCACGGCCATCAGAGAGTCCATGCCGAGATCTGAGAACGTAACGTCATGGTCAGGCAGCGCATCAAGTCCTAGCAGGGACTGCATTTCATTCCCCATAAAGTCGGCCACGAACTTCTCCCGTTGCGCGGGCGCGGCCTTCTCAAGGCGCCCTAGGGCGGCGGCGGACCTTGCAGGCACATTATCCACTGGGGACCGTCGGGACGCACGAATCTCCTCAAGCAGCGGAAGACGGGGAAGCGTCGATCCGCCCATGTCGGCGACGACCTGTGCGCCCGGGTCGTCCCGCAGCACGCGGTCGAGGACCTCGAGACCCTGTTCGGGAGCGATCCAGCTGCCCCCTAGTGCGGTCAGCCTCGCTTCGACCTGGCCGCGCTGTTCCTGCGCTTTGCCGACCTCAGACCAAGGACCCCAAGCGATCGCTTGCCCCGCAAGCCCTAGGGCACGGCGATGATGCGCCAGCTGGTCTAGGAACGCGTTGGCCGCGGCGTAATTCGCTTGGCCCGGGCTGCCGAGCACCCCGGCAAGGCTCGAGAAAAGCACGAACAGCTCAAGTTCGCGATCCAACGTCGCTCGGTGAAGATGCCACGCCCCCAGAGCCTTCGGACCTAGCACGGTCTCGAAACGTTCCCAGTCTTGGTTGACGAGCGCCGCATCGGCGAGCACGCCAGCGCAGTGGAAAATGCCGCCGAGAGGCGCCATCTCGGCGTCCACCCGGGCGAGCATGGCATCAACCGCATTTGTGTCGGTGAGGTCTGCGACCTCCACACGGACCATCACGCCACGCCGACGCAACTCCCCTATCACCGTTCCGGCCCGCCGGGTCGGCTCGCGCCGTCCGTTTAGTACGATCCCGCCGACGCCTGCATCCGCCAGCCAGCCAGCCACTTGCAGGCCGATGCCCCCGTGACCTCCAGTCACGAGGTAACTCCGGTCCGGCCTCAGGCGACTTGCCGGCGACCGGGGCTCGCCGCGGGAACTCTGGGCCTTATCTCCCGGTCCGGATGTCCGAACCAGACGGGCCACTTGACGCACCCCGTCTCGCCACGCGATCCGGTTCTCCCCGTCGGGGAACATCAGTTCGTCTGCCAGGATCGCGGCTGGGATCGACGCGTCCGGATCCAGGTCCACCAAACGAGGACGAAGGTCCGCATGCTCGACGCCAAGCACACCGCCTAGGCCCCAGAGCGCGGCCCCCGCCAGGGAGCCGGTGCGCTCGGCCCCGAGGACCTGGCCTCCACGGGTTGCCAACGTGACACCGTTCACCGCCCGCATACCTGCGTCCCACATCCCCTGCGCCAAGGCCAGCGCTCCAGATGCGGCGGCCTCAAGTTCCTGCCGGAGTTCCTCGGTTCCGAGGTGCCGTCCGTCGCCCCTGATCCCAGCGAGGTACGCCACGCCGTGGAGCGGAGCTGAAGATGGAAGCGCCTCGAAGAGTGTGCGCCAAGCCTGCCGATTCCGGCTGTCGGAGGGGCCGGGCACGACGGTCTGCCGCCGATGCGCAAGCTCGCGCACGAGCTCCTCCGTGAAGGCCCCGATCCCGGACACGACGAACACGCCGCCCTGCGGTTCTGTCTCCGCCGGCACCATCGGGCGCGCCCCGGGCGCGGGCACCTCTGAATCGGCCACGATTGCCGCCTCCCGGAGGCGTGGGAGGCTCGGGCTTCGCCGCCACACGACGCTGTGCAGCAGGTGATCCACCCGTGCGCCCAGCATCGCTGCCCGGCTGGTGCGCTTGAGCGCGAATCCGGCCACGTGACCACAGCGCACGCCCTCGGGAGTGTAAAGGGCGAGATCCGCCGTGGCCGTCTCCTCTCCCATCTCTTCGAGTCTTGCGTGGCAGAAGATCTGCTCGGGGAGCGGTGCGGCAAGCCAGAGGCGGCTCCACCCGATCGGAAGATAGCGGCGGTTGCCGACCCGTCCGGCCAAGAGTGCCGCCACGACCTGGAAGCAGGCGTCCAGCTGGGCCGGATGGACTGACAGGCGGTCTCCAGCCAGCTGCTCGGGACGGGTAACGCTGCCCCATGCCCCTGCATCGTCGGCCGTAAGGGCGGAAAGGCCGCCAAAGGCCGGTCCCAACACAATGCCCTGCTCTGCCATCCGATCCCGGAAATCGGCTGCACCGGAGACGGAGAGCCGCTGCTCCACGGTCCGGATGTCCAAGGTGTCCTCTGCAACCCTGCATCTCCCGCGGCGCCCGTCAGCGTGGAGCTGCCAAGTGCCGCCTTGAGGTTCCCGGCTGACCACTTCCCAGCGCCCGTCCGGCCCGATGACGACTTGGACGCGATGTCTCGCACCTGGCACCAGCATCAAAGGATGGTGGATCTGCCCGTGTTCCAAAGAGACCGCCGAGTCTTTCCCGGTCTCTCGGAGCGCTTCAATCACCTGACCGGCGAAGAGGGCTGCGGGAGCGACGACTTCGCCCACAACGGCGTAGTCGGCCAGCCACGCGGGGTCTCGCGCGGACATCTCGGTTTCGAACGAGACCTCGCCACTGCGAGTATCCCGGCGTACGCCCAAGAGCGGGTGACCGTCGTCGATCCGGCGGCGGGGCGGCGTTGTCAACCAGTAGCGCCTGCGCTGGAAGGGATAGGTCGGGAGTTCCACTCGGCGGCGGCGTTCTCCGGCGAACAATCCCTCGAAGGAGAGGTCGATTCCTGCCTCAAACATCGCGCCTGCTGCGGCAGTGAAGTCCCCGCTGCCATCCCGTCGCAGGCTCCGCACCACCGTTGGCGGTTCGCCCTCGGGCCACATCATCGCCGCCAGCGGCCCAAGGACGGCGTTGGGGCCGATCTCAACTAAGATCCGGGCTCCGAGTTCCGCCAGCGTTGCGGTCGAGGCGGCGAACGCGACCGGCTCGCGCGCCTGTCGCCGCCAGTACGCTCCGTCGGGGGCGCTCTCCAGTAAGCGCCCGCTTACATCGCACACCAGCCGTACCGCGGGTGCCGAGGCCCAAGGAGCTGCCGCTTCCAGCTCCCCGAGCACCGGCTCAATCAGCGCGCTGTGGAAGGCGTGGCTGGTCCGCAGGCGGTCCACTCGCAGACCGTCCTCTTCGAAGCGCTTCAGGAGCGCCTCGATGTCGGCCTCCGGCCCGCTCACGACCTGGTGCGCACCGTTGTCCGCTGCCAGCGACACCGCACCTTCGAGCGCGGATGCGACCACGTCGCGCGAGGCGAACACTGCCGCCATGGAACCTCCACCGGGAAGCGAACCCATCAGTGCGCCCCGGCGCGTGGCGAACCGCATCCCGGTCTCAAGATCAAAGGCACCGGCGGCTGCGACCGCCGCGATCTCTCCGGCGCTGTGCCCGAAGACGACGTCGGGCCGCACGCCTACGCTGGCCCACAACGCAGTCAGCCCGCTCTCCAGCGCGTAGAGCGCCGGCTGCGTCCATTCGGTCCGCTCCAGCCGCTCGGAATCCTCGAAGATCACGGTGAGAAGAGATCTGCCGCGTTCTGCGCGGAACACCTCCTCGCACCGGTCTAGGACCACCCGGAAAACCGGCTCGGTTTCATAGAGCTCTCGGCCCATCCCCGCCCACTGGCTCCCTTGGCCGGTGTAGAGGAAGCCGATCTTTCCAGCGGTGGGCAACGCCGCGGCACCCTGCCTCACCACCTCCAGCTGCTCCACCAGCGAGGTCTGATCTTGGAACACGAGGCCGGAGCGGTAGCGGAAATGGCTCCGCCCCACCCCCGCCGTCCACGCCATGTCGGCGGGCAGGATGTCCTTCGAGAGGGCGGCTAGATAGCGGCCGGCCAGCTGACGAAGCGCACCCTCGGACTTCGCCGCGAGCGGGAGCAGGCGGTGTCGGCGGGGCGCGTCGGCCTGCGGAACGCGGTCATCTGCACCCGGCTCCGGAAGTGCAGAAACCTCGATGCGCGGCGGTTCGCGCTCCTCCGCGTATCCTTCGATCACGACGTGGGCATTGGTGCCCGAATATCCAAAGGCGCTGACGGCGGCGCGCCGCGGCCGCTCCGCCTCCGGCCAAGGAGTCGCCTCCGAAGTCACTCGGACCGGAAGGTTCTCCCAGTCCGTCCGCGGGTTGGGGCGTTCGAAGTGCAGGTGGCGTGGAATCATCCCGGATCGGATCGCGAGCACTGCCTTGATCAGCCCGGCCACGCCGGCCGCCGCCTCCAGGTGGCCCACGTTCGTCTTAACCGATCCGATCAGCAGCGGGCGGTCCGAGCTCCGGCCCTGACCGTACGCCGCCGCCGCCGCCGCCACCTCGACCGGATCGCCCAGCTCGGTGCCCGTGCCGTGCGCCTCCAGGTAGTCCACCGAGGAGGCCTCGACGCCCGTCCGCGCAAGCGCCTCCTCGATCACCCGCTCCTGGGCCGGGCCGTTCGGAACTGTGAAGCCGGCGCTCGCGCCGTCTTGATTCACCGCCGATCCGAGCACAACGGCGAGGATCCGGTCTCCGGCTGCCTCCGCGTCCGCAAGGCGCTTGAGCACAACCATCCCGCATCCCTCGCCTCGTACATAACCGTCGGCCGCTGCGTCAAAGGTCTTGCAGCGTCCATCCGCCGAGAGCATGCCGGCGTCGGTGAAGATCTGGGTAGCGCTTGACGTTAGGACCGCGTTTACCCCCCCCGCCAGCGCCAGGTCCGCCTCGCCCGCGCGGAGCGCCGCCGCCGCCTGGTGCAGCGCGACCAGGGACGACGAACACGCCGTGTCCACCGTGATGGCCGGACCCTCAAGGCCGAGCGCGAAGGCGACCCGGCCGACCGCGGCCGACGGCGTAGCGCCGGTGGCCCTGTAAATTTCCGTCCCCGGATCGCCCTCCCTCGCGGCCAGCAGGGTCTGGTAGTCGATCGTCAAGACCCCGCCGTACACCCCGGTCCGGCTGCCGCGCAGCCCGTCCGGGGCGATCCCGGCGTCCTCCAGCGCCGCCCAGCTGGTCTCGAGCAGCATCCGCTGCTGGGGATCCAGCAGCTCCGCCTCGACCGGGGCGATCCGGAAAAAGCCCGCGTCGAAGCGGTCGAGGCCCTCCACATAGGCGCCGAAGGGGCGCGCCGCCGCCGTCTCCGCATCCACGAAGAGCCCGTCCGGACGCCCCCTCGTCACGAGGTCGGCCCCGGAGCGAAGCTGCGCCCAGAACGCCTGGGTATCCTCCGCCCCGGGGAAGCGGCAGGCCATGCCCACGATCGCGATGCGTTCGTGGCCGCGGTCCCGGCCGGCGGGCAAGGCTCGCACCCGCGGCACCGCCGGCGCTGCGCCGGCTAGCTTGCCTGCGAGGTGTTCCGCTAGGCGGGCGATGTCGGGATGATCGAACACTGCGGTGTTGGAGACGACGAACGCGCCCCGGAAGGCCCGGTTCAGGCGGTTGCGAAGCTCGACCGCCATCAGCGAGTCCATGCCCAGCTCAAAGAAGCCCGCCGAGGGCGGCGGCGCGGAGCGTAGGCGCAGAATCTCTACCAGCTGTCCTCCGAGGAACCGGATCAATTCTTCCCGGCGCTCCCCGGGGGCGAGCCCTCCGAGCCGCTTAAGGAGATCATCCGGCGCAGCGGGAGCGCGGTCCTCTTCGCGCCCCGCCACTTCTGCGAGCCAAGGTGCCCGCAGCGGGAGCGCCGCCCAGTCGACGAACGCCGCCACGCTGGTCCCGACATCCTCGCGCACGAGCCGCGCCAAAGCACGGATGCCCTGCTCGGGAGACATCCACTCCTCGCCCGAGTCAGCCAGCCGCGTCGCGATGCGCTCGCGCTGCTGCTCAGCCTCGCCGATGCCCGACCACGCCCCCCAGGCGACAGCCTGACCAGGCAGGCCCAAGGCCCTCCGGTGCCGCGCCAGCTGGTCGAGGAAGGCGTTGGCCGCCGCGTGGTTGGCCTGGCCCGGGTTTCCTGCCACGCCCGCCAGGCTGGAGAAGAGGACGAACAGGTCGAGCTGCCGGTCGAGCGTCGCCCGGTGCAGCCGCCAAGCCCCCAGCACCTTGGGACCGAGCACCCGCTCGAATCGCTCCCAGTCCTGGTTCGTCAATGCCGCGTCCGCGAGCGCTCCCACGCTGTGGATCACGCCCGCCAGCGGCGGCAGTTCAGCGTCGATCCGCCCGAGCATCGCCCCCACCGCCTCCTCGTCCGTCACGTCGGCGATCTCGACGCGCACCTCGGCGCTGCCCTGCCCGAGTTCCGAGATCAGCGCCTCGGCATCCGCGCCGGGCGGGCGGCGTCCGTTCAGCACGATGGCTCCGGCTCCTGCCCTGGCGAGCCAGCGTGCCACCTCAAGTCCGAGCCCCCCGAGGCCTCCAGTGATCAGATAGCTGCGGTCCCCGCGCAGCCGCGCCTCGCTCGGACTGGTATCCGCCGAATCCCCCGCCCGCCCGGCGAGGCGCGTCAGCCGGGCAACCAGGCGGGTCCCGCCCCGGCGGGCGACGCGCGTCTCGCGGTCGGGGAAGAGCAGCTCGTCGGCGAGCGTACCGGCGGACGGGGACGACTCGGGATCCAGGTCCAGCAGGCGCGGCGTCAGATCCCCGTGCTCCAGCTCCACCACACTCGCGAAGCCCCACAGCGAGGCACCCGCGAGCGCGCCGCAGCGCTCCCCCTCGATCACCTGGCCGCCCCGCGTCACGAACCAGGTTCCGCCCACCGGCGACACGCCCGCGTCCGACATCCCCTGGACCAGCGCCAGCGCGCCCGCATCGACCGCCTCCAACTCTGCTTCCAGTTCCCGGGTCGAAAGCTCGGCGCCATCTGGCCGGAGCCCGCCCAGATACGCCACGCCGCGCAGGGGAAGCGCGCCCGGCAATGACTCGAAGAACCCGCGCCATGCCTGCCGGTCAGCCTCCGCGGGGCCCTCGACCGCGCGGCTCCCCCGGCGATCCAGCTCCGCCACCAGCTCGGCACCCAGCTCGCTCTGTCCCGCCAGCACGAACAGCCCGCCTTCGGCCCCCGCCTCCGACGGTCCCCGCGCCAGGATTAGGAGTCCTCCTGCCGGATTCTCGATCAGTGAGGTTTCCGCAAATCCGGCGTCCGCGAGGGCCTGCCGCCAGACGGAGGGCCCGACCAGCGCGTAGTCGGAGCGATACGCGTCCTGGAAGCGCCACCAGCCGGGCAGCAGTCCGAAGGTCAGGTCCAGCCACTCCTTGCGGGCGGTTTCCTCGACACCCGCCAGCACGCCCGACGGGGCCAGAAGGCGCCGGCAGTGGGCTAGCGTCTGACCGAGATCGCGGGTCGCGTGCAGGACGTTCGCGGCGATCACGAGGTCGTAGGCGTGGAGCGCGAAGCCCTGATCCGCCGGGTCCCGTTCGATGTCCAGCGCCGGAAAGCGAAGGCCGGCGCCCCGCTCGCCAAACTCCCGCTCCGCATCGCGGAAGAAGCCGGTCGAGATGTCGGTGAAGGTGTATTCCGTCCGGTCGGCCGGCAGGACGTCCAAGAGGGCGGCGGTGGTCGCCCCGGTCCCCGCGCCAATCTCGATCACCCGCAGCGACCGGCCTTCCGGCAGCCCGGCGACCGCCGCGCGCACGGCGTCGGAGACCATCTGGTTCACTGCCCGCGCTAGGGCCGACTCGCGGTACAGGCTCGCCGCTCCCGGCTCGTCGCCGAACAGCAGGTCCAGCGCATCGGCGCGGCCGCGGAGCACGTCGGCGAGCGACTCCCCGCAGCGGCGGAGCAGGCCCAGCGCGATGGAATCGGCTTGGGAGTCGGCCGGCCCCGCCTCGGGCTCCGCAGGCGCTTCCGGCACGGCTGCCACGCGCCAGCCGCCAGCAGGCTCCCGATCGAGGAGCTCCATCTCCTCCAGCACCGACAGCAACCGGTCGAACAGCTGCCCGTGATCCTCGGTCACCCTCAGCCGGCGGCGCAACTCGTCCGTCTCGAAACGGTCTCCCGGCTTGGGCAGCCATCCCAGTTCATGGAACGCGTGCAGTAGCTGTCGGCGGGACTCACGCTCCAGCTCGCGCGCCAGCACGGCGAGCGACGCCCCGTCGTAGCCCTCCGCCTCGAGGTATCGGTCCGGCGGTCCCAGGCCGGACTCAATCTCCTGCGGCTCAGCGAGGAACTCCGCGTCCCGGAGGCCCACCGCCGCCCCCTCGCGCCAAGCCACCTCGTGCAGCGCCGCCTCCACGCGGTCACCCAACAGGGCGGCTCGGCTCGTGCGTCTGAGCATAAGGCCCTCGATGCGCGCCAGCTCCTCGCCCGTCTCCGTGTAGAGCCAGAGGTCTGCCTTGCGCGTCTGCCCTCTCTCGCCGCGATCCAGCGCCCGGCAGAAGACGCGCTCCGGCAGCGCCTCGCGCAGGACGAAACGGTCCCAGCCGGTCAGCAGCCATGCGTCCCCGGCTCCCGCCAGCTGCGGCCCCGCCCCCAGGACACGGAAACAGGCGTCGAGCAATGCCGGATGCGCGAGCAGCCCCTGCTTTTCCATTCCCGCCGGCAGCAGCACCTCGCCCAGCGCCTCGCCGGAGCCCGACCACAGCCGGGCCAGACCGCGGAAGGCGGGACCGTAGTCGAGGCCGGCAGCACGCAGCTCGAGGTATCCCTCTTCCATGTCCGCTTGGGCGAGGCTGCCCTGCAGCGACCCGAGGTCGGTTGCCTCGGACACGGTTGCTGCCAGCGGTGCCCAGCGGCCTTCGGCGTGCGTCTCCCATCGCCCGCCCGCATCCCTGCTGACGACCTTCCAGCCTCCGTCCTCGCCAAGCACCACCTGAACCAGCCGACCCTCCTCGCCCGACAGCACGAGCGGGCGCGTGATCGAGGTCTCGTCGAGGACTACTGGAAGTTCGTGTTGCGTTTCCCGGAGCGCTTCACTCACCTGCGCTGCGTAAAGCGTGCCCGGCGCTACAACGTGCCCGAACACCCGGTGGTCTGCCAGCCAATCCGGATCCCGACTGTCTAGCTGCCGCTCGAAGGAGTGCTCGCCATCCGGAGAATCCCGCTGTACGCCCAGGAGCGCGTGTTCGGCTTCCGCCCGCGGACGCGGGGAGGGGGAAATCCAGTACCGCTCCCGCTGGAACGGATAGGCAGGCAGCGAAACGCGCCGCCGCCGTTCCCCGACAAACAGGCCCGCGAAGGCAATGTCGAGACCCGCCTCGTACGCAGCCGCCACCGCGCGGGCGAAGTCCCCATTGCCGTCGCGCCGCTGGCTCGGGATCACCGAGGGTGCCTTGGCCTGCGGCCAAGCGAGCGCCGCCATCGGTCCCAGCACGCCATGGGGCCCGATCTCCAGCAAGAGCCCTGCCTCTAGTGCCGCCAGCGTCCGCACCGCCGTCGCGAACTGGACTGGCTCGCGCGCCTGCCGCCACCAGTAGGCTCCGTCCGGGACACCATCCAGCTCGCTCCCGCTCACACCGCTCACTAACCGCACCGACGGTGCCGAGGCACTGGGGGCGGTTGCTTCCAGTTCCGCCAGCACCGGATCCATCAGCGCGCTGTGGAAGGCGTGGCTGGTCCGCAGGCGGTCCACTCGCAGACCGTCCTCTTCGAAGCGCTTCAGGAGCGCCTCGATGTCGGCCTCCGGCCCGCTCACGACCTGGTGCGCACCGTTGTCCGCTGCCAGCGACACCGCACCTTCGAGCGCGGATGCGACCACGTCGCGCGAGGCGAACACTGCCGCCATGGAACCTCCACCGGGAAGCGAACCCATCAGTGCGCCCCGGCGCGTGGCGAACCGCATCCCGGTCTCAAGATCAAAGGCACCGGCGGCTGCGGCTGCCGCAATCTCTCCGGCACTGTGCCCGAAGACGACGTCGGGTCGCACGCCGACGCTCGCCCACAGCGCGGTCAGCCCGCTCTCCAGCGCGTAAAGTGCCGGCTGCGCCCGCTCGCTGCAGTCCAGCCGCCGTCCTCCGGGATCGTCGAACATCATCTGGAGCAGCGACGCACCCTGCTCTGTGCGGAACACCTCCTCGCACCGGTCTAGGACCGCCCGGAAGACTGGCTCGGTCCCATAGAGTTCCCGGCCCATCCCCGCCCACTGGCTCCCCTGGCCGGTGTAGAGGAAGGCGATCTTTCCGGCGGAAGACGACGCCACGGCATCCTGCCTCACCACCTCCAGCTGCTCCTCCAGTGAGGCCTGATCTTGGAACACGAGGCCGGAGCGGTAGCGGAAATGGCTCCGCCCCACCCCCGCCGTCCACGCCATGTCGGCGGGCAGGATGTCCTTCGAGAGGGCGGCTAGATAGCGGCCGGCCAGCTGACGAAGCGCACCCTCGGACTTCGCCGCGAGCGGGAGCAGGCGGTGTCGGCGGGGCGCGTCGGCCTGCGGAACGCGGTCATCTGCACCCGGCTCCGGAAGTGCAGAAACCTCGATGCGCGGCGGTTCGCGCTCCTCCGCGTATCCCTCGATCACGACGTGGGCGTTGGTGCCCGAGTATCCGAAGGAGCTGACGGCGGCCCGACGCGGACGCTCCGCCTCCGGCCAGGGAGTCGCCTCCGACGTCACTCGGACCGGAAGGTTCTCCCAGTCCGTCCGCGGGTTGGGCCGCTCGAAGTGCAGGTGACGCGGAATCACCCCGGAACGGATCGCGAGCACCGCCTTGATCAGCCCGGCCACGCCCGCCGCCGCCTCCAGGTGGCCCACGTTCGTCTTCACCGATCCGATCAGCAGCGGGCGGTCCGGGCTCCGGCCGCGGCCGTACACCGCAGCCGCAGCCGCCACCTCCACCGGATCGCCCAGCTCGGTGCCCGTGCCGTGCGCCTCCAGGTAGTCCACCGAGGAGGCCTCGACGCCCGTCCGCGCAAGCGCCTCCTCGATCACCCGCTCCTGGGCCGGGCCGTTCGGAACTGTGAAGCCGGCGCTCGCGCCGTCCTGGTTCACCGCCGAGCCGAGCACAACCGCCAGGATCCGGTCTCCTGCCGCCTCCGCGTCCGCAAGGCGCTTCAGCACAACCATCCCGCATCCCTCGCCCCGTACGAAGCCGTCGGCCGCCGCGTCGAAGGCCTTGCAGCGTCCATCCGCTGAGAGCATGCCGGCCTCGGTCATGAGCCTGGTGGGCCCCGCCCTCAAGATCGCGTTCACGCCTCCCGCCAGCGCCAGATCCGCCTCGCCCGCGCGGAGCGCCGCCGCCGCCTGGTGCAGCGCGACCAGGGACGACGAACACGCCGTGTCCACCGTGATGGCCGGCCCCTCGAGGCCGAGCGCGAAGGCGACCCGCCCGACCGCGGCCGACGGCGTGGCGCCGGTGGCCCTGTAAATGTCCGTCCCCGGAGCGCCATCCGTCCCGGCGAGGAGGGTCTGGTAGTCGATCATCGAGACCCCGCCGTACACTCCGGTCCGGCTGCCGCGCAGCCCGTCCGGGGCGATCCCGGCGTCCTCCAGCGCCGCCCAGCTGGTCTCGAGCAGCATCCGCTGCTGGGGATCCAGCAGCTCCGCCTCGACCGGGGCGATCCGGAAAAAGCCCGCGTCGAAGCGGTCGAGGCCCTCCACATAGGCGCCGAAGGGGCGCGCCGCCTCCGTCTCCGCATCCACGAAGAGTCCGTCCGGACGCCCTCTTGTCACGAGGTCGGCCCCGGAGCGAAGCTGCGCCCAGAACGCCTCGGCGTCCTCCGCTCCGGGGAAGCGGCAGGCCATGCCCACGATCGCGATGCGGTCGTCGCTGCGGCCCCGGCCGGCGGGCAAGGCCCGCATCCGCGGCACCGCCGGCGCTGCGCCGGCCAGCTTGCCTGCGAGGTGTTCCGCCAGGCGGGCGATGTCGGGATGATCGAACACTGCGGTGTTGGAGACGACGAACGCGCCCCGGAAGGCCCGGTTCAGGCGGTTGCGAAGCTCGACCGCCATCAGCGAGTCCATGCCCAGCTCGAAGAATCCCGCCGAGGGCGGCGGGGCGGAGCGCAGACGCAGGATCTCGACCAGCTGTCCCCCAACGAATCGGATCAGTTCTTCCTGGCGCTCCCCGGGGGCGAGCCCCCCGAGGCGCTTGAGGAGATCGTCCGGAGCAGTGGAAGCGCGGTCCTCTTCGCACTCCGCCACTTCTGCGAGCCAGGGCTCCCGCGACGGTAGCGCCGGCCAGTCGACGAATGCCGCCACGCTGGTCCCGACATCCTCGCGGACGAGCCACTCCAGGGCACCGATGCCCTGCTCGGGAGCCATCCACTCCTCGGCCGAGCCGGCCAGCCGCGGCGTGATGCGCTCACGCTGCTGCTCAGCCTCGCCGATGCCCGACCACGCGCCCCAGGCAATGGCCTGACCCGGCAGGCCCAAGGCCCTCCGGTGCCGCGCCAGCTGGTCGAGGAAGGCGTTGGCCGCCGCGTGGTTGGCCTGGCCCGGGTTTCCTGCCACGCCCGCCAGGCTGGAGAAGAGGACGAACAGGTCGAGCTGCCGGTCGAGCGTCGCCCGGTGCAGCCGCCAGGCCCCCAGCACCTTGGGCCCGAGCACCCGCTCGAAGCGCTCCCAGTCCTGGTTCGTCAATGCCGCGTCGGCGAGCGCTCCCACGCTGTGGATCACGCCCGCCAGCGGCGGCAGTTCGGCGTCGATCCGCCCGAGCATCGCCGCCACCGCCTCCTCGTCCGTCACGTCGGCGATCTCGACGCGCACCTCGGCGCTGCCCTGCCGGAGTTCCGAGATCAGAGCCTCGGTTTCCGTGTCGGGCGGGCGGCGTCCGTTCAGCACGATGGCTCCGGCTCCCGCCCCGGCGAGCCAGCGCGCCACCTCCAGCCCGAGCCCCCCAAGCCCTCCGGTGATCAGATAAGTGCGGTCCCCGCGCAGCCGGCCCTCGCCCGGGCCGGATTCCGCCGAATCCTTTGCCCGCCCGGCGAGGCGCGTCAGCCGGGCAACCAGGCGGGTGCCGCCACGGCGGGCGACGCGCGTCTCGCGGTCGGGGAAGAGCAGCTCGTCGGCGAGCGCGCCGGCGGACGGGGGAGACTCGGGATCCAGGTCCAGCAGGCGCGGCGTCAGATCCCCATGCTCCAGGCCCACCACGCTGGCGAAGCCCCACAGCGTGGCACCCGCAAGCGCGCCGCAGCGCTCCCCCTCGATCACCTGGCCGCCCCGGGTCACGAACCAGGTGCCGCTCACCGGCGACACGCCCGCGTCCGACATCCCCTGGACCAGCGCCAGCGCGCCCGCATCCACCGCCAGCAGCTCCGCTTCGAGCTCCTGAGTCGAAAGCTCGGCGCCGTCTGGCCGGAGCCCGCCCAGATAAGCCACGCCGCGCAGGGGAAGCGTGCCCGGCAATGACTCGAAGAACCCGCGCCATGCTTGGCGGTCAGCCTCCGGGGGGCCTTCGACCGCCCGGCTGCCCCGGCGATCCAGCTCGGCCGCCAGCTCGGCACCCAGCTCGCTCTGTCCGGCCAGGACGAACAGCCCGCCTTCCGCCTCCGCTTCCGACGGCCCCCGCGCCAAGATCAGGAGCGACCCGGACGGATCCGCGACCAAGGAGGTTCCGCCAAATCCCGCATCCGCGAGAGCCTGCCGCCAGACGGGGGGCCCGACCAGCGCGTAGTCGTGACGATACGCGTCTTGAAAGCGCCACCAGCCGGGAAGCAGTCCGAAGGTCAGGTCCAGCCACTCCTTGCGGGCGGCTTCCTCGACGGCCACCAGCACGCCTGACGGGGCTAGGAGGCGCCCGCAGTGGGCGAGCGTCTGACCTAGGTCGCGGGTAGCGTGCAGGACGTTTGCGGCGATCACGAGGTCATAGCCGTGTATGGCCAAGCCCTGATCTGCCGGATCCTGTTCGATGTCGAGCCCCAGGAAGCAAAGGCCGGCGCCCCGCTCGCCGAACTCCCGCTCCGCGTCCGGGAAGAAGCCGGTCG
>JAPPMB010000127.1 GCA_028819255.1 Bryobacterales bacterium | reverse complement strand
CGGAGATAAGATGTCGATTTATTCAGATTGGGCACTCAGGTCAGTAATTCCCTTTCGAAAGCATCACGTCGCGATGCACGAACTGCTCGGCAAACTGGAGGTTCCCCATGTGTATCGGGATGGTCCGCAGCGCACCCATCACTGGCAGTCGGGATGGCTGGCGGAGGCAGTGGAATTGCTGACGGACGAGTGCGGAGCGGGCGAGACGAAAGCAACGCGAAGGTGACGCCACGAGGCCGGACCGCCCTCCAGACCATCCAGTAGCGGCAGTGGGACGCAGCCCAACAACGTCCGCGCAACCCGCATCGCGTGGAATCGATTCGCCTCGGCCCAACCACAGTTCAATGCCGCGCGCATTGCGGAGGAGCGCCTGAACGTTCCCAGTTGCGACGCCCTTTCACGAGGTCTCAGAAACGGCCCTGGCCAACCGATCGGCCATGCCCGCGGAACACCTCCTTCGCATCGCATCGCCAGTCCGGTTTCAGACCGGTCCCGAAGCGATTCCGGCGAGCCCCAGTAATGAGGCACCGCACCGACGAGCAATGGCCGCCGCGCCGCACTCTTCCGAACCTGCCGACGAAAGAGGCAGGCGACGCTACAGGCGGGTGATGGCCGAATAGCCCATGAGGAGCGCCATCAGCACCGCCGACACCCACAGCATCAGCGTGATCCAGGTCTTGGGCAGGATGCTTGCCGGCATTCGCTTGTAGCGCAGGTACACGGCGAAGCCGCCGATCACCGGAAGCATGATCGCCTGGGCGATGCCTCCGATCTTGACCATGAGCACCGGCTCCTTGATCCACATGAAGTACAGGCAGGGCACGACCAGCAGGATGACTACGAAGGTGCGGATGGTGCGGAGCCGGAGCCGGTAGTTCGTGCGGTCGTACGCGCCGAGCATGCCGACCAGGTCCGCCCACACCCGGCAGTGGGCCGCCGTTGAGGCGAACACCGTCGAGTACAGGACGGCGAACGCCCCGACCATAAACAGACCGAGCGACCATAAGCCCAGCGTCTCGGTGTAGATGCTGGAAAGCACGTGCACCATTTCGGACCCCTCCGGGACCAGTCCCATGCCCCTGAGGACGCCGCCGCCAAGCAGATAGAAGGCGATCGTGGCGAACGTGTAGATCACCATCGAGAACAGAACGTCGAATCCCATCACCCGGACCCAGCCCAGGGCCCGCCGTGTCCAGCCGGGCGAGTCGTCGCGGCGGCCAGCGGATCTGGCATAGCCCTTCTCGATGCACCAGTAGGGGTACATCACCAGTTCGGTGGCGCCGACTCCGGTGATTCCGAACGCCGCCACCGCCGTGGCCATCCCGCCTACGGGCGGCTGAAACGTGAGTCCCGTCAGAACCTCGCTCCAGCTGAAGTACTCCGGGAGCTTGAGCAGCAAGAAGCAGCAGCTCACGGTCAGCGCGGTGAAACTCACAACGAGGCCCATCGCGACCCGCTCCACAACAACGTACTTGCCGATGATCAGCAGCACCATCGTGCCGACGGCCAGCAGCCAGACAAACACGGTGATCGGCACCCCAGGGAACTGGCGGTGCAGGATCTCCGAGGTGCCGCCGAGCATCGCACCCACCTGAAACAGGGTGACCGTGACCATCGCGCACCACATCCAGACAAGCCACGAGACCTTGAGACGTGGTCCGGGCACCTCGTTGAACGCCTCCAAGGTGGTCTTTCCGGTGGCGATCGCATACCGGCCCAGCTCGTTCTGGACCACCGTCTTGACAAGGCAGCTCATGATGATGAGCCACAGCAGAATGTAGCCGTTCTCCGCCCCGAGGACCGTGGTCGCGATCAGTTCGCCCGAACCGACGATCGAGCTGGCGAGAATCAGTCCCGGACCGATCAGCCGGACAATGCCGCTGAATGCTCGCGGAGGTTCCCTGACGTGCTCCGGCTGGAGGGCGTACGGGTCATGGTGTTGTGTCCCGGCCATAGCGTCAGGCAATGCTAGCACACGCCGGGCGGCGCCCTTCACTCAGATTCCGGCGCGCCGTCGAGTGGCCAGGAGCCGCCCTCTCCTGTCCGCTACTGGGCGTTCCGGTGAACGGGCGCGTCGAGGACGAACGGCTCGGGGAAGTCCGCGGCCCGCTTGCCGCCGCGACGGCGCAGGCGCTTGTTCTGGGAGCTTCCCCGCGGCGCGTTCATCGGAATCGACATCCCGCCGAGCTCAGCCATCATCTCGTAGAGCCTGGCCTCCATCTGCCTGGCGGTCCGGGCGTGGTCCGGATCGTGAAGCAGGTTCCGGGTCTCGCCGGGGTCCTCGCGGAGGTCGTACAGCTCATCCGTGTCCCAGAGGCCGTAGTAGGCGATGTACTTGAAGCGGTCCCCTCGCAGGGCGAACTGGGTCGGAGTGTGGGGGAAGTTCTTCTCCCAGTAATAGACGTAGAGGAAATAGTCCCGCCACGGAATGTCCCTGCCCTCCCCGAGAGGCAGGAAGCTCTGCCCGTCCATGTGGGGCGGCTTCTCCAGTCCCATGGCTTCCATGACTGTCGGCGCTATGTCGATGTTCGCCACGACGTGCTCGACGACCGTGCCCGCGGGGAACAGGTCCGGGCAGTGCATCAGCATCGGAACTCGGATCGAGGTCTCGTAGGCGACGCGCTTGTCGATCAGGCCGTGCTCGCCGAACATGAAACCGTTGTCGCCCATGTAGACGACGAGCGTTTCGTCGGCGACTCCCATGTCGCCGAGCTGATCCATGATCCGCCCGAGGCTGTCGTCAACGGCGCTCAGGGACTCGTTGTAGCGCTTGTAGTAGCGCTCGACATCCAAGGCGCTGTGATATGGAAAGTCGACCCCGTGCCAGCTGTTGCGCTGGTCCCTGAGCCACCGCGGCTTCCCGCGATAGTTCTCGAATGTGTCGGCCTCGCTGGCCGGCCGCTCGAACGGAGCGTCGTCGAGCGATCCCTCGTGCCGCTCGGCCGGGGTGAAGTTGGCGTGGACCGCCTTGTGGGAGAGGTAGAGGAAGAAGGGCTGCCCGTCGGGGTCCCGATCCTCCAGCCAGTCAACCGCGTAGTCCGTGAGCTCGTCGGTGATGTACCCCTTCTGCTTGACGCGCTCCCCGTTCACATTGAGGGTGTAGTCCGGACGGGGTGGCAGATAGTGCCCCTGGCCGCGAAAGCTCACCCAGTGGTCGAATCCCGGCCTGGGCGAATCATCAGCGGCGCCCATGTGCCATTTGCCCACGAAGGCCGTTGAATAGCCGGCCTTCTGCAGGTACTGGGGGAAGAACAGGGTGCCGTCGGGGACCATGCGGTTGTTGTCGATGACGCGGTGACGGAAGGTGTAGAGACCCGTCAGGATCGACGCTCGGCTGGGCGAGCACAGCGAGGTGCCGACGAAGGCGTTCTTCAAGTGGACGCCGTTCCTTGCCATCGCATCCATGTGCGGCGTCGTGGCGAACTGGTGGTTCAGGAACGACATCGCATCGTACCGGTGGTCGTCTGCGAGGATGAACACCACGTTGCGTGGAACTGCTCCGTCGATCTTGCTCGGAACCACGGAGTCGGGCACGGGCGCGACGGCGGCCGCGGCCGAGCACGCACAGGCCAGCAGGAGCGCTGCGGTTCGGGTTGGCATGAGCACCATCGTAGCGAAGGGGCCGATTCCTGTGTGGCGGAGCCCACACGCAGCCCGCCAGGCGCCGGCCGAACCGAGCGAGGCGCTCGCCTTCCGGCGCTCCGGCACACCCCGACGTCTCGTGCGCTGCCAGGACGGCGGTCCCGCGTGGGTCGGGCCTGAGGCCGGACCCGAACATCCGATGCAACGAAATCCTCGCGGCAACGGTCTATCGGTCTGTACAATACGCTTGGAAGCCGCCATGAGACACCGAAAGTACCTCCCTCTCCTGGGCATCGCCGCCTGCATCGCTTTTCTTGCGGAGCCGGCCAGGGCAGCCAAGACCGAGGGCGGTGTGTCGATCGACGAGATCATCCAGAACTTCATCGACAAGGAGACCGAGTTCTCCAAGGCCCGGGAATCCTACACCTACCGCCAGTCGGTCAAGGTCCTGGAATACAACAACAGCGGCGGCGTCCGGGGCAAGTACGAGTCGGTTCAGGACATTCTTTTCGGGATCGAGGGGAAGCGGCTCGAGCGCGTCGTCTTCGCACCCGTTCCGACCCTGAAGAACATCATCATGACGCCTGAGGACATGGAGGACCTGCGGAGCGTCCAGCCGTTCGTCATGACGCGGGACAGCGCTCCCAACTACAGGATCGACTATCTCGGCGAGCAGCAGGTGGACGAGATCGAGACCTACATGTTCTCGGTGAAACCGCGGAAGATGGTCAAGGGAGAGCGCTACTTCGAGGGTCAGATCTGGGTGGACCAGCTCGGACTGCAGATTGTCAAGACCTACGGGAAGGGCGTCGGCGTCCTGAAGAAGAACCAGGACCAGCGCTTTCCCCGGTTCGAGACCTACCGGGACCAGATCGACGGTCACTTCTGGTTCCCCGTGTACACGCGCGCCGACGACACGCTCGACTTCCGCACCGGGCCCCAGAAGATCCGCATGATCATCAAGTACGAGAACTACAAGAAGTTCGGTGGGACCGCCACGATCACCTTCGGCGACGTGGTTGAGGAGGAAGAAGAAGAGGGAAACCGTCCCTGACAAGACCCGTAGAAGCCGACCGCCGAAGCCGCTAGCGGCAGGTCGCTTCCGGCTCCTTGGATCCAATGCGTCCGAGAGTGATGGCCACCCGACAGGTGCAAACACCGCCGTCCTGCATGCCCCCCGGAGCAGCCGGTCTGTCCCGGGTGCTGCTCGCCGTCGCGGCGGTCCTGCTATTTGTGCGCTTTCCGTTGACGGCGGCGGACGCCGAGGAAGGCGGCGAGCGGGGCAGGACGCCGGAAGTCTTCCAGCAGATCGACTCGATGCTCGAGGACCTGACGGAGATCATGGGCTTCGGCCCCCTCCGTCCGGTGAAGTTCGCCACGATGTCGAAGGCGCAGTTTCACGCCCTTTACCGGAAGAGGATGAAGAAGGAGCACAAGCCGCGCGAGATCCGGCGCGAAGTGCTGTTCCTGAGACTCTTCGGCCTCGTGCCCGAGGACTTCGACTACGAGGCGACCGTGCTGAACCTTCTCGGCGAGCAGGCATGGGCTCTCTACGACTACAAGCGAAGGTTCCTGTACCTGGCCGACTGGGCTCCGCCGGACGCGCAGCAGTTCGCGCTGCTGCACGAACTGGTGCACGCAGTCGATGACCAGCACTTCAATCTCATGAAGTACGTGGATGGGGCGACCGAATCCGAACAGCAGCTCGCCCGCATGGCGGCGGTCGAAGGACAGGCTTCCTGGGTGATGACGGAGTGGGCCATGCGGCAGTCGGACAGGTCGCTTGTCGGCAACCGCCTGCTGGCGATCACCGCCGCCAGCGCGACGCGGTTCGAGGCCTCGCAGTTTCCCGTATACGACAGCACTCCGCTCTATTTCCGCGAGTCGCTGATCTTCCCGTACACGGACGGATTGCTGTTCCAGCACGCCATGATTGAACGTTTCGGCGCGGACGGGCTCAAGCGCGTGTTCCGGCAGCCGCCGGAAACCACCCAGCAGGTGCTGCAGCCGGAACTCTACCTGCAGGCCTTCGAACCGCGGCACCCCGACCTGCCGGCGGTCGATCCGCCCAGGGGCTTCAAGTCCGTCTACGACGGCACGTTCGGACAGCTGGATCACCGCATTCTGCTTGAGCACCATCTGGGGGACGATGACCGGGGGGAACTCCTCGACAAGTGGAGGGGCTCACGGTTCGAGGTGCTCGAGCGACGCCGCACGGGCGAGGCCGCGCTTCGGTATGCGGTGCGCTGGGCGGACGAGGCCGCGGCCCGGGAGTACTACCACCTCTACCGCGAGGTGTGCGAACGCAAGTGGAGCGGACTGGAACTGGTGGATCATGGGACCGGCCGGTGCGAGGGAACCGTCGATCTCGGCCATGTGGTGCTGGAACTGGACGGCGAGGTTGTGCGGAGCACGGAAGGCCTGCCGCCGGCCGCGAACTAAGGAGAGAGACCATGCCGCACAGACTGATTTGCGCCGGAGCGGCGCTTGCTCTCGTCGGAGCGCTCTGGGGCGCGCCCCGGCCGGCCCAGCCGTTCGAGGCCGTTTCCTACGATGGCCGGACGGTGTCTCTGGACGCGCTGAAGGGAAAGGCCGCGGTGCTGATGTTCTTCTCGACGGACTGCCCCCACTGCCAGCGGACGGCGCTTCGCATCGACCCGATCTACCGTTCGCTCCGGGAGCGGGGATTCGAGGTGATCGGGCTCTCGCTGAACAGCACCGACAATGCCGGCCTCAGGGAATTCGCGAACCGGTTCCAGGCGAGCTTTCCCCTGACCCTCTCGTCCCGCAGTGAGTTCTCGAGAATTTCCGGGGTTTCAGTGATGACCCGGATCTACTACCCGTACCTGCTCTTCCTCGACCGGGACGGAATGATTCAGGAAGAGCACCAGGGATCGGAGCAGGCCTGGTTCGACCGCGTGGACGTCAATTTCCTGCAGGCCGTCGAGAGGCTGATGCCCTGAGCGAACCCCGTGGACGCGGGATCCATGGCCCCGTCGTCGTGCTCGCGGACATCAATTCTGGCGCACAGGCCTACGAGGGGTTCCGTGCCCCGGGAACGTTCTCTCGCATCACCACGACGTCGTCGGCGGCCCGGCCGGCACGCACGCCCGCCGGAGGACGCTGCCAGAAGCCGCGGAAGTAGTCGACCATCGAGACGACCGTAATCAGCAGGGCAAGCCAGAGGACCACATACCCGGCCTGCTCGATGACGGGCGAGCGCGGCGCAAGAATAAGCAGCGACACGGCCATGATCTGAGCCACCATCTTCGCCTTGCCGATCTCGCTCGCAGCGATCGCCACCCCGTGCGAAAGCGCAACGTTGCGCAGCGCAGACACCGCAAACTCGCGGCTGACGATCAACACGACCATCCACGCGGCGACACGATTGAGCTCAACCAGCGAGATCAGGGCGCCGGACACCAGAATCTTGTCGGCAATCGGGTCCAGCAGCTTGCCGACGGTCGTGATCTGCCGGCGACGTCGGGCGAGATACCCGTCGAGGAAATCCGTCAGCGCCGCGGCGAGAAAGATGAAGAGCGCGATCACCTCCCTGGTGACCACCACCCAGCCAGTGTCGAGTTGGATCGCGTCCTTGCGAAGCAGGACGGCCACAAGGAGCGGAACAAGGAAGATCCTTGAGAGCGTGAGTACGTTTGGCAGGTTCATGAAGGAGCGTTCCGCGACGAACGCACGCTAGGGCTAGATTACTATATTCGGGTCCGCAGCCGATTCGCTCCGAAGGAACACGCGAGCCCTCCGCAACAGGGCGGTTCCCGGAACATTCCGAGCCCGCAAGCGCGAATCTCGGCCCCTCAGTCCGGCATGAGACCGGTACACGGAGCCCGCGAATGAGGCTGCCCCAAGGTACGAGAGTCGATGCGCGTACCGGGCCACCCGGAGATCCGGCCGCGGACGCGAGCGCTGAGCGCCCATTCGCAATCGCATGTCGGCCGCTGGAGATCCCTCATCCCGCCCAAGGTCCGATCTGCATCACATCGAGCCCTGCCCCCCTCCGGAGCACAACGGGATTCCCGGAGGAGTGCGGCTGGCAAACGCCTGGCAGGCTCGCCTGTCCTTGCGAGTGCCGACCGGAAACGACGGTTTCCCGGCGGGCCGACTGCGGGCAGTCAGGACCGTCGTGGAGCCGAGGGCCGCGAGCGCGGTCTTCCGAGCAGGGCGGCTTGCCGCTTCGGCGAGCGCACCGGAGTCGCCGTCCAGGTCGTAAAGGAGTCCAGATGGCTCGGGAGTGCAGGGTGCAACCAGGCTCTACGCGGGCTGCGACGACGCATGGCACGGCCTCGGAGTCGCCGTGCAGAGAGGCGAAGTCCCGAAAGGGTCCGATGCGGCGTCAACGACGCCTTGGTCTTCAGGACGGTCCATGGAGCAATTCCAGCCGCGAGTAGCCGCTGTCCCGAGTCCGCCTGCTGCGTCCGAAGCGACCGCGGAGCGACGGAAGGCGGCCTGCCTCGTTGGATGGCGGGGCGGGTCCGGTTGGGCGCCCGCCCGCCTTCATGCGGCACGTGGGTCCTTGAGCCTGGCGCAGAGGCGCCTGATGTGCGCCACAATGGGACCTGATGCGGAGCGACGGAAGGCGGCCGGACCAGGCGAGGCAGACGAGAATCCAGCCGGGAGTCATGCCGATGGCGGAGGGCTCCGCTCTCATCGAAGTTGGAAACACGAAGGTCCTGTGCACCGCATCGGTGGAGAGCACGGTGCCGCGCTTTCTGCGGGGATCCGGCCAGGGGTGGATTACTGCCGAGTACGCGATGCTCCCCCGGTCCACGACCGTAAGAACGCCGCGCGAGGTCAATCGGGGACGCCGCTCGGGAAGAACCTCCGAGATCCAGCGGCTGATCGGTCGGTCCCTTCGGGCAGCGGTCGACCTGGAGCGGCTCGGCGAGCGAAGGATCGTCGTGGATTGCGATGTGTTGCAGGCCGACGGCGGAACGCGCACCGCTTCCATCAGCGGCGGCTGGGTGGCGATGGCGATCGCAATTCAGGACCTCGTCGAGTACGGGGTCCTCGAGACGACTCCGCTCAAGGAATACGTTGCCGCGATCAGCGTCGGAATCGTCGACGGCAGACCGCTTCTGGACCTCTGCTACGAAGAGGACTCGCGAGCGGATGTCGACATGAACGTGGTCATGAACTCGATCGGTCGACTGGTCGAGGTCCAGGCAAGCGCCGAAGGGCGCACTTACTCGAAGACCCAGCTGGGCCTGCAGCTGGACATGGCCGAAACCGGCATCAAGTCGCTGATCTCGGCGCAGCAGAAGCTGGTGAAGTTCTAGAAGCATGCTCGAACTTGCCTGCGCCACTTCGAACAACCACAAGCTCAAGGAGTTTCAACAGGCATCCGGCCCGGATGTGGCCGTGCGCGGCTGTCCGTCCAAGGATTGCCCGGAGACCGGAAACACGTTCGAGGCGAACGCCCTGCAAAAGGCGCTTTGCTACAGCTCCGCATGCCGTGCCGAGTGGCTGTTCGCCGATGACTCGGGTCTGGAAGTGGACGCCCTGGGCGGCGCTCCCGGGATCCTCTCGGCCCGCTTTGCGGGATCCGATGGAGACGACGCGGCAAACAACCGACTGCTCCTGCGACGCCTCGCGGACGTGCCGCGGGAGCGGCGAACGGCGCGGTTCGTATGTGCAATCGCTCTCCTCCGGCACGGCGAGCCCGCCGCGACCTTTCGCGGCGAGGTGGAGGGACTGGTGCTTCGGCGCCACTCCGGCAGAGGAGGTTTCGGGTACGATCCGCTGTTCCACTACGCTCCCCTGGGCAAGAGTTTCGGACGCCTGACGGCCCAGGCGAAGTGGGAGCACAGTCATCGCGGCAAGGCCTACAAGGCAATGCTCAAGTGGTTCCGGGAGCGGCAATGAGCGAGGATTCTCTCGTTCTCGCCTTCGAGACCGGAGGCACGAAGCTCGTGGCCGGAGTCGCCGGTCCCGACGGAAGGCTCCTGCGGACAGAATCGGTCCGAAGGGGCGAGCACGACCAGGCCCCCCAGAGCTTCCGCCGCGTCGTCGCGGCGGCGGACGGGCTCCTCGCTCAACCGGAATTCTCGGGCCGGAGACTGCGCTCAATCGGATTCGGATTCGGCGGCACGGTCCGGCGCTCCTCCAACAGCCCTCATCTCTGCCTTCACGAGAACGGGTGGGAGGACATCGATGTCGAGAGTGAGCTGAAGCGCCGCTTCGGCGTGCCGGTGATCGTTGAGAACGACTGCAAGCTGGCAGCACTTGCCGAATCGCGATTCGGAGCAGGGGCGGGGGCAAGATCCCTGTTCTACGTCACTCTCGGAACTGGCGTGGGTGGCGGCTACGTGCGAGACGGCAGGATCCTTGCCTGCGGGGACCTCGGAGAGGCCGAGATCGGCCATGTGGTTGTCGATCCGGAGGGCCCGGAGTGCTGCTGCGGCAACCGGGGCTGCGTGGAAGCACTCTGTTCCGGGCCGGGTCTGAGGAGGCTGTGCCTCCTGGTCGCAGGCCTGCATCCGGACGAATGGCGGTCTTCCAGCCTGGCGCGGGCCGGCGCGGAGGACCTCGTGACCAGCGAGAGGATCATTGCATCGTGGCTGGAGGGCGACTCCTTCGCCACCCGCGTTGTCGAGCACTCGGCTTCAAAGCTGGCGATGGCCCTCGCGACAACCGTGAATCTCCTGGTTCCGGAGCGCATCGTCATCGGAGGAGGCCTCGGAGGCTCCAGCCCCCGGCTCCTCGACCTGCTGCGCCGCTACACGGCCCCCCTGGTCGTGCCGTACTTCCGGGACAGCTACACGATCGTGGCCTCGCAACTGGGAGAAAGCGTCGTCACGCAGGGTTCCGCCGTGCTGGCGGCCCAGCATGTGGCCGGGCCCCCGGACAATCCTGGCTGAGGCGGCCGGCCGTCGCGTTCGGAACACGAACGCGGACGGACTTTCGGTCACCAGGCGCGCAACGCGTCCTTGAACATCAGGCCGAGGTCGCTCTCGGTGAAGGCTCTGGGAGACAGCTTGGTGACGCGATGCTGGGGCAGCGTCCCGTCCACAAGCCGCCGTATGTCGGCTTCGGCGTAGCCGAGGGCCGCCAGTCCGTTGGGCACATCCAGCCTCCGCATGAAGCCCGTGATCGCATCGGCAAGCGTGCTCCCCGCCTCTTCGGCTGGCACGCCCGCGGTGTCCGCACCGAGGGCTGCGGCGGCCCGAAGATGCCGTTCGGGACTTGCGCTGGCGGTGAAGCGAAACACCGCGGGCGCGTTGAGGATCACCGACACGCCGTGCGGCACCATCGGATGGCTCGTCGGATAACCCGGCATCCGGAATCCCCTCACCATGCCCGACACCGGGTACGACATTCCATGCGGCAGGTGCACGCCGGCGTTGCCAAAGCCGATGCCGGCGTAAGAGGCCGCGAGCAGCATCATTCCGCGGGCCTCGTCGTCCGCCGGATTCTCGACCGCGCGCGGCAGAAAGCTCCGCACCATCCGCAGCGCCTCGATCGCCCAGAGGTCGCTGATCGGGTTCGCGCCCTGATAGGCCGGCCGGAACTTCGGCCGCGCCGGCGCAGGCCGGCGGCGATAGTCCATGGCCGTGTACGACTCGATCGCGTGCGAGAGCACGTCCAGGCCTGTCGAAGCGGCGACCGCAGGCGGAAGCGTGCGGGTGTTGTCCGGGTCCAGCAGGCCCAGCATCGGCTTGAGCCCGCGGTCGGCGATGCCGGTCTTGGCATGCATCTCGACGAGGTCGAAGATCGCGACTCCGGTGGTCTCGCTGCCCGTGCCGGCCGTCGTCGGGACCGCGATCAGGGGCTTCAGCGGCCCGGGGACGGGCACGCCCTTTCCGATGGGCGGATTCACGTAGTCGAGAAATTCCGCCGGGTAGGTCGAGTAGAGATTGGCTGCCTTGGCCGTGTCGATCGTCGATCCCCCACCCACTGCGACGAACGCTTCGGGTCCGACTTCGATCGCCGTACGGATCGCCTCCTGAAAGGACCGGTCCGTTGGCTCGACCTCGACACTGTCGTAGACGGTGGCGCGTATGCCCGCAACCTCCAGCGAGGCCAGCGCGGTCCGAACCGGATGCAGGTCGCGGAGGAACGGATCCGTGAGCAGCAGGACGTGTCCGATGCCTCGGTCAAAGAGGTCAGGCCCCAGTTCGCTCGTTACCCCGGCGCCGAACCTGATGTTGGACGTTGCCAGTTCGACCGCTCTCTCGCGGGGCTCACCGAGTTCAGTCATGGTCTTCCGTCTCTGCTCTCGCGGATCAGCCGGATGCAAGCGGGGTCGAAGCGGTTCCGGAAGAGCTCGCGACCCGCCGCCAAGGCAACCGGAATGTGAAGGCCGTACAGCTCTTCCAGCGCCGGGTCCGAGCCGACGTCGACTTCCTCGATCTCGGCGTCGGGCATGGCTGCCAAGAATGCCCTCTTCGCATCATCGCAGAGCCGACATCCCGGCCGGGAGTACAGAATGACTCGCGACACGGTTACGATCAGTATGACAGCGGAAACCCGGCTGGGGCCGGCAGTTCTCATTTTGGGTTTTTCGCCTCGTCTGCCGATGCGCAACGGGCAGCAAGGGACCAGTTTGTGGGCACTTAACTTTGCGGGCTCCGCTTTGAAACATAAGGTGTGCCCCCCGTTGCGAACTTTCATTTCCTCGATTCCGTTCTGGACGGCTTCCACCTAGCCCCTGATTTCCGACCATGTGATCAATATCGCTTGTCACGACTTGAGCGCTGGCTGATCCGAGGCGGGGCCAACGGTAGGGGGTGAAATCGGTATCGACAGCCAAGATACCGGCGCATCTGCGCTATTTCGGCGTGTTCACAGCAGTCCGGGATACTCGCGGGGCCGTATTTCGGAGTGCGTCGACGGAACGCAAAGGAGACTCGGTGATTCATAGTGACACCGAAACTGATCACTCTGGAGGACTCTCAGCGTCTCCGGCTGTACGCAACTGGCACGCAACTCGTTGTAGGAGAGACAGTTATCATGAAGCTTCCAAGAGCCCCTGGCCCACGATGTTCGGAAATCAGAGCCCTACCAAGTAGCCTTATATCAATCTGAACAACGACTTTTCGGGTCAGTTGCCTGATCGACGGTTCCCACCCCATTTGGAACACACCAGGTGCCCGACGGTGGCTATCGTCAGCTTGTTGTAGCCCCGCCAGATGATCTGGTGCCCTGGCGGATGGTCGTGCTTCCTGCCCCGATGTCCCCCGAAGTGCGCCACCATCCGCATGGCCGCTCCCAGGCTGTCGGGGGCCGGAAGGCCATGCTCGCGGGCGTAGTCGTGCAGAAAGTCCAGCTCGTGCCCGCGCCAAAAAGGGTTAAGTCTAGGTGGAACAGCGAGTTACGTGAGCTTTGCATTGTCCAAGATGGGAGCTTGTCCCGGGGTTTGATCGCCATGGGCCCGATTTGGCGTAATCTTCGGTAAGGAAACGCCATGAGAGTTGCCGAAAACAACGTCCTTTGCCTAGGCCAAGTGGACATCGATGATGTGGAGCTGGATGCCCGGTCCCGCGATGATGTCCCGGCCGCGCTCCAAGGCATCCAGTTCCTTCATCGCGACAAGGATGTGCTGCAGAGGATTCTCCATCTGCTCAGCAGCGATCTGTTCCGGAGCGCAGAACCGGAAGGGGACTCCCGTGGCGCTGAAGAGCACCGGAAGCGGAACGGAATCGATCCCAACGTGGGTCGCCCGGGAATGAGCCTGTGGTCCATTCTGGTGCTGGCCATCCTGAAGCAGGCGCTGAACTGCGACTACGACCGGCTGCACGATCTGGCCTGCCAGCACCTCGCAGTGCGGCGCATGATGGGCCTCAGCGATGTCTTCGAGCAGGGCGGGTTCTCGTATCGGACGATTGTGCGGAATGTGTCGCTGTTCACGGCGGAATTGCTGGACGAGATCAATCAGGTGGTGGTGCAGGCAGGTCACCAGCTGAAGGGGCTGGGGAGCGGGCAGCCATTGCAGGCACGGTGTGATTCGTTCGTGGTGGAGACGGACGTGGAGTACCCGACGGATGTGCGGCTGCTGTGGGACGCAATGAGGAGTCTGCTGCGACTGATGGGAACGTGGCAAGCGGCGTTTGGAGTGGCGGGATGGAGACAGCACAGGCAGCTGATGAAGGCAGGGCAGCGTTTGTACGGGCGCGTGCGCATCGCACGGCAATACAAGAAGAATCCGCAGCATGTGAGACGGTATGTGGGGTTCGCGCAGCAGATGGCAGAGCGGGCACAGGAGTCGCTGGCGAGTCTGAGAGAGCGGGGGGTGGAAGAGGACAAGCTACGGACAGGCAAGGACTTGGCTGGGCTGGTGGAGAAGCTGGCGGATCAGGTGGACCGACGGATATTGCAGGGGGAGGTGATCCCGTCGGCGGAGAAGATCTACTCGGTGTTCGTGCCGTTCACGCGGTGGTGTGCGAAGGGGAAGGCGGGAGTGCCGGTGGAGTTGGGAGTGCCGGTGTGCGTGGTGGAGGACGAGCACCAGTTTCTGCTCAGCTACCGGATCATGTGGACGGAGAGTGACGTGGATCTGGTGCCGGAGATCATCGAGGAGACGAAGGGGAAGTATCCGGAGCTGGAGGGGTGCAGTTTCGACAAGGGATTCTGGAGTCCGCGGGGGAAGGCGACGTTGGGCAGGCTGCTGAAGAATGCGGTGCTGCCGAAGAAGGGGCGGCTGTCGAAGGCGGACAGGAAGAGAGAGGGCAGGGAGGAGTTCCGGGCAGGGAGGAAGGCGCATCCGGCGGTGGAGTCGGCGATCAACAACCTGGAGCAGCGGGGACTGGACCGGGTGCGGGAGAAAAGCAAGGCTGGGTTTGCGAGAACAGTGGCACTATCGATGCTGGCGGCGAATGTCCACAGGATCGGAATGATCGTGCGGGATCGGGAGCGGGAGCGGCTCAGGAGGACGGGGCTGCGCCGGGCCGCATAGCGGACCCGGAAGCCCAAGGGAGTCGGGAAACCAGAGCGGATCAGGAATCCGCAGGGAGCAGTGCGGGCCGACTGGGAATTCCGGGCCAAATCGACTTCAAGACGGGAAACAACACAAGGTTCAGCGCCCAATTCCGCCGGAAAGCTCCGCAAAACGAGGGACCAGAAACTGGTTGGGTGGCGCGGATCAGGGGTTTTGTCGCGGGCACCAGCTCCGCTGCGGTGAACAGGAGTTCGGCCTCCAGTGCCGGCACCTCCCGCCCCAGCAGCGTCAGCACCATCAGTCGCCAGGCGATCACGCTCCGGACCGCGATCGCCCGCTGCAGCCGGACCGCGGTGCGGAAGCGCAGCCGCTGTGCCCCGCAGCCGCTCTTGAGCACCCGGAAAATCCGCCAGCGCTGCAGGTAGTGCTCCACCACCTCCTCGGCCTGCTCGGCGCTGCTCACCTCCAGGCTCGTCAGCAAGCTCCACTGCACCGGCTTCTCGCCTTCCGGCGGATCGGTCTCCACCAGATGCACCCCGCACAGCGAGACCGGCTTCCCGCGCTTGCGCGTCGGCGGAAGGCTCAGCCTCCGATAGCGCAGTTCGCAACTGGCCAGGCGCTTCCGGCGTGCCGGCCGCGCCTTCTTGCGGCTCGCTTTCGGCCGCTGCCTATTCTGACGAAAGGTATCGCTGTTCTTACTGAAAGGTATCAGCGGTCCGAAGGAAAAGTATCACCCTCGGAGCGAAGCGACGCCAACGCTGTTCAGGGTGCCTGATCCGGCGGACCTCCGTCAAGGGGGCTGCCCTTGTGAAAGGGATGGAAGAGCATCATCATCTCGTCTCTCCTTGGTGTTGTCTCGGGGGCAGGCAGGGGGCCTCCGGACCCCAATGGCATTAACTTTGCTGCGGGGGCGCATTAACTTACTTGACAGGGAGGGATAGAGGCATGTCCGGCAGGTTGTTCTCGCGGATTCTAGGTGGCGGTTGCCTTGCGTTGCCTCCATTTGTTGACCGGTTTGCGTGAGCGTCGCGGGTAGGAGCGGCGCGGGCGCCGTCGCGGGTGGCAAACCGCCAGCCCGTCGAGGATGTGCTGGACGGTGTCCCGCACCAGAGCCGCATGCCGCAGGAACAGGCCTTCCACATGCCGCGCCACCGTGCGCAGGGCGTGGCGGAAGTTGGTTTGCTGCCCTGGCCGGCCGTGCCCGTCCGGGGCGGCCCGGGCATCCCCCTCGCTGCGGTTGGCGAACAGTCGGGTCAGAGTGATCAGTGTGCAGTTGGCATACAGTTCCTGCCTGACCAGGCGCTCGCTGCGTCCCCGGAACTGCTCCAGGCAGAGGTCTTTTTTGGCGGTCTTGTAGTGCTCTTCAATGCCCCAGCGGGCATGGTAGAGCTTGGCGAGATCCTGCCGGCGGTAGCGCTTGCGGTCCAGCAGGGTCGTAGCGAGGAAGAACGTCGTTCCCCCGGCCGTGTAGCGCACCAGGCGCACGCGGCAGGGTGGGCCCGGCGTGCCGGACGGGGGAGCCACCTCGACCGTGCGCTCGGCACAGTCGGCGGCGATGAAGGCGTCGAACACGGGGTTGGCGTTGCGCTGCAGGCGGAACACGGGGTGCAGGCCGCGCCGCAGATGGGCGCGCAGCAGCTGGTGGGAGTAGTAGCCGCGGTCGTAGACGACGATGTCGGCGGCGGCCAGCAGCGGCAGGTGCTCCAGGGCCGCCCGGCGCTCGTTGCCGTGGGCGTGCAGCTCGCAGTCGAAGGGCAGGCGGGTGCGCAGCTGGTAGAGTGTACAGAACCACATTATTTTCGCCTCTTCCGCAAAATCTGTGGGCTCGAAGCGAATTTCTCCTTCCAGCAGTAGCGTTCTCTCTCGCAGGCGCGCAGCGGCTGCGCCACTGTGCCGCAGCCGCAGGGAGACTCCGGCAAGATAGGAAGGGGCGCGGCGTCGGCCATGTTTCCCCGAAGACACTGTGCGCGGCGTTGAGCCGCGCTCCGCAGCCTACACGGCGAGCGAGGATGGGCGGCGTCAGCCGCGTCCCAAGGAGAGAGGCATGGAACTGAAGACGATCCTGAACCGGGTCTACCGACTGCCCGGATTCGTGTACGGCAGCATCCGGCTGGTGCGGGCCGAGAAGGAGGAGGAGCGGGACCATCTGGAGATCGAGGTGCGCCCGCGGGCCAAGTCGCGGGCGCTGTGCTCCGCTTGCGGCGAGCCGGCTCCGGGCTACGACCGCCTGGCGCCGCGGCGCTTCCAGTTCGTGCCGGTGCTGGGCATGGCGACCTACTTCGTGTACGCCATGCGGCGCGTCAGCTGCGCGAGCTGCGGCCAAGTGAAAGTGGAGCGCGTGCCGTGGGCGGACGGCAAGCAGCGGTCGACCAAGGCGCTGGGCTGGTTTCTCGCCGGCTGGGCGCGGCGGCTGTCGTGGAAGGAGACCGCGGAGGTCTTCGGAGTGAGCTGGGACCGGGTCCGCCGCGCGGTCGGGATGGCCGTGGCGTGGGGCCGGGAACGTGTGACGCTGGAAGGAGTTGCGACGATCGGAGTGGACGAGATCGCATGGCAGAGCGGGCATCGCTACCTGACCCTGGTGTACCAGCTGGACGCAGGCCGCCGACGGCTGCTGTGGGTCGGGAAGGACCGGAAGATCACCACCTTGGAGAGCTTCTTCCAGTGGTTCGGGAAGCAGCGCGCGGCGCGGCTGCAGGTGGTCTGCTCGGACATGTGGCAGGCCTATCTGCGGGTGGTGCGGGAGCAGGCGGGCCAGGTGCTGCATGTGCTGGACCGCTTCCACATCGTGCACAGGTGGTGGTCAGACTGCCCCATTCCACGATTCTGCTCGG
>JAPPMB010000137.1 GCA_028819255.1 Bryobacterales bacterium | reverse complement strand
CGTTGACGTGCGGCTTCGAGCGATCAAACTTTTCCTTCGCCATTCTCGTCTGTCCTGTTCCGCTGAGATCCGAGCCGGTGCGCGCCGTTTGCCAAGCACTGGTGGACGGGGAAGGATTCGAACCTTCGTAGGGCGTAGCCCGACAGATTTACAGTCTGTTGCCTTTGACCGCTCGGCCACCCGTCCGAATAGCGACGCCTCGGCTCTCTTCCCTCGTGGAATCGCAAAAGCACCGGGCGGCCGGCTCAACGACGACGCCGTCTTTGCCAAGGCGGTGTCAGCCCGGCGGAGGCTCGGTGCGGCAACTGAATTCATCGTACCGAATCCGGACGGCGCGCGCAAGAATCGATTGCCGGGCGCGGCGGAACCCTCCGGTGGGCCGGTTCGGCGGACGAAGGCAGAGACCCGCAGCGACTGAAGACCGAGGTCACGCTGCGCATCGAGATGTCCTCCAAGGAGAGGGCTTTCTAAGAGGCCGTCCGCCAGCTGGCGCTGGACGCGCTCACCGACGGCGGACTCGGAAACATGCGCATCCTCGCTCAGATCTCCAGGCTGCGCCAGGCCTGCTGCAATCCGCTCCTGCTTGCGCCGGAGACCGACATCAGGAGCTCGAAGCTCGGGACGTTCATGGACGCGGTTGTCGAGCTGGTGGCCAGCCGGCACAAGGCGTTGGCATTCAGCCAGTTCGTCAGCCACCTCTCGATCCTGCGCTCCGAGCTGGACCGCGAGGGCATAGGCTACCGCTGCCTCGAAGGCAGCACGCCGGCGCACAAGTGGAAGCAGGAGATCGATGCTTTCCAAGTCGGCGAAGGCGACCTCTTCGTGATCACCCTGCGCACCGGGGGCCAGGGGCTGAACCTGAACGCTGCAGACAATGTCACTCATATGGACCCTTGGGGAACCCGGCGGTTGAGGACCAGGCCTCGGACCGCGCTCACCGCATCGGCCAGACAAGGCCCGTCACCACCTGTCGACTCGTGATGAGAGACACCATCGAGGAGAAGATCGGCGACCTGCACGCCAGGAAGAGAGAGCCGGCGGACAGGTTGCTCGCCGGCACGGAAATGGCCGGGAGGGCGACGGCCGATGAATTGCTGGCACTGATGCGGGAGGCCTAGCGGTCCCTTGGGCCACCCGCGAGGCGGGACCCCACGGCCCGTCTCGGCGCAGCGGCGAGGATCCGGCCTGGCCCGTCCGGCGGACTCGGCATTGGACGGGACGCGTCTCCTCGGCGACAGGCGAGCGAGGCGAGCTGCAGCGTCTCCGGCCAGGCTCCCTGCCACTCCCCCGGTCCTTCCTCCGCGACACGGGGCCGATGCCCGGAGGAGCTATGTTCACGTCGACTGCGGCAGGGAGTCCAGGATCTCCAGCAGGAGGTCGTCCTCCGTGCGATTGTCCGCGTGGGCGTCGAAGTTCAGGATGACGCGATGGCGGAGCGCAGGCAGGGCAAGTGCCCGCACGTCGTCGATGCTCACCTGCAAACGTCCCTGCATCAGCGCCCGGACCCGGCCGCAGAAGACCAGCGCCTGGGCTCCGCGCGGCGAGCTTCCGTAGCGGATGTACTTTCTCGCCAGCGCATTCCGGGGCCCGGGCTTGGGCTGGGTCGCCAGCACGAGGCTGATGGCATAGTCCCTGACGTGAGGCGCCACAAGCAGTTTTGATGCCATGGCTCGCAGCTCGAGGATCTGCCGACGGTCAAGCACGGCGTTCACCTCCGGCTGGACCGGCACAGCGGTCCGCTCCACGATCGCCGTGAGCTCGTCCCGCTCGGGAAACTCGACCAGGATCTTGACGAGGAATCGATCCAGCTGCGCCTCAGGCAGCGGGTATGTGCCTTCCATTTCCAGCGGGTTCTGCGTCGCCATCACCAGGAACGGCTCCTCGAGGGGGTGAGTGCTCGTCCCGCTCGTGACCGTCTTCTCCTGCATTGCCTCCAGAAGTGCCGACTGGGTGCGGGGCGTGGCTCGGTTGATCTCGTCCGCAAGCAGCAAGTGGGCGAAGATCGGGCCGCGTTCGAATCGCAGAGACTTGGCCCCGACGTCGTTCGTGTCCATCACCATGCTCCCGAGGATGTCCGCCGGCATCAGGTCAGGCGTGAACTGAATCCGGGAGTAGTCCAGGTGGAGAGCTCGGCCGAGTGTTCGCAGGAGCGTCGTCTTGCCAAGACCCGGAACGCCTTCCAGCAGGACGTGGCCTCCCGCCAGCAGGGCGTTCAGTACGCCGTCCACGACCTCTTCGTGGCCCACGATCACCTTGTGGATCTCGCCTCGGACCAGGTCGATATGTTCGGTGGCAGACTGCGCAACCGCTTCCGTGGCAACCATTTATTCCGCGTTCCTTCTCAGCGTGTCGAAGTAGTTCTGGACGTATGTGCGGTAGGAGGCAGGAATCTCGTCCCTGGTGACGGCGCCACCACGATCCGAGTGGGTCGTGGAACGCTGCCGGTAGGGCACACTGGCCGACTGCTCCGCCAGCCGCGTCTCGATCGTGACCTCGCCCTTCATGTTCTCCGCTCTTTCCATGTAGAGCTGTTCCAGTGCGCCGAGAACCTCCTCGTGCTCTGCTTCCGCGAAGTCCTTTGATCCGTCGCTCGTCCCGGCAGCCGAGGCGTTCTCGCCACTGCTCTGTTCCCCGGTGCTGTCCTCGCCGCTGGTGTTGCCGGCGGATGCCGTCTCGCCCGCCTCCTGTCCGGGCTCCCCGCCCTCCATGCTCGCGTCGGCGGACTGCGACGTCATCGCCTGGTCCGCCTCTCCAGACTGGGCGGGGTCCCCCGCGGAAGCCGATTCCTCGGCATTGCCGCTTCCCTGCTCCTTGCCCTGTTCCGAGTCCGAACTTTCGACCGACGCCATGTCCAGCGTCTCGAGCATGTTGGCGAACGCCTGCTTGAGCTTGTCCATCAGGCTCTGCGACTCGTCATCCCAGCCGTCGTCGCTCGGGTCAGGTGGCAGATCGGCTGCGTTCTCCTCGCCCGCCGGGCCGTCCTCTCCCTGCATCATCGCGCCGTCAGCCGCGTCTTCGGCCTGGATCTCCTCCAACGGCAAAGTGATCAGGCCTTCGACCTCCGGCATTTCGTCGGACTGAGGCTGCTGTTCCTCGTGCGCTTCAGGGGGCAGCTGGTTGTCGTTCTCCTCCGGCTCTCCCGCCGGTCTCTCAAACAGGTCTTCCGGCTCCGGTATCCCGGGATCGGCCTCTCCCTGTTCGAGAGCCGCTGCGCGGGTCGACCCGGCTGGGGGCGGTTCCGGGCCTGCTCCGAAGAGCGAGGTCATGAGGAGCGTGGCGAGCGGCGGCTCGAACGAAAGGCTGGACTGCAAAGCCGCTCTCAGGCCGAACATGAGCAGCGCGGCAGCCAGCAGGGCCGTCGCGGTCCGCTGCGTCGACGGAACGGTTCGCGGAAAGACCATTGCCGGACGGACTGTCGCCGCCGTCCTTGCGGCCCGCTCGTACTGCAAGTCCGCCACCGCCTTGGAGAACGTGCCCGTCTCCGCAAGGCGAAAGTGGTAGGCCGTGGAGATCTGGTCCGCCAGCGCCTCCCGCCGGTCGATGCGTCGTGCGACGGCATAGCCGCTGGGCAGGTCGGCCCTCCATCGCTGGATCGCCATCCAGGCGCCCAGGCTGGCCGCTAGCGGAAGCATTACGACCGGGACGTACCTGGTTCCCATCAGGAGCAGGCTGCAGATCCCCAGAAGGGCGACGCCTGACGCCAGAAAACACTCCCTCCGTGAGATCTGGGATGCGACGCGGGAGCGACACGAGCGCACCAAGGCCTCGACGAGACCGGGACTAGAAGGGGATTCGGACATGGCCGGGCGCAGCCGACGCAGAATCCGATTATATAGTGGTCTCAAGCCGGACCGCCCGTCCCGCGCTTTCACCAGCAGGCCGGGCGAGGCATGGAGAAGCATGCGCTTCACATCACTCAGCGGGCTTGTCGGAAGGGGGCTGCTTGTGGTGTGCGCCGGCGGCGCGATGGGGCTCGGTGCCGACGACAGCTCGCTCCGGTCGGCCATGACGCACTTGCGGAACGGGGACGCCGGCTCGGCCGAACGGATCGCGACAGGGATCCTTAAGCGTCCCGGACCGCCGGACCGCACGGCGCTCTGGATTCGGGGCAATGCGCTGGAACGGATGGGACAGTACCTGATGGCTGTCGAGGACTTCGCGAATCTCGCGGAGCTGGAGCCGAGCGAGCCCAGCATCCTTGTGGCGCTCGGCGGAGCCCGATTCAAGGCGGGTGACATCGACGGCTCGATCGACGCCTACGATTCCGCCGCCGGGCTTGACGAGAGCTTGGAGGCCCACCTCTGGCAGCGCGGAATTTCTCACTACTACGCCGGCCGACTTGATGACTGCACCGCGCAGTTCGAACTGCACCGCACTGTCAATCCGCGAGACGTTGAGAATTCCGTTTGGCACTTCCTTTGCGCTGCGGCAAGAGACGGGCTCGACTCGGCAAGGCGGGCCCTGATTCCGGTGGACAGGGATGGGCGTGTGCCGATGGCGGAAGTCTTGGAGCTGTTCAGCGGGGAGGGCACGGCCGATGACGTGATGCGAGCGGCTGAGGATGCCGGAGGCTCCAGCGCGAAGTTCTACGCGCACCTGTACCTCGGCCTGTACTGGGAGGCCGCTGGCGACGCCGAACTCTCGAATCGGCACGTTGACCAGGCTGTCGGATTCGAAGCGCCCAGAAGCTACATGTGGCAGGTCGCCCGCGTCCATCGTGAGCTTCGCAGGCGGGGCGTGGCTGCTCCCTAGGATCTCCTTGCTTCGGAGCGCGGAGAGCCGATTGCATCACGCATGGGTATCCCTTGGATGGGTATAGGCCGAGACCGAGTAGGTGTCGGCGCGTCTCTCCTCGTCGGGCTCCGAGCGGCCGCGTCCGCCGCATTTGAGTCCTAGTCCGGATATCTCGTCATGGGGGCTGGATATCAGGTCTGCTTGCAGTCAAAGGTTGATTCTGAACAGGTTAAGTGCTATGGAAGTTCCCAGACATTTGCCTCTCTTGAACATGACGGCAGTTGACAGCCGACGGCGGATCCGACGCCGATGCGCCAAGGCATCGGTCAAGATCAATGGCGGCAAGCGGCGAGTCTCGCGAATCGAGCCCGAGCAGCACGGCATCGGTCAGACCGAACCGAGAGAAGCAGGAGTGGTCAGCGGAGGTGGCGCCGACCGCGCCGACTTCGCGACTCTTCCGAATCGAGATTCCGAGAGTTTCTTACAGTCTGGACTGTTCAGGCTCTCGGTGCTGTCTCATCAGATTCGACGCCTCGGTCAGCGTGTCTGGGGTTACCAGAACGATCCGGAATTCGGCCACAAACTCACGAAGGAGCACGGAGTCGTCGGGACCGAACGCCTGCAAACGCTTGTGGCGGGAAATGATCCTCCGATCCACGGTGCCGGCGACCAGGAGCACGCGCAGGTTGGCGTCCGCGAAGGCTCCGACCCGGGAACCTCTGTCAGGTTCGGACGGAGACATCGCGGTGCTTCAGAGAGATGAGCGTCCCATCGTCGCGGATCCGCACCGTCTTGATAGGTGCGGTCGGCACTTGGATCTAAGCCGGCATCCGCCACGTCCGAGACGGTTCTGGATCTCATAGGTGTGGACCTCTGCGGGGATCTGGGAGCAGACATCCCTGATGCCCTGTGCGCCAGCTCACGAACACTTTGCTCTTCCGGAACCCTCGTGCGTCGAGGACCGTGTTGAATTGGGCAGGTCTCCTTGATTCCAGAGCTGCATTAGCGGTTGAAGGCTGTCGCTGAGCCGGGCTGCACCGCCGGAAGTTTCGGACTCTTCGACGCCAGTGATCACTCGTTTCCTCCAGCGCCTCAGTCGGCATTCCCTGTTCGACTCTCTAGATTCACGGTTCATGTCGTCGGTGTCGCTCTGCTGCTTCGACTTGTCGCACACCAGCAGGTCATTGCGTCCGAGGACATCAGGGTTCTTGAGACTGCAGGACGGCGCACAGGGATGACCGCGCGCGATGGTGCTCCCTTCATGACGCAGTCGTGCCCGGGAAGGAGGCAGTAGGTTGCCATCTCATGGATGGCGCCCGCTGTGCGGTCCCTGCCTGAGAGCAGCCGGACCACCACGAGCCCGACCAATGCGGTTGACCTCGGATTCCCACAGCGCCCCGTCGCGTCCGGTCTGCAGTAAGGAAGCGCTCGTCAGGTGTGGTCCGCCCAGCCGCTGCGAGCAGCGCCCGCGCCATTGATTCTCTCCACGCGGTTCGCTCGCCGTCACTGCTCCTTAACCGGCTCTCCATGCCGCCCAGCAACTCTTCCTGTCGACCCCTTCATGCAGACGACTGGAATCGGCCGCCGGACCGATGCCGACACAGCAATCGCCTAAACTGAAGAACCTGGCGACTTGGTTTCCGCCAATCGAGTCGGTGAACATGACTGAGACTGCAGTCGGCGCGCATCCGACCGGCTCACGCCGTGTGGACCAGGCTCCATCCGATCTCGTATTCGAGGCGCACGGAGTCACCAAGGTCTACGCCATGGGCGATGTCTCTGTGCACGCCCTCCGGGGCGTCGACTTCCAGCTCCGCGCGTCCGAGTTCATTGTCCTGCTGGGACCGTCAGGCAGCGGCAAGTCCACACTGCTCAACATTCTTGGTGGCCTTGATCTCCCTACCGCAGGCCGCGTGTCCTATCGCGGTCGCGACCTCAGCGGGGCGGATGACTCCACCCGCACCGAGTACCGGCGACGACATGTCGGGTTCGTCTTCCAGTTCTACAATCTGATCCCGAGCCTGACCGCCAAGGAGAATGTGGCGCTCGTCACCGAGATAGCGCGCGACCCCCTGCCTCCAGCCGAGGCCCTTGGCATCGTCGGTCTCGGAGACAGGATGAACCACTTCCCCGCCCAGATGTCCGGCGGCGAGCAGCAGAGGGTCGCTATCGCGCGCGCGATCGCCAAGAGGCCCGATGTTCTGCTGTGTGACGAGCCGACCGGAGCGCTGGACATCTCGACGGGCATCGTCGTTCTTGAGGCGATCGAGAGGATCAATCGGGAACTTGGCACGGCCACCGCCGTGATCACGCACAACGCGGCCGTGTCGGCGATCGCCGATCGCGTGGTCCATCTGTCTGACGGTCGGATCGCGGGGGACCACCGCAACTCGCGAAAGGTCTCCGCCCGGGAACTCAGCTGGTAGCCCCGTGCAGGCCCTCAACCGAAAGCTGCTTCGCGACCTTTGGCGCATCAAGGGTCAGGCGACTGCGATCAGCATGGTCATAGCCGTCGGTGTCTTGATGTACATCATGTACCTGAGCGCGTTCGACTCGCTTCAGGTGACGCGCAGCTCCTACTACGAGCGGCAGCGCTTCGCCGATGTCTTCGCGTCGCTCAAGCGGGCGCCGCTGTCGCTGGGCAGCCGGATTGCAAGCATTCCGGGCGTGTCGCAAGCCGAGACCCGCGTGGTTGTCGACGTCACACTCGACGTGGAAGGGCTCGCGGAGCCCGCGACCGGGCGTCTGGTCTCGGTCCCTGACAGGCAGCGCCAGATCCTCAACGACGTTGCCCTCAGCGCCGGACGCTACATCGAGGCGGGCCGGCCCGACGAGGTCATCGTCAGCGAGGGCTTCGCCCAGGCGCACCTGCTTCGCCCCGGCTCGACGGTGCGGGCGATCCTCAACGGCCGCCGACGCGACCTAGAGGTCGTCGGCATCGGCCTCTCGCCCGAATACATCTACACGATCCGGCCGGGCGACCTGATGCCGGACGACAAGAGGTTCGGTGTGTTCTGGATGGAGCGGCGGGCCCTGGCTGCGGCGTTCGACATGGAGGGCGGGTTCAACGATGTGGCGTTGACGCTCATGCCGGGCACGGAGCCGGACGCCGTGATCGATGCCCTTGACGACCTCCTGCGACCCTACGGAGGCTGGGGCGCGATTCCGCGGGCGCTACAGCTGTCCCACTGGTCGGTCGACAACGAACTCAAGGGGCTGCAGGGCGCCGGCATCGTCGTTCCCATGGTCTTCCTTGGCGTCGCCGCCTTTCTCCTGCACGTGGTCCTGCGGAGAATCGTCGCCGTCCAGCGGGAGCAGATCGCAACCCTCAAGGCCCTGGGTTACTCGAACCGGCTCCTCGCGACGCACTATGTGCAGTGGGCTCTGGCAATCAGTCTCTTGGGCACCTTGGCGGGGACGGCGGGAGGAATGCTGCTCGGGCGCGGAATGCTCTCCCTCTACAACGAGTTCTTCCGCTTTCCTGAACTTGAATACCGGCTGGAGCCCGAGGTAGTCGTGGGCGCTGTCGCGATCGGCATCGTGGCCGCGATCTTAGGGGCGAACTCTGCTGTCCGGCAGGCCGTGAGACTGCAGCCGGCGGAGGCGATGCGCCCCGAACCTCCGACGAAGTTCCGTGTGAGCGTGGCTGAGCGGCTGGGACTGGGACGGCTGCTATAGCACCCGGCGCGCATAATAGTCCGGAATGTCGAGCGACAACCCGTGCGCTCCATGATCACGATAGGCGGTATCGCTCTTTCGCTGGCCATTCTGATCGTCGGGCTCTTCTCGCTTGACTCCCTGGATCTGATGATGGACGTGCAGTTTCGCCTGGCACATCGGCAGGATATGCAGCTCACGTTCGTAGAGGCCGTCTCGCCGGGCGGCATCCACTCCCTCGAGCGTCTCCCGGGTGTGATCGGCGCCGAACCCAGCAGGTCCGTGCCGGTTCGCATGGTTGCCGGCAGCAAGGCCCGCCAGGTGTCGATTTCGGGCCTTTCGGAACAAAGCCGGCTTCACCGCGTGATCGATGTGGAGAGCTTGGAGCAGGTCGAGCTGCCCCGAGGCGGGATCGTGCTTTCCTCCGGTCTGGCCAAGGTTCTGGACGTGGCTCCCGGGCGCACCGTGACGGTTCAGGTGCTCGTCGGCCGACGATCCGTGCTGGATTTGCCCGTCACCGGAATCGTCAAGCAGTACATGGGACAGACGGCGTACATGGAGATCGATGCCGTCCGGCGGCTGATGCGGGAGGGCCCCATCCTGTCGGGAGGGTATCTGGCAGTCGACAGCGCGTACTTTCCGGCGCTCTTCTCGGCGATCAAGGAGACACCCGCGATCGCCGGCAGCGGCGTCAAGGGCGCCGCCCTCCAGGCGTTTGAGGACACGTTCGCCGAGAACATCGGCATCATGATCTTCTTCAACGTGCTGTTCGCCTCGATCATCGCGTTCGGTGTGGTCTACAATGCTGCGCGCGTCTCGCTGGCCGAGCGCAGCCGGGAACTCGCAAGCCTGCGCGTCATGGGCTTTCGCAGGTCCGAGATTTCCGCGATCCTGCTGGGCGAGCTCGGACTGCTGACGCTTCTTGCACTTCCGCTCGGAATGGTGCTGGGCTACGGGATGTCGGGCATGCTGGTCAAGGCGTTCGAGACCGAGCTCTACACGATTCCGTTCACATCGTCACCGCGGACGTACGCGCTCTGCTCGCTGACCGTCGTGGTCTCGGCGGCAGTGTCTGGGCTGATCGTGCGGAGAAAACTGGACCATCTCGACCTGCTTGAAGTGTTGAAGGCAAAGGAATAGACCATGAAGCTTCGTCCGACGCGCATTCTTGTTTGGCTGGTCCTTGCCGGAGCGGCGGCGGCGTTCTACTACGCTATGCAGCCAAGGCCGCAGGAGGTTGACGTTGCGACCGTGGTCCGGGGACCCCTGCGCATCGCGCTAGATGAGGAGGGCCAGACGAGGGTCCGGGACCGCTACATGGTTTCGGCGCCGCTTGCCGGCCGTGTTCTGAGGATTGACCACGAGCCGGGCGACGCCGTCACGGCCGGAGCGACCGTGCTGGCAAGATTCCTGCCTTCCTCCCCGACCTTCCTGGACTCGAGAACGCTGGCCGAGGCCGAGGCCGGGGTCAGCACCAGCGAGGCGGCGCTGGATCGGGCACGGGTCGACCTGGGCAGCGCGGTGGCTGAGCACAGGCACGCGGCCTCCGAACTCGAGCGGCACGAACGCCTGCACCGGGACGGCCTCGTGGCCGATGATCGGCTCGAGATTGCGCGTCTGGGCGCTGAAACGACACAAGAGGCGGTCCGGGCCGCCGAATCGAGCATCGTGGTCGCCGAGGCGGAGCTCGCGAAGGCCCGGACGCGCCTAATCCAGGCCGGCGCCGAGCCGGTCTCCGGGAGCGATGTGATCGCCCTGCGGTCACCCATCAGCGGCGTTGTTCTGCAGCGGTTGCGGGAAAGCGAGGCCATCGTGCCGTCGGGGGAGCCCCTGTTGGAGGTCGCCGATCCGGAAAAGCTGGAAATCGTATCGGACATGCTTTCCACGGACGCGGTTCAGATCTCGGAAGGCGACAAGGTGCTGATCGACCAGTGGGGCGGCGGGCGGACGCTGCAAGGGACCGTCCGAAGGGTCGAGCCGTTCGGCTTCACCAAGATCTCGGCACTCGGAGTCGAGGAGCAACGAGTCAACGTGATCGTCGACTTCGACGACGTGCGCGGGGCCTGGGAGGCTCTCGGCGACGGATACAGGGTCGAGATCGGCGTGGTCGTCTGGGAGGAGAGCGATGTCCTCAAGGCCCCTTCAAGCAGCCTGTTCCGCGATGGCGAGCAATGGGCCGTATACCGCATCGACGAACTGTCGGTCGCTTCGCTGAGGCATGTCGAGATCGGGCGGCGGAACGCCGTCGAGGCGCAGGTCCTGGGCGGCTTGAACGCAGGAGACACCGTCGTGGCCTACCCGGGCGACACCCTCGCGGACGGCGTGGAGGTGGTTGCCCGCGAGCCCTGAGGCCGTACGTGTCATCATCGAAACCGGCCAATCATCGCTAGGCTAGACTAGGAACAGAGTCTTGAAAACCGGCGTTTTCCGGGGCGCTTTGAGCCGGGGCGTCCCCGCAGGCTCACGGGTCGGCGCCGATTGGGGCACGGCAGATCCTTCCGGCATCGTCGCTGCCACTGACGCCGTTCCGCTGGCCGGGCCGAAGTCGGCTGCATAGGACACGCCCGCATGTACGTTCGAAAGAGCCGCCTGCTCACGCCGGGGCCCACGCCCCTGCTCCCTTCGGCGATCCGTGCGATGGCCGCTGCGGACCTTCACCATCGCACCGCCGATTTCCGGGAGGTCTACAGCGGCGTCATTCGGGACCTGCACTATTTCATGGGCACCGAGAACGGCATCGCTTTGTTTGCCTCTTCGGGAAGCGGTGCCATGGAGGCCGCTGTCTCGAACCTTTTCTCGCCGGGCGACAAGGCGGTCGCCTGCGTCGCCGGAAAGTTCGGCGAGCGGTGGCTCCAGATAGGCGAGGCCTTCGGCCTCGAGTTGGTCGTGCTGACCAGGCCTTACGGCGAGTCCGTTGGGCCGGAGGAGCTCGAACGGGCATTGAGAGACCATCCCGACGCCCAGGGCGTGTTCGTTCAGGCCACGGAGACATCGACGGGAATCTCCCACGATGTCGAAGCGATGGGCGGCATCGTGAGCTCCACGGACGCGGTCCTAGTCGTTGACGCCATCACTGGACTTGGCAGCAGCGAGATCCGAATCGACGACTGGGGACTGGACGTGGTGATCGGCGGGTCCCAGAAGGCCCTGATGGTCCCGCCGGGTCTGGCCTACTGCGCGGTGAGCGAAAAGGCCATGGGCAGGGCGGAACGCGCCCGGAACCCGCGTTTCTACTTCAACTTGAAGAAGCACATCGACGCCGGGCCGCGCGGAGACTCCCCTTGGACTCCCGCCTCGTCTCTGATCCTCGGTATGGCGGAAGTGCTGCGATATGTGCGCGAGATCGGCCGGGAGCGTCTGATTCGGAACGCGCAGCTGCTCGCCAGGGCAACGCGGGACGCCGCCCGCGCCGTGGGGCTGGAACTATTCGCCCGAGACGCGATTCCGGCGGGGGCGGTGACCGCGATTCTCGCTCCCGACGGCATTGACTCCGGTGAGATCGTGCGCGGATTCAGGGATCGGTTCGACGCGATCATCGCCAACGGGCAGGGCTCGATGAAGGGCAGGATCTTCCGGCTCGCGCATCTGGGATATTTCGACTTTCACGACCTGTTCGCAGCGGTTGCGGAACTGGAGCTGATCCTTCGCCTGATGGACAGGGACGTTGAGCTCGGCAGCGGCGTGCGTGCGGTCCAGGCCGTTTATCTGGAAGCCTGTGCGGAGGACAACGGAGGAGCCCGGTGAAAGTTCTCGTGGCATCCCCGCTGGACCCCGCCGCAATCGGAATCCTGAAGGCCGAGGGACGGCTGAAGGTGGTCGTTTCGAATCCGCTTGAGTTCCACACGGAGCTCGCTGACTGCGAGGCGCTGATCGTCCGCAGCAGCATCAACGTCACCGCCGACGTGCTGGCGCAGGCCCCGCAGCTCAAGGTCATCGGCCGGGCCGGAGTCGGAGTCGACAACATCGACTGCGACGCGGCGACCGACCGCGGCATCGTCGTGATGAATACACCTGGGGGCAACGCGACCTCCGTGGCGGAGCACACTCTGGCGCTGATCCTCTCGCTGGCCCGATCGGTCCCGTCCGCGAGTGCGTCGACGAAGGCGGGGCGCTGGGAGAAGAAACGGTTCCTCGGGAACGAGGTGTTCGGCAAGACTCTCGGGATCATCGGGTTGGGCAACATCGGGCGTCAGGTGGCCCAGCGTGCCGTGCCGTTCGGAATGGAGATCGTCGCCTACGACCCGTACGTGTCGAGTGACGCCGCGAGGGACTCGGGAGTTGAACTGATCGATCTGGAACCGCTGCTTGCCAGGGCGGACTACCTCAGTCTGCATCTCTCTCTGACCCCGGAAACGGCCGGCATGATCAACGCCGACACGATCGCGAAGATGAAGGACGGTGTGCGGATCGTCAACTGTGCCCGCGGAGAGCTGATTGACAGCGAGGCACTCTCTGAAGCCATCGCATCGGGGAAAGTCGGCGGTGCGGCCTTGGACGTGTATGACAAGGAGCCGCCGGCGGGCTCGCCCCTGTTCACGCACGAGCAGGTCGTGGCGACGCCTCACATCGGAGGGGCGACGGCAGAGGCCCAGGCCAAGGTGGGCATAGACATTGCGGGCCAGGTGCGCGACTTTCTCAACTCGGGGGTGGTGGTGAATGCCGTCAACACCCCATCCGTCAGCGCCGAGCAGTTCCGGCGGATCGCACCCTACCTGCAACTCGCCGAGAGGCTCGGTTCCTTTGTCGCGCAGACATCCACTGGTCGGCCGGTGCGTGTCAAGATCACCTACTTTGGGAACTTTGGCGAGACGGACGCTGTTCTCATTCGCAACGCCGCTCTCAGTGGAGTCCTCAATTGCTTCCTGTCGGAAAGGGCGAATCTGGTGAACGCCTTCCAGATCGCTCGGGAGCGGGCGATCGGAGTCAGCGAGGTGCGACGCGGGCTTGAGCACTTCAGCGACTCCATAAGGCTTGCATTGAAGACGGAAGACATAGACCGCACGGTCGAGGGAGCAGTGTTCCCGGACGGGTCACCCCGGGTCATCAGCGTGGATGGAATCTATGTGGAGGCGTACCTCGTGGGATCGATCCTCTACGTGACCAACAAAGATGTCCCTGGCGTCGTGGGACGCCTGGGCACGGTGCTCGGTGCCAACGGGATCAACATCTCCAGCTTTGCCCTCGGTCGGGGCGAACGGGTGTCGGAAACCGAACCGGCCGAGGCCGTGGCCCTGATCCAGACCGACGAGCCGCTTCCCGCGTCGGTGCTCGACCGCCTGTACCGAATGCATGCGGTCGTGTTCGCAAAGGCGATCGACCTGTAGACATCCTCCGGGCGCCCGCGTGGGCGCATCGCCCTTCAGGCGAGATGCCGTTCGTCCCGAGTTCCGGCACTCCGTCAGATCCTCCTCAGGCGGACTATCCGCGGTTCAGAGAGGGTTCACCCATTTGTCGACGCTCGCTGGCAGCCGAAGTTCGAGCAATGCATGCGACGAATCCCGGTCCGGCGGATCGGAGAGCACCAGATTCCCCCGGAAACACCGTCGGCAGGCATGTGCATGAACTCGATGGAACAGACGCCGTTGCCGGACGAGTTACCCGGTGGCATTCTCATGCCAATGCCGCTCTTCATGGTCCCTCATGACGCCAATCTGGAGCCCCTCTCGACCGGAATCGGGGAACCGTTCCCATCACATCCGCACCATGTTCATTCAGACCGGCAAGTGCCGCCGTCCTCCGCGACCTGCTCTGAATCGGCTTTGGCCAGCTGTTCCGCAGGACCGCAACGCCGGTGAGGCTAGAATCGCGGGAACGCGGACTGGAATGTCGTCGGCCCACTGCGGGCGTGGCACGGGTCGGCTGCGAAACCGATCGGTCCGGGGCGAAACCGCGAAGGACTGGTAGAATGTCGCGGACCAGTCAATCCTTGGGTGTGTCGCTGCGCGGCTCAAGCCGTCTCTCGACTCGGGCCCGCCGCCGTGGTGGGGCCTACCCGGCAGCCTATACCATGTCAGAACTTGACGCCGCGCTTCAGGAGGTCGTCCAGAACCCGATCCACGCCGCGCTTGTTAATGATCTTGATGCCCTTGGCGCTGATCCTCAGCTTGACCCACCGATTTCGGCGAGGTGACCAGAATCGCTTGTCTTGCAGGTTCGGATAGAACCGCCGTTTCGTCTTGTTGTTCGCATGCGAAACGTTGTTGCCCGACATCGGGCGCTTCCCTGTGACTACGCAGACTCGTGCCATTGGATGATCCGGAACAGGCGCAATTGATCGCGTCTTTCCCTACCCTAACACACGCAGGAGCCCGCCTTTGGGCCTGCTCACACAACTGCTCGGAGGGGAGTCGGGCAAGGACTGTCCGGCGGTCATCGCCGGCCGCCGTCTCTGGGAAGCCTGAGCGCGATCGGCACTCCGATCAGCGGCAGCACAGTCAGCCCCCAGAACACGCTGGTCAGGCCGACCCGGTCGGCCAGCCACCCCGCAGCGGGCACGAACGCGATACCGGCAGTGCCCCATCCGAAGCCCATCATCAGCGCGGAGACCGTCCCTGCCTGGGACGGCACCAGCTCCTGGGCCATCACCACGTTCACGGGGACGGTGGAAAGGAGGATCGTTCCGCCGGCGAACAAGGCGAGGATCGAGACCCATCCGTCGGTGGCCATGAAGCCCGCGAGGAGCGGGACTGACGCTACGGATGACGCGGTGATCACCGTCCGCCGACCAAACACGTCTGCGGCGGCGCCGCCAACGAACGAGCCTGCCGACGTGCTGAGAAAATACACTGCCAGCGCGAAGCTCGCCGTCGCCAGACTCGTGCCCCGAACCTGCACGAAGTACAGCGAGAGGAAATGGGCGAATCCGAACTGGGCGACCGAGCGGACCACCACCAGGGCGTACAGTGCGAACAGCGGTCTTCCCTGCCCTCGCAGTGCCCGCCAATCCACTGCCGGCATTCCGGCGCGGGAGTTCCGGACAGGTTCCGGGATCCTCCAAACAAGCACCGGGAGGAGGATCATGACGGGCACCGCCGACAGCCACATGCTCTCAAAGCCGAACCTTTCAATCACCGCCGTTAGGTAAAGCGGTCCAAAGCCGAGCCCCGCCGTCCCGACGGTGATGAAGATGGCCGTCGACAGGCCGCGATGCCGGCCTCCTAGCCGCGAAGCCTGGCTCGTGTTGTGCGGGTGGTAGGCCGCGGAACCCATGCCCCCGACCAGCAGGATCCCCACGAGCGTGGCGAAGCCGGGAGCGAGGCCCAGAGACGACAGGAAGGCCGCGGTCACGACCGGGCTGATCACTGTGAAGTAGCGGCTCTGGATGCGATCACTCAAGAGCCCGAACGGCAGCTGCAGGACCGCCGATGAGAACATCCAGAGTCCACCCAGGATGCCGGCCTCGGCCAGGCTCAGGCTGAAGCGGCCGGACAGGAGCGGCTGCACCGTCGCCAGAGCGGACGAAAAGCAGTCCACGACGAAGTGCGTCACCAGCAGCAGCAGGAACGTCTCGCGAATGTGGCTCCGCAAGCCTGACGCTGGGCTCGGTAGGCTGCCATGCCCAGGCCGGTCAGCGAGGGATTGATGCGCGGAACCGGTCGGCGTCGACTGCATGGGGCCTTCGAGGGTGTGCGTTGCCGGACTCCGACCGGCCGGGAACGCACATGTCGGACCGAAGTCCTGGCGGTCTCCTTCCCTGCCCCGAGGGCAGCGCGCTAGCTTGCGAGATTGTCCCAAAGTCCGGTGCGGAGCTCGTGAAGGCGATGTTCCGCCGCGTCCCGGATGTACTGGTACTTGTCCTCTTGCGCCACCCGCTCGAGTTCCGATTCGTCCGTCATGACCTTCACGGCTTTCCGGCGGATCTCCTCATCGGGCGACTCCCGAACCAGACGGCGATAGTGCGTCTGGTCCGGCTTCATGTCACGCAAGGCCTCAAACGCCTCGTGGCGCACGAACCACTCTCCGTCGCTGATGATGATTTCCGCCAGGATTTCGGGATCCCCGATGCTCGAGATGGCCTTTCGCCGGACATCGGAGTCCGAGTGCTTCCATTTCGGACGCACGAGATTCAGCAGTCCCATCGCTTGAACCGATCTTGGAATCCAGTCGAGACGGCCTAGTCGCCGTAGCTGATGCGCCAGATCTTCCGACCGCCGTCGTCGCTGACAAGCATCGAGCCGTCCCGGAGGAGATGCAGGCCGACCGGCCGCCCCCAGACCTCGGTCTGATCCGGACCCAGCATCCATCCGCTCAGGAAGTCTTGGGGGCCGGACTGGGGCCTGCCGTCCTTGAACGGTATGAACACCACGCTGTAGCCCGTCCGCACGGCTCGATTCCAAGAGCCGTGAAACGCCAGGAACAGGCCGCCCCTGTATTTCTCAGGGAATTGTGTTCCGGTGTAGAAGTTGATGTCGAGGACCGCCACATGGGCTCCCAGCAGGACATCCGGATACCTCGTCTTCTGGACCATCTCGGCGTGCAGGTCGGCGTCGTACTTCGGATCATCCTTGTGCCGCGGTTCCGCGTTCGGACCGCTGTAGGCGTACGGCCAGCCGTAGAACTCGCCTTCCTTCACGTTCGCCAGGTAGTCGCTTGCAAGATCGTCGCCAAGGCCGTCCCGCTCCTGCACTGCCGCCCAAAGATCGTCCGAGCCCGGGTGCCAACGCAGGCCGATGATGTTCCGAAGACCCTCAGCCACCGTCTCGTGACCGCTGCCGTCGGGGTTGTAGCGATGCAGGGCGGCGCGGACCGGATCCTCGCCGAGGGCGATGTTCGACTCTGACCCGACGGTTACGTAGAGCTTCTTGTGGTCGTTGTCGAACAGCAGCGTCCGGGTCCAGTGGCCGCGCCCGTGGCCCGCGTAGGAGATGATCTCCTCGCCGGGGCCGGCCGTCATCGCCTTGGCGTCGTAGACATAGCGCTTCACGGAGGCCGGCTCGGCCACGTACAGCCATTTCTCGTGGAAGGCGAGGCCGTATGGCCGGTCAAGGCCGCCAATCAGTTTCTTCAGGCTTCCGTCGTGATGCACGTAGACCGCGCCGTCCGGCTCGTTGCGTGAGCCTGAGTCGGAGAAGACCAGCTCGTCGCTCGGCCCGAACGTCATGAACCGGGGCCTCTTGAAGTCTCCGGTAATGTACTCCTCGACCTTGAAGCCCTCGGGGACAGCGAGCTTCGCGCCGGAAGGCTGCTCGATCACGTTCGGCCTGTTGGTGGCTGACGGCGTCGCGAAGGGGGCCGGGAGATCATTCCAGTTCACGGGCTTCTCGGACTCGGCAGCCACGACCGCAGAAAGCACCAGTACGGAAAGCAAGAGACGGAGCAGGGTTCTCATGGCTATTAGCGTAGCGAATTCGGTCGCGCATTCGCGTGTGGAAGCACATTCTCGGACAGGGGCTGAGCTAAGCGGTCCGAGAGTCTGACGCCGCTCCGAAGGGCTTCGGGGGTCTCGAAGCGGTCTCCGTTCGATTCCGCGAGCCAGGGCCGGGCCGACCGGCGGTCCCGACGGGACGGGTTCCATGCATCACAATGCTGATCCGTAAGGCGCACGGGCCGGACCCGCAGCAACGCCGGACACCCGACTGCGCTTGCCAGCTGGTCTGCCTGTGCCGGACGCCGCGGCCATCCTTGCGGGCATTGCCTCCAGGCTTGGCTGATCTCTCGACGGATGGGATGGAAGACCCGAAAAGCCTCGGACTGCCAGCATGCCCGCGTCTGGACAGATGGGCTCCAAGCCTCCGCCGCCGCTCCGCCGCGGATCCCCGATCGTGGCTCGGAACGTCCCTCAACTCCTCTCTGCAATGGCGAGTCGATTCGAGACTCCCGGGGGTCTCCAAGGAAAGGTTAGGGGTTCGCCTCGCGCAACCACGCCGGACTCCGTGGGCCAAGGAGTGCATCGCGCGGCCGATGCCGCTCGGTCCGGGCGCTCTCATCGAGCAGACTCCTTCAAGGACCTCCCGATCGCTCGCCTCCGCATGGACAATGGGAGCGCAAGTTCGCTGGTGCGCCGGTCCTGCGGCTGATTCGGTGCGTCAGCCCAGGGGTAAGCGTCGAATCAACTTCCGCTTGATTTCCTGGTGATCGCCCGGCCGCAGTTCCGCGGACCATGAATGGAGTGGATGCGCGAACTCCGGCCCCGTCCGCCATCCGGAGAATGGCGGTCACGGGGCGGAAAGAGGTGGCGTACAACGAGGAGCGGCGCCTTCGCGCTGGCCGCCGTCGTAGTCGTTGTGGCTACCAGGATCGAGTCTGTGAGAGAGAAGAAGCCTCGCGGGTCGAGAAGCCCCTGCAGAACCAGCCCTGCTGCGTCACCAAGCCAGATTGCGACAGGCACGCAGATCCGCTCCGCGCAGGCCTTGCGCTCCTTGCGAGCTTGGCACGCCATCAGGATGAGGTCGGCATCTGCCGCGATTGGTCTTGGGCCTCGGTGGCGGGGTTTGCGGGGGCTTGATCGGCGTCCGGCTGCCCTTGGTCACTCTCACCCTTTCGCCAGCGCGATGGGCGTCTCCGGCATTCTCCGCCTCGTTGTGCTTGCATGCGACCCATAGCGAGGGGCATCGGCTACCACAGCGCCGCCACCGTGGCCCAGCACCGTCGTGCTCTCGTGACGGATGGGATGGGAAGTCGGAACAAAGTAGGAAAGCGGGCATGTCTGCGTCCGTGCGGCTGTCCTCGAAGCCTCCGTCCTTCCTCCACGGATCCTCGATCGTCGCTCGATCCAACCCTCGGTTCCTCGTTGCGAAAGCGGGTCGAATCGAGACTTGCGCGGGCGTCCATCAAGAGCAGGCCGGGATCCGCCTCGGGGAACCGTGCGGATACTGTCGGGCCAGCGGATGCATCCCGTCGCGCCTGCTGCACGTGCCGCGCGGCCTCGCCGAGCAGAATTGACGGACCGCTCCAACGCCCGCCTACGAACGGACCCAGCGAGAGGGACCGCGGTGAAGGGCCCCTTGGTCACTGGGGGAGCGCTACTTCGTTGGTGCGCCGATCCTGCGGCTGATTCGGTGCGTCAGGCGCGTCGGCCCCGGGGAGCCATCGAGCCAGCTTCCGCTTTTCTGCCTTGTAGTTCCCGTCGGCGGCGAGGTTGGTCCATTCCATCGGGTCGACCCGGTGATCGTACAGTTCCTCGGTCCCGTCGGCGTAGCGAATGTAGCGAAAGTCCTCGGACCGCACCGAGTGGTTGCCACGGCCATAGGTGCTCACCGACGGCTGCCACCGGCGTTCCGGATCGCGAAGGAGCGGAACTAGGCTCCGCCCGTCCAAACTGTCAGGGGCCTCGATTCCAGCCAGGTCGACCAGCGTCGGGTAGAGGTCTAGGAGGTTGACCGGTCTCGGCGATACGGCACCGTCTCTCGTGCCCTCGGGAAGTCCCGGCGTTCCCGGTGGAGCCGAGATCAGCAGGGGCACGCGCGTCGCCTCCTCCCAGAGTGCGAACTTGCGCCAGTGGTGCTTTTCGCCGAGGTGCCAGCCGTGATCGCCCCACAGCACTACGACGGTGTTGCCGGCCTGACCGCTCTCCTCGAGAGCGCTCAGTACCGTGCCGAGCATCTCGTCCACGAAATTGACCGACGCAAGATAGCCTTGGACAGCGTTCTTCCACTGTCCGTGCGCGGTGACCCTCGCGTGATCTCTCTCCGGTCTCGCCATCTTGAGGCCGGCCCCCGGTATGTCAGCCAGATCGCCGTCGAACACGCGGGGCAGCAGAATCCCGTCGACGGGAAAGCGGCTCAGGTAGTTTCTCGGCACGTGCCATGGCAGGTGGGGTCGGAAGAACCCGCATGCGAGGAAGAACGGGCGGTCGTGGGGTTCCTTGAGCTTGGCCGCGACCCAGGCGGCCACCTTCGCATCCGACATTTCCGCGACGTCGACGTCAAGCGGGCCCCAGTCGAAGTTGCCGGACTCCGGGATTCCGTTTGCCGGCTGGGTGCCGGGGCGGGGGTCCGGACTGCGCTGATGCATCTTGGACGGCGAGTACTCGTGCCATGACGGCGGGTCGGGATAGACTCCGTGGTAGATCTTTCCCGATCCCCCGGCCCAGTACCCAGCCCGCATGAACGCCTGAGGCAGGGTCACGGCTTCCCGCATCGCCGGCCGCCAGGCCTGGCGGTTGTTGTAGATGCCGGAATTGTATGGTGCGATGCCTGTCATCAACGCCGCACGCGAGGGGTTGCACGAGGGTGCGGCCGTGTAGGCGCGCTCGAAGGTCAGGGAGCGTCTGGCCAGACGCGCGAGATTCGGGGTCCGGGCCTGGGGGTGTCCGCCCAAGGGCTCGATCCAGTCGTTGAGGTCATCGACCGCGATGAATAGGACATTCGGAAGTTTCGCCGCGGGCGCTGCAGGAAGCAGCGCCAGGACCAGGAGCGCAGGCAGCAGTCTCATCGGGGCTCCATTGTAGGTGTCGTGGCCGGCGACGACGGGTTGCCTCCGGCCGCGCCGGAGATTGCCAGTGCGGCGACAACGGTCGCAATGCACCCCAGCGGATTGAGCCAGAGAAACGCCAGGCCGGGAATGAGAAGCTTGGCCCCCCACACCGAGGCCAGGCCCAGGGCCGTTCCCCAGAACGCGCCTTCGGAGGAGACCCGCCGAACGCCGAAGGCCAGAACGAAAACCCCAAGCATCGGGCCATAGAACAGGGAGCCGACCAGGTTGACCGCTTCGATCAGTGATCCGAGCCTCCCGCCGAATGTGGCAAATGCAGCCGCGTACGCCGACCAGCCGAGCGTCGCCCAGTGAAGGGCCTTTCTTGTGTTCCGCTCGCCGGCCGCCGGCCGAACGTAGCGGGCGTAGTGGTCCACGACCGTCACCGTCGCGAGGGAGTTCAGCTCGGAGGAAATTGTCGACATCGCCGCCGCGAAGACTCCGGCAATGATCAGGCCGATCAGTCCGGGCGGCAGTGCCGAGAGCACGAACGTGAGGAATATGTAGTTGGTGTCGCTGTAGCTGCCTGGCCCGGAGTCCCTCTCCACCAGCGCCACGGCCTCCTCCCGCACCTCCCCGAGCCGCCGCTCGGAAGCGCCGAAGGCTTCGGTCTCCGCCGACCCTCGGGATTCCAGCAGCTTCGTGGCCGCCTCCCGCCGTTCCGAGAGGGCTGCCGCGAAGCGGTCCTCGAGGCGGGCCATGGCCGCAGGCTCCTCCTGCGCGATTCGCATGCGCTCCGCCGGATGGAACAGCAGTGGGGGAGGCTCAAATACAAAGAAGCTGAACACTAGGACACCGGTGAGGAGGATGAAGAACTGCAGCGGAACCTTGACCGTGGCGTTGAAGAGGAGACTGACCCGGCTATCGTTCAGAGACTTCGCCGTAAGGTAGCGCTGGACCTGCGACTGGTCCGTCCCGAAGTAGGCCAGAGCGAGGAACGTGCCTCCAATCAGGCCCGACCACAGCGTGTACCGGCTGTTCCAGTCAAATCCGGTTTCCACGGCGTTCAGCTTGCCCGCCGTCCCGGCCACGAAGAGAGCGTCCCGGAACGAGACGCCGTCGGGCAGCCCGACCAAGGCGCAGCCGAACGCGATCACGATTCCCGCGAGCATGACCGCCATCTGCAGGGTGTCCGCCCACATCACCGCGCGAATGCCGCCCAGCACCGTGTAGGCGGAGACGAGGACCACCATGCCGAGGATCGTGGGCCATTCCGGAACGTGCAGGATGACTGAGAGCACGACGGCCGGCGCGTAGAGGGCCAGGCCAACGCCGAGCCCCCGCTGGAGGAGGAACACCCAGCTCGCAAGCGTGCGCGTCTTGGCGTCGAAGCGCCGCTCCAGGTACTCGTATGCCGTTCGCACTCCAGACCGGTGGAAGGCCGGGGCCGCGTACGCCGAGATCAGGACCATCGCCACCGGAAGACCGAAGTAGAACTGCACGAAGCGAAGGCCGTCGGCGAATCCCTGGCTGGTGGTGCCGATGAATGTGATCGCGCTCGCCTGTGTGGCCATGATCGACAGGCCAATGACCCACCACCGCATCTGCTTGCCGGCGGACACGTATGCGTGAACCGACCATTCCCCGCGTGACCGCAGCAGACCGTAGCCGACGATTCCGACCAGGGATGCGACCAGTACCAGCCAGTCGACGGCGCTCATGACCCTCCACCGAACATCCGACTCAGCCCAAAGAGCGTCACGATCCACATGGCCAGGTGGGACAGGACGGCAACATAGGCGAGCCTCCATCGCCGGCGGGCGACGGACGGATCGTGCGTCTGGCTTGGCCGACGGCCCTCATCCACGGAACTGGATCGCATGCCGATTCAGGCCGGCCAGTGCGGCACGCATCGTCCTTTCGGTACGGGCAGGTTGCCGGGAACGTGTCCGTTGCGGTGGAACCGCGCGGGGCAACGGCTTTCGCGGAGCAACAGGGTTCGCCCGGTTGGGGCCCGATCAAAGATCGGAGGGCCTTGTTCGTGGCGGACTGACGGACACTCCCCAACATCCGCGGGCCGGAATCGGAACACGCGGTGCGGGCGCGCATCGAAGCACACGACTGCCATTGCAGAGGGCGTGTGGGGACACTGGCTTCCCTCCGCGATCACCGACATCAATTCTATCGGGTGGTCTGGGTGGAACGTCGCGCAGATCCGCCGAACATCCGCGCTCGGGCCACATTTGAACACAGCGTGCCGTCTCGGGGCCCGTCCCCTGAGGATCACGGCCCCGACGGGACGGATCTTGCCTCAGGAGACCTTGCGGGTCCGTGCGACGGCCGGCTTGAGCCCGCCGCTCAGTTCCGTCAGCGGGTCGTCACTGGGGAAGCAGTGGGATCGAGTGCGGGTGGATTCTTCCGAGTACGGCGCCAGGTCCCTGACCGGGAACCGCGATCATCGTTCCTGCCTGGCGCTTTCGAGACGGAGGGCGGCGGGTCGGCCGTCCGCTTCGCCCAAGCGGCCCGCATCAGCGGGCATCGGGGGACAGACCGCCAATCGAGTACGCCGGCGCGGCCCGACCACTCTCTCGTCGCGCCGGCGAGGGAAAGGCCTCCGGCCAGCCTGAGGTTCCGGTCTCGGTCGCACCCAAGACCCGAGGGTGAGCTTGCCAATGTGGCGGGGACCCGGAAGCCGCGGTGCGACCTATGGCGGAGTCTATCGGTTCCGCGTGTCCTGCGCGGCCTCGGCGATCGTCTCGGGGAACGCGATCCGCTGGAATGCCGGCAGCTCGTGCATCGCCTCGAAGGCTTCGTCGTTCGCCACCTTGCGGCGGTTGCCGTATCCCTCCTCCAGAGCCTTGCGGAGATAGAGAATCGCACGGTCCCACTGCTCGACGCCCGCGTAGGCCTGGGCCATGAAGTAGTAGTACTTGCCGCGGTTGCCCACAGAGCGCTCCTGGAGCAGGGTTCCGAACGTGCCTCGCGTCTCGAACACGTTCGGGTCCAGCCGCAGCGCTTCAAAGTACGCTCTGGTAGCGTCCTTGTACTTGCGCCGCGCGAAGTACGACGTGCCCAGATTGCTGTAGATCGACGCCGAGTAGGGTGAGGTCTGGAGTGCCTTCTTGTAGGTGCGGATCGCTCTCCGGTAGCTGCCTTGCGCGTGGTACACGGTCCCCAGGTTGTTCAGCGCCTGGCCGTAGTTCCTGTCGAGCTTCCAAGCGCGCTCGTACTCCCTGCGAGCACTTTTGAGAAGCATCATTTGGTGGTAGGAAATGCCGAGCTTGTTGACCAGCTTGGCGGAGTCCGGCTCTTGCCGAATTGCCTGCTTGTAGGTGTCGCCCGCCTCGCGGTACATCTTCCGCGCCATGTAGATGTCGGCGCGCCGCTCGAGGCTGAGGTTTCTGCCCGCCGGATCCGGGCCGACCCGCTCCTTCGTGCGGTCGACCAGCTGTGCTTCGAGCACAACCGGGGAGGCTATTCCGATGAGAAACCCTGCCAGAGCCAGTCGACCGCTCCGCATGATGGCCTTCCGATGCTTATTGAACCATACGCCAGCCCTCTTGTCAGCACCCGACGTGCACGCTCCGGGTCGTAGTCGGCGTCCGCGGGTCCTGGGCCTCGAGTCTCTCCCACATGGCCGCGAGCTCGGCGAGGCCCAACTGCTGGGCCCGCAGTCCGGAGCACTTGTCGGCCGCAAGGCGGCTTCTGGAATAGCGTCCGGCGAGATTGTTGCGGAGGGTCTTCCGGGGGCTTCGAAAGCAGGCCCGGAGAAAGGAAAGCAGCCCCTCGGGCGGCGAGCCCTGCCGCATCGCAAGGCGGATTGCCGCTGAGCGGACCTTGGGCGGCGGAGAGAATGCGGCCGGGCCCAGCGAGAAGAGCTTTGCCGGCTTGCTGTGCAGCTGGCAGAGGCAGCTGAGGTAGCCGAAGGACCTCGATCCCGGCTTGGCGACAATCCTGTCCGCAACCTCCTCCTGCACCAGGAACGTGGCTGACCTGATCAGCCTGGCCGATGCCAGCGCGGACCTGACGATCGGCGAGGTGACATAGTATGGCAGATTACCCGCCATCACGGAGCGACTTGGATCGCGGTCCTTCAGAATGCGCCTTAGGTCAAGATCCAGGATGTTGCCGCGGACCACTTCCAGGTTGCGCGGGTGTCCGCAGCGTCCCGACAGTTCAGCTGCCAGGCCATCGTCGAGTTCGACGGCAATGACGCGATGCGCCCGGCGCAGCAGCGGTCGAGTCAGCGCGCCGCGGCCCGGGCCGATCTCGATCACCGTGTCTCCGGGGCGTGCCGATGCGGCGGCGATCCGCTCGAGTGCGGAGCGGTCGGACAGAAAATGCTGACCCAGCCGCGGGCGAACCGGCATCATCGTGAGTGTAGCTCCGGGGCCTGCCCGGTGTCGGCCGGGTGCGTTTGGACCCCAGCCCTGCAACGAGCCCTCGCTGCGCTAGACTGGGATTTCAGGGTGCTGTGATCCGTCATGTGATCCGTCGGCGCTTGATTGCAGAATGTCTGCCCCATTGGAGACTCCCCCAGAGTGCCAGGCCGAGGTGTCGGTCGAGATTCCTTGGAAAACCGTCAAGGATGTACGAAGGAAGCTGATCGACCGGGAGGCCCCGACAGCGGTGATGCCGGGCTTTCGGAAGGGCCGAGTCCCCCGCGCCATGCTCAACCGGGTCTTCGAATCCGAGGTTGTTTCCTGGATGGTCGAAAATATGGGTCCGCAGGTCCTGACCGAAGCGGTCTCGAAGGGTGACCGCGAGGTCGCCTTTGGGCCGATCCTGGAGTCCGTGCGGTTCTCTGAAGGGGAGCCTCTGAAGTTGAGTGCCAGGTTCGAGGTGTTTCCCGAATTCGAACTGGGCGAGTATCGCCGGCTGCGGATTCCCGAGATCCGTCCAGAGGTTTCCGAAGACATGGTGGACGGATACCTGGAGCGGCTTCGACGTGCGAACGCCTCATACCAGAACCTCGACCCCAGGCCGCTTGAGAGCGGGGATGTTGCAGTGGTTTCCTACAAGGTCTTCGCTGAAGACGGCAGGAAGGTGGCCGAGGAGGAAGAAGCCCGCATCGACATCAGCGACGTGGACGAGAGGAGTCTCAATTCGGCGTTGCTCGGCAGGGCGCCCGGTGACGAGTACGACGTGGAGGTTTCCGATCTGGCAGTTGACGGTCCAGAGCCGGAGCCGACACAGACACTGCGGTTCCGCGGCGAGGTGATTGGCCTGTGCAGGCGTGACCTGCCGGATCTCGATGACGAGTTCGCCGTCGACATCGACAGCAACTTCTCGACGCTGGCACAGCTCAGGGACAGCGTGAGGGCGAGGATAGAAGCGACTATTCAGGAGGATGTGGACCGGCAGGGCGAGCAGGTGGCTCTGCGGCAGCTCGTTTCCTCCCACCCGATGACCGTTCCGCCACACTACCTGGCCCGTCGGCTTGTGCGTCACTTCGAGGAGTACAAGCGAGATAACGGGCTGCAGCCCGAGGACGACCTGCCCGAGCATGTGGTGTTCGGGCTGACGGCCCGGGAGGAAGCCGCCGTGAGGGCAGAGCGGATTCTCAGTCGAATTGCCTTCGTCGAAGAGATTTCCGTGCAGGATGCCGAAATCATGCAGGCTGTCGAGAGGTATGCCCAGGCGAATCAGATCACGACTGAGCGCGCTTATCAGGACCTGCTCAAGGAGGGCCGGATCGAGGCGTGGCGGACGGCTTCGCTAAGGACGCAGGCCCTTCGGTTTGTCCTGCAGGAGGCGGTGCGCGTCGATCCCAAGGACCTGGAGGATGTGATCGCGAGCGGCGAGACAGAGTCCGCTTCGGACCGGCGCAAGTGAGGAATTCGGGATGTCCAGTGTGATTCGGCCTCATGCCAGTCTGGTTCCAATGGTCGTCGAGCAAACCAGCCGGGGGGAGCGCGCGTACGACATCTACTCGCGCCTGCTGAAGGACAATATCATCTTCGTCGGCTACCCTATCGACGACCCCATCGCAAACCTGATCACTGCTCAGCTGCTGTTCCTGGAGGCCGAGAACCCGGACCGCGACATCTGGCTCTACATCAATTCTCCCGGCGGCTCCATCACCGCCGGAATGGCGATCTACGACACCATGCAGTTCGTGAAGCCGGACATCACGACGGTGTGCATCGGCCAGGCCGCCTCGATGGCGGCGGTGCTCATGGCCGCAGGCGCCAAGGGCAAGCGGTTCGCGCTGCCGAACTCGCGGTTCCTGCTGCACCAGCCGTCTCTGTCAGGTCTCGCCGGGCAGGCCACCGACATTGACATCCACGCCAGGGAGATTCTCCGCCTGCGTCGCAGCCTCAATTCTCTGCTGGCCAGCCACACCGGACAGAGCGAGGCGAGGATCGAGAGTGACGTTGAGAGGGACTTCATCCTCGAAGCGAGACAAGCCAGGGAATACGGGCTGATCGATGAGATCATCAGGAGCAAGGGCGAGTAGCCTTCGCCGCCCGCGTTCCGCGGCAAGACCGGCCAGGACGGTCTGGCCCCGGAAAGGAATTCAGGTACGCTACCCCGCATGAAGATCTGGCACGTAACCCACTACGGCGAACCGGAGGAGATGGTTCTCGCGGAAGTCGATCCGCCGGTCCCGGGCGAGGGGGAGGTGTTGATCCGCAACCGCGCATGCGGGCTGAACTTCTTCGACATGCTGCAGTGCCAGGGCAAGTACCAGTCCCGCCCGGCGTTCCCGTTCACCATCGGCGCCGAGGTGGCGGGCGTCGTCGAGGCCGTCGGGCCGGACGTCGCGAAACCCTCGCCTGGGGATCGGGTCCTGTCCCTGCCCCGCGGCGGCGGCTTTGCCGAGTACACGCTGGTGCCGGCGTCGCGCGCGTACTCCATACCGGATTCAATGTCGTTCAAGCAGGCCGCGGGCATGCCGGTGGTGTACCAGACTTCGCTGTTCGCACTCGACCATCGCGCCAGTCTCCAGGCCGGCGAGTGGCTGCTCGTGCATGCCGGCGCAAGCGGCGTGGGAACGGCCGCGATCCAGCTCGGCAAGGCGATGGGCGCGCATGTGATCGCCACCGCCGGAAGCGCGGAGAAGCTGGAATTCTGCACCGCGCAGGGCGCTGACCACGTCCTGGGCTACCGCGACGCCGCCTGGGTGGATGAGGTGAAACGCATCTGCGGCAGGTTCGGGGCCGACGTGATCTACGATCCCGTCGGAGGCGACGTCTTCGACTTGTCCAGCAAGGTGATCGCGCCCGGCGGGAGGTTGCTCGTGATCGGATTCGCGAGCGGACGCATCCCCTCGCTGAGAGCGAACCGCGCCCTTCTCAAGAACATGTCGCTGGTCGGCGTTTTCTGGGGCCGCCACTGCGACGAGAATCCCGGCTACATGGGCCACCTGCACGAACGCCTCACGGAAATGTTCCTGGCCGGCACGATCAACCCTCCGGTCGGCGCCACCTTCCCGTTCGAACACGCCCCGCAAGGGATCCGCGCCCTGGCGAACCGGAAGGTGCGCGGCAAGGCCGTCCTGACGCACGCCTGAGACGTCCGCCGTCCACCTACGGACGGATGGTGATGGGGTCGGGAACAAAGCACAGCACGAAGACTGCCACAAGCAGCAGCGCGAGCATCCTTCTCGTCCGGCCCAGCGGCAGGGAGTCGTCCAGCGTGGGGGGGTGACGAATGCCCATGAACAGGAGCAGCACCAGCAGCAGCACATACTGGAGCTTGGTGGCGAGGCTGATCGCGCACAGGATTCCGAAGCCGCCCCACGCCACCCACCGGCTGCGGCCCGCGAGCGCGGCGAATGCGATGTGTCCTCCGTCCAGCTGACCGATCGGAAGCAGGTTCAGGGCCGTCACGAACAGGCCGACCCAGCCGGCGAAGGCGATGTCATGGATCAGCAGTATGGCCCCGTCGGCTGACGGACCGAAGACGACCCGCTCAAACGCTTGGAACAGCAGCGGGTCCCCGAAGACGACTCCCGTAAAGTCGTCCTGGAGCGGGACCCGCTCGGACATGGCGATGCCGACGAAGCTGATGGGCACGGCGAGGGCGATGCCCGCAAGTGGTCCGGCTGCGGCAATGTCAAACAGCGCACGCCGGTTCGGAATCAACGGAGACATGCGGATGATGGCGCCCATCGTGCCGAAGAAGAACGGCACGGGGATGAAGTAGGGCAGCGTCGCCGGAACCAGGTGGTGCCGGGCCGCGAAGTAGTGCCCGAACTCGTGCGCCACAAGAATGGCCATGACGCATGCCGAATACGTGGGCGAGACCATCAGGCTGGTCGAGGCGACGGTGGCGACGAACAGCAGGACGTGCAGCCAGGGTCTTTGGCGGTAGTTCACCGCCAGATGCCTGTAGGATTCGGCAAGGACCTCGCGGCTCGGGGGCCACGCCCTGGTCGCCTCGCCGTACCCGATCGAACCTGCGGAATCCGGGTCTGGCCGCCGGCCGGATTCCCGGGGCTCACGCGATCGGGGTCCGCGCTCCGGCGGCAGCCACTCGGCGCCCCCGGTCGAGCGCGGCGATTCGGACGACAATCCGGGGACTCGGGTCAGGCGGCGGCGGAACTGCGGGAGTCCAGCAGGCTCAGCCAGCCGTAGCGGTCGTGCTGGGCGCCTGACGTGATGGCGAGGAACTCCGCCTGGATGTGTTCCGTGATCGGCCCGCGCCTACCGGCGCCCACCGGAATTCGGTCCACGGAACGGATCGGCGTGACTTCAGCGGCCGTGCCGGTGAAGAAGAGCTCATCGGCAATGTACAGCCATTCGCGCGGAATCGCCTGCTCCTTCAGGGCGTAGCCCAGGTCGATGGCGATTCGAATGACGGAGTCCCGGGTGATTCCGGGCAGAACGGAGGTGCCAAGGGGGGGCGTGTAGATGACCTCGTCGCGGATAAGGAAGATGTTCTCGCCACTGCCCTCGGACACGTACCCGGCTGTGTCCAGCGCGATTCCCTCCGTGTAGCCGTGCAGATTCGCCTCCATCAGGATCAGCTGCGAGTTCATGTAGTTCGCCGCGACCTTCGCGATCGCCGGCAGCGTGTTCGGAGCGATCCGCGTCCACGAGGAAACGCAGACGTCAACGCCTTCCTCGAGCGCCTCCGAGCCGAGGTAGCGTCCCCACTCCCAGCAGGCGATGTAGATCTCGATCGGATTGCCCAGCGACCGCACGCCCACGTCGCCGTATCCGCGAAAGGCGATGGGGCGGATGTAGCAGGACGAGAGGCCGTTGACGACCGCGATGTCCTTGCAGGCCTGCTCGATCGCCGCCCGGGAGAACCCAAGGTCGGTCATCCGGTAGATCTTGGCGGAATCGAACATCCTCCGGATGTGCTCGGCAAGCCGGAAGACGCCCGGGCCCTTCCGCGTGTCGTAGCAGCGGATGCCTTCGAAAACACTGGTGCCGTAGTGGAGAGCGTGCGTCAGGACATGCACCTTGGCGTCATCCCAGGCGATGAACTCCCCGTTGTGCCAGATCTTGGCCGTCGGCTGGATCATGTGCTCTCCAAGTGCCCCTTCAGTTAGTATCGCACTGAACCCGATCACCGGGTTCCCGCCCGGATCGGACGCGATGGAAAGCCGCGCAGGTGCGCCGACTGCCAAGGGCTTACACTCTCGCTAATGGGCCTCATTCGCAAACGGCTGTTCCTGCTGGACACATTCGGCCTGATCTTTCGGGCCTTCTATGGGCGGGCGCGTGCCGTCGTGTCAGGGCTGCGGACATCAGCCGGCCTGCCCACGGAGGCGATCTACGTCTTCAACAACATGCTCAAGAAGCTGCTGGACGAGCACGAGCCGGACTATGTCGTGGCCGTGTGGGAGGGGCACGGCCCGACGTTCCGGGAGGAGATCTATCCGGAGTACAAGGCGAACCGGGACGAGATGCCGGAGGATCTTGCCGCCCAGCTTCCGTACATCCAGAGACTGCTGGACGCATGGAACGTCAAGGTGCTGGCCGAGGACGGATACGAGGCCGACGACACGATCGGACTCCTGACCGGCCAGGCCTCCGGCCTCGACGTCGAGGTCTGGATCGTCTCTTCGGACAAGGACCTGATGCAGCTGGTGGGTGACGGCGTGGTGATGCTGAATCCGGCACGGAACCAGGAGTACCGGGAGGCGGATGTCGAGACGTACTTGGGCGTGAGGCCCTCCCGAGTGACGGACATGCTCGCCTTGCGAGGGGACCCGGTGGACAACATTCCCGGGGCGCCGGGAATCGGCCCGAAGGGAGCCAAGCAGCTCATCGAGGCCTACGGCGACATCGAGGGCATCCTCGAGCACGCAGGGGAAGTGAGGCGAAAGAACTACCGGGAGAGCCTGCAGAACAACGCCGAGGAGATCCGGCTGAGCAAACGTCTGGCGACCCTTGACACGCGGGGAAGCCTCCGCTTGGACCTGGAGCGAGTCCAGAGCACGGAGCCGGACCAGGACCGGCTGCTGGCTCTGTACCAGGAGCTGGAGTTCAAGAGCCTGGCTAGCCAGCTTGAGGGGGCCATGAGCCAGCCGGTCCCTACCGTGAGAGTCGAGGTCTTCGAATCGGCGGGGCAGCTGGAGGAATGGCTGCAAGGGTCGGGCGCACCCGTTTCGGTCGCGCTCCTGGGGCCCTCCGATCTCAAGTCGGGCGGCAGCGACGCGGAGGGTCTCGGGCTCTGTGCGGAAGCCGGGGAGGCGTGGCGCGTGCCTCCGGAACTTGTGCCGCAGGCGAGGGACCTGCTCGAGTCCTGCGCCAGGGACATCTGCGTGCACGACTGGAAGTCTGCGATCCATGCGTTCCGCCAGCAGGGGATCCGGTTCCCCGCAGCGGCCGACGACACGATGCTCATGGCGTTCCTGGCAGACTCCAGCCGCACCGTCTACACGCTGCCCAAGACCGTCGAGCGCAGGCTCGGCAGAGCATGGAAGCCGGACGTTGCGGCCGCCGCCGGCCACACCCGGACCTTGTTCGAGCAGCTCCGCAGGGAGATCGACTCAGCGAACCTGCGCGATCTCTACGAGACGATCGAGCGCCCGCTCGCTCCCGTGCTGGCCCGCATGGAGGATGCCGGAGTCCTGCTGGAGCGCTCAGTCCTGAAAGAACTCTCAATTAGGCTTGGCGAGAGCATCAGCGACTTGGGGCGGGAGATCCATGCGCTCGCCGGGCGGAAGTTCAACATCGGCTCGCCCAAGCAGCTCGGCGAGGTGCTGTACCAGGATCTCGGCCTGCCGCCGCCTCGGCGGCGGGGCAAGACCAAGGCGCCCTCCACCGCTTCCGACGTGCTGGAGCGCTTGGCAAAGCGCCATCCGATCGCAAGCAAGGTGCTTGACTGGCGCCAGAACACGAAGCTCAAGAACACCTACGTCGACACCCTGCCAAGTCTTGTGGCCGCCGACAACCGGCTGCACACGACCTTCAACCCGACCGGTTCGGCCACGGGAAGGCTCTCCTCCGTCCATCCGAACCTCCAGAACATTCCGTCCAGAACCGAACTGGGCAGGGAGATACGGAAGGCGTTTGTCGCCGAGCCGGGCTGGCGCCTGATTGCCGCCGACTACTCGCAGATCGAACTCCGCGTGCTTGCGCACATGTCCGGGGATCCCAAGCTGCTAGACGCATTCCGCACCGGAGCCGACATCCACACTAGGACCGCATCGGAGGTCCTCGGCATCGATCCGGTGCTCGTCGGGCCGGAAGAGCGACACCGGGCGAAGGCCGTCAACTTCGGGATCATCTATGGACTCAGTCCGTTCGGGCTGGCCAAGCAGCTGGGCATCACTCAGAAGAGCGCTCGGGACTACATCGCCCGCTACTTTGAACGATACGGTTCCATCAAGGACTTTCTGGACGAGATCGTTGACCGGGCCCGCCGCTGCGGCTACAGCGAGACGCTGTTCGGGCGCCGCAGGCCCGTGAGAGACCTTGACAGCAGGAACGCGGCGGCCAGGGCGGCTGCCGCCCGGATCGCCCAGAATTCCCCGATCCAGGGGACTGCCGCGGACCTCATCAAGAAGGCGATGGTCTCAACCGACGCCGCGCTTCAAGGAGGAGGGTTTCAGGCACGAATGCTGTTGCAGGTCCACGACGAACTGGTCATCGAGGCGCCGGAGAGCGAGGCGGCGACCGTGAGCGCCATTGTGAGGCGCGAAATGGGGTCAGCGGCGAGGCTGGAAGTGCCGCTGGTCGTCGACGTCAAGAGCGGCCTGAATTGGCGTGACATGAAGCCCGGTCCGTAGCCGTGGGCCGGACGCGGACGGAGGCCCGTTTCCCGGCAGGCTGCGGGCGTGGGCCGGATCCGCTTATCGGTAGGCCCTGGTCACCCATTCGGCCACAACACACGGTTTCGGTGAGTGCTCGAGTTCGACGTAGACCTGCCAGACCGTCTGGACACCCCATTCGTGCTCGTCAAGTGCGTGTGGCGTGATGCGCCCCCGGATGCGGCTGCCGGCCGGCACAGGCGATGGAAAACGAACGCGGTTCAAGCCGTAGTTGATGCCGTGCTTGAAGTCCCCGGCGACCTTCACGGTGTTCATCATGATCGGGGCGAGCATCGAGAGGCTCAGGAACCCGTGTCCGATCGTCGTCTTGAACGGCGATTCCGTGCGGGCGCGCTCCACATCCACATGGATCCACTGGTGATCCTCGGTCGTGTCTGCGAAGTTGTCGATGCGGTCCTGGGAAATAGTGAACCAGTCGCTCACGGCGATCTCCGCTCCAATGCTGGCCCTGAATTCGTCAACGGGTACTTGCTTCGGCATTGGAGAGAGTTTACCGGATCGGGATCGACCGTCACTGGGACTTCGCAGAGCGCCGGATTAGGATCTGTCCCGGTGGATCGACGTCCTGCGAGCGCAACCTTCGGCGGGGCTCCGGTTTGATATCCGGCCGGAACCCTGGGTGAACTTCCGATCGGAATTGCGGTCAGCCCCTCGGCCGGCAATGCCCGCCGCCGGCGAGGTGTGAGGCCAGCGCGCCGAGGCGACCAACCGGAAGGGTCGTTGCTGGAGCGAGCGGAGAAGCTATGAGGGGTTCTGTCGCGTAGCCCTCAGGGACGCGAAGGTTGGAAGGTGCCAAGGGTTACGCTTCGGTTCGACTCCGACGCCGGACCGGCGGGAGTCGAAGGATGCGCGGATCAAGCCCCCTCCGGCTCGGTGAAGCCGGCATTCTCGGGCGGGACCGGCCTGCACCTCGATACTCCTGCGGAGGCTGCCGTGCTGTACCGCGATGTGCCTGCGGCGCGAAGCTGTTGAGTTTGACAACCCGACCTGCGCCATTCCGCAAAAAGCCCGGGCGGAAACGAATCCCGCGGCGAAGCGAGAGCCCCGCCCGGCGGCCGGACGGCCCCGCTAAGGACCCTCTTCCCGCCGGTTCGCGCGCCGGCTGCTACCCGACCGTTACAGCTTGCTGACCTCATTGCCGCTGATGGCATACCACAGCGCCACTAGGATCAGCACTGCCCCGTTGAAGCTCAGGACATTTGTCGCCCCAATCTTCTCTGCCGCATAGCCGCATGAGATGTTGCTCAGCGGCATGACTCCGCGGAACGCGGTGTTGTGGACGCTCATGATTCGCCCGCGCATCTCCTCGGGGACGTTCAATTGCACCAGGGATGTGATCATCGTGAAGACCGCAAGGATCGCTCCTCCGCAAAGGAAGAGGAAACCGGTAGCGAGCGAGAGCCATCGGGCGAGCGCGAAGCCGATGATCGTCACGCCCAGGAAAACCTGCATGATCAGTGAGTCGCGGCCCTTCTTGGGAGCGTTTCCGAGGCGTGCGACGTTCAGTGCTCCGACCACGGCCCCGGCTCCCAGCACGGCTCCCATCCAGCCGAAGCCCCCCGCGTCCAGACCGAAGACGTCGCGCGCAAACACCGGCAGCAGCAGGGCGATCGGCACGCCGCAGAATGCCGTCACCACGGCGAGGAGCATCAGTGACCGAAGCGCCGCACTCGCGTGGATTGCGCGGAAGCCCTCGAGCAGGCTCCGAATCAGGTTCTGTTGCCCGGGCTTGGGTATGAACGGAATCCGCAGGAGGAGAAGGGAGACGATCACGGCCAGAAAGCTGAGCGCGTTAACCAGAAAGCACATCGCCGGACTAAAGAACTTGAACACCAGGCCGCCAATGGGCCGGCCCAGGGTGCCGGCCAGGTTGAATTGGATCGAGAGGAGTGCGATCGCGTTGGGCAGGTGTTTCTTTGGTACGAGGGACGGAATGAGAGCTTGGTAGGCCGGCCCTCCGAACGCCTGCCCTAGGCCCGCAACGAACGCCGCCGTCAGGATGTGCCAGATCTCGATGGCCTCGACGAAAAAGAGAATCGCAAGGCCGAGGGCCGCGACCATCTGCATGACCTGCGATCCGATCAGCAGGTACCGGCGATCCATTCTGTCGGCAAACACGCCGCCGACCACGGAGAACATCAGGATCGGAAGCCCGTTGAGAAACGCCGTCAGGCCGAGCAGGCTCTCCGAGCTCGTTTGTTCGTAGACGTACCAGCTCTCTGCGACCTGGGCGACGAAGAAGCCGGTGGTGGAGGTGAACGCCCCACACCAAAGCCAGCGGAAGTTCCGATAGCGGAATGACCGGAATGTACGGGCGAAAATGCCGATCCGGCGCTTCCTTCGGCTTTGGTCCATTTGCCGCACCGACGCGTCGCGGAACGCGGCTACGATCCCAGCCCGTCGGAACCCTATCTTCCCACAGAGGGCTGCGGCCCGCGCTCCGTGAACGCGAGCCTGACGCGGGGACAGCGGAGCACCGGAGTTCGTACCGTCTGGTCGCGGCCCGCCCCGGCCTGCGGTTCCGGTGTGTCCTCGGCAAGGCGCTGCGGCATGGGGCGGGGCTCGTCGGCCGGCCCGCACGCCCAAGGTCCGGGTGCGGACCGGCCGCCGGTGCTGGATCCGGGACCTCGGCGGCAGCGGCCGGGCCAGCCCGAATCAGGACGGAAGAGCGGGCTCGCATGCGCACTCATCGGCTGGACGAATGCAGTCGGGAGGAGATTTCGCAGGCGCTGGAGGATTCGTCGCTGGCTCCCCAAGTGAGATAATGCATTGCCTCGGGCCTGCGAAGACGGCAATCGCGCCGAAGCGGCCTCCCGAGAGTGTCCGTCAGATGTCCAGCATGGAACCCATCCAGCCTCAGCAGCCAGACAAGCACCCAAAGGGCCTGTACGTGCTCTTTGCGTCGGAGGCGTGGGAGAGATTCAGCTTCTACTCCATGCTGGCCTTGTTCACGCTGTATCTCCGGGATCCCGCCGAAGGCTTCGGCTGGACCGAGGCGGAAGCGATCAGGCTGTACTCCTGGTACCTCACATTCGTCTACGCGAGCCCGCTGGTAGGCGGATTCCTGGCGGACCGGCATCTCGGATACCTCAGGACCACCCTGATCGGCGGAGTCTTCTTCGTGGCCGGTCATCTCCTGCTCTCTTTCCGCTCGCTGGACATCGTGTACGCCGCCCTGACCTGCCTGGTCATCGGCAACGGGCTGTTCAAGCCGAATATCTCGACGATGGTGGGCAACCTCTACCCGGACGGCAGCGCACTGAAGGACCGGGCGTTCGTCATCTTCTATTTCGGGATCAACGTCGGGGCGTTTGTGGCGCCCGTGGTGATGGAGATCGTGAAGCAACAAGTCGGCTACCATCCGGCATTTGCCGTCGCAGCGTTCGGCATGGTGATCTCCGTGTTGACGCTGTACCTTTTCCGCCGCTCCGTCCGACAGGCGGACACGCCGGTCCAGTCATCCCATTACGAGTCCGCAGGTGCGAGCCAACTGGACAGAGTGCCCGATTCCCGCCGGGTCATCGCCCTGCTCGTCGTGTTCGCGATCGTAATCGTTTTCTGGATGGCCTTCCACCAGAACGGCTCCACCCTCACCTACTGGGCCGACGACAACACCGACTGGAACGTGTCCGGAACCATTGCGAACGCCATCAACCCGGCCTGGATCCTCATCCTCTCGTTCCCGCTTGTGGCGCTCTGGGGTTGGCTGGGCAAGCGGGGAATTGAGCCCTCGACGCCGGCCAAGATGACGGCGGGCATGCTTCTCACCGGGCTCTCCTTCTTCGTGCTGTACTGGGCGGCCCGTGTCGGTGAGGCCTCCGTTGCGGGCGCCGACATCTACGACTACCGGGTGTCTCCTGCGTGGCTGATCTGCTCGTACGGCATCGTGACGCTCGGGGAGCTGCTCCTGTCCCCGATGGGCCTCTCACTGGTGTCCAAAGTTGCCCCCCGCCGCCTGCGGGGAATGATGATGGGAGGCTGGTTCGTGGCCACGGCCATCGGCAACAAGCTGACCGCCATCGGCGTGAACTGGACGCGCTGGCCGCACTCCACCTTCTTCGCCGTCCTCGGCGTGATGTGCGTTTTGGTCGCCGGGCTGCTGGCAGTCCTGCTCAAGCCCCTGAAGCGGGCGATGCCGGGGGTCTGAACCGGCGGCGGGCACGGCTCCGGCCTGTGCTAGTATCGAACTTGTCCGGTTGCTGCGTGGCGGCGGCCGCTGGTCCCCGGGGGCGTAGTTCAGTTGGTTAGAACGCCGGCCTGTCACGCCGGAGGTCGCGAGTTCGAGTCTCGTCGCTCCCGCCATTTCCACTTGCAGCGAGCGCCGGTCCGCCCGATCGCTCCAGTGCGCTAGGATCTTCACGGATTCCCATGCAGCGAAACTCCATCAAAGCCACGCTCCAGACAGGCGGAACCGTGCTCGGAACGTGCATTACGGACTGCTTCAATCCGGAGATCGTCATCGCGGTTCAGGCCGCCGGGCTAGATTTCTTCTTCATCGACAGCGAGCATGCCCGGACCGGCTTCGATGATGTCCAGAGCTTCGTCCGAGTCGCCAAGTCGAGCGGCGTCGTCCCGCTGGTGCGGGTGCCGCAGTCCGAGTACTTCTTTCTTGCCCGCATGCTCGATGTCGGTGCGATGGGGATCATCAGCCCTCGCACCGAGTCCGTCGAGGAGACGCTCAGGATTGTCGCCGCGATGAAGTTCCCGCCGCAGGGCCGGCGCGGCTACGGCCTGCGCAGCATCGTGACTGATCTGGACTTTCATGGTGCGGCGGCCGAAATGGAGTCCGCGAATCGAGAGTCGATGGTGATCGTCCAGATGGAAACACGCGGATGTGTGGAGTCGATCGAGGAAATCGTTGCGGTCGAGGGCGTCGACGCGACCATGGTCGGCCCGTTCGACCTTTCCGTGTCGCTAGGGATTCCCGGCGACTTCGAGCACCCGATGTTCTGGTCCGCTTTCGATCGCATGGTCAAGGCCTGCAACCGCGCGGGCGTGGCCCCGGGCGTGCACTTCGGCACCACCAAGATGCTGCGGCGCGCACGGGACCACGGCGCGCGCTTCCTCGTCTGCGGCACGGACATGTCGGTGCTGCTCAACGGCTTCCGCGCCATGCGGTCCGAGATGGACGCCGCCGCTGCGGGAGCGGCCGCCGGCGGCAAGGCCGGCGGCTACATGTGAGCCCCCGCTTGCCAGGCTCCTTGCCGCCGCGGCCGCCGGGGCGGGATCCATACGAGGTGAAGCCGTGAAACCCGTCCGATGGGGAATCATCAGCACTGCCAAGATCGGCCTGCTGAAGGTCATCCCGGCCATGCAGACGTCGGACCTCTGCGAAATCGTCGCCATCGCGTCGCGAGACGAGTCCAAGGCGGGGGCAGCGGCCGACACCCTGGGCATTCCCACCGCCTACGGCTCCTACGAGGAGCTGCTGGCGGATCCTGGGGTCGAGGCCGTCTACAATCCGCTTCCCAACCACCTGCACGTGCCGCTCTCGATCGCGGCCGCGCAGGCCGGCAAGCACGTCCTCTGCGAGAAGCCCGTCGCGCTGAACGCCGCCGAGGCCCAAGACCTCGTCGAGGCGCGCGATGCCGCCGGCGTGCTGATTCAGGAAGCGTTCATGGTCCGCTGTCACCCGCAATGGCTTCGGGCCCGCAGTCTGGTCCGCACCGGAAGAATCGGCGCGCTGCGCGCCGTGCAGGGATTCTTCAGCTACAACAACCGCGACCCGGAGAACATCCGGAACATCGCCGAGATCGGCGGCGGCGGGCTCTACGACATCGGCTGCTATCCGATCACCGGCTCGCGCTTCCTCTTCGACGCCGAACCGACACGGGTCGTCAGCCTGATCGAGCGCGACCCGGACTGGGGCATTGATCGTCTGACCTCCGCGATGCTCGACTTTCCGGCCGGGCACGCCACCTTCACCTGCTCGACCCAGATCACCCCGTACCAGCGCATTCAGGCCCTCGGCACGAAGGGGCGAATCGAGATCGAGATTCCGTTCAACGCCCCGCCGGACAGGCCCTGCCGGATTTTCCTTGATGACGGCAGCCGGCTCGGAAACGCCGGCGTGCGCGTCGAGGAATTCCCGGTGACCGACCAGTACGCGGCCCAAGGCGACGTGTTCTCGAAGGCCGTCCGGACGGGGGCTCCCCTCGACTTCCCCCTGGAGAACGCCGTTCAGGGGATGCGAATCATCGATGCGATCTTCCGGTCCGCCCAGAGCGGCGGCTGGGAGGCGCCCTGAGCCTCGGCCGCGGTCTCACCGAACCAGGACGATCTCGGCAAGGTCCCTGTCCAGATGCACGCAGAACCCGCCGTCCTTGGGGTGGATCCACATTCCCTGTTCGGGTCCGACGTCGGGAAACTCGCCCGTCGTGCGGTAGAGAGTCCCGCCCACGTCCTCCACCTCCGGGCTCAGGGGGCCAATGTGGATGTGCGCGTGGCACTGCGTGCGGAAATAGTGGCTGTTCTGGGCAAGGCCCCATCTTCCGGGATACAGCTGCTCGGCACGCTCCGCAGCCCGGAGCCAGAGAGCGGCCCGGAGTGATTCGGGCAAATGGGTGGTGGACTGGAATCCACTCGAGTGCGACTTGGGCAACGCCAGGTAGCGACTGGGTTTGTGAGGGTTAATGTCCTTCAGGAAGTAGATCTCGTCGGTGTGCCGCTCCGCTGTGCCGCACAGGCTGCAGACCCTGCTCGCGAGGGTCTCGGCCTCGGCGTGATCGCATGGGCAGCTGACGATTGGCATCGGGACTAGCGGGACAAGCGCCCAGCACGCCAATCCTGCGACGCCCGCCAGACGCAGCCAGCCGAATCTATGCGAGGGTGCCACTGAGCTCCTCACTGCGCCTCCCGCCCAACAGCTGATCGTAGCGCCTGAGCAGGTACGCGTCCGTCATGCCGGCCACGTAATCGCAGACGACCTGGGGCAGCGGTTCGCTTCGGAGAAGTTCGGCCCGATTGTCCGGCAGAGCCTGCGGGTGGTCCATGTAGTGCCGGAAGAGTTCTCTCAGCTTGTCCGCGCACCGGTTCGCGATCCGGCGGGTGGCCATGGCAGTGTAGTATGACTCGGTCAGAAGAGATCGAATCTCCCGCATCGTCTCCGCGGTTGGCTCGGCGGATGTGACTATCCTCTCAGGCAGGTGACGGACAGCCTGCCAGCTATTGGCGCCGGAATCCTCGGCAGTGCACCGGATGCCCTCGATCAGACCTCGCACGAGCAGGCCGACCAGCCGGCGCTGCGTTTCCCGCATTGCGCGACGGCTGTCGCAGCCCGGATACTCTGACCGCACTCGGTACGCAAGGTCGGCAAACGCCGGCACTCGCCGACGAATCTCGTGCTGATCGAGAAACCGCCCCTCGACGGCGTCCTCGAGGTCGGCGGTCAGGTAGGCCACCTCGTCGGCCGCGTCGATCATCTGAGCCTCGAGCAGCGGTTGCTGACCCGGCAGGTACTCACAGTATGCCCGGTGGAGGGGCTCATCCGGGTCCAGGTCGCGGGAGTGCTTGATCAGACCCTCCCGGACCTCGAACGTCAGGTTCAGGCCGCGGAACGCGGCGTAGCGGCCCTCGAAGTGCTCAACGATGCGCAGGGCATGCAGGTTGTGGTCGAAGTGCAGTCCGTGCCGGCGCATTTCGGCGTTCAGGGCAGTCTCTCCCGTGTGGCCGAATGCCGGGTGCCCGAGGTCGTGGCCAAGCGCAAGCGCCTCAACGAGGTCGACGTTGAGCCCCAGTGCCGTCGCGACGGTCCGTGCGATCTGCGACACCTCGATCGTATGGGTCAGCCGGGTCCGACTGTGCTCGGAGCTCGGGAGGGTTATGACCTGGGTCTTTCCTGCAAGCCGCCGGAATGCACGGGAGTGGATGATGCGGTCCCGGTCCCGCTGGAACGGATTGCGGTACGTGTCTGGGTCCGGAGGCTCCGGGTGCCTGCGCAGGCGCGATTGCCCGGTAGGGAACCGCAGCCTGGCTGTCATCGCCCTACCGGGGATCAGCCGCCCTCGCCCAGTGTCTCCATCAACGCTGACGCCATGGCACTGGCGGGACCGTTCTCCGCTTGGATTGTGCTCAGGATTTCGCGGGCCCGCTCCGGATCGCTGACGGCAAACGTGCGGGCGATCTCGATGTTTGCGAGATCCCGGGATACAAGACGGGTGGGGTCTTCAGCCAGCGTTTCGAACTGCACCCTGGCCGCATCGGCTTCTCCCTGGTCGAGCAGCAGCCCTCCGAGCGCGAGGCGAGCCAAGGCCGCAAACTCGGCCCCCCTCCCTCTTACGGCCTGCTCGAAATGAGCGCGCGCCTCAGCGATGTTGCCGTGCTCCCGGTCCAGGAGACCGGAGTAGTACGACGCGCCCGTGGCGGCGACCGTTCCGGGGTAGTCCAGGCTGATTGCGTCGAGGGCGCGCGTGACCTGGTCGGTTCGGTCGGCCTCGGTGGCGAACGTCTTGAAGCCGGGGCGCTCCTCGGAGGTGACCTCGCCGTGGAACAGTTCGATCGCCTCCTGCAGGGCGGCGCGGGACTCGGCCTGTCTCTGCCTGTCGTAGGTCCAGTAGCCAACTCCGGCGACGAGCAGGACAGCAGCTGCAATGCCCGCGCCGATGAACTGCCTCTTGTGCCTGGTAACGAACCTTACCTGGTGTGTGACCTCCTCGACGAACCGGTCTCGTTTCAGATCCTTGCGACGGAGCCTAGCCAACGGGTCACCTTGCCTTCCGGCAACGCTGGGGCCTCCGGACGGACGCCCCACGCACTCCCATTCTAGCCTGACGCTGCGAGGCGGATTCCGACCGACGTCGAGCCGGCGGCGAGGTCAGCTGATCAGGTCATGCACGACCCGGCCGTGGACATCCGTGAATCGGAAGTCCCTGCCCGAGTGTCGGAACGTGAATCGCTCGTGGTCGAAGCCCAGCAGATACAGCAGCGTGGCGTGCAGGTCATGCACGTGGACCTTCTTCTCCGCGGCCCGAAACCCGAAATCGTCGGTTGCGCCGTGAACGTAGCCGCCCTTGACGCCCCCGCCGGCAAGCCACATCGAGAACCCGTACGAGTTGTGGTCGCGCCCGTTCTTGCCGTGATTCGAGCCGAACGACGTCAACTCGACGACCGGCGTCCGTCCGAACTCACCGCCCCAGATGACGAGTGTGTCGTCAAGCATTCCACGCTGCTTCAGGTCGGTGAGCAAGGCGGCGATCGGAGCGTCGCATTCTCCGGCCAGTCGACGGTGGTTCGCCTCGATTTCGCTGTGAGAGTCCCACGGCTGTCCGGCGCCGTGCCAGACCTGGACAACCCGGACGCCCTTTTCGAGGAGTCTGCGGGCGATCAGCATTTGCCGGCCATGCACCGTGTCCCCGTACAAGTTGCGCACCGACTCCGGCTCGCGGCCGACGTTGAAGACATCGGTAGCCTCCATCTGCATGCGAAATGCCAGTTCGAAGGACTGAGCCCTCGCCTCCAGCAGTGCATCCCCGGGCCTGTCTGATGCGTGGACGCGGTTGAGCCGCTGCAGGAGGTCCAGCTGCCGGCGCTGGGAGCCCTCGCTCGCGAATCCGCTCCGAACGTTCGCGATCAGCTTCTCCGGAGCCTGGTGCAGGGTGTCGATATGCGTTCCCTGGAACGAACCCGGCAGAAACGCCGAACGCCAGTTCCGCGCCGCGAAGACCGGGTACCCGCCGGGACAGAGGACGACGAAACCGGGGAGATTGCGGTTCTCCGTGCCCAGTCCGTATGTGAGCCAGGAGCCGAAACTGGGGCGCGACTGCTGGCTCGACCCTGTGTTCATCAACATCAGGGAGGGACCGTGGTTCGGAATGTTGGTGTGCATGGACCGAATCACGCAGAGATCGTCAACGTGTTCCGCGACCTTCGGAAAGATCTCGCTGACCTCGATACCGCTCTGACCGTGCTTCCTGAATTCGAACGGCGAAGGAAATGCGGCGCCTGTCTCGCGCTCGGTCCGGAGATGGACCGGAAGCTTCTGACCGCCGTATCGCGTCAGCGCGGGCTTCGGGTCAAACGTGTCGACCTGCGAGGGGCCGCCGTTCATGAAGATGTGGATGACTCGCTTCGCTCTGGCCGGCAGGGGAGGCATCTTTGGGGCGAGCGGGTCTGCGGGATCATAGGACCCGTGCGCGTGTTCCCTGGCCAGCAGCGAAGCAAACGCGCACCAGCCGATGCCCATCGTGGCATCGCGCAGAACGGATCGACGTGTCGGCGTGGTGTGAACTGTCATGCTTCCGGGTCAGCCCGGCCGGGATACGAACACTCCGGTTCGCCCTCCGGCGCTGGAACTCAGAGACATTCTATCGACAATGCACCGGCGGGAGGATCATGATCGAGCCCAAAGTGGGCGTTGAAGTCCGTAGGTTGCCGAAACGGGTAACTACCCAGACATGGTGGCAGCACTCGGGTGGAGTGCCGAGGTCAACGTGGGGTTCCGGGGCACTGCGCGGGCCCGACCAAGCGCCTTCCTCCGATCAGTGGCCAAGGGACAGGACGTTGGCGAAGATGCGATACGCTCCGGGCACGCTGTAGGGGAGCTGCCGGTGGACCGCATAGGCGAAGTAGGTGTAGTGGCCCCTGCCGAACCGCGCCGTTAGCCATCCGCCGCTCTGAGGTGCCTGGCCCTTGTCCTGTGTCTCGACGAGGGGCACGTACGCGCTGTCCCAGGAGGAAAAGAACTTGGAGCCGCGCTGCTCGATCCAGTCCTCGAAGTCGGCGGCCACGACCGCGTTGGGTCGCAGGAAAACGGGATGGTCGGGAGCCAGGATTCGGACGGGCGAATCCTCCTCGGAAACCTCCTCCGCCCTGCGCGGCAGATCGGCCGGGAACGCCGCCCACTTGGCGGGCACGAACTCCTGGGTCTGGTAGAGAATGACCAGGTTTCCGCCGTCGCGGGCGTACTCCAGCAGACGCCGGTTGTAGTTGATCAGGTCCCGCCGCACAGCGTAGGCCCGCGTGCCCACCACGATCGCCCCATAGGTCCCCAGGTCTCCCGTAGCCAGATCGTCGGTGCCCAGCAAGGTGACCTCGGCGCCCATCTGTTCGATTCCGCTTGGAACCTCGTCTCCCACGCCCATCACGTACCCCACCTTCAAGCCGGAAGCGATCTTGACATCGACGCCCCGGACACGTGTCACGGAATCCCGGTACAGGTAGCGAACGTCGTAGTCCCTGTGCCGGATCACCTGATATCCCTGGCGGTATTCCCGCCCTCCCGCACGGGCGACGGCTCGCAGATCGTACGTCCCTTCCCGGAGTCGGGGCACGGTGACCGAGAAGCTGAAGTTGCGGCGTGCGTTCGTCTGGGAGAACTCGAACTTCTGCCTAGCCGGCTCGGCGAGCCAGCCTTCGGGGGTTTCCAGCGAGAGTTCACCCTGGATCTCGCCGTCCTGGCTGTTGAGCACCTCCACATCAACCGACACCGCGTTCCGACGCGAGCCAAGCGGAACGATCAGATTGGCCGGCGAGACGTTCACGGCGAGTGCCGGAACGATCTTCAGCTCGCGGTACTCGTATCCGTACGGAAGGTTCGCTTCCCGGCGGTACACGACCCCGCCGGCGCGCACCGACTGGCCGCCAATGGCGTAGTCGACCGCCGCCGAGAGGGCAGGAGCACGCCCGGCAAGGTGCAGGGATTCCGGATCCCGGACGGCGTAGCGGCTGTCGCGGATCGATTCGCGATGAAAGTAGCGCCGTGAGAGGGCCGCATCCCGAGGCGTCTCAACGACAAACCGGGCTGCAAGCCTCTTGCCGGACCGGAGCACCTTGCCCGAACTGGAATCCCCCTCGACCCCCCAGTCGCCAGCGCCTTCAAAGGCGATTCCTTCGGTTTCAATCGGGAGGCTGCTGGGATTGACGATGGAGACTTCGACTTGGAACCGCTGGCCTGGAACCGCGGGCCCCATGGTGGCGAGCGGAGCGAACGGTGAAGCCGGCGCTCCGGAATCGAGCGGCGCGGACACGGCTCGGAACTGAATTCCGAGAGCCGTGTTGATGGCTTCCTGGAACTGGTGCTCCTTGATTGCAAGGAGGAACAGCGCCTCATCGTGGCCTTGGGAGAGGCGTATCGCCTCGCGCGTCACGCCCAGACCCCGAACCAGAAAGGGCACAACCGCGGCTGGATTGCGTGCGCTATAGGCTGCGACGGCATCGCTGACGTTGCCCTCGACTTCCAGGAGCAACCTGAAGACGCCCTCGGGAGGCGCGGCTCCCAACAGTTCGAAGACTCCCGCGACAGACGTGTCGATCCCGTCGAAGAATCCGGTTTCCCGCTCCGGACCTTCCACCCGGCTCCGCACTCTCTCGAAGTACTGGTGATGTTCTCCGGACCGCTCGCGCCGGCGGCCGCTCACCTGGGAGCGCTGAAAGCTCAGGCCCAGCGCCGCGAACTCTTCGTAGCTCTCTCCCAGCCAGGGGCTGAACGTTCCGGAATTGACGTCAACGTGCCAGCGGTGATCCGGAGGCTCGATGCCGGGACCCGACAGGCGTCTCGAGCGGAGGTTGCTTCGATACAGCTTCAGGGGCTGCCAGGGCCGGAGTCCCTCCTTGCCGATCTGATCGGGGAACCGATCGGGATCCCCTGCCGCGTCGAACGCCTCCTGTGTCACGGCTCCGGCCGTCTCGTGGTTGCCGTGTCCGTCTCTCGGGCCGCCGTAAAAGCGCGAGATGAGAACTAGCGGACGGTTGATCCGAATCACCCGCACGACATCCCGAAGGACGTTCTCCCTTCCCCATTGACGGAGCGCCTCGTCCAAGTTCTTGGAGTAGCCGTAGTCGATCAACGTCGTGAAGTACTGGTCGTCCAGGCCGTAATAGCGGTCGGAAACGAGCAGCTCCTCGGTTCGAACCAAGCCCAATCCGTCAAACAGCTCGGGACCGATGGCATTGGCGCCGCCCTCGCCGCGATTGAGCGACAGGAGCGAGGTCCGCACGCCCCGGCCTCGGCTGAGGTACGTCAGGGTCCCTCCCTGCTCGTCATCGGGATGAGCGATCGTATAGAGGACGCTCGCCGTCGTCTGCAGCCGCAGGAGCCGCTGCCAGAGGCCCGAAGCGCCCCGGTCCACCGAGAGAGCGTGGGGGCCCGTCCTTGACTCCGCCAGCGTCAGGACCCGGTCGAGGCCGGATCCGGGCGCGCCGGTCACAGGCTGCGTCGGGCCAGCCACGAAGCACATCGACACTAGGAACGGAAAGGCCAGGCTGCGGATTCGAAACTGCATTCGCATGGTGTCCTCCTTGAACTCGGACCGCCGGCTGAATCCCCGAACGGCGAATTCAGTGTAGGTTCGGAATCGAAGGCAATCCAATCAATTCTGACCTGTCGCGAAGAAACGGCGCGAAGTTCGACTCCGACTCGGGAGAATGCGCCGTCGGCTCGGCTTGGGACAGGCGGTCCAACAAGGGAGCGTGAGCTCGTTGTCACTCGATCAACACCTGGCTTTCCAGCACCTGGATCAGCCCTCTGGGAGTGTTCCAGTGCAGCGAGGTCCTGCGGAATGCCTCGCGGTGCAAGTGGCAACGGAGGAGGTGCTCGGCAGACGGAACGTGCGGAACGCTCAGGAACGATTTCGACGACAGTGGAATCGGACAGGTGGGCTGCGGTGCCTCGTCGAGGCCGTCAGATCTTGGAGCACGTTGCGGTCCTCCACTCGGACGTCCCGGACGTAGCCCAACGGATGAAGCCCAAGGTAGTCGAAGGATGCTGCTGCAAGTCGGCTCAGGGCATTCCGGACCAGCGCGGAGGAGCCCGAGGATCGACCTTCACTTCCTGGCCCAAGCCCGAGAGACCTTCCAGATCCGTCGAGAGCTCTCCCTCGCGGACAAGCTGTTCGGCGTCAGCGACGCCTGCCATCCTTTTTGAGATCGACGATGAACCGGGTGGTCACCGCGACTCTCTCGCCGATCGTGCGGTCTTCCCGGTCCTTCAACTCACGGTACCGCTGGAGCATCTGACGAGCCTCCTGCCGTTTCCCGGTCCTCTGAAGCGCGAGTCCGAGCCGGTAGTGGGCCAATACGTGATCCGGATCGAGTCGGACGGCCTGGTGGAGCGCTTCGACTGCAGCGGGCCAGTTCTGGAGCTCGAATTGGATTTCGCTCATTAGCAGCTGGGCTTCCAGGTAGCGCGGGTCCTCCCGGGTCAGCTCGGCCAGCGTGTCAACCCGGTTCGCGACTTGGCTGAAATCTCCCGAGCGTGACGCCTGGCGGAACGTGGCGAGCGCCTCGAAGTATCGGGCGAGCGGATTCATTGGATCCCGCTCGAGAAGTTGCCGGAAAGAGAGCAAGGCGTCCTCGAATGACTGTTCCGATCGATCGAAGGCCTGCGAAAGGAGATGGAAACCCATCATCTCCTCGGGCCTCAGCCCTACGGCCTTCAGGAAGGCCCGCGTCGCTTCCTCGTACCGCGTCAGACCGAGCGCCGCCGCTCCCGCGCCGATCCAGAGGTTCCAGGAGTCGGGCACCCGTTCGAGGCCTTCGGAGAAAACCTGCGCCGCGGCCTCCCAGTTCCAGTGACTTAGGAACTCGTACCCGAGTGCGAAGTAGTGTTCGGAGGTGGGATCGAGAGCGACCGCCCTCTGGAAGTGCGTCACGGCCTCGAGAGGCTGTCCCTGCGACTCGAGGAGGTCCGCCAGGAGCAAGTGAGCCTCCGAGGTCTCCTCGAGGGCCAGCGCGGCCCTCGCCGTCCGGACGGCTTCGGGCAGCTTGCCGAGCCTCTCCTGAGCAACGGCCAGGTGAAAATGGGCCGGATAGGAGGCCGGGAGCTGTCCGACTACCGACCGGAGCAGCTCTTCGGACGGTGCGGCCAGGTCCTGATTCAGCAGCAGCAGCGCAGCCTGGAATTCCATCTCAGGCTGCCCGTTCAGCATCGGACTGATCGCTCGCATGATCTCGTCGGTCCGGTCGGCACGCCCGAGCGCCCGATCCGTAAGTGCTTGCAGGAACCGCACCTCGGCTCGGGACTCCGCCACGCCCGCAAGTCTCCTCAACAGCGTGTCTGCCGCCTCGTACCTGCCCAGCAGGAATCGACAGTAGGCAAGCTGATAGGCGTTCTGAAAGACGTCCGGCTGGATCGAGAGCGCCTTCTCGAGCCACGGCAGAGCGTCTTCGGGCCGGCCCTGCTGCAAGAGTGTGGTCCCCAGATTGAAGCTTGCCGTCGGATGGTTCGGTTCCAGCTCGAGAGCGTGTCGAAACTGGCGCTCCGCCTCCAACGCTTGCCCAAGGCGCATCAGACTGGCGCCGAAATTCGTCCGAAACCCGACCGACCGCGGCTGGAGTTCCACGGCCCGCCGGAAGTGCCGGTTGGCCTCTTCCGGGCGCCGATTCAGGTCGAGGATGATCGCCAGCAAGTGCTGGATCTCCGCAGCATCCGGGTAGCGGCTTCCTAGCGGCTCAATCTCTTGCAGGGCCGCTTCGTAGCTTCCGGCCCGGAAGTGGGCCAAGGCTCGCTCGAACTCGGCGACAGACTCCGCAGGGAGCCGTACCTGGGGGAAACCCTCCTCCGGCTGGAACACGCAGAGGAATGCGATCCAGCAAGCCCACGCGGCTCGACGACATGGGAACCTTCGGAGGGGCCTGGCGATGCCCGTGCCGTGGCGACCCTTCCGCGAAGGAGCCATCAGGCTGTCAGTGTAACCCTCGCGGGCCCGGATTGCTTGGACACTGCTTGGGAGGGATCGACTCGGTTTCGGAAGTGCGGGCTCTCAAGAGGAAACCGACCGCGGATGGGAACGACCGGCACCGACACCAGCCTCCCGACCCGGGCGAGAATCAGGCTCCTGAGGCCCCAGCTCGTGCGGAGCCCAGCCGGGGGCATCGCAGGCACCGGCCGGTCGGGGAACGTCGGCTCGGAAGTGTTCGCACGGCTGCGACAGATCCTCGGCCGTGAATCCTTGGGACCGCTTCCACTCCTGGCTCGCGAGACCGACCGATTCCGGCTATGCAGGGCGGATCCGCCCTGAAAGGCCCATGCAAGCGGCAGGACGGACGGACTGAGATGGCATATACTCCGGGAAATGCCATCGAGGACGGAGTGGGGGCGCAAGCGCAGGGCCAAGCTCTTCAGGAACGGTCGGAACCAAGCTCTGCGGATTCCCCGCGAATTCGAACTCCCCGGCGACGAAGTGATGATCCGGAAAGACGGCTCCCGGCTGATTATCGAGCCTGTCGCCAAGGGATCGCTGCTCGCGTTACTGGCGACGCTCCAGCCTATCGACGAGGAATTCCCTCCGATCCCGGACCCGCCGCCGAGGCAGGTGGAAATCTGAAGCGCTACCTGCTTGGCACCAACATCGTCTCGGACCTCATTCGCAACCCGACGGGACAGGTGATGGAGCGGATTCGCGATGTCGGCGAATCCCAGGTCTGCACCAGCATCATCGTTGCCGCCGAAATCCGTTACGGAGCCGAGAAACGCCGATCGTCGCGGCTCAAGGCTCAAGTCGAGGCGGTGCTCCATCGCATTGAAGTCATGCCTTTCGAGGCGCCGGCCGCCGCCGTGTACGCGATCCTCCGCACCCGGCTCGAGCGAGCCGGCCAGCCGATCGGCAGCAATGACCTGCTCATCGCCGCCCACGCCGTGACGCTCGATTGCACGATCGTCACCGCCAACGAACGCGAGTTCGGGCGAGTCGAGGGCCTTCAATGCGAGAACTGGCTTCGCATCTCTCAGCATTTGATCCAGCAGCGGGCATTGGATCTCGGTGACCCCCGCTAGACTCGCCCCCGCCGGGTCCGGATTCCGGGAACCGCAGTCCGTTCCGGCGGGTGCAGGGCCGGCAGGAGCGCGAACCGCATGGTCTGCGGTCGGGAGCTGGCGGGCCCTCTTCGATGGAGACCGCTACGAGCTCGAAGCAGGCTTTGAAGGCAGGCCTCCCTATCGTTCAATGCCCGGGCGGGCCGGCTGGACCACTCTTTCCGGAGAACGGCATCTGCGGACCGCAGGCCCGTGGACGCGACTGGATTCCCGCGGGCATGACGGCGATCGCCGCCCTGCGACAAGCGCATTGGCGAAGCCAGGCCGCGTGACGCATCCTGCCCGGGCTCGTCGCGCAACCCAGTCTCGCGACTTCAAGCGTCGATCCGTCGTGAGACCGGTTTTCTTACGGTTTATCGAATTACCAAGTTGCGCTCACCGCCTTTCCCTCGCCCGCGAAGTTGGGTGACGATCTCACGCCACACACTAGGCCGAAGGCTAAGTTATGGCTCTTCTGGATGTTGCGCTGAGACCCGCAATCCCGCGATAGGTCGAAAGAGCAAAGGTGAGCCAGCTAGGCGAGCCGTCCAATGCACGTAATCGGTCTAAACGGCAAGTTCTTTCAGTCGTGCTTCCTAATGAACTTCTGCAGCGTTGGGCAATTCGGAGGGGCCAAGCCCTGGTTACCTCCGGCTGACCAAGTAACTTCGCCAACATACACATTGCACTGCGAATCCACCCAGACGTCGTGCGGTGCGTAGAAATCGCCCGGTTCCTCAGGGTGGTCGCCGCCGCCCCAGTTGGCCTGCCGCTCCCCATCGACGTTGAAAACACTGACGCGCCCGCCGGTCACGCTCAGGTCCGGTGTCATCCACGGGAACATGCCTACGCGGCGCCCCACTTCGGCAACGAAGACGTTGTCCCGGGTGTCGATGAACACTTGGCAAGGCCGAACGACGGTAGTCCACTCGGCCAGAAACTCACCATCCGGCGAGAAGACCTGTAACCGGTCATTCTCGCGGTCGGCTACGAAGACTCTCCCCATGCTGTCCACGGCGATTCCATGCGGCAGATGGAACTGTCCGGGCCCATTGCCGAGTTCTCCCCACGAGATCAGCAGTCGCCCGTCCGGCGTGAACTTGTGGACCCGCGCGTTACCGTAACCGTCGGAGACGTACATCTCCCCCTGTGCGTTGAGGACGAGGTTCGTTGGGTAGTGGAATGGGCCCGCGGCCTGCTTGATAGTGCGATAGTCGAAGTTCTCGACTCCCGTATCACTCGGCGAGCCCTCTGTTCCGAGCGTCATTAGTAGATCGCCCGTGGGAGTGTACTTCCTGACAGTGTGCCCGAGATCATCGGTCAAGTAGACTGCATCATCCGGCCCAATCCAAATCCCGTGGGCCCGGACAAACTCCCCCTCGCCCCAGGAAGACAAGAACTTCCCGTCGGCCTGAAACACCATCACCGGGTGCTCCCCACGATTGAAGACATACACCCGGTCCTGCGAGTCGGTCGCGACTCCGGCCACCTCGTGGAAACTCCAGCCCTCGGGGACCTGCGGCCAAGCCGGGTCGACTTCGTAGAGGAATTCTCCTCCGCCTAAGACTTTCATAGTTCTCCGCGCGGTCATGACGGCCACCCTCTCAGAACAGGCCATGCCAACCAGGAAACGACCGAGGCGAGTATACCCCCAAGCGCGATGACGCCCACCGCAACAGGGACCGGCCACACTTTGCTGCCGGGCACTGCCGAGGCAGGTTTGCTATAGCCCGCCGGCAGTTGATAGCAGCGTATCCAGCACATGGGATGAGCGCCGTACAGCGATCGAGGGAGGCACCGACTTCGGCCATGCCCGCAACACCTACTCGCGGGAGATGGAATTGGGGAATGGGCCGTCGGCCGGCCCTTCCGGAACACGGCTCCGGCTGCCAGTACCCAAGGGGGCGGGCTCGGACAGTCCTCGGTAGGTTCCGTTTTCGCGGGCGAGTCCCTCCGGGGGGCGGATCCGCACCAAGGAGCCTCGAGAGGGGCGACGCGGCCTCTTGCCGGGACGCGGCGAGGACTGCGTCCGCGAGATCGCCCTTGGACAGGACCGACCTCCGGTTCACTAAGGCGTGGTTTCTTGAGTTCGTGACGCGATCAAGGTGCTCGTCGGCATTGCTCGGGTCTGCTTCCGAACCTTCTGCGAAGTCGCGCCGACAGTGCCCCACGTGGCTGGAATCAAGCCAAAGAGACTGGAGCTGGTGATCAAGGTGTCGGCGACGGCGTGGCCGTTCTCGCATCTGATCCGGCGCTAGGCGACCGGCTCGGCGGGGTCGGCCTCGAGACGGCCCGCTGGACGATTGGGCCGAGGCCCGGTCAAAGGAGGGGCGAGCCGCGACACGCTTGAGGGTGGGCGGCCCGCGCTGCACTCCAATTCGTGCGCCATCGTGCCCAACGGGGGATCAAGTCCGTGCATAGCCTACTGTCGGTGGAGACGTCGACGTCGAGAATCTGCCCGCAGTATCTTGAGCACTTTGCCCTGCCCTCGCAAACCGATCCAGTCATTTGCCCGATGGAGGCGCAAGCCCGCACTCGTCCACGGGGCATGCATAGAGTCTCCAAGTCCGCGAACGCAACCCGCGGAAAGTCGTCGGCGGAGGCCAGCGGGCTGACGGTCGCCTTGCCCCACTCGTTGCGGCGACGCAAGCAGACCCGATGCTCGGATCGGTCTGTGGCTTCAGACGGACCACTCAACTATGCTGGGGCTCAGACCAGTCGACCAGTTTCAAGTCGTCAATTCTCGCGAAGTAGCGCACGTCGCGGGTGGCGAGTCGGGCCGGATGGCTGAGGCCAGGCGACGCTATCGCCAAGTCCATGTCCTTGATCGGTGCCCCTCGCTAATGTAGCGCGGCATTCCATTGCCCGAATACACAGGATGTCGGCTCGCTCCAGTCCGCCCAGCGCAGGGCGGCGCACAAGCGCCGAAACTCGTTAGTTGGGAGGCGCCGGCGGCGCCAGTCGGCTTCCAGGCGCGACAGACCGAACCAGATCTCCGCCGCCCCGGCGGGTGCAGAGCTAAACGGCCAATGGGTCTTCTTCCCACAGTCCATGTAACGCGACCGGGCGCCGATGCATGAACGCCGAGACGGCGCTTGTATCGAGGAGTAACATCAGAATGGAAGGTGCACCCGACTTCTGCGGGCACTTCCGATGGCGTCCAGAAAGCCATCTTCGCCCTTCCGGAGCAGCTGCAAGTCTGTCTCGCTCGAGTGATCGTTCGAAAACAGGTCTGCGGGCCAGCCCGTCCGCTCTTCCACGACCCGTCGACACGACTCCACGATCAGCCGGTTCCGGCTCATTCCTCGCTTCTCCGCGATCCGAGCCAGTCCGGCGAGCACGGATTGCGGAAAATATACTGTGTGCACTCCGTCTGTGTTGCATGTGATTCCCATCCGGCGCCTGCAATGGCCGGCACTCGTTGGCTGCGTTGCCCTCTCAATGCATCTCTTGCCGCCGCTGGCGAGCCTGGCCCGGTGCCAGTTGCGGTTCCTGGAGTCAGCGGAACGGTCGGGGCTGGGCGGCTTCCGAGTGATCAGCGGCGACCGCGAGAAGCGCTACATCGTCGAGGCCAATTCCGCCGGTGTCTGTGTCGTCGACTACGATTCGGACGGGCGGGTGGACCTGTACTTTGTCAACGGCGGGCGCCTGGAGAACTTCCGGGACGGCCGGCCATCGCCTCTGCGGCATGCCCTGTTTCGCAACCTGGGCGGGCGCCGCTTCAAGGAGGTCACGCAAGAGGCGGGCGCGGCCGGGGACGGCTACTGGGGCATGGGCTGCTCCGTGACCGACTACAACGCCGACGGCCATCCCGATCTCTACATCACCTCGTATGGCCCCAACCAGCTCCTGCGCAACCAAGGCGACGGAACGTTCTCCGACGCCGCCGAGCAGGCGGGCGTAACCGATCCTCGCTGGTCGACAGGCTCGTCCTGGTCCGATGTCGATCTGGACGGCGACCTCGACCTGTTCGTCGCCAACTACATCGATCTGGATCCGGCCAATCTGCCCGAGCCGGGGAGTCCCGCGTACGGCTCGATGGGGGGAGCCGGTCTGGGCTGCAAGTACATGGGCCTCCCTGTGATGTGCGGACCTCGTGGTCTGAAGGGGGCTGGTGACTCCTTCTTCCTGAACCGGGGAGACGGGACTTTCGAACAAGCCTCCCTCGCCAGCGGCCTGGACGATGTGCATGGCCACTTCGGTCTCGGAGCTCTCTTCGCGCATCTGGACGACGACGGCCTGCCCGATCTCTTCGTGGCCAACGATTCGACACCCAACCTTCTCTACAGGAACCTGGGCAACTCGGTGTTCGAGGAACTCGGACTCCTTTCGGGCGTGGCTTTCAACGCGCACGGAGTCGAGCAGGCCGGGATGGGAGTCGCCGTGGGGGACTATCTAAACCAGGGCCGGCTCTCCCTCTACGTTACGCACTTCTCGGAGGAGTACAACACGCTGTACCGGAACGAGGGCGAACTCAATTTCTCGGATGTGACCACTCGGTCGGGTCTGGATCGACCGACATTGCCCCTTGTTGGGTGGGGAACCCTGTTCGGAGACTTCGACAACGACGGCTGGCTCGACATCTTCGTGGCGAACGGCCACGTCTTTCCGAATGTCGATCAGCTCCAGGAGTCGTCCGTCGCTCCGTACCGCCAGCAAAGCCTTCTGTTCCGGAATCTCGGCGACGGCCGGTTCGAGGAGCAGCCGGGCCTCCTGAATCTCGACCACGAGCAATCCAGCCGCGGAGCGGCAAGCGCCGACTTGGACGGCGACGGGAGGCTGGATGTGGTGGTCAGCAACATTGACGCCGCGCCAGCTCTGTTCTGGAACGAAAGCGCCAGCGGGAGCCAGCACCTCAGGATTCACCTTGTCGGGTCAGGCGGAAACCGGCTCGCCCTGGGAGCCCAGGTCAGGGTGCGGTCCGGTGATCTGCGGCAGCTGCGCGAAGTCCCGAGCGGCGGAAGCTATCTCTCCCAGAGCGAGCTGGTCCTCCACTTCGGACTGGGCTCGCATACGAGGGCCGACTCGGTGGAGGTGCGCTGGCCTACGGGCGAGACTTCGGTCCTGCGTGGCATCGAGGCGGGTGCGGAAATCACGATTCGCCGGACGCCCGAGGGAGAAACGGCCATTCGCCGACCCGGCGGGCTCTGAGCATGTAGAGGCCGACTCCCAGCGCCAGCACCAGCAGCCCCAATGCCACGATCGTTACTCCCGTCGAGACGAGCACGAGGAGCCACAAGACCATGGCCACCAGGCTCGGAACCGGATACCCCCACATCTGGAACGGACGGTGGATGTCGGGCCGGCAGGTCCGGATCAGCGTCACGGCGACAATCTGCCCCAGCACCTGGACGATGACCTGGATCACGATGAGGGCCTGGATGATGTTGCTGAGATCAAGGAAGCAGAAGACTGTCGAGCCGAGCCCCAGAGTTAGCAGGGAGACGTGCGGGAAGCGCCCGGTCGGATGCAGCTTGCCGAAGACCGCGAAGAACCTCCCGTCCCTGGCGGCCGCATAAGGGATCCTCGAATAGCCAAGGAGCAGGGCGAACACGGATGCAGCCGACGCCGCCAGAACGAGGCCCGTGAGCAGCTGGGCCGCCCAGGGTCCGTAGACGATCTCCATGAAGTCGGACACCACGTGCTGGGAGTCCATCGCCTCTCGCCACGGAACGACACCGAGGATCGTCGTGTTCAGGAAGATGTAGAGGAGCGCGACGATGGCGATCGAGGCGATGACCGCGAACGGAATGTTCCGGCTCGGATTCCTGACCTCGCCCCCTAGGAAACAGATGTTGTTGTAGCCGCCGTATCCGTAGATGCCGATCAGAGCGGCGCCCCCGAGCCCCGAAACGAAGCCCCAGGACCAGGAGAATGCCCCCTCGGGAACATCCAGGAGAAGCTCGCCCCGGATGTTGAACAGCCCTGAGACGATCACCCAGAGAATCGTTCCCACAGCGACCAGCATGAGGATGAACGAGAGTCGGCCGATCGTCCGGATCCCGCGGTACAGCGCGAATGTGATGACGAGGCACAGACCGACCGCGATGAGCTGGGTGGTCAGGGTTGACAGTTCCGGCCCGAGGTACTGCGCGTACTGGGCGAACCCGACCGCGCCGGTCGCTACCGAGAGCGGGGCGGTGAAGAAGATCATCCAGACGAACAGGAACGACATCAGCCGGCCCATCTTCTTCGGGCCGTAGGCTTCCCGGAGATAGACGTAGGAGCCTCCCGCTCCCGGCATGGCGGCCCCCAGCTCGGCCCAGACCAGTCCGTCGCAGACGGCCAGCGCCGCTCCCAGCAGCCACCCCAGCATGGCGTGGGGGCCTTCCATGGCGGCGATCAGAATCGGGATCGTGATGAAGGGGCCGATGCCGAGCATCTCGACCACGTTGGCCGAGACGGATTCCTTCAGTCCGAGGCCTCGGACCAGACCCAGTTCGGAATTTGCAGGGGAGGGCTGTTCTGCCTGCATGAGCGCTTGCCTTGCAGGTTCGCACATCTTTCGCCACCACGCCAGGCGCGGCTATCGGACTATCGGACCTGCATGCCCGCCCGGCGGCGGTCCCGGATGTGGGCGGCTCGGGCGGGCAAGCCGGCTAGAAGATGAACTTCAGCCCGAATTGAATCACTCGGCCTTCCCGCAACGGATCGAGAACCCTGGTCGTTTGGCCGAACCGGCCGCGGTCCACCCGGTTTTGCGGATTGTCGAACTGTGGCGTGTTGAAGGCGTTGAAGAACTCCCACCGGACCTGCAGCCTAGCGTCTTCGCTGAATCCCAGTCCGAAGTTCTTGAACAGGGACAGATCGAAGTTGTGATGCGGCCAGCCGCTCAGGCTCGCCACCCCGCAGTTGCCGAAAGTCCCGTTCTGTGCGATTGCGAATGCCGAGGTGTTGAAGAACTGCTCGACGGTTCTGGGGCCGTGCGGGTCGCCGATGCAGTCCGCCCGGGCGTTCTGGCTCCGCGTGCGGCTCCGGTCGGGGCCGCGGATGCCGATGGGAGAACCGGAGGTGGAGCTCCAGATGCCGTTGAACTGCCAGCCGCCCAGCACGTGCCGCGCGGAGCTTTCGGTGGGGAACGGAATCTCCCAAGTCCAGTTGAACACGAAACGATGCGCTTGGTCGAAGACCAGCCGTCCGTAGTCGGCGGCCAGGTCGTAGGCGTTCTGCGGCCGCACGTTGCTGAAGGACGCCCCACCCGAGAGATTGTCCTGCGTGTCTCCCAAGGCTTTGCTCCATGTGTAGTTCATGTTGAAGGCCAATCCGCCGACCATTGCCCGCCGCAGGCTCACCTGTAGGGCGTTGTAGTTGGCACTGCCGTTGCTGGCCAGGTGGTCGCTCAGACGCGCCCAGTCCGGAAACGGGTTCGAGACTTGTCCGTCCGGGTGCAGGTAGCCTTGGTTCAAGGGCTGGAGCTTGCGGATGCGGTTCGAGTCTCCGCCGACGTACGAGAGGTCCAACAAGTAGCTCTGCTCGAGCTGGAACTGAAAGCCGAAGCTGTACTGCTGCGACCACGGCGCGGTCTCGAACAAGCTCCGGCTCCGGAGATCGATTCTCTGGGGATTGAACTCGTTGCTGCCGCCGGGGAACGGGTCGCTAAGCAGCATCTTCGGTGGCTCGTGGAACTGCGACTCCTGGCCGCGGAATTCGATCAGCTGGGGCGGATTCAACGAAAGCGCAGCCGAACTCCCCATTCTGTCGATCGCCTGATAGAAGATCGCGTAGCCGCCTCGGATCACCGTATGGTCTCCGACACGATAGGCCGCGCCGAACCTGGGCGCGAGATTGTTGCGATCGGGATGGACCAGGGCTCTGGCGAAAATCCCGTCGCCCTGTGCGCGCTGCACGCATTCGAACTCGCACGGCACCGTCCCGAGGTCTCCGGGATTGGCGGTGATCAGGGCACCGCGGCCCCCGTTCGCGTTGGGATCGAAGTTGGACATCAGGCTGTCGCGCTCCTGGATGGGCGTGAAGTACTCGTAGCGGACTCCGTAGTTGAGTGTGAGGTTGGACGAGGCCTTGTAGGAGTCCTGGAGATAGAACATGAAGCCGTCCGTATAGGTGCGGGGAACCAGTGCGGAGGTGGCCTCGACCCGGCCGACGTTGCCGAGGAGCAGGTTGGCGAAGCCGTCGCCGACATAGCTTCTGGGGATGATGTAGCGACCGTTCGGCGCCTTCACGTCCAGATACTCGTTCATGGCGCGCTTGTACTCGAACCCGAGCTTGAACGAGTGGTTGCCTCGGATGACGCTGAGGTTGTCGAGCAGCTGGAAGACCTGGGAAACCTGGAACTGCGGCCTCCATTCCGAGGTTCCGAGCATCGAATAGCCGGAGACGCGGATCGGCGGGAGGCCGTAGGCGAATGTGCCAGGCAGGGAATTCAGCCCGAATTCGGGCCCGGCGTCGCCTTCCGGCGCGATGGGATCGGACGTCGAGTAGATGCGGTTGAACCCGAACCGCAAGCTGTTGAACACGGACGGACTGAAGATCCGGTTCCAGGTCAGCGCCATCAGCTGGCCGCGAACATAGCTGTTGGCGGTGAATCCCCCCGTGGCCAGCGGATTCGGAAACGGGCCCTGCTCGACGATGGTGTCGGTTTGGAGAAAGCTGTAGGAGCCGTACAGCGTGTCCTTGTCGGTCAGGCGGTGGTCGATCCGGACATCGTACGAGTTCTGTTCCAGCGGAACGTCGAGGGCCGACTGGAAGCCGAATTTGCCGGCGTTGGGATCCGGATACAGCGCACCGAGCGCCATGCCCGCCGGATCGCCGCAAGGCCGTCCATCGGTTCGGCTCGCCGTGAGGTTGAGGATGTCGTTGGCTTCGTCGACGCACGGCACGATTTCGGGATAGAAGGGCGTGCCGTCGGCGTCCCGGTCGATCTCCAGGTCGCGGTCGCCCGTGAAGATGCCCTGTCTCATTTGCGCGGTGGGAACCGTTCCGTTCGCGCCGCCGGCCTTGCTGGCGTCCGTGCGCTGGTAGTCGGCGAAAAAGAAGGTCCTGTCCCGGGCGACGGGGCCGCCGATGGTCAGTCCGTACTGCCCTCGGTTCTCGGCCCCTCGCTCGATGCCGGCTGCGTTGTTGAAGAAGTTGTTGGCGTTGAGCTTGTCATTGCGGAGGAAGTACCAGCCCGAACCGTGGAAGTTGTTCGCTCCCGACTTGATCTCGGCGTTGATGACCGCGCCCTGGCTCCACCCGAACTCCGCATCGTAGGTCCGGGTCTGGATCTTGAAGGACTGGAGAGCGTCGGGCGGGGGCTGAACGGCCTGTGGACTCCGCTCCTGCCCGTTGGTCGTGAACGTGTTGTTGTCGACTCCGTTGAGGGCGAAGTAGTTCTGCAGCGAGAAGTTGCCGTCGACATTGATCCGTGCTTCGCGCGGGTTGGACCGCGCGCCCGGTGCAGGGACCGCGCCGGGGCTGAGCAGAATCAGGTCGGAGTAGCGCCGGCCGTCGAGCGGGAGGTCCGCGATCTCACCGGCTTCGATCACGGTGCCGAGCTGGCCGCTCTCCGTCTCCACGCCCACAACCGGCGCAACGACCTGCACCTGCTCGGTCACGTCTCCGACTTCGAGCGTGAACCCTACCTCCAGACGCTGCTGGATGGCGAGCCGGATCTCGTCCCGTACCGCCGTCTTGAAGCCGTCCGTCTCGGCCCGGACCTGGTACATGCCGGGACGCAAGCCTGCGGCCTGGTACACGCCGGCTTCATTGGTGCTCAGCACGACGGAGTCGCCCAGGCTGGTCAGCGTGACCGTGACGTCGGCGCCGGGGACCACCGCGCCCTGGGAATCCCGCACGGTGCCGAAAATCGTCCCTGTGTTGATCTGGGCGATCAGCGGCGCCGTCAGGAGAAGAACCACTAGGGAAATGAAGATACCTCGAGTGTGCATCCTGAACCTCCTTGCCTTCGGGAACCTAGCTTGCCGCCTTTTCTTACTCCTTTCACTGGCTGCTGTCAATCGAAAATCAGTGTTTCTCAGCAACATTCCGTTTCGGATGCAAGATTATGCGGACTTTCCGGAAAGAACGCTACCGGAGGATCTGGTGGGCTCTGCCGAGAGTACAGACGGCGATCCGGCGGCGTTTCGCAGTGAAATGCGGGCCGCGCGGGACGGAGGAGCCGCCCATTCGGGAGTGGGGCGCTGGGGCGGAGCTCCGCGAGGCGCGCCGTCGATCCGATCCGAGAGACCGATTGAAGCGCGAGCGGGCGAAGCGCTGCACCACCGGTTCGAGGGGTACCGCGGGAAAGGCCCATTCAGGTTCCATGAGCGCCCTAGCCTCGTGGGCGTCGGATCCGAGTGCCGGGCGTGCGCGATTGTGTCGCTGCCTGCCGCCCGCGATTCAGCACCGGGCGGCCAGGGCGTTTCGCGTCAGTAGATCTGCTGCGTCGTCGCTTCGATCCGCTCAGGTGGCAGCACGCCATCGGCGAGCATGACGCGGCGAATTGCGTCGACCGTGACCTGGGACGGCTTGAAGTTGCCGAACCGGTAGCCTGTCGCGATCGCGAGGGGTGTCCATCCGAATCGGTTCTCGGTGTTCCACACGCTGAGCTCCGCACCCTTCGACGCGAGGTACTCGACCACGGCGGGAAGGTTCTTGTAGGCGGCGCCGTGCATGGCTGTCTCTCCGTTGTCGTCAACGGCATTGATGTCCGCCCCGAGCTCCAACGCGACTCCCACGGCCTCCAGAACCTCAGGTTCCGTTCCCGCATCCTCACCCGGCGACCGCGTTCCCAGACCGGCCGCGGCCATGAGCGGGGTGCTGTTGTCAGCGTTCGGGATCCGAACATCGGCTCCAAGCGATGCAAGCGTCCGCATGAGTTCGGCGTCCGCGCTCTGGGCGGCAAGAAAGTACGGCGTTGCTCCGAGTTTCCTGAGCCTCGTGTTGCCGAGGTTGATGTTCTTCGGCATCCTTGCGTTGAGATCCGCGCCGCGGCGCGCGATCTCGCGCACGAAACCAAGACTGCTCAAGTCTCCGGAGCCTTGCGGAGGCGGATCGTTGTCGCCCATGCCCGGCTTCCTGGCGCGTGCAATTGCGTGGAGCACGGTATATCCCGGCATCGCGGCGTTTGGGTCGGCACCCGCATCGAGGAGCTCAACGGCGAGTTCGAAGTGGCCGTTCTCGACCGCAATCAGCAATGCGCTTGCGCCGAACGGCGGCGCACCCCTGTAGCCTCGCGCCTGGCTCGGCGCGTCGGCTGGCGGTCGGATCAGGTCGTTGGGGTCCGCACCGGCCTCCAGCAGTTCACGGAGTGCGTCGATGCGCCCTTCGCGAGCTGCAAAAAGCAGCGGAGTGAATCCGGATGCCAGGCGTGCGCTGGGGTTGGCGCCGGCCCGGACCAATTCCCGCACGACATCCGCATGTCCCTCCGCCGCGGACCACATCAGAGCCGTTTGCCGGGCGGTGCTCTCCCTCGCCCCGACCTCTGCGCCATGGCTGAGGAGAGCCTTGACGGCCCCTACCCTTCCGGTCCGCGAAGCGGTCATCAGGACGGTTTCGCCACCGCGGAGCGTGGTGTTGGGATCGGCTCCCGCATCGAGCAGCAGTTCAACCATCTCCCGGCTCCCGTTGACACAGGCCAGAGAAAGAGGCGCTACGCCGTATCGGCTGGAGGTCCGGACCGAAGCACCGGATTCCACAAGCAGTTCCGCTGTGGCCAGGTCGTCACGATGGACCGCCCAGTGCAGGGCCGTCATTCCGTCAACCTGGGTCGCGTTGGGGTCGCCTCCCGAGGCCAACAGAGTACGGACCCTCTCCGAGTCGCCAAGTTCTGCCGCGTCCGCAAGCGAAGTTGATGAGGATGCGTCTCCGAATGCCGACGACGCTGCGAGGGCCGCGACTCCAACCCAGCCGATCGCCCTTGGATGTCCCCTCATCGCTGACCGCTCCGCTTCGGAAACCCTAGATGCTGAGGGGCTCTGCCAGATCTTCGATCAGGCCGTTGCTGTCGGCGAACTGGTCCAGGCGAATCCCGACCCGGTCGAGCAGCGTCAGGTGAAGATTCGCGAGAGGTGTCGGCTCCGAGTACCTGATGTGGCGACCACCCCTGATTCCTCCTGCGGCACCTCCCGCCACGAGAATCGGCAGATTGGTGTGGTCATGGACATTCGGGTTCCCCATCCCGCTGCCGTAGAGGTACGCCGTGTTGTCCAGCAGTGACCCCTCCCCTTCCCTGGTGGCCTTGAGCTTTTCCAGAAACGCTGAGAACAGCGAGACATGAAAGCCGTTGATCTTGGCTACCTTGGCAATCTTCTCGGGATTGTTGCCGTGGTGGGTCAGCGGGTGATGGGGCTCGGGAACTCCTGCTTCCGCGTAGGTCCTGGTGCTGGTCTCGCGCGCCAGCTGGAACGTGATGACCCGGGTGATGTCCGCTTGCATGGCAAGCACCTGCAGGTCGAACATCAGCTTCGCGTGATCGCCGTACGCCGCCGGGACGCCCACCGGGCGGTCGAGGTCGGGCAACGCCCCGTCCGCGCTTTCGGCCTCCGCCTTCTGGATCCGGCGCTCGACCTCGCGGATCGAAGTCAGGTACTGGTCCACTCGCGCTCGATCCTCAGGCCCGAGATCCGACTGCAGCCTCTGCGTGTCTTCAACAACCCAATCGAGGAGGCTCGCCTTGCGGCGCAGCGCCTCGCGACGGTCTTCCGGGGATCCGCCCTCCCCGAACAGGCGCTCGAAGACGATCCTTGGATGAGCCTCTGCCGGCAGCGGCGTCGTGGGGGACGACCACGAGAGGTTGTTCTGGTACACGCAGGCGAACCCGTTGTCGCACTGCCCCACCATCGACATCAGATCGATGGCCATCTCGAGCGACGGCAGCCTCGTCTCCTGGCCGATCTGCCTTGCGGCGATCTGGTCGGCCGTTGTCCCCAGGTAGTAGTCCGTGCTCTCCGTCCATTTCGCTTTGGCCGCGCTGAGGAAGCCGGCGTTCGAGGTGGCGTGGGTCCCCGGATAGGAGTTCTTCAGCTCAAGGTTGCTGACGACCGTGATGTCGTCGATCACGGGGCTCAGGGAGGAAAGCGTCGGCGAAAGTTCCTCGAGCTTCTCTCCTCCGGGCGGAGTCCATCGCGAAATGTCCGAGCCCATTGGAACGTAGACGAACCCGAGTCTCCTCACCGGCTTCGCCGGAGTCTTGGAGAGGGCCGTGAGCGGCGGGACCATCGCGTCGAGCAGGGGCAGGGACAGCGTCGCTCCGGTACCTCTCAGGAACGTCCGGCGCGGAAGCGCCTTCTTGGTGAGAATCATCGCGACCTCCTCATCTGAAACGGCATGCTTCCAGTTACACCTAGGATAAGTGAAGAAAACCGGAAATCATCCGCCGCGGCCTGCCGTACGATCTCGCGAACCGCCGGCGCGTCGTAGTATTCGACGCCACGCCCAAGTCCGAACGTGAGAAGCTTCTCGGCCAGTGCTCCGGCGAAAAGTTCCGGACGCTGAAGCAGCGCCCGCTCCAGGCCTTCGACGCCATCGACATGCGTGCCGTCGGCCAGCTGGCCGGAAGGATTTATCGGCTCCCCTCCATCGCGGGTTCGCCACCGGCCCACGGCATCGTAGTTCTCCAGGGCGAATCCCAGAGGGTCCATCGGATTGTGGCAGCTTGCGCAGGCCGGGTTCGCCCGATGCTCCGCGAGCCGCTCGCGGACTGAGAGCTTGCCCGACACCGTGTTGTCCTTCAATTCGGGGACGTCTGCGGGAGGAGGGGGCGGGGGCATGGCCAGGACGTTCTCGAGAATCCACTTGCCTCGGATCACCGGCGATGTCCGCGTCGCGTACGACGTGACCGTCAGGACGCTGCCGTGGCGCAGCAGACCGCCACGAACACTTGCGTCAGGAAGCTTCACCCGGCGAAAACGGGTTCCGTAGACGTTCGGAATGCCGTAGTGCTTTGCAAGCCGCTCGTTAAGGAAGGTGTAGTCCGCGCTGAGCAGATCCAGGACGCTCCGGTCCTCCCGGATCACGCTCTCAAGCAGCAGCTCCGTTTCCTTGCGAAGAGCCTGTCGCAGATTGTCGTCGAAGTCCGGAAAGAGGCGCATGTCGGGACGGATCGAGTCAAGATTCCGGAGGTGCAGCCACTGTGAGGCAAAATTGTCGACCAGCGACTTGGATCGGGGGTCCGCGAGCATGCGGCGCACCTGCGGCTCCAGGTTCGAGGCGGCATGGAGCCCGCCGCTTGCGGCCGCATCGAGCAGTGCTTCGTCCGGCAGGCTACTCCACAGGAAGTACGACAGCCTGGACGCCAGCTCGAAGTCGCTGACTCGATACGCGGTGCCGGAGGGGATGTCCTTGGCCTCGCGTTCGATGCGGAACAGAAACTGCGGGCTGACCAGAATGGCGGAAAGCCCTCGCTCGATCCCGGCCTCGAATCCCTCGCCCTCCTCGACTGCCGCCCGGCGGTAGAACCGCATCGGTCCTTCAAGGTCGCTCGGCATGAGCGGGCGCCGGTAGGCCTTAGCTGCCAGCCTGCCCAGAATCGACTCGGCGCACGCCTCGCTCTCCGATGGCACTTGGGGTTCGCAGGTGAAGATCCGCTTCCGGCTTGGAGTCGGGCTGACACCCGCCTGGCTGACCGGCCCGACGATGGTCACCGAGTAGATTGCGGGCTGCGTCCTTCGGTGCCTGTAGAAGTTGAAGCGGGCCTGGTAGGGCTGACGCTGGGACTCGAGGAGCACGGCGGGGTCCATCAGGAACGTGGCCCCGACCAGGCGGGGGCCCGCGGCCACTGCGAGTCGAGCCGTGAGATGACTGTCCGCAAGGCGGTGGTCGTTGCCTTTCGGCGGCGGCTTCACGTCGAACAGCGCCACCCTCTCTCGGTCGACCAGCAGCTCCAGCTGGTGCGGGCGGCTCAGGCCCTCGATGTCCTCGTTGCGGTCCCGCGACAGTCGGACCGAGATTTCGTACTCTCCGTCCACTGGAAAGGTGTACGGGACGACCGTCCCGCCGCGCGTGCCCAGCGGAAGCCCTTCGATGTGGCCCTCCTGTGTCAGGTCCGGCGGCACCCGAACCGTGTGGGCGTCGGGAACCCGGCCGGCCCGGCCCGCCGCAAGTCGGCTGATCTTCTCGGCCGCCGATACGTAGCGCTCGAGCAGCATTGGGGGCAGGTCGCCCACCGTGACGTTGTCGAATCCGTGGCTGGCCTCGTCAGCCGGCAGCAGGGCCTCGACATTGACGTCCAGACCTAGGAGATCGCGGATGGAGTTGCGGTACTCCGTCCGGTTCAGCCTTCGAAAGGTCCCGACCCGGCCTGGGTTCGGCTTGGCAGCCGCATGGCGGTCAAGCAGCTCGCTGATGGACTCGGTCGCGGTTCGGTATGCCGCTTCGTCCGGCCTAGGGATGCCCGGAGGCGGCATCTGTCGCGCACGGAGCTTCCGGACGACCGCTTCCCATCGCTCGGGATTCCGTGACACCTCGACGGCGACCAATCCCTCCAGATCCAGACCGGCCGTCCTTGTGTCGGAACCATGACAGGCCAAACAATATTGGCCCACGAAGGTCGGAAGTGACACCTCCGCGTCCAAGGCTTGAGCCGGTGTGGCCGGTGCGCAGATCGCGACCAACACCAAGGTCGCGCTGAGACTCAAATACACACAGCGAGTCATTCAGCCGAGCCTATGGATATCGTATCAAGGCTCGTCCGGAACCCGATACCGGTTAAGAGCCACAGACTGCGCGCAAACGCTTTCGTGGCAGTTGGCCCCCTTAGACTGAGGCTGTGCGCGAAACCGGTTCGTCCAACGACCCGCCGCATGAGCCGACGAAAGGGCGAAGTTCCTATTCGAGGATGACGCCCAATTCCATTCTTCGCGTGATTTGCCTCCTTGCGAGTGCAAGTGTCCTCTGGGCGCAGGCGCAGGGACCGGGTTCGTCCTCACAGGCAAGTACCGGGAGCGGAACCCGAGCCGGTGAGTCCGGGGCAGCAAGCGGGTCGTCGACAACGCAATCTCGGACAGGCTCCAAAGACGAGGCTCAGCGGCGCGGAAGGACGGCGCCCTCTTACCGGAGAGGGCCCGTCCAGCCGATCTACATTCACGGCCGAGTGATCATGCAAGACGGCGAACCGCCTGCAGAGAGCGTGGTCGTCAGAATGGATTGCGGCGCAATGTCCGAGCGCTTCCTGCGCGGAGGAGACGCTTCGGAGCTTGCGGGATCCTCTCCGCAGGATCTGACCGACGCCCAGGGCCGATTCAGCTTCTATCCCGAAAACACCTCGGCCGTCCGAATCATTGACTCAAGCCAGTCTGCGCTGTCTCCGCTGTATCCCACGACAGGATTCGAGGGACCGACGCGCCAGGCAGGGTTCCGAGTGCCGAACCTCTCTCACTGTGTTCTGCTGGTGGAGTTGCCGGGCTACCGTTCGGACCGGCTGCGTCTGCGGGATTTCCGTGGCATGGGGGCGCTGAACGTAGGCACGCTAGTCCTCCATCGACTCGACGGGGTCAAGGGCAGTGCTTTCAGTCCAACGACACTCGCGGCGCCAAAGGCCGCCACCGGCGCATTCCGCAAGGGGCTCGAGGCACTGGTTCAGAAAGACCCGAAGTACAGGCAGGCGGCTCGCCAGCTCGAGCGGGCCGTGAAGCTCTACTCGCGATTTGCAGCCGCGTGGTGGGCCTTGGGAGAGGCCCGGTCGGGGCTCGGCGACGCCGCGGGCGCCCGCCTGGCGTACCAGCGGTCGATTGGCGCCGATTCAAGCTACTTGCGGCCGTACGAACCGCTGATCGAGGCCGCTTTCCGGCGCAAGGACTGGCCGGAGCTTGAGTCGCTTGCGGATCGCTATCTGGCCTTGTTTCCCCCGTCGCCTGCAGTCCGCTACAAAGCGGCCGTCGCCGCCATCAGTCAAGGCAAGATCGACGCTGCGGAGAAGATGGCGACGACAATGATCGCACGTGGCGAAGCGAGCGAGCGGCCGAGAGTCCACCTGATTCTGGGCCTGGCTCAGGAGAACAAGTCCGACTTCGCCAAAGCGGCCGAGAGCTACCGGACCTTCCTGCGTACCGCGCCGAATGCGCCGCTGGCCTCTGCCGCGAGGAACAAGCTGGCCGAGCTGGAACAACGCGAGAGCGTCCAGCCGTAAGAGGCGGAAGCGGCTCTTTCATTCTTGGCGCCAGACGGGTCCGACCGGCGCCTCTGCGTTATAGCGAAGTCACTCGGGCGGGACAGACCGGCCCGCACCACAGCGATCAAATCGGAGGCCGAATCCGCCGCTTGCCCTGCGGCTAGGCTGTGGATGATTGAGGATCGGCCGACGCCTGAGTCTGTCTTCCGATCATTTCAATCGCTGAATGCGAATTCGTTTGTCATCAATAGGACCTGCGCGTATTGCTCAAGTCGATTCAGAGGTGTCTCGACGGCCTTGGGAAAGCCTTCCTCTGCACTCCAGGACATCGGTTCCATGTCGGCACGACGCTCTTCGGCGCTGAGAACTTCTTCAATCAGCGGAGACCAATTGAACGCATCGGCCTCATAGTCCCCGAATGAATCGACGACGAAGTCGAGATGCTCGCCCTCGGCCACATCGAGGTTCCTGATCGTGGTCGCGACTTCGAACCCACGGACCGTCCACGTTGCGAGCACCCCGCGGACACTCGAGACGATCCATCCGCGCACACCGTTGGAGTGGTTGAATCGCTGGCTCTGTTCCCCCATGCGATGGTTCAAATCGCCCGTGATGCTGACCCGCATCGACCGCCGTGCCGTCCACCTGCGGACGACGGCGCTATCGATCCCGTCTCCGGGATGGCCCCCCAGTGCGTTCAGGCTGGCCCTGCCCGTGCCCGGAGCGGGCATCATCGCCGCCGGCTGGATGCGGTCCTCGACCCGGTGCGTCATCGGACGCAGTTCCAATACCTTTCCGGCCTTGATGTCGAGTTTCGCCGTGCCGTGCGTCCAAACAGAATCCCCGGCCTGGGCCGAAGTGTCCTCTGTTGGCGTGTCGTGCTCTTCGGAAACGAACGCCAGTGCCGTCTCTCGTGCGCTCCCGTCGAGCGGTCTTCCCAGCACCCTGCGGTGAATCGTGTCGATGCACTGCTCTGGCTCGCCGCACGACGCAGCGAGAGCCCGCGCTTGCTCGGCAAGAAACGAGCTGTTCAGGAAGAAGAGGGCCTGTTGCGGCACAGTGGTCAGCTGGCGTCGGGGCGAGTGTTCTTCCGGATTCGAAAAGTCGAACGTTCTCATCAGAGCCGAAGGCTCTTCGCGCGAGACATATGCGTAGATCGCCCGTCGTGGTGAGGATGGCGTCGCCTTCAGTTGGAAGGGCGGTCCGCCCGTTGTGGTATCGAGCTGGCCGGAAACGGCCAGCATGGAGTCGCGCATGGCCTCGAAGTCAAGCCGCTTCCGGTTCTGCCGCCATAGGAGGCGGTTCGCTGAGTCTGCGGCGATTCCTTCTGCAGACGCCTTGCTGTCTTGACGGTAGGTTCGCGACAGCACGATCTGTCGAATGAGATCCTTCGTGGACCAGCCATTGGCCACGAAGTCGGCTGCAAGGTAGTCGAGCAGTTTCGGATGGGAGGGCGGGCCCCCCCGAATCCCCAGATTGCTGGGCGTTCGGACGATGCCCTCTCCGAACAAGTGCCCCCAAACGCGATTCACGAAAACCCTTGCTGTCAGCGGATTCTCGGCGCTTGCGATGGCCCGTGCCAGTTCCAGCCGGCCGCTTCCCGTCCGAAACTCGCCCGCCCCGGGCAACGCCGACAAGAATCGCGGCCCGACCTGCTCTCCCTTGTCGTTCTGGTTTCCTCTCAAGAACACGTAGGATTGCTGCAGGTCCGAAGCGTCCCGGACGACCATCGCGTGCTTGGGCCCCCCCCTGTGGCTCCAGTCGTGCATGACGGCCTCGTACTGCCATTTCAGGCCCTTCATTACGTTCGAGTCGCCCTCGTTCTGAATCCACCAGAAGTCTTTCGCGGGGATGTCGGTCGGGGTCCCGGTGCCTCGCAATGCCAGGCGGAGCGCTTCGCGCATTGGGTCCGGCCACCGGTACTGGCTGTCGGCCTCCGCCATTCGCCGCGCCACCCTGTTGGCCCCGCCCGGCGAATTCAGGTCCTCAAACGCTTCGATGGAGGGGCCAACGAGCCCGTTCAGGTAGGTGCGCCAGCGGTCCAGAAGGTAGTGATTGAGATTTCTCTCCTTCGACAGGGCCTCGAATTCCCGACTCTGCAGGCTGCGGGATACCCACGCCGCTTCGAGGTACTTCTCGAGAACCTCGGGCGTGCGGAACTTCTTGATGTGGTCGGCCAGTCGTTCGTCCCGGAACCTGTCGAGCCACGCGCGGCGGGCAGCGAGCTTCCCAAGGAAGAATTCCGTTTCCGGGCTCTCGGGGAAGGCCTCGATCGGCACGGGCTCGAGAACGTTCGGAGAATTCAGGAACACGCTGTAGAGGGAATAGTAGTCCGCCGTCGGTATGGGATCGAACTTGTGATCGTGGCAGCGGGCGCAGGAAACCGAGAGTCCGAGGAAGCCCCTTGTCACGACGTCGATCCGGTCATCGAGATTGTCCGGCACCTCGATTGGACGCACCTGGTTGATCCCCAAGGTCAGCAGACCCAGCGCTGGCAAGTGCTCGTCATCCGCCCCAACCAGGTCTGCCGCAAGCTGGAACTCGACGAACATGTTGTAGGGGAGGTCGTTGTTGAAAGCGTCGACCACCCAGTCCCGGTACGGCCAGGCGATGGGGAACGGTCGGGCCTGGAAGCCCTCGTCCGAGTAGCGAGCCACGTCGAGCCAGTAGCGTGCCCAGCGCTCGCCGAATCGTTCCGAGGCGAGAAGGGAGTCGACGGCCGCCTCGTACGCCTCGTCCGTAGGCGACGTGAAGAACTCGTCGACAGCCTGCGGCGACGGGGGCAGGCCGGTCAGGTCGTAGTGGACCCGTCGGATGAGAGTCCTCGGATCGGCCTGCGGGGACGGCCGCAGTCCCTCCTGCACGAGTCGCGCCTCGATGAAGCGATCGATGTCGGACCCGGCCCAGCCGCTGGCCGAAGTTGGCGGCGACGTGGCTTTCGGGGGGACGAACGACCAATGCGGGCTCGACGACCGCTCTCGTTCTGTCGGCCCGGACGGAAACGGTGCGCCCGCCCGGATCCACAGCTCAACGTGGGCGATCTCGTCCTCAGGCAGTCGCCCGGTCGGAGGCATGCGGATGCCCTCCTTGGCCCTGAGGAGCCGCAGCAGCCGGCTGCCATCGGGATCGCCCGGCACCACCGCCGGGCCGCTCTTGCCTCCCTTGAGCAGACCGCTGCGGGAGTCGACCCGCAGACCCGCCTGCGGGACGGGGCTCTGGGCGCTGTGGCACGCATAGCACTGCTCAGCCAGGAGCGGGCGAACATGCTTCTCGAAGTGCTCTGCGGCGTCGGTAGCGGCCGCGAGGGTGCAGGCGCTCGCAAGAAGCAGGCCCGCCAAGCGTATCGGAAACGGTTGCAACGGCATCAGACTGATGGAAATTCTATCAGTGAGCCGGGTTTCCATTCGGCGGAATGGCGGACTGCGGAACCGGTCGCGGTCCCGAATGCTCGCGAGCCGGACAGCCCGGTGCTAGGATGGGGCTGGTTTCGACGGGCATGGGCGTGATGCGGTTTTCTGGTGCTTTCGTCGCAGCCTTGATCTGCGCCTTCTCGGGCAGTGCAGCTGGCGCAGAGAGTGATTCCGCAGAGCGGCTGTTCGCGGTCGAGGTCAAGCCGTTGCTCGCTGAACGCTGCTTCGCCTGTCACGGACAGGATCCGGCCGCGGTCCTGGGCGGGCTGGATCTCACGTCCCGCGAGTCCATGCTTCGAGGCGGCGCCTCCTCGAGGCCGGCCCTCGTCCCGGGCGATGCCGGCGCGAGCCTGCTCCACGAAGCGGTCAGCAGGAAGAACGCGAACCTGCAGATGCCGCCCAAGGACACGGACCGGCTCACGGAAGAGCAGGTCTGGAAGATCCGCGACTGGATCAACGCGGGTGCTCCGTGGCCCGACGAGGCTGCGCAGCGCGCATATGTTGCCGAGGATCTGGCCTCGGCCCGGACAGCTGCGGGCGTGACCGTCGCGACGAGCGGAGGGCTTTCGGACGACTGGACCAACCGGCGGTACGACGAGGAGGATCTCTGGGCGTTTCGACCGTTGCGCGAGGTCGAGACTCCCGATGCGAGCGGCGGCCATCCGGTCGACGCGTTCATCGGACGCAAGATTGCCGAGGCGGGTCTCGAGCCGGCTGCCCCCGCAAGCCGGCGCATCCTCATTCGCCGGGCGTCCTATGACCTCACCGGCCTGCCGCCCAGTCCCGAAGACGTCGAGGCTTTTGCCACTGACGAGTCCCCTGACGCGTGGGGCAAGGTCATCGACCGCCTGCTCGAAAGCCCCCATTACGGCGAACAGTGGGGACGGCACTGGCTCGACGTCGTCCGGTACGCCGACACCGCCGGCTACTCCAACGACTGGGAACGCTCGAACGCCTGGCGGTACCGCGACTACGTCATCCGTTCCTTCAACGACGACAAGCCGTACGACCGATTCGTGATTGAGCAGCTCGCCGGCGACATCCTCGAACCGCGGAATCCGGCGATGCGGGTCGCCACGGGCTATCTCCGCATGGGCCCGTGGGAGCACACCGGAATGATGCAGAAGGTGCTTTCGCGGCAGCTGTACCTCGACGACATCACGAACAGTGTCGGCGAGACCTTCCTCTCCCTGCCCCTGCGCTGCGCGAAGTGCCACGACCACAAGTTCGATCCCATTCCGACACGCGACTACTACCGGATGTACTCGGTCTTTGCGACCACCCAGCTCGCGGAGCTGCCGGCCGAGTTTCTTGATTCCGAGAACCGCAACTTCTTCGCCCAGGAGCAGGCCCGGCTCGAGCGCCTGCGAGCCGCCGCCAGGGCGGATGCCGACGCGATCAAGGCCAAGGAGGAGAGGGCCGCGCGCGCATGGTGCGCCGAACGGGGGATTCCCTACCAGCCCCGGGAGAAGCTCAGGGACAGGCCCGAGGGCGAGAAGCCTCCCCGGCATGTCGGCCTGACGATCAGGGACCTCGGCTACTTCAAGGTCCGCAACAACGATGCCAAGATCTGGAACCGGCGACTCGAACGCTACCAGCCGATGGCCCACAGCGTCTACGAAGGCCCCGTCAAGCACGAGAATTCGGAGCGGCTCAGGATGCCCGAGGCCGAGAAGCTGCGCGGCGACCCTCCCGAGTCATTCATCCTCGCGGGCGGCTCAGCCTTCTCGCGCGGCGACATGGTCGTCCCCGGCGTCCTGAGCGCCGTGCCGGTCAGCTACCTCCCGGCTTCGGCGCCGGAAGCGCACGAGATTCCCGGCACGATGCGGGGTCGGCGGCTTGGACTGGCCCGCTGGATTGCCAGCCCCGACAACCCGCTTGCCACCCGTTCGATCGTCAATCGCGTCTGGCAACACCACTTCGACAGGGGCATTGCAGGGAACGCGAACAACCTCGGCAAGATGGGCAGCAAGCCGACCCACCCGGAGCTCCTCGACTGGCTGGCCCGTCGCTTCGTCGAGGGAGGCTGGTCGATCAAGAAGCTGCACCGGCTCATCATGTCCTCGGACGCCTACCGGCGCAGTGACAGCCCGCCCGACCCGGAGGCGCTTGACGGGAGCGATCCGAACAACGAGCTTCTCAGCTGGTTTCCTCCCCGCCGGCTCACGGCCGAGGAGATCCGGGACTCGATGCTGGTCGCATCGGGGGAACTGAATCCGGAGATCGGGGGACTGCCGGTGTACCCGGAGGTCAATCTCGAGTTTCAGGCCCAGCCCCGGATGAACCAAGTGACGATCGCGCCGGCGTACCAGCCGTCCAGAAGCCCCGAGCAGCGCAATCGGCGGTCCATCTACGTGTATCGGATGCGCATGCAGATGGAGCCGCTGATGGAGGTCTTCAACCAGCCGAGCTACGACCTCTCCTGTGAGCGCCGCGACGCGTCCACGGTCACTCCGCAGGTCTTCACCCTGCTGAACAGCGAGAACTCAATCGACCGGTCGATCGCCATGGCGCTGCGCCTCCGGGCTAGGTCGGGGTCGGTCGAGGATCGTGTCGACCGCGCGTTCCGGCTTGCGTTCGGCCGCAGCGCGTCCGAGGAGGAGCGCGCGGCTATGGCCTCCCACGTCCGGGCGATGACCGAGTATCATCGGGCACACATTCCGCAACCCGAGTCCCCGCCGAAGTACCTGGATCGAACCGTGGTCGAGGAAATGTCCGGCCTCGCCCTGGACTACAGAGAGCCGCTGGATGTCTACGAGGACTACATCCCCCATGCCAAGGCTTGGGATGTGGAGCCCGGGACCAGGGCGCTCGCCGACATGTGCCTCGCCCTGTTCAATGCCAATGAGTTCGTCTATGTCTACTAGGCACGGCTCGGGCGGCCGCAGATGGAGGGCTCAGGGCGGTCACACCCGTCGGAGTCCGGGGACCTGCGCCGTCCGGACTGCAAACGGCTTGGGACGATCGATCCGCCGGGCGCGCGGAAAGGAACGAGGGGGATTGGAGTGCTGACCAAGGTCCATACGCAAGGGCATTTGGGAGTTTCCCGGCGAGGGTTTCTCTATTCGCTGGGCGCCAGCCTCGGAAGCGTGGCGTTCAGCGACCTGCTTGCAAAGGAGGCTACCGGGCCGCTGGCGGTCAGGAAGCCGCACCATTCGGCGAAGGCCAAGGCCTGCATCTTTCTCGTGATGGAGGGCGGGCCCAGCCACATCGACACGTTCGACCCGAAGCCCAAGCTGCGGGATCTGCACATGCAGAAGTTCGAGAGAGTCGGGGAGCAGTTCTCGCCGATGTCCTCCGGGGTGCGCTACTACGTGCAGAGCCCCTACAGTTCGCGCAAGGTCGGCCAGGCCGGGATCGACATGTGCGAGCACTTCGTCCACCTCCCGGAGGTGGCCGACGAGCTGTGTGTGTACAGGGGCTGCCAGTCCGAGTCCGTGGACCATCCGACGGCGCTGTTTCACATGAACACCGGCAACAAGTTCGGAGGCGACCCAGCGGTCGGATCGTGGGTGACCTACGGTCTCGGCAGTGAAAACCAGAATCTTCCGGGGTACATCGTGCTGGCGGAAGCAGGATTCCCACAGGGGGGCTCCGGCAACTGGACCAACGGCTTTCTGCCGGCGTACTACCAGGGAACGCCGCTCCGCGCCGAGGGATCGCCCATCCTCGACATCCACCCGCCGGCCTGGAAGACGCGGGAGCACCAGCGGGCGAACCTGGACGTCCTGGCCCAGCTCAATCGAGACCATCAGGTGCGGCACCCGGCCCATGACGAGCTCTCGGCGCGCATGGCGAACTACGAGCTGGCATTCCGCATGCAGACCGAAGTGCCAGGCATCATCGACCTCGACGGGGAGCCCGAATCGGTGCGTGAAATGTACGGCCTTGACGATGAGGCGACGGGTTCGTTCGGACGGCGGTGCCTGCTGGCCCGGCGGCTCGTTGAGAAGGGTGTCCGGTTCGTCCAGATCTTTTCGGGGGGCTGGGACTCGCACGACTACCTCGAGCGCTCCCACAAGGCCCGGATCTACAGCATTGACAAGCCGGTGACAGCGCTGATCAAGGACCTCAGGGAGCGCGGACTGCTCGACGAGACGCTGATCGTCTGGCTGGGCGAGTTTGGCCGGAGTCCCGACAACCATCACCGCGGCGGGGGCGTCGCGATCGGTCGCGACCACAATGCCGAAGCCCAGGCGATGTTCTTCGCCGGCGGCGGCGTCAAGGCGGGCCATGTGATTGGCGCAACGGACGAGATCGGTCACCGAGCCGTTGAGGTGGTCCACCCCATCAAGAACCTGCACGTGACGCTTCTGCATCTACTGGGGCTCGATGACAGCGTCCTCACGTACTTCCACGGCGGGCGCTTCAAGCAGCTGTCGCAAACCGGGGGTCAGGTGATCCGGGAGCTTGTCGCCTGAGTCCGAGCGGATTCGCCCGTCAACGAAACAGTTCCGGACCCTGGTCTTGGCCACAACTGGATGAGCTGTTCAGTCCGGAAGGGGGGTGTCTCCCGTCCGGGCAGCGGTCCTGATGTTGCCGAAGCCATCCCGGCAGCAGGACCACACGGTGGTCCGTGTGGACGGTCGCGGAGGCTTCGATCGTTTCATCCCGATCGAGCCTGACCGGCTCGGGGATCCGCCCCTTGGCAACGTGTGCCACCACGTCGGCTGCCTCGCCCGACAGCGGCGTCGGCTGCCTCGCCCGCTTGCCAGAGGTCATCTCTGCAAGGATCCCGCGGCTGGCGCGCCTCTTGCCTTCCCGTGCTGCCCCCGGCGAGGCGCTACCTCAAGTGCGTGTTGAAGAAGTCGAGCGTTCTTTTCCACGCGAGGCCAGCGGCGTCCTCGTCGAACCGGGGCGTCGTGTCGTTGTGGAAGCCGTGGTTTGCGCCCTCGTACATGTGTGCGGTATACGTCTTCCCGTTCGCCTTCAGCGCCTCTTCGTAGGCCGGCCAGCCTTCGTTGATCCTCCGGTCGAGTTCCGCGTAGTGCAGCAGCAGCGGAGCCCTGATTCCCGGCACGGCGCCGGCGGGCGGCTGCCTGCCGTAGAACGGAACGGCCGCGGCCAGTTCGGAATTGCGAACCGCCAGCGCATTCACGACGAACCCGCCAAAGCAGAAGCCGACGGCGCCGACCTTGCCCGTGCAGTCTTCATGAGCCTGCAGATGCTCCACCGCCGCGGCGAAGTCCTCGACAAGCTTGTCGCGGTCAAGTTCCGCCTGCAGCCGGCGACCGTCGCTGTCGTTTCCCGGATAGCCGCCCTTGGGAGTGAGACCGTCCGGCGCCATTGCCAGGAATCCCGCCGCACCAAGTCTGCGGGCCACGTCCTCGATGTACGGATTCAGACCACGGTTCTCATGGACGACGACGACTCCGGGAAGCTTGCCCGACGCCGAGGCCGGGCGCACGACGTAGGCCCGCATGGCCCCGTGCCCCTCTGGGGAGTCGTAGGTGATTCTCCCGGCGCGAATGCGGGAGTCGTCTTCGGGGACCTGCTGGGCGAGGGCATAGTCGGGACTCAGGCTCGCCAGCACGGCGGCCGAGCTCACGCCTGCCGTGAAGGGCGCGGCGCGGTCGATAAAGTCCCGCCGGCTCAGCGCACCATGCACGTACGCGTCGAATAGGCGCAGGACCTCGGGATGATAGTCGCTGCTGCGAAGTCGGTTCATGGTCAGACCCTCCGGTCCTGAGGAACCCGCTCACGGTCCCAATGTCTCACGCTCCTTGTCGGGAGCAAAGTCCTCGCGACCGCGAAAGTGCCCCATGGTCAGGCCCTCTCCGGACTCGAGGTATGCGTCGATCCTTGCACTCAGGTCCGCCACGACATCCGGATGCTGGTCCGCCACGTTCGTGAGCTCGTCCGGGTCGTCGGCGAGGCTGTAGAGTTCGGGATCGTAGTCGTATCCGAGCCTGTCGCGGTCCATGACCCTGGAGAACTGCCATTCCTTGGTACGGACCGCGGCGATCCACCCGTAGCCCTGCACCAGTTCGGTGTGCGGACTCGCGTCGCCGCGAGTCAGGCCCCACAGGTTCTTGCCGGTCGCGCGGGGCGGCGGGTCAAGCTCAAGAAGGCTGAACAGCGTGGGCATCACATCCGGATGGTGGACGAATCCCGAGGCGCGGGTTCCCGCCGACTCCTTCCCGGGGAGGCGCACGACGAACGGATTGTGCGTGACTTGCCGGCGGACGCGCTTCGGTCCCTTGAGGAACTGACCCTGCTCTCCGAGCAGCGCGCCGTGATCCGAAAAGAAAACCACGACCGAGTTGTCGTACAGTCCCAGCTCCTCCACGGCTGCGAGGATCTCGCCGATCCAGTAGTCGACGCACATCGATTCGCCGGCGTAGTTGGCCCGCAGGCGGTCGATGCCGGACTGGGGCACCTCGATGTCCGAATAGGGAGGCTCCCACCAGGTCGGGCCCGTGGCGTCCGGCATGTATTCGTCCAGAAAGCGCTTGGGCGGGTCCCACGGCTCGTGCGGATCGAATGCCTCGAGGTGCAGGAAGAAAGGGGTCTTGTCGTGATTGCGGTGGAGCCAGTTGATGACGTTCTTTGCGACAAGCTCGATGATCGCCTCGCACTCGTTTTCGTAGCGCGCGCGGTTCGCCAGGAACTGCCGCATGAAGGCCGGGCGGCCCGGATCCATTTCCACCCACCGATCCCAGTATTCCTGCGGATAGTGTTCGGGCACGATGCTCTGCAGGTCGGCCGGAGCCTGCTCGTAGAAATCAACCTCGTGGCCGCGAGACCACTCGTAGTACCGGTAGCCGCGATGGAAGTTCTTTCCAGGTCGCTGCAGGTGGGGAATGTCGGCGAAGAAGGCCGTCTGGTAGCCCGCCTCGACAAGCGTCTCGGAGACCGTCTGGTCCTCGTAGAACAGCTCGTGCCAGCCCGGCGTCTGGACGGGCTCGTGCTGGTGGAAATAGTAATAGGGCATGATCCTCCGGCCGGTCATCAGCACGCGCCGGATGGGGATCGTCGGCATAGCCTCGGGATAGCAGTCCGCGAACACAACGCTGTCCTCGGCGAACCGATCCAGCCTGGGGCACCTGACGAGGCCGTTGCCTCCGTACGCCTGCAGGTTGTCGGCGCGAAACGTGTCGGTGTTCAGAAAGATCAGGTTCCGGCGGTTGCCCTTGCCGCGCTGGTCGGGGGGACGCTCCCAGGCACCCCCTGACAGTGCCGTGGCGGGGGGCGCCGAGCAGGCGCCCAGCCCGGCGGCGGCTCCCGTCGCGGCACCCAGCGAGGTCCCCTTGATGAAGCCTCGGCGGGACACGCTGTCCCGTGTGGAACTTGCCATATCAGCGAAAGGCTATCACACAACGGCGACATGGTATTCGGGACTGCTGGCCGAACTGCTTCGGGGCCTCGGCCACGCAGATTCCACCGGTGGCCATGCTCCTCATACGTAGACTGGAAAGTGTTACCATATAAAAACTAGTAGTATAATGGGATTGGGCATGAATGCGGCGCACCAGGCAACAACCGCCGTCGGGGACCGACCTTGCTCATTCCGGTCTCAAGCTGGGCGCGCTCATGGAGGCGTCCGGCCTCGAGCAGCGTGCCTGGAACACGCGCATCAACCGTCCAGCGCGAACGGCCAGGGAATCCTGTCCATGAAGCTCCAGCGGGAACCGGGAACTGTGCGGAAGTCGCCTGCGTTCATGGCAGACCGGCTTCCAGCGGCGTCTCGGGCGAGGATGGGACCGTTCTGCGGAACCCTCCGAGTGGACGAGACCCCCATGGGAGGCAAGCGAGGGAACCCGCGGAACGACACTCGTGAGGAGCTGACCGCTTGCGGACCGGCGGCAGATTCGGCGCTCGTGGGCGCGAGAGGCCGGGACGCCCACGACGCCTCGGATGAGGCGGAGGCCGCTACCGACACGGGCATGTCGCAGGGTTTCGTGAGCGACCGGACGGACTTGAGAACTTCGGACTGCCCGGGAGATGCAAGCGCCTGCAACTCGCCGACACTTGGTCCCGGGCCGTCGGGGCAGCCCGGCTGCGAACACGTTCGCGATCAGGGGAGGACGAGCCGAGCGGAAGCGTTTCCCGGCACGGGCGAGCGTGGCTGCATCGGCATCGGCCCCGAGACGTTGCCGAGGCATCCGCAACGGTACATTAGGGAATTCAAGGGGCGGCAAGATGTCCGCGAGTCCAATTCTGCCGACCCGATCGCGCGCACGGTCTCGGGGATGGATGGACGGGGCGGATGGTCCGAGGAGCCGATCCGGGATGAAGATTGGGCTTCGCTTGCCAGGGATGTGGCTGTATGAGTGGCCCAAGGGACACGGAACCGCAGGCGAACGGTGCGCTGGCGCGGGCCCTCAGACGGCGGAATCCCGACTGGACTGACGCAACTGTCCACGCCGAGCGGACCCAGGTGATCCAGGAGGCTGAACAGCGGACGGGGACAGCCAAGAGGCCGGACATCCTGATCGCCCCGCCTTTTTGCCAGCCGGTAATCGTGGAGACCGAGTTCGCCCCGGCGTACACGCTCGACCTGGACGCGGCAGGCCGGCTGGGGACCAGCTTGCAGGGCACAGGAGCCGAAATCGAAGGCGTTTTGTCCGTTGTCCTGCCTGGGAGACTCAGGACCGGTGACCTCGAATCCGTCGAGGGTTCCGCATTCTTTTACGCCACGCACTAGATGGATGCCAGGGGCCAAAGCGTCCGCTGGCCGCCCGGGCGGAGGTGGCTGGAAGGGGGCATGGACGATCTCGCGGATGCCGTCGAGCACCTCTCGCTCTCGGAACGAAGACTGGCACGAGGCACCGAAGTCCTCGAACGGGTGGTGCGGCAAGCGGCGAACCTGCTTGCGAATTGGTCCGGACCAGTCCCTCCGGAGCGGCTCGCCGAGGTGCTTCACCAGGAAGCCGGCAAGCAGACCGAGCGCATGGTGGCGGCGATCTGCGTCTCCGCCTTCGTGTTCCACGCGGCGATTGAGGGGAAGCCAGGCGTTCCGCCCGTCCAGCGGGAGGGCGTCTTCGACAAGTTCAGGCTCCTGGATGCATGGGAGACGATCCTCGAAGTGAACTACTGGCCGATCTTCAGCCTTGCCCGCGACCTGCTGGAGGAGATACCGATCAGGGCGGTTCTCCGCGTGATGGGCCGGATCGGAGAGTCCGTTTCCGAACTGGCCAAGCTGGGCGCGACGACCTATCACGACCTCGCAGGGAGGATGTTCCAGACCCTCATCGCCGACCGGAAGTTCCTCGCGACCTTCTACACGCTGCCTGAGTCCGCGTGCCTGCTTGCGGAGCTGGCGGTCGAGCGGCTGAATGTGGACTGGTCGGACCGGACCGTGATCGAAGAGCTGAGGATCGCGGACTTCGCCTGCGGCACGGGGGCTCTGCTGTCCGCCGTGCAGCGTGCCGTGAACCGCCGCCACCGCAGGGCCGGAGGCGACGACAAGGATCTGCATCAGGCCCTGATGGAGCGCGTTCTGACCGGGCTGGACATCATGCCCGCCGCGGCCCATCTGACCTGCTCCATGCTGTCCAGCGCCCATCCCTCCCTCACCTACGGGAAGTCCGGAATCGTGACGCTGCCGTACGGCGTCAGCGACGGCGAGATCAACGTCGGCGCACTGGACTTTGTCGATGTGGAGCATTCCTACTCCCTGTTCGCCGCGAGCGAGTCCATGGGCGGCACGGTGTCGGAGAGTCGCAGCGAACACTCCGTCACGATTGCGGACAGGTCCTGCGATCTGGTCATCATGAACCCGCCGTTCACGCGGCCGACGAACCACGAGGCGCGTCATGCCGAGATACCGGTGCCGTCGTTCGCGGGCTTCAGCACGTCGCACGACGAGCAGCAGGCGATGGGACGGAAACTCAGGAAGACGACGGGCCTATTCGGCCATGGCAACGCGGGTCTCGCGTCGAACTTCATGGACCTGGGGCACAGCAAGCTGAGAGACGGCGGCGTGCTGGCCATGGTGCTTCCGTTCTCGTTCGCAAGGGGAGGGTCGTGGCAAGGGGCGCGGTAGGCCCTGCGGGCCCACTACGACGACATTCATCTGACGTCCATTGCCGCGACCGGCAGTACGGCGCGGGCGTTCTCGGCGGACACCGGCATGGCCGAATGCCTAGTTGTGGCGACCAAGCGGGACGAGGGCGGGTCCGAGGCGGCATTCTCCAATCTGTCGGCAAGGCCCTCGTCGCTGCTCGAGGCCGCGGTCAAAGCGAAGAATGCCAGATGTCAGGCCGTGCTGGGTGACATCCTGGAAGCGGGTGCCGCAGGCGTCCGGTCCGCGAGCGTCATCGAGGCGGCGCGCAGCCTAGCCGGAGGGTATCTCCGCTTGCCGCGGCGGGCGCAGGCGATCAAGCTGCCGGTGGTGGCGCTTGGCGCGGTGGCGGCGCGGGGCCTTGTTGACAGAGACATCAACGGCGGCTTCACAACCAGCAGTGAGACAGGCCTTGCCCGAGGACCGTTCATCGTGCGCAACCTGCGTGTGGGCGAGATACCGACGTGGCCGATGCTTTGGGCGCATTTCGCCGACGGGGAACGCAGGTTCGTGGTGTTGCCCGACTCTTGTGGGGATCCCCGACCGAACGACCGAGCGCGAGCGGTCGAGCGCTGGAACCGCGGGGCGTCCCGGCTGCATGCCAACAGGGACTTCCGATTGAACTCCCAGAGCCTCGCCATGTGCCTTACGCCGGAAGAGTGCCTGGGAGGAAGGGCTTGGCCGAACCTGATTCCTCATGAGCCGCGATTCGAGGTTCCCCTCCTGCTTTGGGCCAACTCAACTCTGGGGCTTGTCCTGTTCTGGTGGCACGGGACGAGGCAGCAGCAGGGACGGGCGTCCATCACCGTTGCCAAGCTCACAGGGCTACCCGTGCTCGACCCTCGTGAGTTGACTGCGGGACAGCTGGATCGCTGCCGCGAGATCTTCGACAGCATCAAGGACCGCGAGTTCTTACCGGCAAACGAGGCCTATCGCGACGAGACTCGCGAGGCTCTCGACCGCGAACTGCTGTTCGGAACTGCCAGCGTAATGCGCTTGGACCCGGGCCTGGAGGAAGGCTTGGGGCTGCTAAGAAAGCAATGGTGCGCCGAGCCATCTGTCCACGGCGGGAAAAGCACGCGAATCGTTCAACCATCGGTCCCGTAACCGGCAAGCTCCCACCCGTAGCGAATGTTTTTCTCGGCGCTCAGTGCGCGAGAACTCCAAGTTCAGATCCGAGAAACGGCAGTTCCCGCTCCCGTGGCGAGACTGCCGTCCGCAGCGTTCCACACCGCGCGACGAGTTCAGCACGTCCTGTGCCGGTATGGAAATGGTGCGCATGGCGCTCCTCCTTCCGGCCACCGTAGGCCCGCAATAGCCGCTTAGCCGCACCCTGCACTTCCGGAGCGAGTGTGACTCTTCGGTCCGACCTGCCTCCTGAAGGCCGCAGCCGACGAGTCCGACACGGCTAAGCAGGAACCGAAGGATTCTGCGGAATTCGTGCGTGCCACAGTTTCACGTGGGGCGAGTGCTGCCCAGCCTCACAAGCGACGCCCGACAAAGGACCCGACACCGGAGGCAGCGTTCTCCTGCTCGACTCTACGCGGGAAGGAACGTGAAGCACAAGGCTCCGAAGCCAACCCAGAGGACCACCCAGACGTAGTTGTATCCGATATACGTGCGAAAGTCCATTCTTGCGATACCCGCAGCAATCACCGCCCAGAACGGCGAAACGAGGTTCCCCACATGGTCTCCGACGCTCAGCGCGAGGAGGCCCCGCTGGGCCGTCACGCCAACGGCGAGCGAGGCCTTCGACGTTATGAACCCCTGGATGACCCACTGGCCGCCGCTCGACGGCACGAAGACGGAGACCACCGCGGCCGACACCAGCGTGAGGAGGGGGAACGTGTACTCCGTGGAAATGGACGCCAGATACTCGGCGAATTCTATGCCGATCGAGGTCTTTTCCAGCAGACCGGCCACACCGGCGTAGAGGTGGTACAGCACGATGACCGGCCACGCCGTCACCACTGCGCGAGGAAGTGCCCTGGTGAAGTTCAGCACGCTGCCGTGCAGAAGCAGGCCGAGTGTCAACAGCGCGGTGATCAGCGAGTTGAGCTGAAGTCCCCCCCCTCTGACGAAGACGTGGTAGAGCAGCCACCCGAAGAGCGCCGCCGTGAGGACTGCACACGGCATGCGGTTGGCTTCCAGGCGCTCGGCGAACCGGTCAGAGCGCGGCGGCTTCTCGACAGGCTTGCCCGCCGCGCTGAGGGTGGAGTCGGCGAGCTTGCGGGACTCTGGAAACATCGAGATCGGCCGCGCCTTCTTGGGCATGAGGAGCCGGGCCAGAGTGAACACGCTGGTCAGATAGACGGCCAGGTAGACCAGTGTCGCCGGCGCCCAGATCGTCGTGGACAACGGCATCAGGCCCGTCACGTGCTCGAGAAAGTGGTCCGGCGTGTTCATGAGCAGGGGCGCACTCGCCGAGAGGCCGAACTGCCAGATTGCGCCCGCAGCCGCATTGGCCGAGAGAAGGAACGGGAAGTCAACCGGGTGTCCCTTGAGTTCCGATTGCCGGGCATAGGTAACGGCGACCAGGGGGGCCAGGGCCAGACTGAGGCCCCAGAAGCAGTAGGCGAGGCAGCATGTCGTCGCCATCGAAAGGGCGATCGTCTGCCCTTCGCTCCGGGGCAGACTCGAGAGCGTGTGGACAAGGCGTCCGAAGAATCTGGTGGATGCGAGCGTCGAGCCGAGCACCAGGATCAGACTCATCTGCATCGTGAAGGGCAGGAGCATCCATAGGCCTTCGTAGTAGGCGTCCATCACCTGGAGCGGCGGGTCTCCGAATAGGAGGGCTGCAATCGCAAGGACAACCATGAGCAGGATGGCCATGGTCATCGCGTCGGGGATCCAGTTCCCGATCACCTGCGCCATGCGGAAGAGCCGGTCCGGTGGCTGGGCGCCTTCCGGTACGGATTGTTTGGCAGGTTCAGACGGCATTGGACGGAGTTGACCTTGGCGAGAGTATACAGAAGCCGAATGGGACACACAGCGGGCGTCTGCGGCCCCGGCGGCGGGACTTCGTCTACACTGCGAGCGATGCACCTTAGGTTCGTGTGCCTGCCGGCGTTCCTGACCGCTCTGTCGTGTTCCACGGCGGTCGAGACAAGACCGAACTTCGTCCTGATTCTGGTCGACGATCTCGGCTACGGGGACATCGGGGCCTACGGGAGCGGCCTCAACCGTACGCCGCACCTTGACCGCATGGCGGCCGAGGGCCTGCGATTCACGGACTTCCACTCCAACGGCCCGATGTGCACTCCCACGCGTGCAGCGCTGCTGACAGGGCTCTACCCGCAGCGCTTCGGAGAACAGTTCGAGAGTGCGCTGTCAGGCATCGACGATTACGACCTTGGGCTTCCCCACGAGGCGGTCACGGTCGCGGAAATGCTCTCAGCCGAGGGCTATGCCACCGCCATGTACGGGAAGTGGCACTTGGGATACCATCCGCCCTTCATGCCCTTGAACCAGGGGTTCGATGACTTTCGGGGCCTGGGCAGCGGAGACGGGGACCATCATTCCCACATCGACCGGTCAGGCAGGCAGGACTGGTGGCACGGCTCCAGGATCTCGATGGAAGAAGGCTACGGCGTTGACCTGATCACAGCGCACAGCGTCGACTTCATCGGGAGGCATCGCGACGAGCCCTTCTTTCTGTACGTCGCACACCTCGCCATTCACTTCCCGTGGCAGGGCCCTGCGGACAGGGGCTACCGGGTTGAAGGCGGAAACTATCACAACTTGTCGAAGCTCGGCGAACTCGACAGCCTGGACGTCTCCTCGAAAGTGAAGGAAATGGTGGAAGCGGTGGATGGCAGCGTCGGGCGAATCCTTGCGGCCCTGCGCCGGCAGGGGCTCGATGAAGAGACCTTCGTGTTCTTCACTTCCGACAACGGCGGGTACCTCACCTACCAGGGCGGGTATCACAGCATTTCCGACAACGGTCCTCTGCGGGGCCAGAAGGGAGACCTCCATGAGGGCGGCCACAGGGTGCCTGCGATCGCTCGTTGGCCGGGACGCATCCGACCAGGCGAGACCGACGCTCTTGCCGCGACATTTGACCTGGTTCCCACGATCCGTGAGCTGGCTGGGGCTGCGGAGCCTGATGCGGCCCTCGACGGAGTCAGTCTGGTGCCCCTGCTGCTGGCGCGCCAACCTCCCGAACCAAGGGCGCTGTACTGGAGAATGCGTGGCGCAGCCGCCGTGCGACGTGAACGCTGGAAGCTCATTCGCCACCCGAACTCCACGGTGGAACTCTTTGATTTGTCACAGGATTTGGGTGAGACATCTGACTCATCGGAGTCGCAAGGAGACGTTGTCAGGGAATTGGAAGCGGCGCTCTCGGCGTGGGAGAGCGAGATTGATTCGAACGGCCCTTAGCGCGCGTCGCTGGTTGCCCCACCTGTTGTTGGCTTCGAAGATTCCTAGGCATTGCCGCTGGGGAAGCGGAGTCGTTGTTCGGCGGAGCGGAGTGGACTGAGGGATGAGGATGGAAGACGCGTGTCGCAGCCTCGGGCACGTCAGCCCGAGACCCGTTCCGGGCGGGAAGTCTATGGGTAGTCCTTGTCCGTCACGATCCGGCGCTCGTCGATGCTGGTCCAGGCGGCATAGGCGATCTTGGATGCCTCAATCGCGAACTGCGCGTTCAGAGCCGGCTCGGCTCCCCTCCGGATCGCCGAGAAGAAGTCCCGGTACATCTCCGCCTCCATGCTGAAGCCCTCGCGCCTGGCCGGTCCGAGGTCCAGTTCCTGTGGCTCGGAGCCGATGGCGCGGATCGTGGCCGTTCGGAAGTCGTACTGCAGGGACCCCTTGCTGCCGGTGATCGTCATGGCCCACTCTGCCCCGGGAGCGGATCCGGAGTAGGTGTGCTGAAGTCGAATGTCGCCGAACTCGGCTATCACCGAGATGTTGTCCTCCGTCGACCGCTCCGGCCAGTGCACGGCACCGCCGGTCGCCGCACAGAACGTGAGCGGCTGTCCGATCATCTCGTACAGCAAGGCGTACGAATGCACCGAGAACTCGAGGAGGCTGGAGCCTGCCATAGCGCGCAGGTGCCGCCAGGGAGTCGTTTTTCCCGTCTGGGGATCCGGCCAGCGCCAGGTACGCGGATTCCAGTCCCCACGGTACTCATTCAGGCTGAAGAGGTACGGCGTGCCGATGGCCCCGGAATTGACAGCCTCGATGATCTTCCGGTAGGCGACCTTAAAGTAGCGCTGCATCCCGATTGCAAGCGTCCGGCCGGTCTCCCTGGCCGCGGCCGCCACGGCGAGAGCCTCCTCGTAGTTCAGTCCGATTGGCTTCTCGAGCAGCACGTCCTTCCCTGCCCGCAGCGCGGCGATCGCCATTTCCGCGTGCAGGTTGTTGGGGGTTGCGACGGTGACTGCCTGCACTCGGGAGTCAGCGATCAGCTCCCGGTAGTCGGTGTACATCTCGGCGTTCGCTGCCGGCCCCTGCCGGGCGGCCCGCATCCGATCCGACTGGATGTCGCTGAGCGCCACCACCTCGACTTCCCGAAGCTCCCCAAGGGCATGCAGGTGCCTTCCGCTACGGTTTCCCAGACCGATCACGCCGACTCTCGGCGGATGGCCGGCTTCGTCGGATTGCCCGACCGACCGTCGGACAGCAGCGGCGGCGAGGCCGCTCGCCAGTAGCGTTCTTCTGGAAAGCTCTCCGTGCACGGCTCGGTTCCCTCCTCCGGTTCTCAAGCTTCGAACCGTCTCCAGCGCCGACTATTCTGGCAGGTCGGTTCCCTTGGTTTCCGGGCCAGCCGCAATCACCGCCGCACCGGGCAGGAAGAGCAGGCTGAGCAGGGAAGCGGCGCTCCGCATCGTCATGCCCAGATCCCGCTGCATCCAGCCGGACGCGACCAGAACCGGCGCCGCCAGGATCCGGGCCACGTTGAAGCACAAGCCGGTCCCGGTGCTTCTCACCCTGGTCGGAAACAGTTCGGGGAAGTAGACTGCGTACCCGGCGTGCATGCCGACGGTGAAGAATCCGAACACGGGAAGCGCAACCATGAGCCCGACGGGCGACGAGATCGCCTGAAACACCAACACAGCCGCGCCGAATCCGACCACGTGGAACAAAACGAACGCGCGACGGCGTCCCAGCGCCTCCGCGAGTCCGCCGAAGGCAAGCAGGCCGGCGCCGCCACCGGTGGAGGCAAGCAGCATCCCGAGCATTTCCCACCGCTTCAGCAGGGCGAAACGGTCGCCCTCGGGGTCCGCTCCGTCGGCGCGGCTCGGGTCGGGTTCCGGCAGCCTCGCCTCAATCTCGCCTCGCAGCAGATCCTTGCCGTAGATGTGGACGCCCCAAAACGTCGCGAGACCGATCGAGGCCAGCGCGATCCCGACCAACGTGCGCCGCCGCAGAGCCGGTCCGAACAGTTCCGCCGCCCGACCTGTCCGCCCCTTGAAGGCTTTTCTGGAACGGCTCCAGGCCTGCGTCTCACCCCGGAGCTTCCGGCGGATCACCAGGATCAGCAGCGCCGGGACTGCTCCTGTCGCGAACCCGACTCTCCAACTGGCCACTGAGGGGGTCCCGGCCAGCGGCAAGATGAACGCGCCTCTGGCAACGATGAACGCCCCCACGCCGATCGCCAGCCAGGTGCCGATGACGCTTGAGGCGTGGAAGATAGCAAGCGACCAGGAGCGCGCCTTCCGGGGGAACGCCTCCGCCACCAAGGCCGCCGCGACGGCCCACTCGCCTCCCACGCCCATCGCCACCAGGAATCGGAACGCCACCAGATGCCACCAGGTCATCGACAGCGACGAGAGGAACGTAAACGCGGAATAGGTGGCGATCGTAATCGACAGCGTCGTCACGCGCCCGATCCGGTCGCCGAGGACGCCGAACAGCACGCCGCCCGCAGCGCCCCCCACAAGGAACGCGCCGAACGCGATGTTGTTGAAATAGGCCAGACGCCCCGCTCGCTCCGCCGCGCCCATCCGGTCCATGCCCGGCAGGAGGTCCGGCATTGCCTCGTTCATGCTCGATACGTAGACTTGGCCCTCGAACGTGTCGAAGACCCATCCGAGCGATGCAATCAGCAGCACGGTCCACTGCTGACGCGTGACCTCCGCGTACCATCGAGTCCCGCGATCCCGTTCGTTCACGTTTCTCTGACGCCCCTTCCATACTCTAGTTGCGATGCAGGAATCCCGGTGGGCATCCACGGGCCAACGGTCAGGCGAAATCCTGCGGCTCAATGCACTCGGAGCGACTGAATTGCAAAGACGGGTCGGCGCCCGCCTTCGCATCGTGGACGATGTTCGCGAGTTGCACACGCACTTCGCCCATTCTGTCGCCGAATTGATTCGGCAGGGCGCGGCCGCTCGCCGGCCGGTCGCCATGATCCTCCCTTGGGGGCCGGTCGCTCAGTACCCGATCCTGGGCCAGCTGCTCCAGCGGGAATCGCTGTCGCTCCGCAACAGCAGGCTGTTCTTCATGGACGAATACGCCGCTCCCGCGGGGGACGTGGTGCGCCGCAGTCATCCGCTGAGCTTCCGAGGCGCCGCCGAGCGCTGGCTCGGATCCCTCGATGCGCCCCTGCAGCCACGCCGGAGAGACGTGATCTTCCCAGGCGCGTCCAATGCCGATGCCATCGACCGCCGCATCCGCGACCTTGGAGGGATCGACGTGTGCTTCGGAGGCGTCGGTGTTCACGGCCACATCGCCTTCAACGAACCGGAGCCTGGCGTCGCTCGGACGGGTGTGCGTCTGGTGGCGCTGAACGAGTTCACGAGGACGATCAATTCGATTCGTTCCGGAGTCGGCGGGGACCTGGAGAACTTTCCGCGAGCCGCCTGGACGCTCGGCATGCGCCAGTGCCTGGGGGCTCGTCGAGTGCAACTCTACTGCCGCAGCGACTGCGGGCTGGACTGGGCGAAGACAGTCCTGCGACTCGCGGTTCTGGGAGAGCCGGGCGACGACTATCCGGTGACCTGGGTTCGAGACCATCCCGATCACCTCGTCGTCACGGACCGGGCCACGGCGGAGCCGGTCTCGGTCGCTCTGAGCTAGATTGGAGAGGCTCCGCCACTTCTGTCCAAGGTGACGGGCAGTCCGTATACTGGCAGAACGCACGGAGTCTCGGGCCCGCCGGGCCGTGACTGCCCGCGCGATTGATTCTGATGGCACCTGTTCCATCGGTGGCGGCCAAAATCGAGCCTGCCCAATCCCAGCGGCTTCCGGAGAAGAGCCGTTCCCACGGGGGCGGACAGTCCAGCAGCGACGGGTCGGATTCCTTTCTTGTCCGTCTTGACCAGTACGCAGGGCCGCTTGATGCGCTGCTGGATCTCGTCAGGAAGCAGCGGATCGACATTCTGGATCTGCCGATTGCCCAGATCACCGAACAGTACCTGGATGCGGTCCGGGCCGCAGAGGAGCTGGATGTTGAGGTCGGCGCCGAGTTTGTGCTCTTGGCCGCAACGCTCGTTCAGATCAAGTCGAAAATGCTTTTGCCTAGGCCGCCGGTCGTTGACGGTGTGCAGACCGAGGACCCACGGCAGGATCTGGTCCAGAGTCTCCTCGAGCGCGAGAAGTTCCTGCAGGCTGCCGAGATGCTCCGCGAGAAGCGTGTCATCGAGGAGAGCGTCTGGACCGCAGGCGGACGCGAGGCCGTTCGCGGCCAGGATGACGATCCGGAGCGGCTCGAGGTCAGTCTCTACGACCTCGTGAGAACGTTCGGGGACGTGCTCGACCGGCTCAAGAACGAGCCGGTCGTCGAACTGCCGGAGGATGCCGTCTCTGTCGCGGGCCAGATCCAGTACCTCAGGCACTTGCTTCTCGCCGAGAACGGACCGGTCTCGCTGCGCCGCATCCTGTGGCAGCAGAGGACGCCGAGAGTGCTGGTCGCCACGTTTCTCGCCTTGCTGGAGTTGGTGAAGGCCAGCGCAGTCGCGCTCAGTCAGGACAAGATCTTCGGCGAGATCATCGTACGCGCGCACACCGGGTTGGATGAGGCGTTCCAGGACGGCGGCGCCCCCGGTCCACAGCATGAGAAACCGGACCACGCGCCTTGAGCGAAACCGTTGTCACGTTCCCGGTCACGCCCGTTGACAGCTCGGAAACCGAAGCGGAAGCGAGGCGGATTCGGCAGCTCGCGCGGCTGGAGGCCATCATCTTCGGCGCCGAGGAGCCTCCCACGAAGGCCCAGCTGGCTGAGAGCCTGGGGTTGCCGGTCAAGGCCCTTGCCGACGAAGTCGCGCTCCTCCAGAAATCCTATGAAGCACAGGATAGGGGAATCGAGATCAGGGCGGTTGCGGGCGGCTACCGGATGTTCACGAAGCCGGAGCACCACGAAGCCGTGAGGGCGTTCGTGAGAACGCAGAAGCCCCGGCTGAGGCTTTCGGCGGCGGCGCTCGAGACCCTAGCCATCGTGGCGTACCGCCAGCCGGTCACAATCCCCGAGATCCAGGCGATCCGCGGCAAGGCGAGCGCCAGCGGTGTCATCCACACCCTGCTGAGACACAGGCTCGTCGCTGCGGCAGGGCGGAAGAGAGTGATCGGTCGCCCGATGCAGTACAAGACCACAGGCGGGTTCCTCCTGCATTTCGGCTTGAACGATCTTTCGGAACTGCCCACGCTGAAGGAAATGGGCGATCTCGACCAGTCTTTGGAGAGTCCTGATGTTGAGACCGGCGAGGACTCGGACAGCACGCCGTCGGTCTCGCCGGACGCACCGATTGGTGACGGGTAGCGGCGTCAGTAAGGTCCTTGCCCGTGCCACCACGAACACCACCTGCCTATGGCTGATCGGCTGCAGAAGATCATCGCGCGTGCGGGCGTCGCCTCACGCCGAAAGGCCGAGGAACTGATCCTTGCGGGGCGAGTCGCCGTCAACGGTGAGGTGATTCGGAAACTTGGATCGCGGGCGGACCCCGAGAGGGACACCGTGAGCGTAGACGGCAAGACGCTCCGGATGGGCTCGCCCCGACGCTACCTGGCGATGAACAAGCCCAAGGGCCACATCACCAGCACCAGCGACCCCCTGGGCAGGCGGACAGTCATGGATCTGCTCGGCGCACGGCCGTCGAAGGGGCTGTTCCCGGTCGGGCGCCTCGACTTCAATACTGAGGGACTGCTGCTGCTCACGGACGACGGCGACTTCGCAAACCGGATCCTGACGGCCAGGAACAAGGTTCCCAAGACCTACGAAGTCAAGATCAGCGGCAGCCCGTCCCAGGAGGCGGTCCAGAAGCTCCGCAACGGCATGATGCTCGACGGACGGCTCAGCAAGCCGTTGTCGATTCGCCTGGTCAAGCCCGCACGCAATCCCTGGTACGAGATCACCCTGGTTGAGGGACGCAACCGTCAGATTCACAGGATGTTCCAGAGAATCGGGTTCCTAGTGGAGAAGATCCGGCGAACGAGCATTGGAACTGTCACGCTGCGCGGCCTCGAGCCACGCCAGGTGCGTGAGTTGCAGCGCAGGGAGATCGACAGTCTGCTCGCGGGAGATTCGCCGGCCAAGTCTGCCAATTCCGAAGCGATCCCCCGCGGGAGGGCGCCGGGACAGCGGAGGCCGGCCCGGGGGCGGCCCCGCCACGCTCGATCGGGCCCAGGCCGGCAGCGGAGCCGCGCCGGCGGCTCCAGGCGAGCGGGAAAGCCGGCCAAGTCTGCCCGGAGAACTGGACGTGTCAGACGATCAGGCAAACGCCAGCGACCACAAGCACGGCGCCGGCCCACCGGCGGCCGCTCACGTGCTCGCGCAGGAACCACCGCGAAAGCAGGGTCTCGAGGACGTAGGCCAGCGCGGTCGCGGGCACGGCAAAGCTCACGTCGCGGATCGAGACCAAAGCCATGAACCCGAAGAACGATGCGGTGTACGCCAGTAGCGCAGCCAGGAACCACGAACTGCGCAGGGTGTTCACGGCATATCGCGACAGAGCCCGACCGCGAAAGGATCGAGGGCTCCCCTGCTTTCGCATGGCGTGAGCCTTGAGCAGATCACCGAAGACACTGCCGGTCACGACGATTGCAAGTAGGAAGGCCGTCATTTCTTGACCTCGACCGTGGACTCGGGCGTGGATCCGACCACGCCAACACCGGCCGCGATCAGCAGAGCGCCGGCCCATCGCAGGGGAGTGACAGTCTCGTCGAGCAGCGTAGCGCCGAGCAGCACCACCAGAACGTAGCCGATCGAGGTCACTAGGAGCACGTAGCTCAGGTCGGCCCAGCTGAGCAGCAGCGTGTGCGCGGCGAAGAAGGTCGCCAGCAGGACGACGCCGGCAACCACCCAGGGATTGGAAAGGCTGCCGATGCCCGATCGAATGAGGTTCAGAGGGGAGTAGGAGCTGATGTCGCCGACCTCCCGCATGCCGTGGCCGAGGACGACGTTGCCGAAGGCGTTCGAGACGATGACGACCGCCAGCAGGATGCAGGTCCTGGTTCGCAATCCTTGAGACTATCAGCGGCGCCGGCTTCCGTGCAGGTTGTGCCCGAGATCGGGCGGTTCCTGTGAAGACCGCGGGCTCGCGGAAGGCGTGCGTTGACAGTCAGTCGGGCCGGGCATCCTCCTGATCTGCGATGGCTTCAGCTTCGCCGCGCCCTGCCGGAGGCTGTGTCTGCAAGGCGGGGATCCTGCCGGCTCGTCGCCCGTTGCGTCTTGTCCCGCCCCGCGAGACCGGCAGGATCTCCACCTTCGGGGCTCCCGCCGCCACGCTCGACAGTTCGGCCTCGTAGTCGCTGCACGTCTGGGAAATGCGGGGCTCCGCATACCTTCGCGTGTGCCGAAAAGCCTGCGCAAGGCCGCATTGGCCACCATCGAGCGGGTTCGCCGTGCGGTTCCGTTTGCCTTCGCCGGATTGAAACTTGATTCCCTCCTGTCTCGCCGATAGGATGGGTGCGGTGGGAGTCGGGGTGATGCCTCTGGCGCGCCGTCGGGTCCATGGACCCGAACTGGCCGGCGAAGTGTCGAAAAGCAGTCTCGGAGCCGCACCCGAGAGAGGAGAGTTGCGAAATGTCCTTCAGTCGAGTGCTGTTGAGCCTTCCCTTGATGGCGGTCCTTGCGATCACGCCACAGGCATTCAGTCAGATCGAGACCGCCCGAATCCAGGGGGTGGTCAGCGACTCGACAGGTGCGGTAATCCCCGGTGCGACGGTGAAGTTCGTCCACGTCGCTACGGGCCTTGAGTTCTCCGGGTCCACCAGCGCCGACGGTCTGTACCGGTCCGTTCCCCTTCGGATCGGCGAGTACCGCGTCGAATTCGAAGCGGACGGATTCAAGAGAGCAGTCCGGTCCGGCATCAATCTCGAACTGCAGGAAACTGCCGTGATCGATGTCTCGCTCGAGATCGGCGAAGTCACTGAGGTTGTTGATGTGACCGCCGATGCCGTGCTGCTTGAGACGACGGAGGCGACACAGGGACAGGTGATCAACAACCAGCGCATCGTCGACATGCCCCTCAACGGACGCGACTACGTGCAGCTTGCCCTGCTCTCGGCAGGTGCGATCCGGCCGATTGGCGGGCGCTTCGGCGGCTACAGCGCAGGAGGCCAGAGAACCACACAGAACAACTACACGCTGGACGGCGTGGACAACAACGGATTGCAGATCGCCGCCCAGGGCCGTCGCGCCGAGGTCGTGAAGCCTTCCATTGACGCGATTGAGGAATTCAAGATCTCGACCAACGCCTACAGTGCCGAGTCCGGTCGCGCCCTTGGAGGAACCGTCAACGTCTCGATCAAGTCCGGATCGAATCAGCTTCACGGCACGATGTTCGAGTTTCTTCGGAACGACAAGCTCGACGCCAAGAACTTCTTCGACAACCCGAATGCTCCCAAACCGCCGTTCAAGAGAAACCAGTACGGCTACTCGGTCGGCGGGCCGATCAAGCGCAACTCGACGTTCTTCTTCACCGACTACGAGGGAACGCGTATCCGGGAGTCCGCCACGTTCGTGGTGACCATACCCACTCAAGAGCAACTCGCCGGCGACTTCACAGGAGTGCCGCAGACGGTCTACGACCCCGACACCTACGACGACGACGCGAACCTCAGGACGGCCTTCCCCAACAACGTGATTCCTTCCACTCGGATCGACCCAGTGGCCGGGAAGGCCAGCAAGTACTATCCTGCTCCGAACTCCCCCGGGCTGACGCGGAACTGGCGCACGGCCTCTCCCGACAACGAGGATGACGACAAATGGGACGTTCGCATCGACCAGATCTTCGGCGCAAGCGACAACGTGTTCTGGCGCTACAGCCAGCAGGACAGCTACGTGCCGTCGCCGATTCGGTTTCCATCCAAGCAGGACGGTGACGGAACGGAGTTCCGCCATCGAGGACAGAACATGGCCTTGGGCTGGAACCATATCTTCACGCCAACCCTCATCACGAACGTCAAGCTCGGGTGGAACAGGATCTACACCAACCGCCAGGCCCTCGCCGACACGAACCTGAACCAGGAGCTGGGCCTCACCGGCGTCAGCCAGGCCCTGCGGGGCGCCGCACGGTTCGCCATCAGCGGAATGCGGCAGATCGGGACCTCGAATTTCACGCCCAACCTGATCGACTCCCAGAACCGCCAGCTCAACGTGGACACCAACTGGACGCGGGGAAGCCACAGCGTGAAGTTCGGGTACTCGCTCCAACTGCTGCAGAGCTACCTGACGAACCCCCAGCAGGAACTGGGCCAGTTCATCTTCAACGGCAACTTCTCGCGCCAGACCCAGAACATTGCCGGCGGCAGGGGCGGCCGACCGGTGGCGGACTTTCTGTTGGGCATCCCGGTCCGGACCGACATCTCGAACTCGGTGTACATGAACCTGCGCGCTCCGTGGCAGCACTTCTATGTCCAGGACGAGTGGAGGGTCAGTGACCGCCTGACGCTGAACCTGGGACTGCGCTACGAGCACAACATGCCGTGGTACGAGAAGGACAACGGCATTTCGAACTTCGACATCGACACCGACCCCGCGAACCCGACGTTCTTCGTGGCCCAGGACGGCAGCATCGCCTCCCGCGCGACCCTCGCCCCGGACCTCAACAACTTCGCGCCACGCTTTGGGTTCGCCTATCGAGTGATGGAGGGGACGGTGCTCCGCGGAGGCTACGGGGTCTTCTACGCCAACTACGAAGGCACCGGAGGAGGGCAGTTCCTCGAGACCAACCCGCCGTTTCACATCAAGTCGCAGATCTCGACGGACAGCATCCGGCCCTCGGTGCTCCTGCGAACCGGCGTGCCGGACGGAGTCGTGACGCCGGAACGCGCGGTGAGCCTTAGGTTCTCTTCGTTCGAGCGCGAGCCGCCGTGGCCAATCTCTCAGCAATGGAACTTCAACATCCAGCACTCCCTTGGAGAGAACACGGTCTGGGAGATCGGATACTACGGAACCAAGGCCCAGCATCTGGTGAACCGCATTGACGGCAACTACGCGCTGCCGGGCCCCGGCAACGTGAACTCGCGGCGCCGATACACCAGTGCCGTGTTCCCCGGAACCGACATCGTGGTCGGGCCGCTGGCGGCAATGAACCGCCACGAGTTCAACGGCAATTCCCTTTTCCATTCGTTCCAGACCCGGTTGGAGCGCAGGTACTCGAACGGCTTCACACTCCTCGCCGCCTACGTATGGTCGAAGAACATTGGCGATGTCCCCGGATTCTCGGGATCAGGGAACGCTCCCAACAGCGGCATTCAGAATCCTCTGAACCGCCGGGCCGAACGCAGCCTGGACAACCAGCACCGCAAACACAGTTTCGTGAGCAGCTACATCTACGACCTGCCCTGGGGGCAGGGCCGGCGTTGGGGAAGCTCGTGGGGCGGGGTGCAGGAAGCTGTCCTGGGTGGATGGACCGTGGCTGGCATTGCTTCGCTCGCGTCCGGGCGCCCCTTCGGCCTGAGGGTCCGCGGCAACCCGGCGAACAACGGCAACTTCAGCCGGCCGAACGTCGTTGCAGGTGTCGATCCGCACCTGTCTCGGGGCCAGCGCGACCCCGAACGCTGGTTCAACACCGACGCCTTCGTCTCGAACATCGAGTACGAGTACGGAAACGCCGGACGCAACATACTGCTGGGACCGGGTCTGGCGAACTGGGACTTTGCCGTCTACAAGCGCTTCGCAATCGCGGAGGGCCACTCGCTCCAGTTCCGGTTCGAGGCCTTCAATTTCACGAACACTCCGGTCTTCGGCTTCCCGAACTCGGAGGTGGGCAACAACAACTTCGGTCGGATCACCGGTGCCGGCCGGCCGCGCAACCTGCAGATCGGGCTGAAGTACATCTTTTAGGCCGCACCAACACCCTCAGGCGTCACGTACCGCGTATGCCCTCGGGTCGCCGGAGGGGCGAGGCGTCTTCTTGCCGGCACTTGCGACCGTTTCACCCGATGACGGATCAGCGAGCGCCCCCCTCAGGCGTGGACCTCTGCGTGGAGGGGCGCCTCTTCGAAGCGATGCTCGATTGGGAGAGCCTTGGGCAAGGAGTGTGTTCGGAGTCGAGGGATTGGACCGCGAGCCGGAGGATCAGGTCCTAGTCAAGTCGCTCGCAGAAGGCGCCGAAACGTCAGGCCCCGCCGTCCCCGTCTTCGCAACTGCCGCGCCTGCATCGAGGAGGCCGCGCGGCCGGCAGGACTACAGGCGGCAGGCGATGGCGAGCAAGTCCGTCAATCGAATCGAGAATCCTCCGAGAGATGCCACGTACGCGGACTTCTTGGAATCGAATCCGGAACCGGCTACCTCCGTCATTCCCCGAGCGTGCGGAAGGGTCTTCGGCGCCATCGCAGGGGGCGAGCCGCTGAACGTGGTCGTCCCACGTTGGATGGGCCTCATGTGTGAGGACCAGCTGTTGTGCGTCGCCCAGTGCGCGCCCCACATGCGGAGCCTTCCGGACGACAACGTTCGACGTGCCACGGAGGTGCCGCGCTCGATGCGCGAGGCCGGAGTCCGTCCGCTGTCAGTCGAGGAGAGGTTCGGCGATGTCGGTTCCGTCTTGCGCGAACAGTCGGTTCAAGCCATCCCCTTCACCGACCGAGGGATTCCGCCGTGCCGTGGATCGTCCTGGCCCGGATTGCCGCAAACGCCCGCCGTTTGGACGGCGCCAAACTCGGAAGCGCGGGCCATCTCGCCCAAGACAGCAGACACGTAGATCGCATAGGACACCGGTCCATCGAACCGGCCCCCTTCCCGTCAACGTCTTGGAGACGCCTCCTACTCCGCTGTGGTGGCGGCCGAAACGCCCTTCGGCGAGGCAGCACGCCAGCCCGCTCGAAGTGTCGCTGCAAGCTGCTTCCGGACTTCGTCGTGCTCCGCTGAGCCAGCGAGGTTGACGAATTCCTTGGGATCGCTGTTGAGGTCGTAGAGCTCGTACTCCACAGGGCCGCTCTCCTCTGGTGTCCACACGGTGTATCGGTGACTCGCCGTACGTACGGAACGGCCGTGGTTACGATTGCGCTTCGCCTCGGAGAACACGGCGCTCTTCCACGCGACCTCCGGGTTCTCGAGCACCGGGCGGAAGCTGGTGCCTTCGAGGTCCTTCGCTGGCGGGAGGCCGCAGAGATCGACAAGCGTCGGGTATAGATCCACAAGCTCCACCAAGGCACCCGTCCTCGCGCCCGCCATGCCGCTTGGGACGCGGACGATGAGCGGAACGCGGGTCGATTCCTCGAATTGCGTGTGCTTGCGCCAGAGCCCCCCGTGCTCGCTGAGGTGGAAACCGTGGTCGCTCACGAACACGACGATCGTCGAGTCCTCCACTCCGAGCTCCTCCAGCGCGTTCATCAGGAGCCCGACCTGGGCGTCGATCAGGGTCACGGTCGCGTGGTAAGCGGCGATCGCCTGCCGCTTCTGCAGGTCGCTGTGGTCGGGGTCCTCGGGGTATCCGCCCACAGCCGCCCTCGGGATGTCGGAACGGTCGTCCTCCGGTTCGACCGGCAGCTCGACCTCGGAAACCGGATGCTGTTCGAAGAACGACGCCGGTGCGACCCATGGCTGGTGAGGCTTGTGGAATCCGGCGCCGACAAAGAACGGCCTGTCTCGGTTCTCGCGGATGAGCTCGATCACTCTTCGGGTCGTCTGGCCGTCCGGCGTCTCGGCTTCGGTCTCATCCGTAGCGCGCCATGTCAGAGGCATTCCCGTCGGACGTCCAAGATGCCCTAGGATTTCGGCTCTCGACAGTCCGTCCTCCGCCCCTTCGATCCAGGAGTTGTCGCGGACTTCCGATCGGTCGGTGCCGGGCAGGTAGTGCTCTCGTCGCGCGGCGTTTTCGGATACGTCCCAAGACACGGAGTCCTCGTACCGGCCATGCGCGATCTTCCCAACTCTCGCAGTGAAATATCCGTGCGACCGAAAATACTCGGGGAGCATCACGACATCGCCCATCCTGTGCCGAGGTTCGACGAAGTTGCCGTAGACGTCCGTCGTCTCCGGCCGCATGCCGCTCAGGAATGACGTGCGGGACGGATTGCAAAGAGGGTCCTGCGCGTAGGCTCGGTCGAACTGGACACCCTCGGAGGCCAGTTGATCGATGTTCGGTGTCTTGGCCGTCTTGTACGCACCATAGGTGCGGAGCGCGACATTGAGGTCGTCGACGGCGATGAAGAGCACATTCGTGTGCTCTACGCTCTCAACGGATTGGCGGGTTCCGCATCCGACACCCAGCAGCAGGACCGCGCACGCCCAGACCTTCACGGCACGACACGAGAATCCTTGCGGAGACATCGCGTCAGAATCGGATGCGGAACGTCGAACCATCGGCATCAATCATAGGACCGGGCCCGATCCTCCGCAACTCGCCGCTCGGTCGGTCCGGGACCCGCATCGGGCCGCATCGTTACGGGCGGCTTGCGGCCATAATGGGAACTGGCGGTTGGCCCTGATCATCTAACGCAGTCCAGGACAGCGATGCACTTCCGGTGCAATGCGGAGGGCTGATCCGGCAGGGATCACCGGCACCGCGGTGTCAGCCCAGTGCCGCATCCGAATCTCGCTCCATGGCCCGCACACTAAGGTCGACCTCCCTCGCCGGACCGGCGGGCGTGCTCGAGGCACTCCTGGATGAGCCCAAGTCAAGCACGATCGCGCGGGCTGTCGTCGTCTGCCACCCGCATCCGCAATACGGCGGGACGATGCACAACAAGGTGGTCTACCGCATGGCGAGGGGCGCCCGGCGCGCGGGTGCCGCCGTGCTCCGCTTCAACTTTCGCGGCGTCGGAGCGAGCGGCGGCACCTACGACGCGGGCCGCGGCGAGCAGGACGACCTCAGAGCGGCCATGCGATACATGCAGGAACGCCATCCCGGCGTGCCCCTGGTCGTTGGCGGCTTTTCGTTCGGTTCCCGCGTCTCGCTTCGAGTCTGCTGTTCGAAACCCAGCGTGGACCTGGTGGTTGCCGTCGGTTTGCCGGTGAACCGGGGGGACTTCAGCTTTCTAGGGCACTGCGCATGTCCCAAGCACTTCATCCACAGCACACAGGATGAGTACGGGTCGCGCCGAAATCTGGGACTTGTCCTCGAAGCGGCTGCGGAACCTTGCGGAGTGACGTGGATCGACGCCAGGGATCATTTCTTCTCGGATGCGCTGGATGCGTTGGAAGGCGCCGTTCGGGATGTCCTTCGAGAGGGTTGAGTCTTGAAATTCGCGATCTACGGAGCGGGTTCTGTGGGCGGGCTTCTGGGCTCCAGGCTGCAGGAGGGCGGCCACGAGGTGCATTTCATCGCCCGCGGAGACAACCTGGCAGCGCTGCGGCGCCGCGGGCTGTCCGTGCGCAGCACGATCTTCGGGGAAAGCCGGGTCCGGGTCCGCGCCACGGACGCTGCCGCGGACATCGGGCCCGCCGACTACGTCGTGCTTGCCGTCAAGGCGGGATCCCTTGCGCAGATCGCCCCTCTTGTCGAGCCTCTCAAGGGCCCGTCCACCACATTCGTCTCGACCCAGAACGGGCTTCCGTGGTGGTACTTCCACGGGTTGCCCGGAGGCGACCAGCCGATTCGGGCAGCCGATCCCCAGGGAGTGATCGCGCGCCACATCGCACCGTCGCTCGTGGTGGGATCGGTTGTCTACTTTTCGTGTTCCATGACTGAGCCCGGAGCAATCAAGCACACGGTCGGGAACCGTTTGCCGCTCGGGGAGCCGGCCGGAGGGCGAACGGAGCGTGTTCTGGCCCTGTCTTCCGCATTGCGCTCGGCCGGCATCAAGGCGCCCGTGCGCGGCGACATCCGTCACGAGCTCTGGGTCAAGATCCTCGGCAACGCGGCGTTCAACCCGTTGAGCGCCCTCACTGGGGCCACCTTGACGGAAATGACCGGCTCGCCCCATGGTGTCCGCCTGGTCGGGGACATGATGGACGAAGTCCGGCAGGTCGCGTCTTCGGTCGGTGTCCATGTCGCCATCTCGAATGAACGGCGGATCGCCGGGGCGAGGAGGGCCGGCGACCACCGGACATCAATGCTGCAGGATCTGGACCTGGGACGAGAGCCGGAACTCGACGTGCTGCTCGGGGCGGTCATCGAGCTCGCCGAGAGGCAGCACATCGACGTTCCCGTTCTTCGCGCGATCGACTCGGCAACCCGCGTGCTCTTTGCGAGGGCGGCCAGGCGGTCCGGATGAGGATGACGGCCCCATGAGCGCAGTTCCCTCCCCTTGGCACGATTCCCGGGTCCGCAGGCTCATCGATCTTGCGCTGAGGGAGGACATCGGCAGTGGCGACGTAACGACCGAGGCCTGCGTACCGGAGACGCAGGAAGCATGCGGGCATTTCCTGGCGAAACAGGACCTGGTGTTGGCCGGCACGCCCATGCTGGACCTGGTCTACACGCGCGAACAGATCAGCCTCGCCCAGCCCGAGGGGTCGGAGGTGGCCGCAGGGACAGCATTCGCGCGCATCAGCGGGACTGCGCGGCGGCTGCTGACGCTTGAGCGCACGGCACTCAACCTGATGCAGCGGACCTGCGGCGTGGCTACCCTCACCCGGCGGTTCACCGACGCGATAAGGGGCACGAGATGCAGATTGCTGGACACTCGCAAGACCTCGCCCGGCATGCGGCTCATCGACAAGCTGGCGGTCCGCGCAGGCGGCGGGACGAATCATCGCGCGGGACTCTACGACGCCGTCTTGATCAAGAACAATCACATTGATGCCGCGGGCGGCGTCCGGCGGGCATGGGAACTCTGTGCGGAGTGCGGTGTTCCGAGGGAGATCGAGGTCCGGGACTTCGGGGAGCTGGAGGAGGCACTGGCGTGCAGTGCCGACCACATTCTGCTGGACAATTTTGCAGTGGAAGAGGTGCGGGAGGCAGTCCGTCGCGTTGCGGGGCGCGCCCGCATTGAGGTCTCGGGCAACCTGGGCCTCGAGACCATCCGGGCCTATGCGGAGGCCGGCGCGGACTTCGCCTCAGTAGGCTCCCTGACCCATTCCGCTCCCGCGGTGGACATCAGCTTCAGGCTTCTTGGACGCCGGCCCTCGCAGCATTCCGGCTGACTCACTCGCCGGGACCGCCGGTCTGCCCTCCAAGTGTGAACGGCTTGTCGTAGCCCGTCATCTCAAGGTAGCCCCGCCCCGTGACGGCCTGCCCGTCCCGCTCCCCGGAATACGTGACGGGGCCCTCCCAGTAGGTGGGTGTGAAGCCGCGTTCGCTGAAGATCTCCTGGGCGTCGCGCAGGGGGCGAACCTTCAGTCTGAGGCCAAGCCGGGGGACTTCGACGGCCCATTCCACCGGGTACGCTGCACCCGTCTCCTCGCTCCGCCAGGTCCTGCCGGGCAGCATGCGGAAGTCCTCGGCCTCCAGGTGCGACGCCTGTCCGTCCGGCTCCACGAGCGTTCCGGACGAGAAGGCGCTCCGGAATCCGCCCGTCTCCCGAATGCCGTAGAGCATCAGGTCGATCCCGTCGTCGAGCTGGACGCTCATCCAGTCCCATCCGACCTGATCACTCGACAGGCTGTCCGTGAAGAACTCGTGGTCCATCCAGGCCAGGCCCTCGACTGCATGCTCGGTCCCGCCGATCTCGACCACGCCGCTCGCAAGAAGGCGTGTGAAGGACAGATAGTGGGAGGCCCGTCCGGGCCCTCTGGCCTTGCGGCTGATCCCGTCCACGCCGTGCACAACCACTGGTTTGGACGGCGCAAGCGAGAGGCTGACCGACACCCCGTCAACGCCGGCCCACATCCGCTGCGGGGGCCTCAGCGGATCGTCCGGGAGGAAACTCACGCTCCAGTTCCCGTTCCAGATGGTTCGCTTGTCGTGCGATGCTCCGGCGATGCCCGGACCCGCGCGATTGATCCGCTCGGTCTTGAGCGTTCGCCCGGCTTCTATGTCCGCGACCACGAAGTGGGCCAGGTAGACCTGGTCGAAGTCCCAGGTGCCGGCGCCCGTCCGGCGCGAGTCCAGTCCGGCACGGAAGAACGTCAGCTCGAAGCCGAAGCGTCGGCCCTCAGTGGTGGCGAGATTGCCGGTGTAGTACCACCACTCGGACTGGAATTCCGGATGCTCGAAGTAGTCGCGGGGGAACTGATAGTCGTATCCCGGCCGCGCCCTCTCGAACGCCCCCAGGTTCCAGGTGAGTAACAGCGCGGGCAGGATGCGTCCCGCGGACGCGACGATCCTTGGCCGCCTGTTTCCAGCACGAGCCCAGATCGGCCTGATCGACAAGGGCACGATCCTCTCACCCAACGGGCGCCTCGGGATTCCTGGACTCGTCCGACGCAAGGCGTCCGTCATTCAGGGCGATCACCCTTTCCGCTCGGGATGCGTTGGCCATGCTGTGCGTTGCCATGATGACTGTTGTTCCGAACTCGATGTTCACCCGCCGGAACAGGTCCATAATCGTGCGCGCTGTTTCGCTGTCGAGATTGCCGGTCGGCTCGTCGGCCAGAAGCATCGACGGAGATGGACCCAGTGCTCTCGCAATGGCGACGCGCTGCATCTGGCCGCCGGACAGCTGATAGGGAATGCGCTCTCCGAGATCCGCCATCCCCACGAGGTCGAGAAGGTCCCGAGCGCGTGCCCGGGACCCCGGAAGTCCCGCGAGCTGGAGCGGAACTTCCACGTTCTCGACCGCGCTCAATGTGGGAAAGAGGCGAAAGAACTGGAAGACGAACCCGACCCGCTGACGTCGCACCTGGGTCAATTGGGCATCATCCAGACTGACGGTGGAGAGGCCGTCGATGAGGACATCCCCGCCCGACGGCACGTCCAGTGCGCCCGCGAGGTTCAGGAACGTGGTCTTGCCGCAGCCGCTGCGTCCGACCAGTGCGACAAACTCGCCTCGCCCGACAGAGACGGTGACATCCGTGAGGGCTGCGACGGACTGCCGAGCCAGCGCGTAGACCTTCGAGGTGTTCCTGAAGCGGAGTACGTCCGTGGACACGGTTTGCTCCGACGGAGGATGCCTGGGCTCCCGCATCACCGGCCTGATTGTCGCAGGGAGGGGCCCATCATGCCTCCCGCAGCATCCCTCCGGGATCACTGGAGGATGCGATCCGCGCCGGATACAAGCCCGCTGCCAGGCTGGCGGCGAAGATCACGGCAATCGCCAGCAGGAGAAAGCCGACCGGCCAGTGGAACTGGATCGTCCAGCCGAACGACTGCTTGTTGATGACCTTGACGAGAATGACCGACAGAGCGCATCCCAGCAAGAGGCCGATCAGGTTGGACATGATGCCAAGCATTCCGGCTTGGGCCATCACGAGACTGCGAATCTGCTCCCTGGATCCCCCAAGGGCGCGCAACAGGCCCAGCTCCCCACGCCGGTCGATCACCAGCGTGATCAGGGAGCCTGCCATGCCCAGGATCGCGACAAACACCGCCACCGCCTCCAGGGCGTACGTGATCGCGAATGTTCGGTCAAAGACCGCGGTCGCGTTCTCGCGGAGCTCTCGGTTTCGGGCGACCACGACCGTCCTGCCGGCGAGAGCGCGGACCACCTCCGCGCGGGCCGCCTCGATGTCGGCGCCCGGAACAAGATATACGCCGCAACCGGTCAGCCTCGCGTCCGGCAGGTGGCGGGTCAGGACGCCTCGGTCGCCGAGGATGTAGCCACTCTCCGCGGAGTAGTCGGGATAAACGCCAACGACCTCGAAGTCCTCGGCGCCGTCGCCGATCGGCAGGGAGAGCACGTCTCCCATTCGAACATCGTGCTTGCTGCTGAACGTTTCGCTGACGATCACGCTCTCCGTCGACAGCAGGAGGTCAGCGACTGCAGTCCAGTCCGCGCCCTCGATCATCCTCATTCCCGACCGCGTCTTCAGGACCCGGAAGTCGGCAAGAGCAAGCGTTGCGGGCAGCCCTCCGTAACTGATTGCGTACCTGCGGTACCGATCCACGGCATCGACCGCCGGGAGCGACTCGACGGTCAGGGCGACCGATCCGTCCATGGTCGGCAAGTCGCCTTCACCGGGACGCCGCTGGGGCTGGATGTAGAGATCGGCTTGGAGCTGCGCGTCGATCCAGACCAGCAGGGTTTCCCGCATGCTCCCAACCATGATGGCGACGCTGACCATCATGGCCGTCGCTGTCGACAGTGCCGCCACGATCA
>JAPPMB010000154.1 GCA_028819255.1 Bryobacterales bacterium | reverse complement strand
CCCCCCCCCCCCCCCCCCCCCCCCCCCCCCCCCCCCCCCCCCCCCCCCAAAAACCGTCCGCGACCAACAAGTAAGTGCTCAAGAGCCGCTCCTCAGTTGAGTGTATGCCATCGTGTTTCATGCCACTGTGAGCTAAATGTAGCACAGGATGATGCCGGGCAGGGGATTTCGTCGGGACTTACTGACCTGAGTGCCCAACAAACGGGTCCCGCATCAGGGCGAATGCCCGCTGCGGAGCGCGGAGGGAAACACAACGCCGCCCGCCCGATGCTCCGGAATCGGCGCTCGGGGGTCCTGCCCCGACGTCAGAAGATCAACTTCATACCGAACTGCACCTGCCTGGCCGGGCAGCACTCCATGGTTGAAGAGATCCGCCCCCCGGCCGGCCGGTTGATGGTTCCGTTCGGGAAGTTGAAGTGGGCCTCGTTGAACACGTTGAAGAACTCGGTCCGGAAGTCCAGCGAGAGGCGCTCGCTGAGGGCGAATGTCCGCGACACCATCATGTCGAGATTGACGAGGCCCGGACCCTCGATGATCCAAGCCGCGGAATTCCCGAAGGTGAAGCGCGCCGGAACCTCGAAGGCGCCGATGTCGAACCAGCGCTGCGGGGTCCTCTGCGCCCGCGGTAGATTGCCGTCGGCGACCCGGTTGGGCCGCTGTCCGCCCGTCGTGTTGGCCGGATTGCCCGCGACGGACGGACTCAGGGGAAGGCCGCGCTGAGCCTCGAAGATCGGCGAGATCTGCCATCCCCCGATCAGGCTGGCCAGCGGGCCCTGCGTGGCGAACCGGCGGCCCTTGCCGAACGGCAGGTCCCACACGCCCGCGAAGAAGACCCGCTGCGGGAGGTGCTGCCTGGAAACGGTCTTTTCCGGAGCGAGATGCCAGTAGCTGGTGCGCTGCCCGAGCTGCTTCGCCAGGTTCTTGCTCCAGGTGTATCCGCTGAGAACGGAGAAGCCGCCGCTGAAGCGCCGCTCGAACTTGGCCTCCAGCCCCTGGTAGTTTGCCCCGCCTATCGCCGGGTTCGTCGTGATGTTCGCGAACTGGGGAAACCAGCGGCGTGGATTGATTCCGCCCGGCCCGGGCTCGGGCTGGTTCAAATTGGCGCTGCTCTCCGTATGCACGGTGTTGGAGCCGACGTAAGCCAATGAGATCAGCGAGTTGCCGGGCAGGGACTGCTGGATGTTGAAGTTCCATTGATTGGTCATGCCGTTCCGGAAATTGAACGGCCAGACGCCCACGAGCGAACGGCCACGAATCACATCCGGGTTCAACGCGTCGGGAGGAACGCCGTTCCGCACGACGACCTGCGACGTCGCGCTCGCCACTTGCGTGCGGATGTCGTTCTGCAAGTAGAACGGAGGATTCGCGGTGGGGTCGGCCAGGACAGGCAGTCTGAAGGTCCCAACGTAGAAGATGCCGTATCCGGCCCGGATTACCGTTTTCGGAGTCACCTGGTAGGCGAGCCCGATCCTCGGTCCCCAATCGTTCAGGTCGCGCTTGCGGAACGACCGGCCCTCGACACCGCTTCCGGTTGGAATGAGCGTCCCGAAACGCGCGTCGTCGGGATCGATGATGAAGTTCTGAGCGCGATCGTTCTGCTCCACGTACGGGGACTGGTACTCGTACCTCAATCCGAGATTCAGGCTCAGTTTCGGCGTGACCTTCCAATTGTCCTGGATGTAGGTCTCGTAGGCGTAGGCGTGGCGCCTGACGTTCAGCGGAGTGCTGAACCGCATGTTGCTCGTCAGGCCGAGCATGCTGTCGGCGAGCCCGTCGCCGCCGCCGCGAACTCCCGCCACAGCGCGGGTGAACTGGCCATTGAACCAGAACCGGCCTCTGGCGAAGTTCGTGATGCCCGACCACCGCACGAAGTTGCGAATGTTGACACCCATCTTCAGGGAGTGGTTGCCCTTGGTCATCGAGAAACTCTCGACAATCTGGCGGACATCCTGCTTGCGCGGGTCGGGCGCGAAGTTGCGGTCGCCCACGGTCCGGTAGCCCGACGGCCGGAAATCCGGGAGACCGTTGATGTCCTCGCGATCGAAGAGCCCCTTGAACCCGAACTCCTTCCAAAGCTGCGACTGCGTGGGCGTGTCGATCCCGCCGACCAGGCGGTTGTAGGCGACGCGGATCTCGTTCACCATGCTCCCGCCGATCGCTGCGGTCCAGTTGACCACGCCGGTCTTGGCCCGGGAGAACCGGACCGCCGTGTTGCCCCCGCTCGCCGGCAATGGCAGGTTCCCGGGCTCTAGGCGGTCGAAATTCAGGTGGCTGAAGCGAGCGAAGACCGTGTGGTTCGTGGCGACCCGCCAGTCGAAGCGGCCGTCCACCTTGTCATCGTCGCGGTTGCGGGAAGGATTGAACAGATAGTTCTGCCTGCCCGCCCGATTGGGTGCCGGATACAGCTCGACCATCTGCTTCGAAACGGGATCGATGCGGCTCGCCGGGAGCCTGTCGTCGGCGAACCGGATCCTGGCGCCATCCGCGGATTGGGAAGCCGGATCGTGAATCGCGGCGATGCCCGAGAAGTCCCCGCGCACCTGCTCGGGAGTCGGGATGATGCTCAGCCGCGTGAGCTTCTCGCGGATCCGGGTTCCCTCGTAGCTGCCGAAGAAGAACATCCGGTCCTTCACCAGCGGTCCCCCGAAGGTCGCTCCGAACTGGTTCTGCCGGAACGGGGGCTGCGGTCTTCCGCTGTTGAAGAAGTCGTTGGCGTCCAGCTTGTCGTTCCTCAGGAACTCGAACGCCGTGCCATGGTAGTCGTTGGTTCCGGACTTGGTCGTCACCTGTACGATGGCACCGCCGCCGCGGCCGAATTCGGCGCCGTAGTTGTGCGTTTCCATCTTGAATTCCTGGATGGCGTCGATCGAGGGCTTGACGGCCTGGTTCGACGCCACCACGACGCCGCTGAAGTAGTTGTTGTTGTCGGCGCCGTCCAGCGTGAACACGTTCTGGTCGAAGCCGGCTCCGTTGACGCTGAAGGCATCCTCCACAAAGTTCTGGCGGCGGCTCGGCAGCACGCCGGCGGTGAGCACGGCGAGCTCCTGATAGTTCCTGCCGTTGAGGGGCATCTGGGTGATGGTGGTGTTCTCAATGGCCTGTCCCAGGCTGGAGGTCTCCGACTCCAGCAGCGGCAGTTCGGCCGTCACCTCGACGGTTTCCGTCACGGAGCCGACTTGGAGTTCGATGTCAACCCGGGCGCGCGTTCCCGCGCTGATCGTGAGGTTGGCCCGGAAGAGCGTCTGGAACCCCTCGCTCGTCGCGGTGAGGTCGTACGTTCCGATCGGCAGCGCGGTGATCACATAGTTGCCGGTCGCGCTGCTCTGGGTTCCGTATTCCAGACCGTTGCCCTGGTTCACGGCCTGCACGGAGGCGCCGGCGACGGCGGCGCCGGACGCATCCGCGACAAGGCCCGTGATTGTGCCGGTGTCGGTCTGCGCCAAGGCCGGCGCCACCGAAAGAACGAGCATCGCCGCCGTGGCCCCGATGCTCTGAAACCTGGATCGTGTCCGCATGAGTCTCCCCTCCGTTGCCGGCTATGCGACCAGCCGGGTTGGGAACTCCGGCAGAGGACTTGCGCCACCCGCGGCGGCCGCTGCAGCCGTGTGGCCTCGATTGTTGGGGCGGAAGAAGGGCGTCCGGGGTTTCCCGCCTGATCCCTGCGGACCGGAAAATCCCCGCGAATCGCACCCTGCCGGGGGCAGATACCGGATCGGGAGCTCGGTTCGGTCAGTTCGGGCTCCCGGCACGGCACCTCTCATCTGCAGAATGAGAAGCCGGGCACCGGGCCCTCAAGGCCAGCCCTTCCGAGCCGGCGGACAGGCGCTGGAAAGTCGCGGCTAGACCGATTCCGGCGCGGGAACCTCGAAGCCCTCCCTGTAGGACTTCGACAGCATGCTGTTGGCCTTCTCGTCGTTGGTGAAGCGGTTGGCCTTCCGGTCGAACTCGAGTTTCCGGCCACGATGGAAGGCAATGTTCCCAAGGTGCGCAAGGGCGGCAGAGTGGTGGGCGCTCTCGACCGGTCCGTGCTGGTCTTCGGTCTTCCGGCTGCGGACGGCCTTGATGAAGTTCTCGTAGTGCCTGGTGGGCGCCTCGCCGCTCTCGTCGAGCTCCGGTTTCCGTCCCCGGAAGATCTCCCACTTGGTGTACCCCGACACCACAAGATATCCCTCCGAGCCGTAGAAGATGTTGCCGTTGGCAGAGCGGGTCTCGTGGTTGGAGTGCCAGAAGCGGACGGCGACCTCCGCCATCTTGCGCTCCTTACGGAACTGCATCAGCGTGGTGAGCATCTCCGGCGTCTCGCGATGGTCGTCCCAGATGTACCGCCCTCCTGACGACACGACCTCGTCGGGCAGCGCGACATCCAGACCCCACTGCAGCATGTCCAGCTCGTGGATGCCTTGGTTGCCGATCTCGCCGTTTCCAAAGTCCCAGGTCCAGTGCCAGTTGTAGTGGACGTGATTTCTGGAGTAGGGCCGCCATTTCCCCGGGCCGACCCAGAGGTCGTAGTCGAGCGTCGGAGGCGGATCCTCGTCAGGATGGGCCTCGAGTGGCGGGCGCCACTTGAAAATGGTGGCCCGGCCCATGTAGACGTCGCCGATCGCCCCTTCGCGCATTTTTTGGACCGCTTCGCGGATCGCCTCCGAACTGCGCAGCTGCACTCCGTGCTGGACGATGCGGTCGTACTTCCTGGCGGCGGCAATCAGGCTCAGACCCTCGTTGAACGTATGGGTTGCCGGCTTCTCCACGTACACGTCCTTGCCCGCCTGGCAGGCCCAGATCGCCGCCAGCGTATGCCAATGGTTCGGCGTCGCAATGGTGATCACGTCGATGTCCTTGTCGTCGATGACCTCGCGCAGGTCCTGGACGACGTTGGGCCTGTGCCCATGCTTGCTCTCGAGTTCACCCGCCCGCTTGCGGGCGATCTCGAGGTCCGGATCGACGAGCGCCGTGACCTCCACGTTCTTGAGAGGCTGGAGGCCGTACATGTGGCTCTGTCCGCGGCCGTTTACGCCGAGCACCGCCGCACGGATGCGATCGTTGGCGCCGATCACGCTGCTGCCGGCCGACATGGTCGCCGCGGTCGCGGCCGCAACGGCTGCGGTCTTGGTGAAGTCTCGTCGTTGGATCGTGGGCTCCTGAGGCATAGATTGGATCTCCACTGAGTATGCTACTCCATTTCGCATGGGGCGAACCGGGAGCGACTGCACAGGGATGCGGCCAGAATGACAGTTTCTGCGGTCCGGACGGTTGCCCGGCGGGGTCCGCCAAGAGACTCACCGGCAGGCATCCGACAGATTCGTCAGCCCGAGGCGCCGGTCAGGATCGGCGCGGTCCGGCGTTCTCCTCGATGGTCCTCTCACGAATACTGTTTGCTGTGAAATCCCCTGGGTTGAGGAGACACAACTCCCCCCAGCCCGCTCGCGTGGTTGAGCGGTGCGAGGGAATCTGTGTTGCGGCTACGGCCCCGGAGGTGCTGTCCGATCCCGGTGATGCCCCGAGTAAGTCAACGGATACCGGCGTGTGGGCGGGGGCGCGCCGCGGATGGCGGCTGGTGGGCTGGGCCTCCTACTGCAGCTCCTCCAGGAGCCGGTGCTTCTTCAGCATCCGCAGCCAGCGCGGTGCGTTGCGCTTGACGAAGAGGCGCTCGTAGTCGACCTGCGGATCGCGGTACGGCCGGTCGTCCCGCAGCACGGCGTAGATGACGCGCAGCAGCTTGTGCGCCGTGGCGGTGACCGCCTTCCTGTATCCGATGCGCTTGGTGAGTGCGCCATGATAGCCGTGGAACTGCGAACCGAGCGTGCGGGCCGCGGCATGCGCGCATTCGGTGAGCGTGACCTTGAGGGTCTCGTTGCCGCGGCGGGTGCGGCCGGAGCGCCGCTTGCCGGCGCTCTCGTTGTTGCCCGGGCAGATGCCCGTCCACGAGGCCAGGTTCTGGGCGGTGGGAAACGTCCGTGCCAGGTCCGGGCCGATCTCGGCCAGAATCGCATGGGCGCTGGTGCGCCCGATGCCCGGAATGGTCTCCAGCAGGTCCAGCTGCCGCCGGTGATCGGCGGCGAGGGCGTCCTCCACGCGCTGGTCGAGCTCCTGGATGCGCCGCTCAGCCGCGTCGCAGTCCTGCAGCAGCCCCTGCAGGCACCACAGCGAATGCGGATCCAGTTCCGCCTCCAGGGCGCGTGCCAAGTGGTCCAGCTTGCCGCGCACGTGCGCGGTCAGCCCGGCCAGGATCCGCTCCGCGTCCAGGCCGGAGACGAGCCCGTCGAGAATCCTGCGGCCGTTGACGCCGAACAGGTCGCTGAGCACCCCGCCGACGTGCAGGCCCTCGCGGTCGATGGTCTTGTGGATGCGGTGCCGCAGGCGCACGCGGTCCCGGACGACCTTGCGGCGGTAGCGGCACAGCTGGCGCAGGTCGGAGAACTCCTTGCTCGGCACGAAGCTGGCGCGGGCCAGGCCGAACTGGCAGATGCGGGCCAGCCACAGGCTGTCGGCGACATCCGTCTTCCGGCCCTTGATCTGCTTCACATGCTGCGCATGCACCAGCCGCACGCGGACGCCCTCCGCCTCCAGCGTGCGGTACGGCTTTTCCCAGTAAATGCCCGTGCCCTCCATCGTCGCCGCGCCCACCTCGTGCTCGGCGAGCCAGCCGGCCATCTCGCGCAGGCCCTGCGGATGGGTCGCGAACGTGCCGGTGAGCGTGAGCGCGGACGGACGGCCCGGCTCGCACAGCCGCAGGCTGACCGTCAGCTGCATCTTGTGCACGTCGATGCCCGCGGCTCTGGGCTCCACGACGTGCATCTCGTCCACATCGAACTTGTCCATGGCGTATGCTCCTTTCCGGCGGAAGCGGGGCGGCCTTCCCGGAACTTGCCAGCCGTCTGCGCGACGGCGTCGTTTTGCTGTTCGTCCACACTCCCCCCAGGGGGAGCGGAAACAATGCGGGGCGCGACTCGGGAAGGCCGGGTCAGTTTGGGTCCGGAGACGGATCTGCCAATACATTTCTCGACCTCGTCCCGCTTCCGCTCACCGACAGGTGACCACGTATTCCACCCGGGCCTCAAGGACGAGGCCTCCAGATTTCATGCCATCGGGGTGAGCAGCCGCACGATCATGGGATTTGGACCGGAATGTCGGGTGCGGCCCGGCGAAAAGCAGCAGACGGAGATGACGTGGCAGTCGAAGACGAGAACGAGTGTGGACGTCGGGAGCGGCCCGAGGAGAGTCATGTCCCACAACGCGAGTCACGAGACACGGGAAAGAAGCGCCGAGGCCGTGGGCCGTCGGACGGCCCGCCGAACTAGGTTCAGCCCGACAGCCGGTGCTCCCGGTCGAGTTCCGCCAGGCGCTCGATCAGTTCGGAGTGCCCGGTCACATGGAAGATGTAGCGCGGCACGTCCCGGCCAACGTGGCGGGCCATGAAGGGTTCGCCCCAGAAGCTGAGCAGGCATTCGGCTGTTCCTGCGGCGGGGATGTCGGCGAGAATGAACGACACGTCCTCGTCGAGACTGGTCCATTTCGGGGCGGAGACCTTTTCGGTGCCATTGCAGTCCACCACCTTCGGCCAGACGTCGCGTTCCCATTGCGGTTGCTGACGCTTGTCCAGAACGAAATTGATGGCGGTTACCGACGGATTCTCGATCGCGGGGAGCAACAACGCGTCAAAGAGCGCCTGCCGCTCGAACATCGAGAGGCAGACGTTGAACCAGACCATCTCGCCGGCTGCGTCCCGAGCGAACCCAGTGCTCGCGCGCCGCAGCTCTCGGGGGCCGATGACCAGCACGTCCGGCGGCTTCGTGTTCCGTGCGAGCTGACCGAGCAAGCGCTCGCCCCGATCAAGGCCGGCTGCGATCCGCCGCTGTCCATGTTCGGACCTGAGCAGCCGAAGAAACATCGCCGCAATCAGGACGAGCGTGATCACAGAGAGCACTTCGGTGTCGATCACATGCAGAAAATGCAGCATGATCGCGACAACCGCGGCCAGAATGCCGGCGACGGCATCCCACTCGATCTTCAGCACTCGGTGCATTGGGCGGACCTCGCTTGATTGATGCCGACACCTGCCGGAGCGCTCAGGCCGGACGCCGCCAGGAGCCCGCGATCAATGAACGGCAGCGACGCAAGGAGCGGCGCGCCGTGCACAAAGGTCTCGGACCGGCCAGCCGACAGGCCGCAGGCGGGCGTCCGCATGACCGCCGGCGCACGGGCGGCGGCCTGGATTTCGATCCAACTGGCTCTCATGGCAGTTCCTCCGGCCTGGCACCCGGATTCTCCCGGCGTTGTGGCTCGATCGGACACCCGCAGCTCGCGCAGAAATCTGCGCCGCCGGCCGCTGGCCACGAGATGGCTTCCCCGAACCGGTTCCCCTGTCCGAGGCGGTGTGACGCGTGACTGGGGGGATTATAGGACACACAGCCTGAGCTCTGGATCACGCCACCGGCCCGCCTGATCCATTCGCCGCATGTCTGCCGAGCGGCTTGCCGCTTGGGTGCCGGCACCGCCGCTCGCGCGCGCTTCGAAGAGCCGCGGTCGATGTGGTCCAGACCGTGCGAAGGTACCCGTCATGCCCTTCGAGGTCGAGTACACGGACGAATTCGAATCGTGGTGGGACGCGCTGTCCGCACGAGCGCAAGACGACGTGTCGCGGATCATCAACATGCTCACGAAACAGGGACCGCGGCTGCCATACCCGCACTGCTCGGCGGTCAAGCAGTCCCGCCACAGCCAAATGCGCGAACTCCGCATCCAGAGCGGCGGGTCGGCCGGACCGGGCGTTCTACGCGTTCGACCTGCGGCGCACGGCGATCTCCCTGGCAGCCGCCCCCAAGACGCAGGGGAGCCGGTACTACGACTCCTGCTTCCCACGTGCGGACATGGCTTATGATCGCTATCTGAACGAGCTGCGCCGGTAAGGTCTGATTCGTTCCTACGAGCCGTAAACCGTGACTCACCGCCCTTGGTCCGAGTTGACGAAGCACTGGAGTCCCGAGCGAAAGACCGCCAACGCGCGCGCCGAGGCGAAGATTCGCGACGATATCCGCAGACTTCAGGCGCAAGCGCGGAAAGAGGGTCGCGCACCCGGCGATGCTCCGTCCGCCAGATCATCGTCCCGGCGCGCGCATTCTCCGATCCGCCCTATCGAGTCCGGTCTCGAACTGGCACGTGACGTCGACCGGGACTCAGGCCCCAGCCGCTAGCGGACACCACCGGCCGTCGCTGGCGAGGTAGTCGGCCCAATCGTCCATGAGCCGCTCGAACCGGTCCGACCACGCGTAGACGGCCTCCGCCTTGTTCCGAACGACGTGGGCCCGTGCCGCCTCGGTGACCTTGCCCGTCCCGCAACAGGGACAGGAAGATGAGGGCGCAAGCGGCGATCTTGCGGCGCCGGAGCGTTTCGGGTGGCGTGGACGGCGCTTTCGGCCTCCCGCTCCGCATAGGCGGGAACACTTACCCGCATCCGTCGCCGAGCGCCAGCGCCGCGGATCTCCAGCACGCGCCTGTTATTGGCGCAATGCAATCCGGGGTTCCGGCGCTCGGCACCCGGCCGAGCGAGTCACGGTGTCGGCCGACGCTCGACGAAGAGCAAGACTCGTCCTGACGGCAGGTTCCGCAACTGGGCCGCAAGCACGGTGTAGCGCAAACGTCCGCCCAGGGCTCGCATGCCGGCTCCCGGCGCTGCAAGCGGGACGCACCTGGGAGCCTTTGTCTAGCTCGAACCTATGGCGGACGGACGACTGCACCGAGCGATCTGGAGATTTGTCATTACGATTTGCGGCCCATGCGGGTGGCACGTGCCGTGACGTTCTGCAGTCGCTCCTCCAATGCCCGCACTCGCTCCTCCGCGGCGCGCCTCAGGCCCGCCTCCTCTTGCGCTTGCTCCTCCGCAGTGCGCCTCAGGTCGGCCTCGTCCTGCGCCTGCTTCTCCGCCGCCCTCGCCCGCTTCTCCGCGATCCTCAGCCGTCGCTCTGCTTCCTTCAGCTCGCCGGTGAACTCCTTCCCCGTGTCCGGGTCCCGGAAGACCACCACCGTCGCCCCGTCCTCCGTCCGGCTGCTCAGATCCAGCTCCAGCACCGTGCTCCGCAGCCAGACGCCCCTTCCGTCGCGCTCGACGGCTTCCACCGGGCCGTACCGCCCACCGCTCGCCGAGTAGCCCTCAAGAGGCCTCCTCATCAGGGACCCCTCCGGATCCAGCCGCCAGTACTCGCGCACGCCGATCCCGGCGTATTCCCTCGCCTTGTGCCGCGCGTCGTTCTCCGCCGTCGACGGCGACGCCACCTCCAGCACGAAGTCCGGCGCCTTGCCTTCCTCCCAGACCCTGAACGAGCCGCGGTTCCCGCGGCCGACGCCGAACACCACCTGCAGGTCCGGCTGCAGGCGTGCCTTGTTGTTGCCGCGCTGGTAGTACACCACCAGCTCCATGGCCACGAGCACGTCCTTGCGCCCCCTGAAGTGGTGGACCAACGCCTCCCGGGCCGGGCCGACCGCGTCGCCGTGCCAGATGCTCTGGGCGATCCAGCGCCCTTCCGGGTACTCGACGCCGTCGTGCTCCGGCGGCGCCGATTCCCGGGTGCCCGGGGCCGCAGCGGGAACTTGCTTCGTGACGGTGGCCGTGGCCGGCATGTCGGGCCCGAGTCCGCGCGAGCGGTCTCCCATCCCATCCTACTTCAGCCCAAGAGAGGGCGGTGGCACCGAATTGTCATTGCCCGGCTTCCCCATCCGCGTTTGATCGCACCGGCGAGCCGGGCGGGTGGCAGCCGGAGGAACGGGCCACGGTGTCGGCCGACGCTCGACGAAGAGCAAGACCCGTCCTGGCGGCAGGTTCCGCAACTGGGCCGCAAGCGCGGTGTACCGCAAACGACTGCCCAGGTCTCGCAGCGTGGCTCGGGAACTGGGCGTGAGGTCCGCCGCGAAGACATCTGCGCCGTCCGAGTACGAATGGCGCTGGCAGCGTGGGGAGAGTGTTGCAATGAGTGCCACCGCCTCATCCCAGAATGCCCTCCGGCGCAGGAATCTGCGCTGTTGCCCGGCTTCGCGCGTGATCTCGAATTCGCCTCTGGGCCCGCGGAACACCATGCGGAAACACAGCGAGGCGTCAAGCTCCAGGTCGGGATCGTGATCGGGGAATCGCTGCAGCAAGGCGGCCACGTCCTCGTCCGACGGCGGCAGTGGCCGCCAGCGGTACCGCGTGTCGCCGCTGACGAGGGCTCCGCGCCTCAGGATGCCGGCAACACGTCGAGGGTCCTTGCCGCAGATCCCCAGGATTCTGGCCGCAAGGTCGTCCAGCGGCACGTCCACGCGCGTGACCGCGCTCATGGTCAGATAGCCGGCGGACTCGGAGCTGACCTTGCAGGAGATGGTTGCGGGCAGTGCCAACCCGCCATGATAGTCTCCTGCAGAACGGGCGCGGATTCACCGAGGGCTAACGGATGAAGTCGTGTTCGCGGAGCGTCTCGCCCAGCCCGGGCTCTTCCCAGAAGACTACGTCCTCGATGACCGCGCCATCCTCCATCAGGACTCCATACGGCACGTCCTGAAAGACGAACGTCTCGCGGAGCGTCTCCACATCCGGGGACAGCAGCACGTCCCGCAGCCCGGCGTCCTGGACGAAACCCGGTCCCCAGTCCGGGTCCTGGGTCGGTATCCCCACGAAATCGACCTGCCAGTCATGCTTCGCCATGGCCTGGCCCGCATCCAGGCAGTGCATGCAGCTGGGGTTGAAGAAGTAGAGGAACACGCGGCCCCGTCCGAGATCGTACGGCTGGCCGTCTGCGGTGATCGACTCCCGGTACGTCAGGGCCGGCTCGGGTGCGAGGCGGTCGACTCCGAGCATGACAGTGGCGAACGCAGCCACGACCAGCACTTCCACACCCGCACCTCGGCATCGGGCTCCACAGGCTGAGCGCCGAGGCGCGCCCGCCATGGTTCTTCAACTATTAGCAGAACGGCGAAATCCTCTGCGACATCGGCAGTCACCAGATCGAGCAGTTCCTATATTTCGCGGGCACTAGGGACACCTCGCTCACGTCCAGCCGGGTGGCGAACTACGACGATCCCCAATACCCCGAACTCGAGGACTTCGGCGACGTCTCCCTCGTGGGCGACGAACTACTTCCGGGTGGACTGGTTCACCCCTGACGGGCTGGGCGCCTAGGGCGACGGCCGGACGTTCATTCTGGGGACGGAAGGCTACATGGAACTGCGCAAGTACCTCGACGTGGGCCGCGACAATGAGTCGGACCAGCTGTTTCTTGTCAACGGCAAGGGAGAGCACCACGCCTGGAAGCGTGGCACGGTGAGCTTTCCGTTCTTCGGGCAGCTGATCCTAGACTGTCTGGAGCGCACGGAGCGGGCGATGACGCAGGAGCATGCGTTCAAGGCCGCGGAACTGTGCCTGATCGCGCAGCGGGACGCACAGCGAGTGTGCTGACCGGCAGTGGACCTGACGCTGATTCTGGGCACCCTCGCGGCGGCCTCGGGCGCGTACTACTTGGCCGCGACCGTCGCCATGGCCGGGCTCCGGCGGCAGCCCCTCGATCCATGCTCCCTTGGGAGCCTTCCCGGCGTGTCCCTGCTCAAGCCCACGACGGATCGCGACTCCGGTTTCCCTGACCTGCTCCGGTCACATGCGGCCCAGGACCATCCCGACTTCGAGATCATTGTCGGCCTCCGTCCCGGCGACGGCGAAGAAGGTCAGCCAGCGCATCGAGGCGGTCATAAAGTGGGCCGTTGCCCTAGGCCATCGCACCGACAACTCGGCGGGCGAGGAGATCAAGGCCGCGTTGCCCAACGTGAACGGCCACGTCCGCCACCATCGAGCGTTCCCTCACGACCGGGTTGCCGAAGCCCCCGCGAAGACCAAGCAATCAAGAGCAACGTCAACGGCCTCGCCGCGCGGTTCGTCGTGCTGACCGCCTGTCGCGTGCGGAGGTTGCCGGGGCGAATTGGTCCGAGATCGACGGCGACATGTGGACGATCCCGGCTTCGAGGATGAAAGACGAGGAAGAAACACCGTGTTCCGCTGTTGTCGGCCACGTTGCGGGTGCTCACCAAAGCGAAGTCCGATTCACCGTTCGTCTTCCGCGGACGGGGCGTGAAGCCGATTGCCCGCCAGTCCATCGGACGGGCTCTCGACGGGACGAAGGCGACGCCTCACAAGTTCCGCAGCTCGTTCCGGGACTAGTGCTCCGAGACGGGAGTTCCCCACGAGGTCGCCGAAAGGGCGCTCGCCCATGCCGCGGGCAACAAGGTCGAGGCCGTTTACAGTAGGACCGACCTTCTGGACCGCCGCTGCGAGATCATGGATGCGTGGGGGCGGTACCTATGGCAAGCAAGGCGGAGGCCGCCTACATACGCTCTGACCTGTTCGAGCGGCGGTGGCTCATAGCCGACTGAGCCGCCTGTCAGGCGGGCCGGGGAGCAGGCACCGGAGACCTGACGCCTCCTTGACGGGGCCAGAGGCAGTTTCCGGTCGTTCCGGGGCTATTCGGGAAACCTACAGACCGTAGGATCGGCCAAGATCGACGATCGCCGGTCCCCGACGGGTACGGGTAGGGCCGTCACCAAGGAGTGACGGGGCATCCGTCGCCCTCCCGTCCATGCGGCTGGCGGCCAGCAGGCTGAGGAGCTTGCCCGCACTGGCCCGGAGAGCGCAGTTCCAGACGGTGCCCGGAGAGGCGTTCAGGAAGCGTCCCCAGGCCTAGATCAGGACCCGAAGCGGATCCTACATCAGGCTACGCAGCGTTCAACATCGCGGCCTGGCCAAGGAGCGGTCCACCACCGTCGAACGTCCGGCTCTCCGCGCCGCTACCGGAGCAGTCGGCGGGTTGGGAGTTCCGCTCGCCGGACCGGGTCACCGGTGCGCCCGTCGCCGACCTACGCTCCGCCTGCGTATGATCCAAGCAGATGAGCCGACGCGTCAAGAAGCTCGTCGCAGCCTTCGTGCGAACCGTCGAAGAACCGGGTCTCGACGGGACGAGCGGAGCCCCATGCACCAAGTCAAGCCGTCCGGTCGACTGAACCCGGATCGCGGCTCTCGCTGGCCAACTCGAATCTGTTGAACCTAGCGACTTTTCCTGAGAGACCCGCTTTCCGACATGGAGCGGACACATTTGAGGCTTGGGGCACCGGTGGCCAATTGCGCTGATCGGCACCGCCAAGACCCCGCTCTCTGAGCCTCACTCCCCCGCGAGCAAGCAGAGCTAACCGACAGACGTACCTGTGTCGACATCCGCATCACCTCTACGTCTAATTGAGAAGTAGTGCTGGAAGACGTAGTGCCACGTAACTTGCATTAGCGTGATCACCGGGTAAGTCACTCCAGCCACTGTACGGTCTGGAAGTCCCCCGAGTTCATCGAGGAGCGCGCGGAGAGCATCCAACTGCTCGAAATGGCTGTCCTTCCGGGACCCTTCGGCCAGCGCAGTAAGGGCATTCCGCAATCGCTCACCGATGTCGCCGGCCGATTCTAGGGTAATGCGTGCCGCGCGACGACATGCGCCCAACATCATATCTTCGGTGAGCCCGCTGTCGGCCACATGTCGGTACCGTTTGATTGCGCGTGCCAGTGGACCAAGCTGCGCCAGGCGGTCGGCAATTGGAAGGGAGTCGTCGTCCAATTTCCGGCACACGGCCTCGAACCGCTCCGAGTTCGCGATCAATTTCGTCGCAAGATCGGCCTGGGAAGCAAGTGAAGCACCAGTGAGAACCGTGCCGAGGCAGAGCTGAAAGACCTCGCGTCCATACGCAAGAAGCGACTGATACGTTGTCGCTCGCTCCTGTTTGCGTGGGGTGGACTTTGGAACGAAGGCGGCGTGTCCAACCGTTCCTTCGTGGACGGCACGCGACCGTGCATCATAGAACTGTGTGGCCCAGTCCTCCAGCCGAGGCACACGTCCGAGGAGCAAGGCGATCGAATCGACGAACCGATCCTTCTTGGCGCCGTGGGGAACACGGAGGAGCGTCTCAAGTGCCACCGAGAGACAGATGAAAGACTCAGATTCCCCCCGGTGATCGCTGTTCGTCCGGTTGAACCACCGAACCGCCGTAAACACTCGTCGTCCAATGTCGCCGCCCCGTTCGCCTTCGGTCAGCAGGTCTAGGAGGAAGCGGTAGTCTGCCCTCGCCCTCCTAGCTTGCTCGACATCGGAGGCAAGGTCCTGGGAATGGTTCAGGATTGGGTGCGGCGTGGTGCCGTACACGCGCGACCCCGAAGTGACCCAGAAGTGGTGCCGGAGCCCGAGGACGCCGTCGTAGCCGTCGACGAAGCCGGTTGCGCTAGGTTCCAAGTCCGCCGGCTGAGTCACATCGATGACATTACACGACAATCGCACCAGCCCAGCAGCGACACGATTGGGAGTCAGCACAGTGATGCTCGCATGCTCCGGGGCGAGGAAGAGATCATTGAATTCATGCCGCGGGCTGGCATACAGATACGCGACGACGGCCTCGATGTCTCCGAGCTCGTCCAGCCCCGCCGGAGTGTTCACCTTTTCACGGTCGGCGATGGCGTAGGAAGCCTGCTTGACGCGCTGATCGCCCAAGGCGAACAGCATCCTAGTGATCTCCGTAACGGAGGCGGCTTGGTCCTCAGACAGCCCGTCGAGGTCGTCAGTCGAACGAAACGTGAGAGGCCCCAGACACACGGGTTGACTGGTCTTGAGGAGCGGAAACACGACCACGCTGTAGCTCATGTCTCGTGGGTCCATTGGCACCTCATTTGGAATCGGTCCGGCCTATGCGCGACTACTCGGGCCAGGGTATCGGAGCTTTGCTTCCAGCTCCTCGTGAGAGTTCGATCCGAGAGGCGTCCTTCCGACCAAGGATAGCGACCCAGTCTCTGGTTCGTCACCGCTGAGCACGGAGCTCTTCCTCCTATCCTGTCGCCAATCGCTGGGCTTCTTGCAGCTGCAGCACGACCTCCTGAGCGTCGGTAGGCCTCCCGCATCCCGGCATTCTGCGGGAGGTGAACACACACACCTCGGCGGGGATGGGCCTGAAGGCTCTCTGAAGCGGCTGGCCTCTGGCCGCGGGACCCGTTCGCCGCGCCCCTCGCCCTCGCCGGGGCAATGCCTAGCGCCGTTCGGCCTGACTTGCCGTTGGACAAGACCGAGGCCGCCGTGAGCCGGCGCGTCGTGATATCTTCCTTGAGTCGCTGGATGGCAGCCTCACGGCGGAGGCCCGTCCAAGATACTGGGAAGACACGATGGCCGGACCGAACAAGAAGCTGGTCGCCGCAGTAGAGGTGTATTTTACCGACCTCCGGCGCGTGCGCGCATCCGGCGGCGCAACGGGGGAGCGCTCGTACTATCCGGCGCTGGAGGGCTTGTTGCGCACAGTCGGAGCCACGCTCAAGCCCAAGGTGTTCTGCGTGCTGGAATTGGCGAATCAGGGGGCCGGCCATCCCGATTGTGCCCTGTACGCGGCAAGGCAGGTTCAGCAGAGCCGTCCGAGGCCGGGGCAGGTTCCGGAGCGTGGTGTCGTCGAGGTCAAGGGCGTTGATGACAGTGCTCGGTTGACGGCGGAGTCCGATCAGGTGAGCCGCTATCGGGACCGCTACGGGCTGGTGCTGGTCACGAATCTACGGAGCTTCGTCCTGGTGGGCACGGACGGTGTCGGAAGCCACACCAAGCTCGAAACCTTCCGCTTGGCCGAGGATGCGGACGACTTCTGGCGGAGGGTAGCCACGCCCCGTGCCTTTGCCCGCAAGGTCGGCGCGGGGCTCGGCGAGTATCTCGTGCGGGCGCTCTCGCATCGGGCCGCTCTAACCGAGCCCAAGGACTTGGCGTGGCTGCTGGCTTCCTACGCCCGCGACGGTTTGGCCCGCGTCGAGGCGGCGGGCAACGTTCCATCCCTGCTAGCCGTCCGGTCGGCGATGGAGGAGGCGCTCGGGATTCGGTTCGAGGGCGAGCGTGGGGAACGTCTCTTCCGTTCGACCCTGATCCAGACGCTTTTCTACGGCGTCTTCTCGGCATGGGTGCTGTGGTCCCGCGACGAGCATGGGAAGATCGGCCCGCTGTTCGATGGCCATTACAGTACTCAGCAGCGGTTCAGGTGGCGCGAGGCGGTCTGGCATCTGCGTGCGCCGGTGCTGCGGGCGTTGTTCCAGCAGTTAGCCGACCCGGGCCGTTTGAAACCGCTCGGCCTGGTCGAGGTGCTGGACTGGACCTCGGCGGCGCTCGACCGCGTGGACCGGACGGCCTTCTTCTCGCGGTTCAACGAAGGCGAGGCGGTGCCGTACTTCTACGAACCGTTCCTCGAGGCCTTCGACCCGGCCCTGCGAAAGCAGTTGGGCGTGTGGTACACGCCGACCGAAGTGGTCCGCTACATGGTGGCTCGCGTGGACAAGGCGCTCAAGGACGATCTCGGGATCCCGGCGGGGCTCGCTGCGGACAACGTCTATGTATTGGACCCCTGTTGCGGCACCGGCGCGTATCTGGCGGAAGCGCTCCGCCGCATTGCCCTCAATCTCCGGGATCAGGGCCTCGGGGCGCTCGCGGGCTCGAAGGTCAGGAGGGCGGCAACCGAACGGGTGTTCGGGTTTGAGATCATGCCTGCGCCGTTTGTCGTCGCGCACTTGCAGGTCGGCCTCACAATGCAGAATCTGGGCGCGCCGTTGGCGGAGGACGGGTCGGAGCGCGCCGGGGTGTTTCTCACCAATGCGCTGACCGGCTGGGAGCCCCGCACGACGAAGCCGTTGCCGTTCGCGGAGCTTGAAGAAGAGCGCGACCTCGCAGCGACTGTGAAGCAGGACATCCCGATTCTGGCGATCCTCGGCAACCCGCCATACAACGGGTTTGCGGGCATGGCGGTGGAAGAGGAACGCGAACTCTCGGAAGCCTACCGCACTACGAAGCGGGTGCGGAAGCCGGAGGGCCAAGGCCTGAACGATCTCTACGTCCGGTTCTTCCGCATG
>JAPPMB010000065.1 GCA_028819255.1 Bryobacterales bacterium | reverse complement strand
ATCCGCTGCCGATTACTCGCGACTACTGGCGCGAGACCGCGGCGCGCCTGATGGTGGAGCTCGTGGAGATCGAGGTGGTCTGCAGTGACAGGAACCAGCACCGCGTGCGCGTCGAGTCGCGCGTCACGGACATCCCCGGCCTCGTGCTCCCGACCTGGCAGCAGGTGCTGGACCGGCACTACGAACCGTGGACGACCGCGCATGTCGTCGACTCCGCCGGGCGCACGTTGGAGGACACCCTATCGCAGGTCGCGGCCATCGTCGGCCCGCGCCGGTCGTGACCCTTCCGGTTGGCCGCCGGTGGAGCAGGGAGCCCGGTCCAATATCGGCAAGCACACGCGTAGAGCGGGGCGGGGAGGACGTAGTTCTGCCATCAGGTGGGCGCTCGCGGCGTGTGTCGTGCTGTCGGCGAGCCAGGCACTCGCTCAGTCGAGTGGTCGTTTCGTCCCGGTAGCGGACGTAGTGCTGGAGGATCCCGATCCGGCTGGCTGGCACATGTGGCGCCGGACGCTCGACGGATGGGGCTACAGTCCGCTGGATCAGGTCGATCGCGACAACGTAGGCGATCTGCGGATGGTCTGGTCGCGAGCTCCCGGGCCAGGGCTCCAGCAGGGAGCGCCGCTCGTCCATGACGGCCTCATGTACATGCCCAGTCCCTGCAACATCATCTAGGGCCATCAACGGCGCCACCGGCCTCAGGCACGGTCCGCCGCCAGTGCCATCAAGTCGTTGTCAGCGCGATTTGTTGCCGCTCGGGAGCGCTAGCGGGGCTAGTGAAGGTCCGGGTTTTTTGCGGTCTACTGTCTGTGCGAGCGATTCGCCCCGACACACGCAAGGCCCGCGTTCTCCACGCGGCTGGTGAAGGGCAATCGGCCCCCTCCGAGACCATCGGCCCCTGTTACTCAAGGCGTATGCATGCGCTGGAGTGGAGGCGGCAATGCCGCTAATGCGATTGAATCGGCTCAGATCGTCATCGGACACCAGCAACATTGTCACCCTGCGCAGCCGGGGCCGGACTGTTGAGGTCGAAAGACGATGCAGGAATCTCCGTGCCTGGTGCGGGTAGTCCGACACTTTCCGCGTAGAATTGATAAACCATGTGGATAATTCCGCACTGCGAGCGGATAATGAATCATGTTTCATGATCGACGGTCTGCTCTCTCAGGCTATGTCAGCGGCCTGCTTTCCGAGGGCCGGACGGTTTTCACCGCCGAGGAAGCTGAGCAGGCGCTTGGCGTCGGGCACGGCGCGTTTCTGGATGCCGCCGAGCGGCTGCAACGGCGCAAGGCGCTCCTGAGTCCGCGACGGGGCTTCTATGTCCTCGTGCCGCCGCAATTTGCGTCGTGGGGGGCGCCTCCGCCCGCCTGGTACATTGACGCGCTCATGCGCTACGAGGCCCGACCCTACTACGTCGGGCTCCTCAAGGCCGCCGAGCTGCACGGAGCGACGCATCAGGCTGTCATGGAGTTTCAGGTCATCTCGGCAAAGCGCCTTCCAAGGATTCGCGCCGGCCGCAGTCTGATTGCCTTTCACTTCCGCAAGGACTTGGAAGAGGTAGGAGCCGGTATCGAGAGCCGCAAGACTGATACTGGCAGGATGAAGATCTCGTCGGCCGCGCTGACGGCTCTCGATCTGCTGCGCTATCCGCAGGCGTCCGGCGGCATCGACAATGTCGCCACGGTTCTCTCGGACCTCGGACGGAAGATCAATCCCGAGGAACTCGCCGCCCTTGCAGCGCTGGCAGGGCGGCCGGTCGCGCAGCGTCTCGGGCATTTGATGGAGCATCTGGGCCATGGCTCCCTAACGGGACCGATGCGTGAGGCGCTTCAGAGGCGAGGATCGCCTCCATGGACCGAACTGGACCGGCAGGAGGCGCGGGACCCGGAGTTCTTGCCCGAACCGCGCGAGTTCGATCATCGATGGCGGGTCATCGTGCGGCGCGTTCCGGAGCCTGACAAATGATCCCGGCGCAGAATGTCGTGGCTTGGGGCAATGTCGTTCCCTGGGCAGACCTGCGACAGATCGAGCAGGATCTCATCATCGGCCGCGCCGTGGTCGAGATCTTCTCGGACGAGATGCTGCGCGACGCGTTGCGGCTTCGCGGCGGAACCGCGCTCAACAAGCTGCATTTCCCGGTGCCGCTGCGCTATTCGGAGGACATCGATCTGGTCCGCACCTCAGCCGGTCCAATTGGTCCGATCCTGGACCGGCTGCGTGTCGTCTTGGAGCCGTGGCTTGGGACGGCACGGTTCGATCGGAGCTCTGTCGCACCAAAGTTGCGCTTCCGCGCCGAGGCCCAGGATGGCAGCGGTGTGCCGATCCGGCTCAAGATTGAGATCAACACCCGCGAAATCGAGTCGTTTGATGCACCTGCGGCGTTGCCGCTGGAGATCTTCAATCCGTGGTTTTCCGGTAGAGCGGCGGTTCCGACATACACCCGCGAGGAGATGATGGCGACCAAACTCCGCGCGCTGCTGCAGCGCGACAAGGGGCGCGATCTATACGACCTTGCGCACGCGCTCGAGGTCTTCGAGAACCTCGATGTCGACCGCATCCTCGAAATACTCGGGCGCTATCTCGACCTTGCCGGCCAAGCCGTCTCGCGGGCACAGGCCCAGCAGCGCATGTTTGCCAAGCTGGCCCGTCCGCGCATTCTCTTCGACATTCGCCCTTTACTACCTGTCGCACAGGCGGAAGCCCTGACGGAAGAGTCGACAGCGGAGTCGTTTCGCAGTGTGTTCGTGACCCTTGTCGATCGCCTGCCGGGCAAGTCCTGGAAGAGGACGCCCGCCATGAAGGAGAGATTCGGTATTTCATGGTGAGCTCGAGTCGATGGTCATGGCTGCAAGAGTGGGTGCTGCCATTCCGACGCGGGATCGACCGGCTCAAGGAGTGTTGCATCAGCGGTTCAAGAGCGTCAAAGTCGGCTTGGTGATCCCTAGCTTTGACGAATGGGTCTCGGGCAGGGCGCAAGGGCAGGTCTGGAACACGCTGATCGCGAGCGAGCGCCGACAGGGGGCGACGACCTTGGCGGGAGCGCAGATGCGCCATGGGGGGCATTCGGCGCACCGCTTTCTGCGGGCGGCGGGCGCTGCGGCCTTGGCACAACGGCTACCGGCTCTGGTCGGTCGAGACGTCCGTGGAGCGAGAGCGGCAAGGGACGAGTCTGCGGGCGGCCGATTCCGTGCAGATCGGGCGCACGGCGGAGGACGGGCGGCATCAGGACCGGGACAACGTCCGTGGGGCGGGGTTGGGAAATGTGTACCTGTACCAGCTGCGGTCGGACTGGCGGCAGATGCTAAGGCTGCCGTGTGTGGAGGCGGCCCCCAGCCGGTGGCCGGGGGGGCTTGGATGGCAGGTCGTGGGCGATGGATATGCTGCCTGGCACGGGATAGCGAAATGACCGGTGAGCCCATCGTTCAGATGGACCTGCGGCTACTTCGCAGGGCCAGATCCCGCCGGAATCTGTGCTCTGGCGGTTCCCCCCGGGCGTCGCAATGAGTTAATGGAGGACGCCCGTGGGTGTCACCACCATTGAATACAACGTCAGGCAGAGCCACCTCGTGGAGCTGCTCGAGAGCGTGGACCGTCCTGGAGACTATTGCTATTGCGGGAAGACGACGGCTCACATGCCCCGGCTGGTGGTCGAGGGAGTCGGGACGATCTCCTTTCCGATCCCGGTCGCCCAAGTCGAATCCCTGATCCGAGCTGCGGAGCAATCGCCGTATGGACGAGGGCTGCAAACGCTGGTGGACACCTCCGTCCGAAACAGCTGGCAGATCGATGCCTCCAAGGTGCGGCTCGAGGGGTCGGCATGGGACTCCACTCTCGCCGGCATGATCAGCAGCATTGCCGAGGGGATCGGCTGTCCTGGGGACCGGCTCGCGGCCCAGCTCTACAAACTCCTCGTATACGAGGAGGGTGGGTTCTTCGCGGAACACCGCGACTCCGAGAAGGTCGAGGGCATGGTGGCGACCCTGGTTGTGTCGCTTCCGGCCGAGGGCGAAGGCGGCGAAATCGTGATTCGGCACAACGGCCGCGAAACCGTCGTCGACATGTGCGTGAGCTACCCGGACGAACTCGCGTACGCCGCGTTCTATGCCGACTGTCTCCACGAGACGCGGCGCGTGAGGAGCGGGCACCGCGTTTCGCTCGTGTACAACCTCATCCTTCGCGGCGACCGGTCCGCCGAGGCCGCCCTTGCGCCTGTGTATGCGGAAGAGGTCAGGCAGATCGCGGCGTTGCTGACCGGATGGAGCCGACAAGGCGGGGACAACGAAAAGATCGTGTGGCGGCTGGACCACTGCTACAGCGAGGCGGGACTTTCCTTTGACGCCCTCAAAGGCGTTGATGCCGCTGTCGCGGGCGTCCTGTCGGAGGCCGCCGCTCGGGCACAGTGCGACCTGCTTGCGGCGGTCCTGCATGTCCGGGAGGTCGGCAGCGCCGTGTACTCCCACTACGGCGGCGGCTACTACGGCGAAAGCTACATCGACGTCGACGGCATCGAGCATCCCGAGGCAAACGGGAGCTGGCTGGACAGCTGGAAGAGCGAGGACGGCAACTCCCCGGCGTTCGGAAAAGTGCCGCTGCTGCCCGAGGAACTCCTTCCGCTCGGCGCCCTCGACGATGCGGATCCGGACGATGCGGAAGTGGAAGAGGCTATGGGAAACGCCGCTCCCTCGATCGAGCACGCATACCGGAGCGCGGCCCTGGTGATCTGGCCCCGCGCCAAGACGCTGGACATCCTCCTCTCGGGGGGGATGGAGGGCGCACTGGAATACGCCTTGACACAGGCCGGCGAGGCCGGTCCGGGGTTGAGCGATGACCGGATGCTCGAACTTGTGGCCCGACTGTTCAATGCATGGCCTAGCGAGAACTACCGTTCCGATGCAGCCGCCCGAGCGAAAATGCTCCGCCTGCTCGCAGCCCGGGGCGCCAGGGCGGAGCCGTACTTGTCCAGGTTCCTCCACGCGATCGTGTTGCCCCGATACAGCGGCAAGGAGAATGAAGAACTCGTCAGCGGTGCCAGGAAGTTCGGGCCGGAGGTCCTGGGCCGATTCCTTCCTGAGCTGTTCAGGACGCATCTGTGGGCGTACCCGCAGAGCCTCACCAACCTTGCCTCCCGTCTCTATCGCCGGGTCGCTTCCGATGGGGAGGAGTCTTGGGCGAGGGCTCTCGAGCTCGCCGTCCTTGCCATGACCGAAGCGATTCCGGAAGCGCTTCGACGTGCCAGCAACTCCGGCCGCGGCTCGGGAAGGGGCAAGAGCAAGAGGCAGGATTTCGGTTCCACATCCGTTTCCGCTGTTCTCCGGCTCGGCTGGCGGTCGGGCCTCGACCGGGAAACGAAGGCGACGGCCAGGCAGTTCGCCGAACACCCGGACGTCGTGCCGCCGGAGCGCGCGATTCCCGAGGCGCTTGCGGCCCTGCGGGACTTCGCCGGAAAGGACGCCTTTGCGACCCTCTGGCGCCATGCGGCGGATTCGCTGCTCTCGCGCAGCGCCGATCGTCCCAAATCCCCGACAGACTGGTACGTTGCGGCGAACCTGAAGTGCAACTGTCAGGCCTGCCGCCGGTTGAAGTGGTTCTGCCGGGACCCCGTCAGTCGAACCGGCGTGTTCCCCATGAGGCAGGATCTTCGCCGACACCTGCGCTACAAGATCAGGAAGCATCGACTGCCCATCGACACCCGCACGCAGAAGAAGGGGAAACCCTACAGGATCATCTGCACCAAGAACCGGAGCGACCACAAGGGCAGGCTTGCCGAGTACGAGGCCGACATCCTGTCCATGAAGCTTCTGATCCGAACGCCGCCGGCAGGCGCCGCGGGTGGCGAGACGAACCGACGGATCGCCCGGCTGCAGGCCGCCTGCGCCCGCTCCGTGTGAGTGAGTCGCGACGCCTTCGGCCTCCGCGCGGGCGAGTCGGAAGAGGGGAGGTCCCGGAACATCGTGCCCGGTGCGCCGCAATACGGAATGATCGGGCGCACGCAGCAAGCCGACTGGGAAATCCGCCGAGAGAGCGGCCGGTCCGCACTGCGACATGCCGTGGTCGAGATTATGGCCGGCTTGTGCCGTGGAGCGGCCTTGCGATGGCCGTCGCCTAGGGGGTTTGCGAGCCCCGCGAAACCGGACTTGAAGGCTCCTTGGACGCCGCTGCTTCGCCATCCCAAGGACTGGAGCGGCACGTCCGGCGGGACGCCCCGGCCCCTGCCTCGACCCGCGCCGCGGGGCGGGAGTGCTTCCATCCTCGTGGCGAAAGTCCCTTGTCGGCCGGCCTGCCCATGGTCCCGGCGGCGTTGATCGCGATGGCCGGCCCACAGGTTCCCGACGTGTAGGTCAGCGGTCGGATCGGTCGTCTGGCGCGGATGTCGGAGGGGGGCGCCGGAGTTCCGGCGCGGCCCCGGAATTCCGTCCAGGCCCCCGGGGCGGCTGGCTCCCGGGCGTGTGTTACGCTTGTCCCGCCAAGGCTGGCGTCCCCACGCCGGAACCGATTGGAAGAAGAGGATTTCGGCTTAGCGCGATGGCGGACACTGACGTCGAATTGCATGTCGAGTTCCGGGGCGTCAGCAAGAGCTATGACGGACAGACATTGGTCGTCCGCGACCTCGACCTCGATGTGAGGAAGGGCGAGCTCTTCACCCTGCTCGGCCCTTCCGGCTCCGGAAAGACCACGAGTCTGATGATGCTGGCGGGCTTCGAGGCTCCCACCGCCGGCGACATCCTGATCGACGGAAGTTCGGTTCGCGAGACGCCCCCTCGCAAGCGCGGCATAGGCGTCGTCTTCCAGAACTACGCCCTGTTCCCGCACATGACCGTCGGGCGGAACCTTTCGTTTCCGCTGGAGATTCGGGGCGTTTCCGAGGAGCGTCAGGCCGAGAAGGTCCGGCGGGCTCTCGAGGTCGTCCGCCTCGAAGGCCTCCAGAACCGCCGCCCGGACGAACTCTCCGGGGGCCAGCAGCAGCGAGTGGCCATCGCCCGCGCACTCGTGTCCGAGCCGAGGCTGGTCCTTATGGACGAGCCCCTCGGGGCACTCGACCGGCGTCTTCGAGAGGAGATGCAGCTAGAGATCCGCCGCATCCAGCACGACCTCGGGGTCACGGTCGTCTACGTCACCCACGATCAGCAGGAAGCGATGGCGATGTCGTCCCGGGTGGCCGTGTTCCACCGTGGCCGGATCCAGCAGGTCGCGGATCCGGAGACTCTCTACGAGGAACCGGAACGGGAGTTCGTCGCCAGATTCATCGGCGACAACAACATTCTGCGCGGTCAGGTGACCGCCGTCAGCGGCGGAACCTGCGTCGCCGAGACGCCGGGCGGACCGGTCAAGGCGGTTCCGGTCCGTCCGTTCCGGCCTGGCGAGCCCACCGCCCTTGCGATTCGGCCGGAACGCGTGGTGCTCTCCAGCCGGCGTGGTCTTGCGAACGAGTTCGAGGCCCGGATCGAGGAAGTCCTGTTCATCGGCGATCATCTGCGGATGCGGCTCGATCTGTGCGGCAACCGGAACTTCATCGTCAAGATCCCAAACACCGTCGGTCACGGGGCCGTCCTGAAGGGTGATCGCGTGCGGCTTGGATGGGCCCAGATGGACTGCCGCGCGCTGCCGGACGAGCGAGCGGCGGTGTAGCCGGTTGAGCGCCAGCGGCGTGACGGGGCCGGACTCGCAGGGGCCGTTTCGCGTAAGGTGGGCATTGGAGGAACGAGTCCCATGAAACGGCATCTGAACACAAGGGAAGGGCTGGCAGGACGCCTGAGGGCGGCGGCCGGCGCCGGCTTGTTATGCGCGTCGGTCGGCTTGCTGGCTGGATGCGGAAGCGACTCGCTGACAGTGGTGTCCTGGGGTGGGTCCTACGCTGAGGCCTGCAGGAGGGCGCAATTCGATCCCTTTGCGGCCGAGAGCGGCGTCGAGGTCCTCCTCGAAAGCTACAACGGCGGCCTGGCGCAGATCCGGGCCCAGGTGGACACCGGCAGCGTGCACTGGGATGTCGTCGATCTCGAGTTCGCCGATCTGGCCAGAGGCTGCGACGAGGGCCTGTTCGAGCTTGTGGACATCGACCAGCTTCCCCCGGCCCCGGACGGGACGCCCGCCCGGGACGACTTCTTCGAGGGGACCGTCTCGGCATGCGGCGGGGGCGGCCTCTACTATTCCACTGTCTTCGCCTACAACGACGAGAGCTTCCCGGGAGAGCCGCCGTCGAGGATCGGAGACTTCTTCGACCTGGAGGAGTTCCCCGGCCGGCGCGGGATGCGCAGGAGTGCGCTCGTCAATCTCGAAATGGCGCTGATGGCGGACGGGGTGCCCCCGGAGGAGGTCTACGCGACGTTGAGCGGGCCGGACGGCGTCGACCGGGCCTTCCGGAAGCTCGACACGATCAAGGACGAGGTCGTGTGGTGGGATGCGGGCGCCCAGCCGCCGCAGATGCTCGCTGACCGCGAGGTGGCCATGAGCACCGCCTACAACGGGCGGATCTTCACGGCCCAGACAGTCGACAGGCAGCCCTTCACGATCGTCTGGGACGGTCAGGTCCTGGACTACGGCCAGTTCGCGATCGTGGCCGGAACCCCCAATCTTGAAGCCGCGATGGACTTCCTCAAGTTCGCCTCCCGCGTCGAGAACATGGCAGCCGTCGGCCGCTACATCGCGTACAGCCCTACCCGGCGGTCGGCAATGGATCTGATCTCGACGCACTTCGAGAGCGGAATCGACATGCGCCCGCACATGCCGAACGCCCCGGAGAACCTGGGTCGGGCTCTGCAGAGCGACTGGCAGTGGTGGACCGACCACGCCGAGGAAATGAACGAGCGCTTCAGCGCATGGCTCGCCCGCTGAGGAGCGCCCGCCTTCGGGCTGCGGCACTGACCCTTCCGCTGGCCGCCTTCGTGGTCGTGACATTCGTCGCTCCGCTGGCGCTGATGCTTGTGAGGAGCGTGCACGAGCCGCAGGTCGCGGACGCTCTGCCGCGGACACTGGCCGCGCTGGAGCGGTGGGACGGCGGCTCGCTTCCCGGGGAGCCCGCGTTCCGGGCGCTGGGCACAGAGCTCCGCGAGCTGGACGGGCGCCGCGGGCTGGGTGCGGTTGCGACCCGAGTGAACCGGATCGAGAGCGGCATGCGGAGCAGAATGCTGGCGACGGGCCGTGCTCTGGGCCCCGGGAGTCCCGAGTCCTGGCGCGATGCGGTGCTCGCTGCGGATCCCGTCTGGGGCGAGGCCAGGGCGTGGCTCGCCCTGCAGCGCGCCGGCGAGCGCTTCACGCTCCGGCACTACTTGCGCGCCCTCGACCTGGACCGGGACTCCTCCGGCGCCGTCGTGCGCATCTCCCCGGACCAGCGCATCTACGTCCCGCTCCTCCTTCGCACGCTGCTCGTCAGCCTTGCGATCACGGCGATCTGCCTCGTGCTCGGCTACCCCGTCGCCTACCTGATCGCCAACGCGCCGCCATCCCGGTCGAACCTGCTGCTCCTGCTGGTTCTGGTCCCCTTCTGGACCTCGCTGCTCGTGCGAACAACCTCCTGGATCGTCCTGCTGCAGAACCAGGGCGTCGTAAACGACATCCTGGTCGCGGTCGGGCTGGTCGCCGAAGACGGCAGGCTTGCACTCGTCTACAACATGTTCGGCACGCTGGTTGCGATGACGCAGATCCTTCTGCCGTTCATGATCCTCCCGCTATACGCGGTGATGAACTCCATCTCGCCGGAGCACATGCGCGCGGCGTCGAGCCTTGGCGCGACCTTCCGGCAGGGCTTCGTGCGCGTCTACTGGCCCCAGACGATGCCGGGCGTCGCGGCGGGATCGCTGCTCGTGTTCATCCTGGCGATCGGCTACTACATCACGCCGGCGCTGGTCGGGGGGCGAACCGGGCAGTTGATTTCCAACATGATCGCCTACCACATGCAGGAGTCCCTGAACTGGGGGCTCGCCGCCGCCCTCGGCGTCATCCTGCTGGCCTGCGTGGCGGTCCTGTACGCTGTCTTTGACCGGCTCGTAGGCATTGAACGCATGAGGCTGGCCTCGTGACCGCCCGCCCGACCAGCCTTACGCTTGGGGACCGTCTCCGCGGGGGCTTCCACCTCGCGGCCTGCGCGGCCGTGTTCGTCTTCCTGATCGCTCCCATGCTGGTGGTCGTGCCGCTCAGCTTCAACGCCGAGCCCTTCTTCACCTTCACCGAAGGGATGCTGAGCCTCGACCCCGATGCCTACTCCCTCCGCTGGTACCGCAACGTCATCCAGGACGGGGAATGGCGGCACGCGCTGGCCAACAGCCTCCTGATCGGGCTCGCGGCGACCGCCCTGGCGACCGCGCTCGGCGTCCTGGCGGCCCTCGGGCTCACGAGCTCCTCGATGCCGTGCCGAACGCTCGTCACCGGCCTGCTGATCTCGCCGATGGTGACGCCGATCATCATCTCGGCGGCCGGCATGTTCTTCTTCTACTCCAGCCTCGGACTTGGACAGACCCATGTCAGCCTGATCCTCGCCCACGCCGTTTTGGGCACGCCCTTCGTCGTCATCAGCGTGACCGCGACGCTCGCCGGCTTCGACAGGAATCTGGCTCGCGCCGCGGCCAGCCTAGGAGCGGGACCGTGGGTTGTCTTCCGCCGCATCCAGCTCCCGCTGATCGCGCCGGGCGTCATCTCGGGCGCACTCTTCGCCTTCGCCGTGTCCTTTGACGAGGTGGTCACGGTGCTGTTCCTCGGAGGGCTCGCACAGCGGACCGTGCCGAGACAGATGTGGACGGGCGTCCGCGAGCAGATCAGTCCGGAGATCCTTGCGGTGGCCACGTTCCTGGTCGGATTCGCTCTTCTGCTCCTGGGCGCGGTCGAGTGGCTGCGCCGACGGGGCGGAGGCCCGGCGCAAGGGAACACGTAGCGGCAGCGGAGGGACCGGACCGGAAGGCAGGCAGGAAACCAGGCATGAAGGTGCTCATCGCGTCGATCGGAAGCGCGGGCGACGTGCATCCGTTCGTTGGAATCGCCCTCGCGCTGCGCGAGCGGGGACACTCGGTGCGCTTCGCCACGAACGCCTATTTCGCGCCGCTGCTCGAGCGGCACGGGCTGCCGCTTCTGCAGGTCGGAACCCGCGAACAGTTCGAGGAAGCCACGGCCCACCCCGCACTCTGGAGCCAGTTCCGCGGCTTCGGCGTCCTCGCGAAGATCATCCGCCACAGCACACGGGCGGTCTACGCCCACGTGGAGCGCGAGGCGGCGCAAGGCGACACCGTCGTCGTGGGCCATCCGCTTGCGTTCGGCGCCAGAGTCGCGCATGAGTTGCTGGGCGTCCCGCTGGCGACTCTGCATTTGGCGCCGTCGACCCTGTGGAGCGTTGAGGACATGCCGGTCCCGTCGCGCTGGATCGGGTCCACGAGCCGTTGGCCCAAGCCGGCCAGGCGGCTTGTGGTGTCGCTTGGCGACCGCTTCGCGGATCTGGCGCTGGCCCCTGCGCTGAACCGGTTCCGGGCCGAGCTCGGGCTCCCGCCGGCCCGCCATGTGGCGCACCACTGGTGGCATTCCCCCCAGTGCGTGATCGGGCTTTTTCCCGACTGGTTCGCGGCTCGGCAGCCTGACTGGCCGGCCGCGACGTCGCTCACCGGATTCCCGCTCTACGACGAGCGCGACGTGTCGCAGGTGCCTCGGGACCTGGAAGCGTTTCTCGCCGGCGCGGAGAGCGCCGGCGACCCTCCGATCGCCTTTGCGCCCGGTTCCAGCAACCGGCAGGCGCAGCGGTTCTTCGAGTCGGCCGCGGACGCATGCCGCCGCCTGGGACGGCGCGGTCTGCTGCTGACGCGCTATCCGGAGCAGCTTCCCTCGAGGCTGCCCGCGGGCGTGCGCCATTTCGCCTACGCGCCGTTCAGCGCCGTGCTCCCGCGATGCGGCGCGCTCGTGCATCACGGGGGGATCGGGACAGCCGCCCAGGCGCTTGCCGCCGGGTTGCCGCAGCTGGTGATGCCGATGACGTTCGACCAGCCCGACAACGCGGTCCGTCTCGAGCGCCTCGGAGTGGGAAGGATGCTGCTGCCCGAGCAATTCCGTGGCGACCGGCTGGCTCGCAGGCTCGAGTCGCTCGCGGATCCCGAGGTCGTGCGACGGGCGGGGGACATCCGGAAGAGATTCCGCGGAATCGACCCGATCGCCCGCACCTGCGACCTTATCGAGGCCACGGCGAGCGGAAGCCCGGCGCCCGCCGGGGACGAAGCAGCCATCCCGTCCGCCGCCTAGCAAACGGAGCGTCGGCCGGAACGCGCAGCGTGGCGTCCCGTCCGGGCGTTCCCCGGTCCTCTCGCCCGTGATGTCGCAGGGTGCGGCATTGCTCTTCGGACGAAGGCGATGTCGCGCCTCCGGACCCGGATCCGCAGTTCGCCGACTCGTGTCGGATCCGACCGTCGCGAGGTCTCCGGCATCAAGCATGCCTGCCCCTCAACGCTGCCAGGGCCGTCCGGGTCTACATGCCGAGCGACATCCGGGGAGCGCCTCGGGAGCACCTGACCAGGTGCGGGACGCTCCGCACGTTCCAACCGCAGCTCACCGCGATCCCGTCCAGGCCCCCTGCAGAACGGCTCCTCCGACGGGAGCCCAGACTGGCGCAGGCGAAACCGCCGCGAGTTTCCGGCCAGGCATCGTCGGCTGGGTGTTCAATTCGTGATCGAAGCTGTGAGATTAGATAACTTGATAGTAATACACTCAGATTTTATGCTCCACCATATTGACATCGCTCCGGATTCGCGTAAACTGAGGTCGGTGGCAGAGAGTTCGCCCAAGGAGGAACAGCCATGAACCTGATTCATCGTCATCCAGCGCACCCTTGGCGCGATGCCGCCCGAGTCTTCTCGGCCTGCCGCCCCGGGCAGGCGTGGATGCCGGCCTTCGACATCGAGGAGACCGATTCGGCCTACGTCCTGCGAGGTGACGTCCCGGACACGCACCGGAAGGACATCGAGATTCGAATCGACGACTCCGTCCTGAGCATCCGGGGAGAGCGCAGGATCGCCGACGCGAGGATGCGGATTCGCCGCTCCGAGCGGGAGCACGGCCCCTTCGTCCGCCGCTTCCGCCTGCCGTGCGAAGTCGATGAGGAAGGCGTCGAGGCTGCCTTTTCCGACGGAGTTCTCGAGGTCAGGCTCCCGAAACGGGAGCCATTGGACCGGTCCCGGCGGATTCCCGTCCGCTAGGGCGCGGATCGAGTGCGCGACTGCGGGAAGGAGCAGGACATGATTCCCATTGACAGATTCACCCAGAAGGCGAACGAGGCCCTGCGCCGGACGCAGGCGATCGCGGCGGAGAGCCACCATCAGGCAGTCCGGCCGCCGCATCTCCTGGTCGCCCTCGCAGAGGAGGGGAACGGAGTCGTCGCGGCGGTGCTCTCCAAGCTGGGCCTGGACCCGGGCGAAATCGCGGCAAAGTCCCGCGGCCTGCTTGCCGACATACCTGTCGTCCGCGGCGCGGCGCCGGGCAGCCGGCTCGATCAGTCTCTCGCGGCGGCGCTTTCCGAGGCGGAGACCGAAGCCTTCAGGTTCAAGGACGAATACGTGTCCACGGAGCACCTGCTGCTGGCTGTCAGCGCCTTGAAGGGCGACCCTGCCGGGCGGCTCCTGCGGGATTCGGGAGCGTCGCACGAGGCGATCCTGCAGGCCCTGGCCGCGATTCGCGGCACGCACCGCGTGACCGACCAGAATCCGGAAGACAAGTACCAGGCGCTGCAACGCTACGCCGTGGATCTGACGGATCAGGCCAAACAGGGGAAGCTGGACCCGGTGATCGGGCGCGACGAGGAGATCCGGCGCGTCATCCAGGTGCTCTCGCGACGGACCAAGAACAATCCCGTGCTGATCGGCGAGCCCGGCGTCGGAAAGACCGCCATCGCCGAGGGACTGGCCCAGCGAATCCTGCGCGGCGACGTGCCCGAGACGCTCAAGAACAAGAGACTGGTGGCGCTCGACCTCCCCTCCATGGTCGCCGGCACGAAGTTCCGCGGGGAGTTCGAGGAGCGGCTCAAGGCCGTTCTCAAGGAGATCGAAGGCTCCGACGGCGAAATCGTCTGCTTCATCGACGAACTCCACACTCTTGTGGGTGCCGGTGCGAGCGAGGGCTCGATCGACGCGGCGAACATGCTGAAGCCCGCGCTTGCCCGCGGCCAACTGCGCTGCGTGGGAGCGACGACACTCGGGGAATACCGGAAATACGTCGAGAGGGACGCCGCGCTTGAGCGGCGGTTTCAGAACGTGCTGGTCGAGCAGCCCTCGGTCGAGGACACGATCGCGATCCTGCGGGGGCTCAAGGAGACCTACGAGATCCATCATTCGGTCCGCTACAGGGACGCTGCCCTCGTCGCGGCCGCGACGCTGTCGGACCGGTACATCAGCGACCGCTTCCTGCCTGACAAGGCGATCGATCTGATCGACGAGGCCGGCGCGGCCCTCCGCATGCAGGTCGACTCTGTGCCCCTCGAGGTCGACCGGCTGGAGCGCAAGGCCGTCCAGCTTGAGATCGAGCGCCAGGCGCTGCAGAAGGAGAGCGACCCCGGAACGAAGGGGCGGCTCGCCGGCATCGAGAGCCAGCTCGAGGAGCTGAGGCCGCAGGCCGCCGTGCTGCGTGACAGGTGGCAGCGGGAGAAGAAGCTGATCGATGCGGTGCGGCGCCTCAAGGAGGGAATCGAGAGCCTGCGGAACCGCCAGGAAGAGGCGGCGCGCGAGGGGGACCTTGCCGCAGCGGCGGAAATCCGCTACGGCCGCCTTGCCAGTGTCGAGACCGAGCTCGAGGCGGCCACCGCCCGACTGGAACAGCAGCGCGGCGACAGCCCGCTCTCCCGCGGCGAGGTTGTTGAGGAGGACGTCGCCGCGATCGTGGCCAAGTGGACGGGCATTCCCGTGGCAAGGATGCTTCGGGACGAGGTCGAGAAGCTCGTGCGCATGGATCGTGCGCTCGGGGAAAGGGTCATCGGACAGGACACTGCGGTGGCCTCCGTCGCGAACGCGATCCGGCGCAGTCGCGCCGGGCTCGGCGATCCCGACCGCCCAATCGGCTCCTTCATCTTCGTCGGACCCACGGGAGTCGGAAAGACCGAGCTGGCCCGGGCGCTGGCGGAGTTCCTGTTCGACTCGCGCAAGGCAATGGTGCGCATCGACATGTCGGAGTACATGGAGAAACACGCCGTGGCCCGCATGATCGGCGCGCCTCCCGGGTACGTCGGCCACGAGGAGGGCGGCCAGCTGACCGAGCATGTCCGCCGCAGTCCGTACTCCGTCGTCCTTCTGGACGAGGTCGAGAAGGCACATCCCGAAGTGTTCAACGTGTTGTTGCAGGTCCTCGAGGACGGACGCCTCACCGACGGCAGGGGGCGCACCGTGAGCTTCGCCAACGCCGTGATCGTCATGACCTCGAACGTCGGCTCGCAGGACATTCTTCGCAGCGGCGCGATCGGCTTCTCGCTGAACGGGGGCGACAGCGCGGACGGGGACACGCGCCGCACCCTGCTCGATGAACTGGGACGGACGTTCCGCCCGGAGTTCCTCAACCGCATCGACGACATCATCGTGTTCAACAACCTCCGCCGGGAGCATCTCGACCGGATCGTGGACCTGCAGCTGGCACGGGTCCGGGATCTGCTGGACGGGAGGAGAATCGCGTTGGAGGTCGCGAGCGAGGCGAAAGCGCTGATCGTGTCCCAGGGATACGATCGCCAGTTCGGCGCCCGGCCCATGAAGCGCGCCATTCAGCGCCTGATCCAGGACCCGATCGCGCTGGCGCTGTTGGAGGGGAACGTCGAGGACGGAGACACCGTGCGCGTGGACCGGGACGGCGACAAGATGCGCTTCACCCCCAGGCGTGGTTCCGCGGACGTCGGTCTCGCCCCCGCAGCCTGAGAGAGAGGCCTGTCGCCGCGGTCAGCGCTCGCAGCGGAGGCAGCCCGCGCCCAGCAACACGCCGGCGGCGCCAAACCAGGGAATCGTGAAGTTGTACCAGACGGGGGCGCTGGCCACTTCGCCCGCTTCGAAGAACGTCAGGTCCGCAACGGTCTTCCCCTCCGGAAGCGGCGACGGCTCGGATCCCAGCTGGGCGAACGCGATTCCATGGCCCAGCACGAGCACCAGCAGGGCTAGCGCTAGCGCCGCGCCACGACTCCTCTGCCCGGCCACGCGCTTCGCCACGAAGCCGCCGCCGGCCGCGGAGGCCAGAGCGAAGGCGCACATTAGGGCGCTCCAGGGAGAGCTGGCCACAACCGTGCCCTCATGGAACGCCCGCTCGGAGCCCAGGACCGTCCAGGCGATTCCCACGCCGAGCATCGAGGCCGCGAACATTGACGCGTAGCCCGCGACGACTGCGAGACCGATCCGCAGGGCTGTCATTCCGAATCCTTCGCGGGCCTTGGCCGGGCACTCCGGACCTCCGCTCCCCGAGTATACAGGCCGGCACTCCGGATCGCGGTAGGGACCGGCGCGCCCCTTGATACCATGGCCGTTTGCGGGACGCGATCTGGTCTCGGACACTCCCGCGCGCAACCCGGGACGCGCTTCTGGCCTCGGACCCGCTGCCGTCCAGGACCGATGTCGTTGTGGTCGGGGCCGGGCTCGTGGGCCTGTGCGCCGCGCTGTCCCTGCGCCGCAGGGGCATTCGCCGCATTGCGGTGGTCGACAGGACCTCGGTCTGCGGGGAGGCGAGCGGTGCGAGCGCCGGAGGGCTCTGGCCCGGCCACGAATGCCTGACCGTGGCGTCCCCGGACATCGCGCGCAGGGCGCGCGACCTGCATGCGGCCCTGTGCGCCGAGTTCCCTTGCGACTATGTGGCCAGCGGCCTGCTCGAGCTCGTCGCCGAGGGCCAGGAGACAGCGGGTCTGGACCGCGTCGATCGGATCAGGAGGGCCGGGTTCGCGGCCCGGGTGCTCACGGGCGATGACCTGCGGGACTGCGAGCCGTTGCTGCGCCATGCCGGCGCCGCGATTCACTTTCCGGACGACGGTTCGATCCACCCGCTCAAGCTGGCCGGCGGAATCGCGGAATGGCTTCGCCGGCACGGAGTCCGAATCTGCCTTGGGGAGGAGGTTTTGCGCATCACTCCGGAACTTCCCGCGGTCGAGACGGCCCACGGACGCACGGTCGCCGGGTCGGTCGTCATTGCCGCCGGGGCGTGGACGCCCCTGCTGACGCGCACCCTCGGCTGGACTCCTCCTATTCGGCCGATCCGCGGGACGCTCCTGGCGACCGGCGGCCAGCCAGAGCGCACGCTGCGGTCGATCGTGATCGGTTCCCGCTACTACTACTGGCAGCTGGCTTGCGGACCGCTGGCCGGAGGGGGCTCGGAGGAGGACGTCGGCTTCCTGGAACACGGCTGTGACGCCGTCGAGCGGGACATTCTCAGCGAATGGAAGAGCCTCTTCCCGTCCTTGGGGGGGCTGCCCTTCAACTGCCGCTGGTCGGGTTTCCGCCCGTTCTGCGAGGACATGCATCCGGTCATCGGCCGGGTTCCGGACCGGGACGGGGTCTTCGTCTCGGCGGGACACTTCCGCAAGGGAATCATGCTGGCGCCGCTCAGCGGCGAAGTGCTTGCCGACGAATTGCTGGGACGCCGGCGGTGGGAGCCCGCCCGGGCCTACCGCCCGGGCCGGTTCGCTTCCGCGGCGGGCGTCGTCTAGAGGGCCGCCGCGTAGCGGTCCGCCACGGCGTTCCAGTCGATCACGTTGAAGAAGGCCTTGACGTAGTCGGGCCTGCGGTTCTGGTACAGCAGGTAGTAGGCGTGCTCCCACACGTCGATCCCGAGAATCGGGGTCCTGCCATCCATTAGCGGCGAGTCCTGGTTCGGCGTCGATTCCACCACAAGGCCGCCACCGTCGACGCTGAGCCAGGCCCAGCCGCTGCCGAAGCGCGTCATCGCCGCAGTTGTCAGCCTGGACTGGAAGTCCCCGAAGCTGCCGAAGGCCTCGTTCATGGCGTCGGCCAGCGGACCGGACGGCTCGCCGCCTCCGGACGGGCTCATGATGGTCCAGAACAGGGAGTGGTTGGCGTGGCCGCCCCCGTTGTTGCGGACGGCGGGGCTGGACACGGCGGCCGCGTCGCTCACCAGGTCGTTGATGTCCATGTCGGCCTGGGGCGTGCCGGCCACGGCGGCGTTCAGGTTCGCCACGTATGCGGCATGGTGCCTGTCGTGATGGATCTCCATCGTGCGGGCATCGATATGGGGCTCCAGTGCACCGAAGTCGTACGGAAGGTCGGGTACGGAAAATGCCATCGTGAATCGCTCCTTCGAATGGATGGGAGGGGAACCCCATCTTACCAGCCCCGGCAGGCCGTCGGGCTCTGGCCCCGAAGCCGCGCGGGCGCGGGTCAGAACTTGTCCAGACCCTCGGTGAGCTCGATGTAGGTGCCCCACGGATCCGTGAGGAACGCCACTGAGAGGCCGATGCTCTCGATGGTGCGGAACGGCACGTCGAACGAGACGCCCTCGCCTTCGAGCCTCTTGCAGAACGCCTCGAGGTTGTCCACCTCGAAGCCGATGTGGCCGACCACCCGGCCCTTCGTCGGCCTGGTGGGTCCGTCCGACTTGGCGAACGTCAGCTCGACTCCGGGCACGTCCGCCTTCTTGAAGGGGCCCCGCGTGCCGGGCTTGCCCCCGAAATGCCGGACGTACCAGTCCCTGGTCGCCCCGTCGTCCTCGGTGAAGATGTGGATGTGGTGGCTGACGATGCCCTTGAGTTCCTTGCTCTCCATCAGCTCGACGCGGACCCCGTCGGGGCCTCTGACGAACGCCATGTGGACATCCTGGCCCTCGTTGTAGTGGACGTCCTTCGTGGCGCCGTCAACCACCTCGGTCGTCACCATCTCGAATCCGGCGGCCCTGAGCCGCGGCGCGAGGCCGTGCAGGTCCGGCACGCGGTAGCCGAGGTGGTTGACGGTGCTGCCGTTGCTCTCCCCGGTGGGCTCCTGGACGCGCAGGAACAGCAGGGCGTTCTCGAGCTTCGCCACATCCGTGTCGCCGAACTTGACGAGCTCGGCGCCCAGCTCGCGCCAGAACCTCTTGTGCGCCTCGATGTCGGACACGTTGAGGTGGTGGCGGCCCGCGGCGAACGCACTCTCTCTCGCGGCAAGCAGCTGGGCGGACAGCGGGACGGCGGCCCAGAGGACTCCGGCGAGGAGGCCGGGAACAAGCATCGTCCGCGTCATCACGCACCGAGTGTAGCAGCGGCCCGGACCGCCCCGGGAAACCGCGAAAAAAAGTTTCCGGAACGTGTTGCATTCCGCCGCCGGGCCTGCTAGTCTCAATGAAGAGCGGCGGCTCACGGGGCATTTTGCGCCTTGGGAGACGCTGTCGGGGCCGCTGGCTCCGGCAAGAGGCTGGCTCGCCGAGGGGATTGGCGGCGTCGTGACAGGCGCCGCCGAGGCGATCCGAGGCGGCGCTGATCTTTGACAGATCGGTTGGACGTGCAGAACGTTTCGTCTGATTCCGAGTGGAAACCGGATCGGCAAACTCTGTGGAATTGCTCGTCCGCCCCAGGGCGAGGCGGGCAAATCACTTTTCCTCGAGAGTTTGATCCCGGCTCAGAATCAACGCTGGCGGCGCGCCTAACACATGC
>JAPPMB010000166.1:17858-19548 GCA_028819255.1 Bryobacterales bacterium | reverse complement strand
TCGAAGTCCACCTTAACTTTGTCGATCCGTGGTCCAAACAAGTAGGACCACCTTACCCGCCAGCTGCACCACCTTCTCCCGGAACGCCGCAGGATACGGCTTCACGTTGCTTTGTGTGCTCATCATCGGGCGCCTCCTTTCGCCCTGCCCTCACGAGCACTCTACCTCTGCCGCACCTCGACACTGTCCATGAAAACGTAGTAGCTCCAGTCTGGGCTTACTAGGATTTGGTGGACAGTTTAGGTTGCGGCAATTGTTGCGGCCCGCAAGGGTCTGCACCATGATGGCTGAGGAGACAGTTCGGGTCAATGGGAGAGGCACGGCAAAGTCTGGGGTGGAGAGGATTCTTGCAGTGTGGCTGGCTGGGAATAGGGAGTGTCAGGGGTTCACGGTCGCATGCTGAGAGCAGCGCCTCCCTCGACCAGGTTGGCCCGGTCTCGCATGAGTGCGGCCGATGGTCGTCGCGGGGGAGGGTGGCAGGTGCTAGGGGCGGGCGAGCGAGCATCTCGGCCAGTGCCTCCTTCTGGTTGGCGAGCGCACCGCTGAGGCGCGCGGCCTCCTCCCGTGCTTGGGCCGGATCCCTGCAGAGGGACCCTTCATAGCCCTATTGTCAACAGACAAGCTACCGTGACAGCGGGAAGGGGCGCCGCAATGCCCCCTTCTACCCAGTGTCTTCTGATGTACTTGCGGCCGGACGCTTCGGTGATTGCCTCCATGGCGGTCATGGATTCATTCTGAACCGTGACGTCCCTCAGGACACAACAGGCGGTCCGGGAAGGAACCGTTGCCGCGACAACGGCCTATGATGGATCAACAAGGTGCTGGTGGGTCGAGATGGCGCGTGCTTTCAGGGGTTGGTTGTACATGGGGCTTGTCACGGCAGTAGTTGCTATCGCGGGACCACCGAGTCTCCCCGCACAGACAGGCGAGTCCGGACCGGGAGGTTCCGATCCGCGATCGGCGCCAGTTGTGTCAGGACCGGATAGCGAGACCGCTCCTCAACCCGATTCAAATACGGATAATGTCGCCCCAGACGGAGTGCGGATGGACCAACGTTTCAACGAGCTTAGAAGCGAAATCCTCGATGAGCGGGGAAAGTTCGTTGATCGGTTGCTGATGTTCTTCGGCGTCGTGATTCCCGTCGCAGGTTTCTTGGCGTTCAATAGATTCCGTCAAATCGAGAAGGACGCAAGAGAATGTGCAAGGTCTGCAAAGCGACATTCGGACGATGCCCACAGGCTCGTCAGCGAGACTCGAAGAATAAAGATGCAAGTCGTCGGCGAGGCCAAGACGATCAGGAACATCAAGGAGAGGTCTGAGGCTGCGGCTTCCGAGATTGACAGACTTCATCGCCGCATTACCGCCCAGTGGGTCGAACAAGCTCCCGACCAAACAACCGTGACAATTTCCGACGTGACCGACGACCCCAAAGCGTCTGCGACGGACAAGGCAATTGTTCGCGCAATCTTCCACCAACGGCACGGCCGAAAACACGAGGCAATCGAGCTCTGGCGCGCCGTCGCTGTCATTTCGGAAGAAAACGCCAACGATGTCGATCTCGCTGCAAGAGCGTGGTTCTCCTGTGCGTATCTACTTGACGGAAGAGAGCTAGAGGCCGTGGCCTACCTCGACAAGGCGATCAAGCTCAATCCCGACTTTGCGGAGGCCTACTCCAACCGCGCCGGCGCGA
>JAPPMB010000166.1:0-17758 GCA_028819255.1 Bryobacterales bacterium | reverse complement strand
AGATGGAGCTGGGGCGGCACCGGGACGCCCTGGCCGACTGCGACAAGGCGATCGAGCTCAATCCTGACTTGGCATTGGCCTACTCCAACCGCGCCGGCGCGAAGATGGAGCTGGGGCGGCACCGGGACGCCCTGGCCGACTGCGACAAGGCGATCGAACTGGATCACGGCTTGGCATTGGCCTACTACAACCGAGGAATCTCGAAGGCGGCGATGGGCCGGCACCAGGAAGCGATCACGGATTTCGACAAGGCGATCAAGCGCGATCCCGACTATGCTAGGGCCTACTTCAGCCGCGCCGCCGCGAAGGTGGAGGTGGGGCGCCATCAGGAAGCCGTGGCCGACTGCGACAAGGCGATCGAACTCAATCCTGGCTTGGCCCAGGCCTACTCCAATCGTGGCGGCGCGAAGCTCGAGATGGGGCGCCACCAGGAAGCCGTGGCCGACTTCAACAAGGCGATCGAGCTCAAACCCGATTGTGCCCAACCCTACTACAACCGAGGAATCTCGAAGGCGGCGACGGGGCGGCACCAGGAAGCGATCGCGGATTTCGACAAGGCGATCGAGCGCGATCCCGACTTTGCGGGGACGTACTTCAGCCGCGCCGCCGCGAAGGCGGAGGTGGGGCGCCATCAGGAAGCCCTAGCCGACTTCAACAAGGCGATCGAACTCAATCCCGACTATGCCGAGGCCCACTTCAGCCAGGACGTTATCAAAGCCGCACTTGGTCAGGGCGCGGATGCGGCGGAATGACTCGTGGATTGCCCGTGGTTCGGAACCTAGGGTTCCGTCACAGAATGATTTTCGGGTAGACGGGCATGAGCTTGCGGCGAGCGTTGTCAATCCTCATCCGCCATTCCACTTCGCCCTGACGCGCGTTCACATCGGTTGACTAGGCCGCGATCTGCGTCTGCAGCTCGCTCAGGGCACCAATCCGGCGCCCGCTCTGGCTCAAACGCTGCGGAGAAGGGCCCCTTCGTGTGCGTGTTCAGATTGTCCAGCACCAGCGTGACCTTCCCGCAGCCGGCGTAGCGCTCCTCAAGCAGGTCCGCCACCTCGCGCGCCCAGTCCGTCTTCGTGCTCCGCTCGCGTGCCCTCGCCTGCCGCCAGCCGCTCAGCGGCTCGCAGAACATGAACACCGCCGCCGTGCCCGCCCGCTCGTACTCGTAGTCCGTCCGCTGCGGATGGTTCTCCGTCGCCGGCAGACTCTCGCGCGTATCCTTCACCAGCTGTACCGGCTGCTCGTCCATGCACATCACCGGCTGCTGCGCAGCATTCGGCCGCTCGTAGGTCTCCAACACCTCCTCCATGTTCGCTGCGAATTCGGCGTCCGCCTGTGGCGGAATCACCCGGTACCGCACCTTGCGACTCGAGAATCCGTCTTGATGAGCGTCCTCCCGGCGGTTTCGTGGCTGATCGAGTCCACGATCCCCAGCTCCACGACCTGCCGCGCCAGCAGCCGCTGCGACCAGTTCCCGTAGCCCGGCGGCGGGCCCAGACGCAGCGCGATCAGCTGCGCCTCCTGCTCGTCGCTGAGGAGCTTGGGTGAGGTGCCTACAGTTTCGTGGCGGTCTAGTGTGCGGCGAGCGGTGCGGCCGAAGCAGGGCCGAGGCGGCTGGCCTGTTGCCAGGGAGGGGGCCGGGCAAGAGCCGCGCGACACTGGGGCGCTGCCCTCCTGAACGGTTCGGCGGGCAACCCTGCCGGACAGCGCGGAAGTCCATGAGCCTGGTTGACTGCTCGGGTGAACGCTCGGCGTGCGGCTCTTCTCTCTGTTGCCAGATAGCGATCCCATGCATCGGTGACGCCGCCCGGCTGGGACGCCGGCCTCGACACGCTGCCCAACCTTCACGGCCAGACGCCGTTCATTGACGGGACGGGGCACCGGGTGAGGCTCGCTGCGCCGCGAACCGAGGCGGCTGCGGAACGACCGCACGGGCTGGGCCGCTCGCTTGAGCTGTACGCTCCGGACCGCACCACGCGGGTCGGTTTCGGCAATGCGCACCCGGCGAGGGAGGCGCGAGGGCCCGGTACGCGGCGACGCAGAGAGAGCGGCCATGGGCAGCGGATGCGGACGATGCGGTTCCATGAGTGCGGGGACGCGACCACGCTGCCTGGGGATTTCCGGAAGGAAGCCGACGCGGTCCCGAGGGCAGGCGGAGCGATCCCGTGAAGTCCTTGCAGGCCGGAAGTGCCGGCCACGATCGGATGCCGGCACGCCCCCTGGCGATCTCCCGCGGGGAGCACAAGCCGGCCGAGAGGGAGCCGACGGTCGGATTGACGTCCGTCGGGAGCTTCGCGAAAGCGCCCTCCCTACGCGGTCGCGAGCTGTCGGCCCTAATTGCGGAGGAGCATCCGGCTTCGCTCGCCGCCGGCAGGTCGAATCCGTCACGGACGCTGAAGACCATGTTGCGCCACGGCCCCGCGGAACGGGAGCGGGGACGGCGCGGCACGCTGGCGCTGCGGGTCCCTCACAGCCAGGGGGGCTGAACGGTTCACTGACCGCTCCGTCGCGGTTGCCGGCCCGGTCCCGACGGACGATGGTTGGCGGCGGCGAGATCCGGTCCGGTCCGGGATCTGCGATTTCAGGGTGGACGAAGTCCGCGGCAGTGTCTGCAGAATCGTCTCCGGCTGTGTTGGAGAGGGAGAAGAAGCCGCCGGTGCCTGGGCCGTGTTGAGTGCCACTCTATGCCAGTGAACCAGAGCGTTTTTTGCCGTGATTATTTTGAAGAGTTCTCGTCGTTGTCAAATTGGCTCGATACAGTAGCCAAGGGCTGAGAGACCGCAGGGACGGCCTCGGCAGGCTGCAGCGCTGAGTGTGCCGGGAGGGGAGTTCCCGCGACTGGCGGACGAGGTCGGCAGGCGAGGACGTGCGGGAAAACGCAACCCGGACGGAGCGAGGACCTCCGGGCGCAGGCGGCGGTGACGCGGGCAGGGGGCCGCACACAGGGGCGGCGTCTCCCCTGCGCCGGCCGCGGTCGTCGAAGGGCGGAGCAAACGCGGGAGGTGCAGCGAGACTAGCTGCTGGACTAGCGGGTGGAAGTCCCGCCGGCGCAATTCTTAGTTTGGCGCCGTAGTCATATCCGGCAGGCACGCGGGGTGACCCGGTGACCTGAAAGCCCGGAAGTAAGAGTCTTGGGAGACCGCGCGGCCGTTGGGTCGCGATGGTCTGGTCAGCCCGGGAGGCGAGCAACCAGGAGGGCCGTAGCGAGAGCGAACGGATGAAGCGTCGAAGATTTTGCTCCGCATGGAGCTGATTCGAGCGGAGAGTGGGCGATGCCAAGGGCAGTATTCTCCCGTGCCCGATGGCCAGAGCCGATGCGGAAGGAACTGAGAAGAGCACGCAGCGGGTCCCCGGCGTAGTGAAGGCGGCAATTCTGGAGAGTCCAGCGGTGAAAGTCCGGAAGGTGAGGAGGGCAGACAGGATGATCCTATGAATGTCAAGGACCGCGCCTATAACCGGCGGTGCCGGGAAGTGGCGCGGAGTTCTCCTGACTGGCGGATGAGGTCGGTAAGCGAGGAAGTCCGGGACAACACAACCCGGGCGGAGCGAGGACCTCTGGGCGCAGGTGGCGAGGACGCGGGCAGGGAGCCGCACACTGGGGCGGCATTATCCCTGCGCCAGTCGTGGTCGTCGAAGGGCGGAGTAAACGCCGGAGCCGAGCGGGGGCATGGCGGGATCAGCCTTAACCTCGGCGGCCCAGCGGAAGGCTCCGACTCGAACTGAACGGTGCCTGCAGCTTGAAGCCGTACCGTGGGAAAACCCGACGTACGGATTTTAAGGGGGGCGGCTGGAAACGTGATCTAGGGCGGAACTGGGAACCCACCCTGCAACCGAAAGGGCAGGGATGGAAACCCTTCGCCTAAGGGTGCGCGCGCCAGTGCCCTACCCGACCCGAGCGGGGGCACGGCGGGATCAGCCTTGACCCCGGCGGTCCTGCGGAAGGCTCCGACCCGAGCTGGACGGCGCCTGACGCCTAAAGCCGCACCGCGGGAGAACCCGACGTACGGAATCATCGGGGGGCGGCCGGAAACGCGGTCCGGGGCGGAACCGGGAACCCGCCCTGCAGCGGGGCGAGCAGGTCCGGGGGATGCCGGTGGCGTGCGGGACGTCCGGCGCGCCGCACAGCGGGGCCGCGGCATGCATGCTGCGGGGAGGCCGGGGCCCGGCCGGCCGCCTTCCGGGGTCGACGGTCCCGCGGGGATTCCCGCAATGCAGCGGAGTTCCATGGGGGAAATCGCGCGCCCAGGGCGGGCAAATCCGGCGTTCGCCGACTAGTGCTACCGCACTGTCAACACAGACGGGGCTGATCGTGTAGACGCCAGTCAGACACTCCAGTTCTCCCCTCGCCCTGATACATGGATACCTCCCCTTGGTGAGATATCCGGTCTAGCAGGTTGGCCGCACCTGAGATCCCAGCTAACCCACCACTACCTTGGGGACTTGCGTCGCAGGGCAACTCGCACCGGCCTTTTTGATACTCGCTCGATTTCACCGTTTTGCTGCGCTCTCGCAAGCCACATGCGAGCTTGTCCACGGGTAAGCCCCAATTCCTCTTCTATCTCACGCGGCCGCTTCGGCCGTGCCTGTAAGAGAAGCTGCAGTAGCCGGAGAAACTCGTCATATAGTGCGCCGGTCGAATCGACGCCCGTCTCGGCCACATCGCCGGGTGTATCCGGCCCACTCCCTCCCGGTGTCTGCACTTCGGCATCGCGAAGCGTCAGCTGGCGAGGAGTAGAATCGATTCCCTGCCGCCTGCTTCCTGGGTTCCGGTTCAACTTGTAGACACGAGTAACGTACAGGGTCTGACCTGCAGACGTCTCGAGTTTCCATGCCCGTACCGAGATCGACTTGGACGCCGGTCTGGGATTGACGAGCGGAGCAGCCTTGACCCAGGTGAGGTCTCCAAGAGCCAATTCACGAACACCGTCTCGCTCGAGATCGGCTAGGATGGACCGCAGTGCCACCGGTTGCTCCACCGGTCGCGGCGCGGTTCCCGCCGGACCCCGTGCAACCCGACCGGCAATGTGCCGCAAGTAATCGGCGTCCTGAACGTTGCGCCACGCTGTCGGGAGCCACTCGTCGCCCGCGAGACAGCCCAGCAGGCCACCGGTCATGGCCGCTAGCGTATCCGTGTCCGCGCCCTGTTCAAAGGCGGCCCGGAGCACGCCCTGTGTCGGCTCCGCTGCATGTCTTGACGCAAGATACGCCGCCCCAGCGGTGGTGACGGTGCCTGCGCCTTTGAACTTTCCGAAGCATCCCAGATCAGCGAGCACGGCCCGGTCATTGGCCAACACGCCCTGCCTGATTCCGCCCCTAGCCTGTTCCAGCAATTTCCGCATCTCACTGACCGTACGCTCCCAAACACGCTGGTAGGACTCGCCAAACACGCGATTGGCCGCGGAGAGCCATTTCTTGCCACCACGTACTGCGTCGGGAAACGCCCCCCAGGCATCGCGCTCGTCAATCAGCAGATCCAGTAGCTCACCGAATCCCAGTGCCTTGTTCAGGCGCACCAGCGACCGAGCTGCGTATGCCCAAGCAGTGGCTCCGACCAGAGCGCGCGGATGCCCGTGGGTCGCTGCCCCGTCACGCACCACGTCACGCAGCAGATCCGTCGGATCATCGTGTTTCGCGAGAAACAGCACGTGAGGCAGCACTCGCATGGCCACCCCGTTGCCACCAGCATGAAAGTACCGGTGGACGTCCCCAGCCCGGCCTGACAGCCATGGCGCACCGCCGTTGACCCAGGCGCGAGCCGCCCGCATGGTCGCGCCGCCGCCACCACGTTGATATATCGTCCAGCGAGGCAGTTCCACATGCTGGAATGCTTCCCTCCATTCTTCACCGTGATTCGTCCGGCAGCGCGCCACTGCGAGTGTCAGTTGGGTATCGTCGCTGTACTCACCAGCTTGGATGATTTCATCGAATGGGCGGAAGCGGTCGCCGCTCCGCCGCGTCCACGTTCTGAACTCAAGGCGTGGCGATGCGATGCCCTTGCGGTCACGCACCCTCCTCGGCAGTTCTTGGGGCCAGCCTAGAGCGTCGCCCGCGGCCAAGGCCAGAAAGGCACCTTCCGCCTTGGCTGCGGGCAGGACTGCGCCAGGTGACTGCATTGTCTTTACATCACACATCCGGACCTCCCAACTCGTACTCGCGCTCAGACGGCACCCGACCTCTGCGCAGCTTTCGGCTGAGCACCGCCGGCTCGAAGAACTCCGGAACGATCACGATCCGAGGGATGCTGACGCCTATCAGATTAAGCCTTAACGCTTCACGAGCGGCCTGATTCTCGTCGCGAACTACAAACCCGCAGACGTCTCTGAGGCCAATCCGACGGACTGGTGATGCCTTGCAGCCAGAACACAGATACCTTTCGCCAGAACAGGCATCGAGGCAGGCGGCGTGCCGTTCATGAGCGTTTGGTTGGGGCTGATGGTCAATCTGGGGGATGTAAGGTCGTGGCGGACAGATTGAGCCGGCAAGAGTTCTTGCGATTGGCAGCCTTGCCGATCGCAATGTCCAGTGATGTCCGGGCCACTTCGTCATCCGGGAGTGGAGCCCGGGAGTGGTCCGTGACAGGTGCCGAGTCACTGGTACTGGCCGGCTTCGATAGCACGATGCGTTCGTTCATGCAAGCCCGCAACATTCCCGGAGCTTCCCTCGCGTTGACACGCAACGGCAAACTGGTTCTCGCTCGAGGCTACACATTCAGTAACGACAGTGAGGATCTGACGGTGGAACCGGGCTCCCTGTTCCGCGTCGCGAGCCTTGCCAAGCCGATCACCGCGGTCGCGGTTCTGCGGCTTGTTCAGGATGGAGAGCTGGACCTGTCCGCGAAGCTCGCGGACCTGCTGGACCTTGCCCCGCCGCCCGGCCGTTCGCCCGACCCCCTCCTGGGCACCATCACATTGCGGCACCTGCTTCAGCATTTGGGCGGATGGGATCGCGATCTCACCTTTGACCCCCAGTTCCATGATTCCGCGATAGCGGAGGAACTGGGAGTGTCTCTGCCGATCTCCAAGGCGGACATCGCAACGTTCATGACCGGGAAGCTTCTCGACCACGCGCCGGGGGCCACTTACGCCTATTGCAACTACGGGTACAGTCTCCTGGGACAAGTCATCTAACAGGTCGCAGGGGAATCCTACGAAGCCTATGTCAATCGCCGAGTGTTCCAGCCGCTACGCGTCATTCGGCCGGCGATCGCACGAACCCGCCCGGAACACCGCCTCATGAACGAAGTGCGGTATCACACGCAGCACAGCAGCCAATCCGTCCTTGAGGATTGCGGCCAGACAGTTCCAAGCTGCTACGGCGGATGGAACATAGAGAACATGGACTCGCACGGAGGGTGGCTGGCATCCGCTGTGGACCTCGTGCGCCTTGCCTCGGCCTTCGACGACCCCGCATCGAGTCCTGTCCTCGACCCGGCCTCGGTGGCCACGATGTACGGCCTGCCGGAGAACATCGCTCCGAGCGGCTACACGCCCGGAGATTGGTACTACGCCTGCGGCTGGGCCGTCCGTGACTGGGGCGACGGCATTCGCAACACATGGCATACCGGCAGCCTGGACGGAACACACTCTCTTGTGGTGAGACGCTGGGATGGTTTGGACTGGTGTGTTCTGTTCAACCAGAGGGATGATGCGTCGGTCCTCTCGTACGACACAATTGACGGCCTGCTGCATGATGCCGCAGATGCTGTCACTCAGTGGCCTGATCATGACTTGTTCGACGATCACCTATCTCCGGTTCACATCTGCGAGGCGGAGGGTGGGCTCGCAGAGTGACGCCCATGCGACTGTGGTCCGAGGTGCCGGTTGCCGGGCGGCGCGGAAGCGGATTCCGACGAAGCCACCTACGTCGCTTGCGTGTGGGAGATGTTCCGCCTGCAGTCCTGCGCGCAAGGCCCGGTCGGCGGTTCGGACGAGTGCCTGGCGGCGGACCGGCACCGGCCGGTGCAGCTCCCAAGACGGCTCCGCATTCTCTGGAGGGGCAAGTTCCTCGGGGAACCCTCGAGGAGTCACGCCCGGGCTCCTAGCGAGGCTGCGCCGGACCAACAAGTGCCGCGCGGATATTCGTGGTGCCGTCCAGGCTACGAGCGGACTGCGCACGCTGCTCCGCTCTGCGCCCGTGACCGCCGGATGGTCGCTCAGGCGACGGTGGCCGTATCAGGACTGTCCTGTGGGGAGCCTATCGCCCGCAGCCCACGCCATGACTCGAGCACGCAACGCCGCCGACGCCATTGCCCGCCATGTCACGCTCGAGGTCGGGTCGCTCGACCGCGTCTGCCTCAATGTCTACCAGCCGCAGCTGCAGACCTCCGGCAGCATCGCTGTCTTCTTCCGCAGCCATCGCCGCGAGCGGATGGCCTTCTCCGCGCTGACGGCTCCCATGACGCGCGCCTTCGCGACGGCCGCCGAGCGCTTCGAACGCGAAGAGGCTGTCGACCTGGTCACCTTCCGCAAGGGCGAGCGCAAGAACAACCGCACCCAGCAGAACCTGCGCCGCTGGTGCGGCGGCTAGGGCCTGCCGTACATCGGCGAGAGCCAGGAGAAGTCCCGCTTGCCGCGCACCCGCGCCGAGACCGATCCGCTGAAGGGCTTCCGCCGCGCGCCTCGCTGTATTTCTCGACCGCGATGGTGAACAACTACGATTGCCACTTCGTGGACGCGGATTTCGGGCTCCGCTACCTCAAGTCCTGCTCCTACTTCCCGTTCACCGCGCGGCTGAGCCTCAATCGCTGCGAGTGTGCCAAGCGCCAGCTGCTCCAGCGCGGGATCGAGTTCGAGGCGGTCGACAACGGCATCCGCAGCTGCGCCGACCCCGCGGCCCCGCAGGAGACCTGCCTCGAGCTCGGCGCCGCGCGCATCGACTCCCTGCTGCGCAAGTGGCCGGCGCGCCTGCCGCATCCGTTCGAGGCCGCGGACGGGCAGGCCGGCTACCGCTACAGCGTGTCGATCCTGCTGGCCGAGATGTCGCTCACACAGGTCTTCGACCGCCCGCTGCAGCTTGTCTGTTGACAATAGGGCTGTGAATGGTCCCTCGGCAGGAATCCGGCCCCTCGGACCACCCGCCGCATCGAGGTTCCTACACAACATTCATGTAACTCCCCATTCCCCCTTCCAATCGGGGAACTGAGTACCCGAATCTGCAGACGCAGCCGGTGCGGCACGAATGGAAGCGGTCGAAACGCCGGCAGATCGTGGGCCGTTGCGGTCGGTCCCGCTGTCCCGGCCGCCGACACCGGCGCGGGGATGCTCGCTGCATCCCGACATGGAGTCGCGGGACGGTGTCCTGCCGGGCGTGCTGAGGATCCACGGGATCCCGCCGGCTGCGCCCGCCCAGACGGGCACGGAATTTCAGTGCGAGCTTCCGCACCGCGCCCTGGCGGAGCTACACGAGCAGTTGCGGGACCTGCTGGAACGCTACCCCTCGTAGGTGTCCTCGAGTCGCCACGGCCCGGCCAAGCGGAGCGAGGCTCTCGGCTGCGCTACCTGCGGGGCCCCCACGATCTCGACGATTAGCACCCTCCGGCCGAATTGGCCGTTTCCGCGTTGGCGCTCATAGGCTGTGGATCGAGCGTACTGACACTCAGCACGAGCTCGCACCCCGGTCGAGCAGCTCGTGTGAGGCCCGCCGCTCGATGTGCCCCAAGTTGACCGAGAGTCGACAGGCTCGCAGTCATCGGACACGGAGGGAGCCACCTCCGCCGGATGCCGGATACTGCCGCGCGCGGCCGTCGAACGGCTGATCGTCGATTCTCCCCACTAGGAGCCGCTATGCACAGACGAGCGCGCCGAGCAAGGAGACCCGCGCTCACTTCAAAGTGCTGGAACTCGGACTGGCTGTTTGAGTCGATGCCGTGCGCCCTAGCTGCAGCAGCCACGGATCCGGCAGCTCGTTCCGCTCGGATTCACGAATTGGACAGTTCCTGTGAATCGCGTCAGAGCCAGGATCCCAGCCCGGTGGAGCATGGACGGCCAGGGTTTCCAATTGGCCAGCCAACTTAGTCAACAGAAATGTTGACAACAATTTCGTTGAATAGTATCGTGGGGTCTGGGGAAGGCAAAGCGAGGAGGCAATGAGATCATCCACCGGCCGCTGGGTGAGCGGCGATGACTTCTTCGGCCGAGACCGCGAGTTACGGGTCCTGGAGGCACGGGTACGAGACGGCAACCACGTACTGCTTACGGGGCAGCGGCGCATGGGCAAGACGAGCATCGCGCGGGAGCTCGGTCGACGGCTCGAGTGCAAGGGCTGGGTGTTTCTCTTTACTGACATCGAAGGGGCGACTTGCGCGGAGGATGTGGTTGCGAGCGTCGCCGAGGCAGCCTACCCGGTTCGGTCCCTCTCGTCAAGGCTCGCGGCTGCAATGCGACGTTGGATCAGCGGGAGCGTCGAAGAGGTGAGTGCGCTCGACTTCAGAGTGAAGATCCGCGCAGGGCTCAATGCGGGAAGCTGGCGGCCCTTCGGGGAGAAGCTGCTCGGCGAATGCGCAACGCACGACAAACCCGTTCTGCTCGTCTTGGACGAGTTGCCCATCTTTCTCAAGCGAGTTCTGCGCGAACCCGGGGGCAAGCGCCGGGTCGATGAGTTTCTCAGCTGGCTGCGCGGCGCGCTGCAAGCTGTCGGCGGCGGGTCCCTGAGCCTGATCGTCTCCGGCAGCATCGGCCTTGGGCCTCTCGTTCATCGGCTGGGAATACCCGACCGAATCAACTACCTGGATTCCGTTCGCATCGGTCCGTGGGATCGAGAGACCAGCGTCGAGTGCTTTCTGCGCCTGGCCGCGAGCCACGACTTGCGGGTGGGCGAGGGCGTGGCCGAAGCGGTCTATGATGCCCTCGGTATTGGCATCCCCCATCAAGTGCAGTCCTTCTTCGCGCGTCTGCGGGACTTCGCTGTGATGCACGGGCGCGGCTCTGTGACGGTCGCGAGCGTCGGCGAGGTTTACGCAACGGAGCTGCTGGGTCCCAGGGGCCAAAGCGACCTCGTGCACTACGAGACCCGCCTCAGGGACGGATTGGGGGACGGGAACTACTCCATAGCGATGGAGATCCTCGCCGAGGCAGCGACGCAGGGCGTGTTCACCCGGGCTGCAAGAAGCTGCCTCGGACAGCTGTACGCCAAGGTCCTCGACAACGTGCCCGGCCGGATCAGCGACACGCTCGAAGTCCTTGAGCATGACGGCTATCTCAAGGCCGGCGAAGGTGGCCACCGATTCCCGTCGCGCCTGCTGCAAGACTGGTGGTCCGCACGCTTTCGGGACCACCACGCACCGCTCCGGGAGCGGCCTGCAGACGGGGCGTGGGGGGAGGCGCTGCGATGAGCGAGACCGTTGCCCGACCGATTCGCAAATTCAATCCCGGCACGTTCCAGTCCGATGAGGAAGTGATCGAGCAATTCGTGGTCAGACAGCACGAGCTGGGCACCGTGCTCGACATCGTCCGCGGGAACATTGACTCGCCATCCTGCCAGCACGTCCTCATCGTCGCCCCACGCGGGCGCGGGAAGACCATGCTGCTGGCGAGAGTGGCAGCGGAAGTGCGCACGGACAGAGAGCTGTCCCAGCGGCTGATGCCCGTCCGATTCATGGAGGAGAGCCCTGAGATCTTCGACATGGCCGATTTCTGGCTGGAAACGCTATTCCACCTGGCTAGAGCGAGCGCTCGCAAGAAGCCGGGGCTCGCCCGCGAACTGCGCGCGAGCCACGCGGAGCTGGCTGCTCGCTGGCGAGACCGGACCACCGAGGACAGTGCCCGCGCCACCGTTCTGAGTGCCACAGACCGGCTGGGCAAGAAGCTCGTGCTCATGGTCGAGAACATGCAGTCGCTGGTCCGGAACGGCGACAGGGACCTGGGCTGGAAGCTCCGGGCGGTGCTGCAGTCGGAACCCCAGATCATGCTGCTCGCCTCTTCCACGAGCCGGTTCGAAGGCTTGGACGACGCGAGGCAGCCGTTCTTCGAGATGTTCCGAACCGTAGGCCTCGAGCCACTGAGTGCCGGGGAGTGCGCACGGCTGTGGACGGTCGTGAGCGGAGAGCGGACCAGCGGGCGCGAGATCCGGCCCCTGGAAATCCTTACCGGCGGCAGCCCCCGCCTGCTGGTCATTGTTGCCGGCTTCGGTCGGCATCGGTCGCTGCGGAAGCTGATGGAAGAGCTGGTGGAACTGATCGACGAGCACACCGAGTACTTCCGCGGCCACCTTGAATCCTTGGGGAAGACCGAGCGGCGCGTCTATATCGCGGTAATCGACCTCTGGCAGCTGTCGAGGCCCGGGGAAATCGCTGCCCGGGCCCGCATGGGCATCCGAATCGTGTCCACTATGCTCGGGCGCCTCGTGAAGCGAGGCGCAGTGCTAGCGGAGGGGCACGGCAGGAAGCGGATGTACACGGCGACCGAGAGACTGTACAGCATCTATTACAAGCTTCGGCGCGAACGCGACGAAGCGGCTGTGGTCCGGAACCTGATTCGCTTCATGACCGTGTTCTACAGCGATGCCGAACTCGCGGAAATGTCCAGCGGGCTGATCGCGGAAGCGGCGGGATCAGCGGCGATTCGCGCGGGCATCCAGCGGGCGGTCGACGAGTCACCCCGACTCCGCCGCGTCTTCGCCGGGACTGCGAGGCCCGGCGGGGACGAATCTGCAGCTTGGATTCCTCCGAGCGACTGGGGCCGAGCCGGCCGCTTCCTCAGAGAGATCACTGAAGCCTTCGAAGCCCGTGCGTTCGAAAGGGTTGTTGAAGTGGCCGACCGGGCATTCGCTCCCGGGAGCGCGGACTGGTCTCTCGTGCCAGAGCTCCAAACGGCTCGGGCGCTGGGCGCGAGAGCGGCAGCTCATCGCTACCTGGACAACGAGGAAGAGGCCGTCATCGCTTACGACGAACTGATAGCTACCTATGGAGCCACGCGGCTGCCGGCGCTCCAGAGGATCGTCGGGAAGGCGATCCTCGACAGAGGGACTTCGCGACTCTTGCTCGGCGCCCAGGATGCGCCCCTGGCAGCGCACGAGGAGGTATTCGAGCGATACGGCAACAGCGAGGCGCCGGAGCTCCAGCCGCTGGTCGCCGAGGCGCTGTTCGGGGCCGGAGTCGGGCTCGTGGCGAAGGGCGCTGACGAGAGAGCGATCGCATTCCTGGACGACGTCGTGGAGCGCTACATAGCCAGCGATGAGCCCGAGATCCAGCAAACAGTCGCACATGCCCTTCTTCTTCGGGGGGGCAAGCGGGGTGAGCGGGGCGATGTCGAAGCGGAGATCGCAGACTGCAACAGGTTGATCGACAAGTACGGCGCACTACAAGTGGGAGGGTTGCCTTCACTTGTCGTGATGGCGATGGAGAGCAAGGGCAGCGGGCTCGCCAGGATCGGCCGCGCGGAGGAGGCGCTTCGCGTTTGCGACGAGCTGGATCCAAGAATCGAATCCCTGGGCATGCTGTCACGCTTGGTGCTCGGGTGGAAAGCTCGATGTGTGCGAGCCAGAGCACATCTCATGCAAGGGAACCGTCCGGCTGCCGTAGACACGTTTCGGTCTGCCTACGCGGCATACACTCCGCGCAACCTGCCGGTGATGCATTGGATTCTGAAGATCGCGGTAGACTTGGTCGGATCCGGTGTCCCGGCGCATGAAATTGTTGAAATCCTAGTAGGAGACAAGGCGAAGGCAGACGAGTTCGCACCTCTCGTCGCGGCCTTGCGGCAACTCGCGGGCGACGAGGTCCGCGCTTCGACAGAAGTCCTCGAAGTTGCGGCCGATGTTCGCAGGTGCATCGAGTCGAGACAGGCAAGCAATGCGCATCTGGGTGACGCGTCCCGCTTGCCGGCGGTCCGATCCGGAGCGCCGGCAGTCAAGAGAAGTCCGTGACTTCGGAAGCAGCTTCCGCATCTCGCGCACGCGCCCGACCGAGTTGCCGAGCAAAGCGTTCGAAGTGTACGGCAACAATGTGGCCTGTACCCAGTAACAGCTCATTTGAAATCTACCGCGTCACGATTCAGTTAGCGACCTGGGTTTCTGGGCGGATTCTGGGGTGGTTCTGCAGGTTCCCGGGGCGGTCACCGTTGCGCGTCTCTGGCCCCCGCCCGGTTCCGCCGACGCAGTTCCGCATTCCGCTTCTTGCGCTCGAGGCGCGACGGTCCGGCGCATGGCTCACCGTCCAGCTGGGCGAAGGCCTGTGGCACCACTCAGAGGCCGGTCCCGCCGCAGCACGCTAAGCAGTCCACGAAATTGTAGGCACCTCAGGGCAACCACAAGAGCGCAGGCAAGCGGCCCTCGCGCAGGACGCGCAAGGGGAACCCGACGCTCAAGACGACCCTGGTGGAGTGCGCGCTGAAGGCGGCCCGCACGCACGGCACGCAGTTTCACAGCTACCACAGGACGCGCAAGGCGGGCGGGCGCTACAAGCAGGCGACCATGGCGACAGCGCACAAGATGCTGGGCATCATCTACGCGATGCTGCGCGACTGCCGGCCGCACCGGGACTCCGGGGTCGACTACGAGCAGCTGCTGGTGAAGCGAAATGCGCCGCGCTGGCTGCGGAAGCTGAAGCAGTACGGCTTCCTGGACCAGCCCGCCCCTCCGGCTGCGGCGGTCGCGTAAAGCCGAGAGCTCTCCGGAATCCTCAAGGAGCTGTCGGCCACAGAGCGGGGCTGCCGCCAGCGCCAGGCGGACCCGGACCATAAGGGCTCGCACAGAAACCTGCCGGCCCGGCCCCTGTGGCTTACGGCGCCGCACCCGTGTGTCCCGGCGACGCAGATGTTTCACCATAAGGGCAGCTTTCTGGACCTCATCTCAAGCAGGGGAGGCGACTGCCCTTCACGAACCACGACACTCCGAACGTCAAGAGCATCACTGTCTCGATTACGAACACGACTGGCCAAGTCTCAGGGATGATGGATTTCAGTGCCATCTTTGAAACCGCAATCGCTAGGATGCCGAGAATGATACTCGCCCCGCAGATCCAGTAGACCGCATTCCTCCGCCGCTTTCCTCGCGGGCGCATTCTTGGCGCAGTGTTCGATCGAGTGAACTGGTAGCAGAACGCGGCGAGCGTTAGAAATAGGATGGCGGCAGCGGAAAAGTGGATAAGCTTGGTCCATCCCTCGTGCGGGAAGACGGCTACACTGATCGCGCACACGCATGCAATATCCCCGAGGATGTCGTCAGTCTTATCGTACCCCTTATAGGCGAGCAGGTAGAAGCCCACGGCAAACAGCGTGCCTGCGAATACCGATCCCGCCGCCGTGTCGTAGTAGGCGCTGATCGAGGTTTGCAGGTTGCTGGTCAGGCGTCCGTACACCCCAAGAATGACAGGCATGGATACGCCGAGGATGCCCACGGACTTTCGCAAGGTGCGAGGTTTGATTTGCAGGCGATTCATGGTATTGTTGCCTTTCCGTCGCGGACGTATCGGAGGAAGCTCACAGTCAGTTCGCCGACCGCCAAAAGGGCGATCACGGCTAGGCGAAGCTCTTCGGGAGTCCTCACGAACCCGGCTTCGACACAGACTGTTGACTGTGTCACTATACCATCATTGGCCTTCATTGCCCTCGGCCATCTTGTTCGAAGTCCGATCACCTTCAGTGCAACCGTTCGGACGGCGGGTGCAAGGGTCAGCGGAGGAGAATGGAGTGTCAGCGGGGATGCATGGCCTTGAGCAGGATGTGTTTCACGGGCAAGGCGGAGCGGTGGTGGACTTCGAGCTTACCACGGCCTTGGGATTGGCTGACATGGATCTAGTTGGCGGCTCGATAGCAGATGTCGATGAAACGAGTCGCATCACAGCAGGTCTCCACCACCCACGGACGGTACCCGTAGCGGTCCCGGAAATCTCCCGGCAGGCGCCGCAGCACCTGTTCCAGAACGTGGCTCGCCAAGTGTGCGCAGCCGCCCCGGATCAGGAACCGACTCAGGCCCACCACGCGGTGCAGATGCGCTCGGCGCTGGTCGTCGCTCCAGCCGGTGCTCGTTGCCGATCAGCGTGTTCCAGATCTGCCGCTGCGAACGTTTTCCGACCCGCTGGACGCACAGCTTCTCCACCCCTTGCAGACGCTCCGGAACGCTCTCGGCCAAGCTTGCCCCCGCCGCCAGCAGGGACGGCTTCCCGCCGCCGTTCACGACCCCCGCGGGTGTCGGCAGAACGATCCGCTCCGAGCGCTCCGCCAGGACATGCAGGGCCTGCAGGCAGGTCGCCACCTGCAGCCGACCGAGCCGGTCGCGGAAACCGAACTCCTCGCAGACCCGCCGGCCGAGGGCCCGCCGGCTCGCTAACTGCTCACCGGCGAGAATGGCGGCAACCGTGTCCATGGCCTCTAGGGAGCCCAAAGTGCGCTGAACCTAGGACTGCGCTCTCATCAACCATTGTCCAGCACAGTCGCACCCCCGTTGTCCAGTGTTCGTTTCCCCTCCATGGGATCCCTCACAACGACGGCGTTGCGCCGCGCAGCCGGCTGGAACGTTGTCAGTGCGATTTATGACTACTCGGTAGCTCTAGCCACACCTCCTCCTCCCCTCCTCCCCACTACTTTGCGAATTGCTGGCTGCCAGAACAACACCTAGTCTCGCTACGCCAGCTATCGAGGCCGATTGATCGTCCTCGCCACCGGCTGTCCAGCCCCTCACTAAGTGCTTACATGCTACCATATTCCCGTGCGACTCCTTGACCAGATGGGGGACTGTATACTGTTCTGTTCTCAATTATGAACCTAGGAACAGTGGTTCTGGTCCGAGATGCACCGGCATCCACGCTGGCGGCTACGGTGCTTGGATTCGGTGCCTTTTCGATAACGCAGATAGCTTCCCGTCTCAGGTCATTGTGAGTCTTGTGCGTAATTCCCAATGAAACTTCCGAATTTCCTGCGCTCGTTTTGGAATGTGATTAGTGTCACACTCATCGTCGTTCCAATTGTTGTGATATTGATCTTCTGGGACTGGTTGGCATTCGAGCCATTTGGAATGGAATCTAGGTCCGCAACACTTCGCAACATCGTTCTCGCTATTGCCGGTCCTATTGCGATAGTCATCGCCACTTGGCGCAACGTAATCTCGAATCGAAGTCTGCTGAATGAGCGATCTCAGAAGGGTGCGGAGATGCTCGGTAGCGAGGTTCTTTCTGTTCGCTTGGGAGGCATCTACGCCCTGCAACGTCTGGCCCGGGATGTGCCAGAGGAATACCATGTCCAAATCATGCGTCTGCTCTGCGCCTTCGTGCGCTATCCAACTGAGGTCGAAAGCCGCACGTCAGATTCGAAAGACATTTATCTGGGAAAACGTCGGTGCCGTGAAGATGTTCAGGAAGCTATGAGAGTGATCGGTGGCCGTAGCGAGGCCAACATTGTACTTGAGAAGCAGGCTGGATTCTACTTGAATCTGAACGGCGCAGATCTAGTCAGAGCAGACTTGACCAGCTTAAATCTGACCGGAGCATTTCTGCTTAGAACAAGACTACGGTTCGCGTCACTGGTCTGTACAAACTTGTCCGATATACACTTAGGTGGTATGTCGAATGTGGTGGGTCTCACTCAAGTCCAACTCGATCAAGCACTAGCCAATAGCCCGCCCGATCTAGGTGATATCTGTGATATTGAGACGGAAGAACCTCTAGAGTGGCGTGGCAGGAATCCACTGCGGAAGTTCTAGATCATGTACAGGTAGGGACGATCAGCGAGAAACTGTGCATGATCCAATTCGCATAATCCGGTCATCAACGGACTAGCCCATGTTTGACGTGCGCCGTGGAAAGGCGCTGTTTCCCAGCGGGGGGCGA
>JAPPMB010000025.1 GCA_028819255.1 Bryobacterales bacterium | reverse complement strand
TAAACTGACAGTTTGAATTCGCGTAACTGGCTGCTAATAAACGGATTAGCCAGTAAACGGCGAATGAAGTTCAGTCTAGGCGAAGCACTGCGCCTCGTGGCGTGCCACGAGGGGACGAATCCGGCGGTTTTCGCGGGTGCCCGCAAGCTGGCCACACTGGTCTGCTTCGGCCCCTTGACGACCTTGCGGCGACCCCGCCCCGGCAGGAGAATCTCCCGCAGGTCAGCGAATTGGTTGCTATCCGTCGCGCAAGCTCCTTCACTAGTTCGGCGCCCTCCGCAAGCCCTGCCCGAACTCGATCCGCCGACCGCCCAGTGCTCCACCGCGACACTCGACGCCCTCCGGCTCGGCATCTCCGCCTGCGAGCGGCGCATGCCGGAGTGCATCTGCGCCGCCGTTCTCTTCCGCCGCGCCGCCATCATCGGTTCGGTTCCCGGCTGCGGTGGTCTCACGGCTGTCCGCCTGTTCGCCGACATGCCTACGCTTGGCACGCTCGGCCTGGCCGCTACAATCGTGACTCTGGACAGCATGTGGGCGGCCGCCCCCATCCGCGGCGGGTGCGTCCATCCCCGGGAGTCCTTGACATGGCGGTGATCTCGGCAGTCCGCTGGGAGTCCGATTGCGATGCCCGCTACCAGCGCCCACCCGCCTCGTTCAAAGTCGGAGAGGAAGGCAAGGCGCCGGATTTCGTGCCGGAGGTGGCGTCGCCGTAGACGGCGGAGAACGAGGTCCGGCACACGGCGACGGAATTCTCCGGGATCGACGTGCTCCGGTGTTTGCCGGGAAGCACAACGTTCGCGATTCGGGGACGCTGGCCCAGATGGCGGCGCTCATTGCCGGGCCGGTCGGGAAGCGGCTGATGTACCGGAACCTGATCGCGGACAACGGTCTGCCGTCCGGCGCGCGATCTTAGGCCGTAGCAGGGCGCGGACCAGATCCTAGGGCGCGGCGTTGCCGTCGTCCGGTCGTTCCATGTCAGTCGTCCCGGTCTAGGTGCCCTTCAAACAGTCCCTCCAGCCGGGCCACACGCTCGCGGAGGTCGGCGATGTCAGGGCGTGTCTCCGCGATATCGTCCCTGTTTGACTCTATCGCCTCGGCCAACCTTTCCTGACCCTTCAGACTCATACTGCCTAGCGTGGCGGTCAAAATACCCAGCGCGACGCCACCACTAACTACCGCGACGATCAACCCTTTGCTGTTCATCGTATTCGCCGTTCTACCGCCGCCTACGCGCGTCGCGCATTTTCCGTCCGTAGGACGGTAAATGGCGACGGTTCCGGCGTTCGCCTGTTACGCTCCCATCATACGGTCCGGTACACCGGCCGACGCAACGTTCAGAGCCGAACCGGCGAACCCGCACGTCGGGCCGCCCGCTCAATAGAACGGTCGTATACCCGGGCGGGGTAGCCCCCAAGGCCCTTGCCGAACAGGCGGGACCCTCTGTGTCCCGGAGCGTTGCAACTGCCCGGCATCAGTGTCGGGCACAGCGGAACGAAGAAGAGACACGTGACGCGAGAAGCCAAGGAGGGCCTCGCGATCCTGGTCGGCACTGCCGCGTTCAGTTACCTGCGGGACGCGACTATTGCCGACGAGGAGCGGTTCCTCAGGAATCAGCGCGAGGCGGCGGAAAAATACCGTGAGAGGAGACCGGAACCAAGGATGACTGCAACACAGGCCGAGACGCCGCAATTCGAGTTCGTACGGTTCGAATGGCTTCTGCGACTTCCGTTCCCTGACTGGACCGCGGAGGACAGGGCCTACGCCAAGTCGCTCGCAGCGGCCAAGCCGTCCGCCGAATCAAACTGGCCGCCCGCTTGGCGGAACCTCTCTTGGAAGCTGTCCGCCAAGTGACATAAAGCTGTCAGGTTCCGGAGATCCTCGGAAGTGTCGCATCCCGTCGCGCGACACACTGACCAAGTGCGACAAGACTGGAGAATCCGGACGCCCCCCGAAGATGTATACCCGGCCTTCCTGACAAGTGCCCGACGCGCTCTTGCCCTGCGATTCGATCCCCAGCCACGCGAGCGGCGATCGCCTTCCAGCAAGTGCCTCAGACCATCACAATGTGACGTCCTTGGTCCTTCTCGCGCCAATGTGCTCATTGCCCTGTGCGAGAATCTTCGGTGCCATGAACCGGCGAGTTTTCTTCCTCTCATCAGCGGGCGCGGCGCTCGCGCAAGTCCCGAGCGACACAGTGCGCCTCGCTCTCATTGGATCCGGCGGGCGTGGCAGACGCGTGATGTCGGAGTTCAAGCGGGATCCGAATCTCAAGGTCCACGGCGTTTGCGACGTCTACGAACCCAACCTCGAGGCCGGCCTCTCTGCCGCGGGCCCCGGAACAGTGTCCTATAGGGACTACCGGAAAGTCTTGGACGACGCCGAGGTCGACGCCGTACTGATCGCGACGCCCGAGCACTGGCATCACCGCATGACCTTGGATGCGATGGCTGCGGGCAAGGACGTCTACGTCGAAAAGCCTCTGTGCCATACACCCGAAGAAGGCAAGGAGCTGGTCGAAGCCGAGCGCAGCTCGGATCGGATCGTCCAGGTCGGCATGCAGCGGCGCAGCTATAACCTGTACCTCGAAGCGCGCGACATGCGCCGAGAAGGACGACTGGGCACGGTACGCATGGTCCGGACCTTCTGGCTCAACTCGCGAACAGAGCCTCGTCGTTCACCGTTCGAGGGACCGATTGACTGGAAGGCATGGGTGGGCCCGGCCCCCGAAGTCCCCAAGGACCCGCTGACCTTCTTCAACTGGCGGAGCCTGTCAGCGTACTCGGGAGGCATCGCCCAGGACCAAGGCTGCCACATCTTCGACTCGATCCATCTGATCATGGATGCCGGCTATCCGATCTCGGTCACCGCGAGCGCCCTGGAGCCCCATGTCGAGGGCATGGATCTGCCGGAATCAGTCGTCGTGGCCGCAAAGTATCCGGACGACTTCCTGGCCGTCTTCACGATCAACTACAACGCCATGCGCTATGCGATGCGTGCCGACCAGTTGAACGCCTACGACGGCTCGCTGGCCCGGATGGACATCGGGCGGGAGTTCCTCCGCATCTACGGCCACGACTCGCCGGAGACCACGGCGTTTGCCAGGGAACAGCCCGGCGGGTTCGCTCAAGCCACGATCGATCACGTCATGAACTTTCTCCACTGTGTCCGCACTCGGGAAACTCCGCGAGCCACGATGGCCAAGGGGTTTCAGGCGGCACTCATCGTCCAGCTTGCCAACATTTCGATCCGCGAGGGCCGCAAGGTCCATTGGAACGCGGAGACTCTGTCGGTTGCCTGACCCTGCGGCGCTCTGGTCGGAGATCAACCCGCAGCGTCTGCCCTCCGGATGCGGTGTTCCCTCAGAATCGTAGGGGGAGCATTTGGCGGATTCTCTCAAGCGGTACGCGCGAGGATGAGAACGGAGCCGTAGGCCGGATCTGATGCGGCGAGCGCCTGCTCGTGCGGAATTCTCGGCCTGTGCCTACTGAGCTGTTCGGAGCACTTGGCTCGAGGCCAGTCCGATCAGCACGCAGCTCAGAACACCGACCGCTCCGTACAGGAAGAAATGCAGATCGGAGTGCTGCTGGACCCAGTACAGAATCAGGACGCTGGAGACCGCTCCCACCATCGCCCCTCTGCCGTTCGCGGATCTGAAGAGGATCCCGAGGGCGAACAGGCCCGCGAGCCCGCCTCCGAGCAGGCCCATCATCCCCTGGAACGTGTCCCACAGCGAGCCGATGTCGAACGTCGCGAGAGCGATCGAGGTCGCTGTTGCGAGAACGCCGAGGATGGCTGTCAGCCACCGGGCCAGCGCCAGCCGGCTGCCGTCGCTCGATTCCGGCCGGAACCGCACGAAGAAGTCGGTGACCAGTGCCGCCGAGACACTGTTCAGGCTGCTGTCGAGGGTCGACATCGAGGCGGCAAAGACGGCAGCGATCAGCAGCCCGGCGATTCCCGTTGGAAGCTGCTGGGCGATGAAGAGGGGAAAGATCGAGTCCGTCGGCAGCGACGGATCCAGCAAAGCCGGGTTTTCACGGTAGAACGCCCACAGACCGGTGCCCAGGAGGAAGAGCGTAAGTGTCGACGGCACGATCAGGATCGCGTTGGTCCAGATCGAGCGGGCCGCCGTCTTCTCGTCCCTGGTCGTGAAGTAGCGCTGCACGACCGCCTGGTCTGATGTGTAGGGCACAAGGTTCATGAAGAGGTTCCCCACGACCACCACCCACACGGCCGTCGTCGTCCAGTCCCACGTCCAGTTGAACATGTGGAACTTGTCGTACTCCATCCCGGCAGACACGATCCCCGAAAGGCCGCCGTCGGTGCTGACCAGTAGGATTGCCAAGCTCAGCAGTGCTCCGCCGTACAGCACGAAGACCTGCACGACGTCGGTCCATATCACCGCTCTCATCCCGCCCATGACGGTGTACAGGGTGGAGAGAACGCCCATCACGAGAATGCAGGTGTAGACACTGATTCCGGTCACCGTCGAGAGGGCGATGGCGGGCAGGAACAGGACAATGGCCATCCGGCCAAGCTGGTAGAGGACGAAGGAGACGCTTGCGTACAGGCGCACTGGCAGATTGAAGCGACTCTCGAGGTACTCGTACGCGCTGGTCATCTTCTTCCGGCGAAAGTACGGCAGGTAGAGGAAGACGACCGGAAACGCAATCATGACGATGGTCATCTGCAGCAGGAAATAGACCCAGTCCGTTGCGTAGACCTTGGCCGGCACTGCCATGAAGCTGATCGATGAGAGCTGGGTGCCGAAGATTGAGAGGCCCGTCGCCCACCAGGGCATGCGGCCTCCCGCCAGAAAGAAGTCGTCCGTGGTCGAGGCCTTCCGGGCGAAGTAGATGCCCATCAGGACGAGAACGGCAAAGTAGGCCGTCAGGGTGCTGTAGTCCAGCCCCGAGAATCCGGACGGTGCGGCCACGAGACGGGCTGCGAACACCGGCGAGGTCGATTCCCCGGCGCTCGATGCCCGACCCACCGCCACGAGTGCGTCGTCCCACTGCACCACTGTGGCCTCGGCCAGCGCGAGGGGTGTCTCACCCAGTGCTACCCACGTGTCGGTGACCGTGTGGTACGAGAGCGTCCGAACCTTCCCGTCCCGGTCGCCGCCGATGGATGCGATGTGGGTCGGCCCAAGCGGAACAGCCCGACCGGTCGCGGGTGCCGGCCGATCTGTGACTTGGGTCCACCCCAGGGCCGGAGAGAACCGATAGACATCCGGGAGAGCTTTGAGCTCGCCAGACCCGTCACCCCCTGACGAGGCCGCCATCCCGCCGATCAGCCACAGGAATCCGTCCTGAACCGCGAGGCCCGCGGAATGTCGTGGCGGTCCCGGTACGGAGGGCGCGGCTTCCCAGCCGAATTCGGGCGATCCGAGGTCCAGTCGCAGCACGTCGCTGGTGAGTTCTCCCGAGTCGCTGTCCCGGATGCCGCCCACGACGTGGACGACGCCGTTCAGGACCGCGCCGCTCGCCAGTCCGGTTGGCTCGGGAAGGGGCGGAAGCGCCTCGTAGACCAGATCGGTGTCGTCCAGCCTCACACGGTAGGCCGTGGTCCGATGGGTGAAGTCCCCTCCGGCGGCCCCTCCGACGAAGACTGCATGATCCCCGGACGGGGCCGCCGTCCCGAATGCCGTCGGCTCCGGGAGAGGCGTCGTGGGTCGCCAGTCTCCTTCAGCCGAGTCGAGCATCCATGCCTCGCTCCGTGCGGCGGACACGCCGTCCGCGTCTGCGGCACGCTCAGTGCCGCCGGCGACGACGAGCCGGCCGTCGATCACGGCGACAAAGGCCCCCTCCGTCCCGGCCGGATGCGGAAATGGGCTGAGACTGCTCCATTCCAGCTCGGCAGCGAACAGCCCGCCGGCGGTGGCGCATGCCGCCAGAAAAGCCGCGACACCGATCAGCGTGATCCTCAAACCTCGCGCTCCTTCCATTTTCCGCGGCGGAACAGGAAGTACCCAACGGCCATCCAGGTTGCACCCGAAACCACCAGAGACACGTAGATGCCGGTTTCTCCGATGCCCATCGGTTTGGCGAGAAAGTATGCGAGCGGGAGCTGCCAGCACCAGTAGACCAGGAAGTTGATCCACGCTGGCGTTGCCGTGTCGCCCGATCCGTTGAATGCTTGGCCGAACACCATCGAGAAGCCCGCGAAGATGTAGCCGGCGCTCAGGATTCTGAGGCTCTTGACGCCGCTAGTGACGACCGCAGGGTCCGAAGTGAAGATCCTGATCAACGGATTCGCGAAGCTCCCGAAGACGATCGCGATGACGCCGAGCATCGCGAAGTTCACAAAGCCCGTCACGATCACCGCGCGCTCGGCCCTGTCCGGCTTGTCGGCGCCCAGGTTCTGGCCTACCAGTGTCGCTGCAGCGTTGCTTACGCCCCAGGACGGGAGGATCGCGAAGTGAATCAGCCGAAGGGTGACCGTGTATCCGGCCAGGACCTGCTCGCCAAACAGGGCAACGATCCGGGTGACGCCGAGCCATGCCGCAGTCGCGACGAAGAACTGGACCATCCCGGTGACTGAGACTCGAAGGAGCGTGCGGAAGGCCTTTTGGTCCCACCGCATGGCCGACTTCGTGATCGAAACCCGTCCCGTCCCGCGAAAGAGGATCGCAAGCTGGTAGGCGACGCCCGCCCCTCGACCGATGGTCGTGGCGAGCGCGGCCCCGAGGAGCCCGAGTTCGGGAAAGGGCCCGATTCCGAAGATTAGGAGCGGGTCCAGCGCCATGTTGATCAGGTTGGCGAGCCACAGCGTTCGCATCGCCGCAGCGGCGTCGCCCGCACCGCGGAAGATCGCGTTGTTGAGGAACAGCAGGAAAATCGTGACGGATCCCGCGAAAAGCACCGCCGTGTAGAGGTATCCGCCGATGACTGCCTCGGTGGCGCCCATCCAGCGGAGCATCGGGCGCGCGAGCAGCATGCCGAGCACGCTGACGGGAACTGCTCCCAGGACTCCGGCGAGAATCGCCTGCCAGGCCACTACGGATGCCGCTTCGGGACTCCCTTCCCCGATGCGCCTGGCGACCATCGCTGTCGTGCCCATCGAAAGGCCCATGACGATGGCGAACACGAGGATGATGAGCGAGCCGGTGAGGCCCACAGTCGCAACGGCAGCCGAACCGAGCTTGCCGACGAAGAAAATGTCAACGAGGCCGAATGTCGACTCCATCACGAGCTCGAGCATCATCGGGATCGCGAGGAGCACGATTGCCCGGGAAAGGGGGACCCGCGTGTAGTCTTCCTTGGATCCCCGAATCGCGTCGGGCACTGCCCGCCAGAGCGACTCAAGGGATTCTGCGGGAGTATCGGCCGGCATCCCGCGCTCGTGGTCTCGTCCCATGCGGAGTACCTGGCTGGCGCCGGGAGCGGCTACTCCTTGATTGTCACACAGCGGATTCCGCTCGGGCCGGATTTCGCCCGCTCCGCCACTCTCGCGCCGTCGCGCGCGACGCCGGCGGCATCACTCCCTCGGCGCTCCCGTGCGGATTCCGAGCGCCTTCAGCTTACGGTGGAGGTTGCTGCGCTCGATGCCAAGCGCCTCGGCGGCCCTCGTCACGTTTCCGTTGGTCGCCTTCAGCGTCCGCTCGACGTACTCGCGCTCGTAGGCCTGGCGAGCCTCCTTGAGGCTGGAGAAACCCCGGGCCGGCCAGCGGCCCCGGCGTCCGGACGACTGCGCGACAGGCACGTGTCTGGCGCTGATGTCCGAGGCCGAGTGCAGGATGACGATGCGCTCCATGAGATTCTTCAGCTCCCGGACGTTTCCCGGCCAGCTCTGGGATACGAGCGTGTCGACCGCGGAATTGAGCAGCCTCTTCGGTTTCCGCCCGTAGGCCGTCGCGAACTGATCGAGAAAATGCTGGGCCAGCATCGGGATGTCCTCGACGCGGTCCCGCAGGGGAGGCACATGGAAGGGAACGACATTGAGCCTGTAGAAGAGGTCCTCCCTGAAGTTGCCCTTGCTGATCTCCTCGTCCAGGTTCTTGTTGGTCGCGGCGATCACCCGCACGTCCACCTGCACCGTCCGTCCCGAACCGACCGGCTCGAAGCGCTGCTCCTCCACGACGCGGAGAACCTTCGCCTGCGTCTTGAGGCTCATGTCGCCGACCTCGTCGAGCAGAAGGGTGCCGCCGTCGGCCAGCTGGAACTTTCCAGTCTTGGCCTTCTCGGCGCCGGGCAGGGCGCCAGCCGCGTGTCCGAACAGCTCGCTCTCGATCCCGTGTTCCGGGATTGCCGCACAGTTGACGACGACGAACCGGCTCTCGGCCCGCGGGCTGGCTTCGTGAATGGCGTGCGCAACCAGTTCCTTCCCCGTGCCGCTTTCGCCGAAGATCAACACCCGTCCGTTGGTTGGAGCCATCAGCTTGATTTGCTGCCTGACGGCCTTCATCGGAACGCTGTCGCCGATGATCCGGTGCCGCGCCCTCAGCTCCTCGCGCAGCGACTCGCTCTGCGTCAGCAGTTTCCTGTGGTCGACCGCGTTGCGGACGGCGAGGATCACCTTCTCGACGGAGAGCGGCTTTTCCAGAAAGTCGTGCGCTCCGAGCTTGGTCGCTCGGACGGCGCTCTCGATGCTGCCGTGGCCCGAGATCATCACCACCACCGGCCTGCGCGGACCTTCGACGGAACCGATCCGCTCCAGCGTCTCGAGCCCGTCGATGCCCGGGAGCCAGATGTCGAGAAGCACCACTGCGAAGGTGCGAACTGCGAGCGCCTCGATGCAGTCCTCGCCGCTCTCGACGGAGTCCACCAGATAGCCCTCGTCCTCAAGGACGCCCGAGAGCGTTTCCCGGATGCCGGGCTCGTCGTCAACGACGAGGACGCGGCCTAGGCCCCGCTTCCTCATGCGGTCACCTCCTCCAGCCTCGCCGCCTTGCCTGCAACCGCGGGCACCTCGATGATGAAGCGCGACCCCGCCGGCTGGTTGTCCTCGACCCGGATGGTGCCGCGGTGGTCGTGCACGATGCTCCGGACGATCGAGAGGCCGAGGCCGGTTCCCCGCTCCTTCGTGGAGTAATAGGGAAGGAAGAGCTTCTCCCGGTTCTCCGGTGAGATCCCGGGTCCCGAGTCGGCGACCGTCAGCTCGACCGAGTCGCCGTCGCGCGCCGCACGCGTCGAAACGTCGATCTCCTTGACCCAGCAGCTTTGGACGACCTCGGCGGCGTTGTCGATCAGGTTCACGATGACGCGCTTGAACGGCTCCGGATCGATCCGGACCAGCGGCGCCTCGGGATCCGCGTTCACAGCGATCGTCACGCCCGGAAGACGCCCTTCAAAGACGCTCACCGCGTCACTGACCAGCGCATTCAGGTCGGTGTCCTCCGGACGGACCGCGGGAAACCTCGCCAGGTCGGAGAAGCTGTCCACGAGCGCCTTCAGGGACTGGACCTCCCGGTCGATGGTGCGCGTGGACTGAGCCAGGCGGTCCCTCAGGCGCACTCGTTCCCCGGGGTCGGACTCCGTCTCGAACCGCTCGATCAGCAGGTCGATTCTTCCTGCGGCGAGGGCCACGGGAGTCAGGGGGTTCTTGATCTCGTGCGCCAGGCGCCGCGCCACTTCCTGCCATGCCTCGGACCTCTGGGCGAGTACCTGCTCGGTGGTGTCCTCCAGCACCACCACGAAGCCGTGCCTGCGGTTTCCGGAGTCGAGCGAGGAGACCGTGACGCTCAGATGCATCGTGCGTCCCTTGCGGTCCAAGTCGAAGTCGCGGGTCGCGATGCCGGTCCGCTGGGCACTGCTGAACATGTGCTCGAATGCGGCCCTGTCCGCCCCATCGAGCAGTTCCGTGACCGAGCCCGCCGAGGCCATGTCGAGGGGAACCGCGATGCGCCGGGCCGAGTCGTTGAACTTGAGAATCCTCTTGTTCCGGTCCACCGACACGACGCCGGGAGTAATGCTCTCGAGGATGGCGTCGATGAAGCGGCGGCGCTCGTCGATCTCCGTGTTTGCGCGCGCCAGCTCGCTGTTGCTGGCCTCGAGCTGTCGGGTCTTTCCCTCGAGAGCCCGGCTCATGCTGTTGAACGAAGCGACGAGGGCCGCCAGCTCATCGGTTGCGGCGGTCTTGACACGGTACGCCAGATGCCCGCCGGCAAGCTCCCCCGTCGCGGTCACGAGCGCCTCGATCGGCCGGGTGATCTGCCTGGACGCGAACTGGGCAAGCCATACGGCAATGAAGAGCATGAAGAGCGTGATCAGGGCGAGGATAGAGGCGAACTTGCGCCAGACGATCGGCCTGGCCGCCTCGAGTTGCTGCCACTCCTGGACCTGGGCCTGCATGAACGCCTGCTCATGCAGGATGTCCTGCGGAATCTTCCGTGCGAGGAGCACGTGGCCGTCGCCGGACGGCATCGGCGCCGTCGCGTAGAGCCAGCTGCCGATGGTCCCCCGCTCGATGCCTTCCGGCGTGTTCGGGACGATCTCTCCGACCCGTTCCGGAACCGGGACCCCGCTGGATGCGACTTCGACGCGCGGCTGCCCGGACTGTGCCGGAATCAGGGACAGGTAGTCCGCGCTGGCTTCGCCCAGCAGTTCCGGCGGAGCGTCCCCCTGATCGCGTCTCGCGGCGACCCGCCGTGCGGCAGACTGCAGATCGTCGAGGGCCTCCCTGCTGGCCGATTCGATGAAGCGCTCCGCGCTGCGGAGCACCTCCACCGTGGGTTGCGAAAACCACTTGTCGAGGTTCCGGTTCAGGAGAGTGATCGAGTAGTAGACGTGCAGCGTGATCGGGGCGATGCTGAGCGCGAGCACCCCCAGCACGAGCTTCGTCTTGATCCGGGAGCCGAGCTTGTTGGCCCGGTGCTCCATGTAGAGCTTTACCAGGTTCCGGAACAGGAGAAATCCGAGCGCGATGGTCCCGATGACCACGGACGTCGACAAGGCCCACAGGACGAACGTCACGGACGGGCTCTCGGGGCGGAAGTCCCCGAAGTCCAGGGAGGTGAGCCAGAAGCACAGGGCCAGCAATGCCGCCAGGGGCAGTCCCCAGGCGGCCAGCGGCAGATATCTCCTGCGCTCCGGCAAGCTGTGACGATTCTAACGAGACGGTCGCGAATCCGTCGGGACCGCGGGTTCCCGGATCTTGACTTCTTCCTCGTACCTGGCGATCGATTCCTCGCCGTAGCCCAGTTCGCTGAGAATCTCGCGCGTGTGCTCGCCGGGGGCCGGCGGCACGCGACGCAGAGGGGGGCGCTCGCCGTCGAACCGGACCGACATCTTCATGTCACGGTAGCCGGGGACCTTGGGATGGGGCTCCGGCTCGAAGATCCTGTTCGCACGCACCTGGGGGTCGTCGACGACCTCGTCAATGCTCTGGATCGGCGAACCCGGCACCTTGTGCGCCCTGAGGAGCCGGTCCAGGTCCCGCGTCCGGTGCCGGCTGGTGCGCTCGGACAGAAGGCCGCGCAGGACATCGCAGTGCTTCACCCTGCTGGGGTTGTCCCTGAATCTCGGGTCTTCGGCGACATCGGGGATCTCCAGCGCCTGACAGAGTCTCCGGAAGATGCCGTCGGTCCCGCCGCAGATCATGATCTGCCCGTCCCTGGTCGGGAACGCTTCGTAGGGCGCGACCATCGCCAGCCCCGTGCCCATTCTCCTGGGCACGTCGCCGCTGGCGAGGTACGCCATCATGTGGTACCCGATCCACCCGAGCGCGGTGTCGAGCAGGGAGCACTCGATGTGGGTGCCCACGCCCTCCTGGTCACGCTTCCGCAGGGCGGCGAGGACGCCGAGCGCGATCAGGTTGCCGGATCCGATGTCCACGACCGACCCGCCGACGCGCGCCGGCGGACCGTCGGGCTCGCCTGTGATCGACATGATGCCGCTGTAGGCCTGCAGAAGGGGGTCGTACCCCGGCGAGTCGGCGTAGGGACCTTCCGACCCATACCCCGTCAGCGACGCGTAGATCAGTCTCGGGTGCCGGCGCCGGACCTCCTCGTAGCCGAATCCGAATCGCTCAATGACCCCGCGCCGGAACGCCTGGACCAGCACATCGGCTCCTTCGAGCAGCCGTTCGACGATCTCCTGCCCCTGTGCCGTCTTCAGATCCGCAACGATGCTGCGCTTGTTCCGGTTGAAGGCGAGGAAGAGCGGCGCGTCGCCGCCCCAGAACGGCGGGCCCCATCTGCGGGCCGGGTCGCCGCCGGGCGGCTCGACCTTGACGACTTCGGCGCCGAGGTCGCCCAGAACCTGCGTGGCCTGCGGACCGGCGATGTTCTGGGAAAGATCGACGACTCGGATGCCTTCGAGCATCATCCTGTTATAGCGCCAAGCGCGAACCGCTTTGCGCGGGTCCCGCCGCTCGTCGGCGCCCGACCGGTTTCAGGAGAGGATGTCGCGGATCACGTGGCCGTGCACGTCGGTGAGCCTGCGATCGATCCCGTTGTGGTACCACGTCAGCCGCTCGTGGTCCAGGCCGAGCAGGTGGAGCATCGTGGCGTGGAAGTCATGGGCGGTCGACACGTTCTCGACCGCCTTGGCGCCGAACTCGTCTGTGGATCCGTAGCTGACGCCGCCCTTGATGCCGGCTCCCGTCAGCCACACCGTGAATGCGTCCGGGTTGTGGTCCCGTCCGACGGTGCCTTCCTGATGCGTCGGCATCCGTCCGAACTCGGTGACCCAGACCACGAGCGTCTTCTCGAGGAGTCCGCGCGAGCGCATGTCCCGGAGCAGTCCGGCCGTGGGCTGGTCAAGGACCGGGCAGTGGCGCTCGTAGTCGGCCTTGAGCGTCTTGTGGGCGTCCCAGTTGAGAAGACCGTCCACGCCGGACGCCCGGGAGGCGCAGAACAGGCTCACGAAGCGGACGCCGCGCTCAAGCAGGCGACGCGCGAGCAGACAGTTCCTCGCGTACGCGGCCTTCAGGGGGTTGCCGTCGTCGGCTCCGTAGAGGTCGCGGGTCGCCTTGGACTCCCTCGACAGGTCCGTGACCTCCGGGGCGGACAGCTGCATCCTCGCGGCAAGCTCGTACGAGGCGATCCGGGCGCGCAGCTCCGCGTCTCCCGGGTGCCGTTGCTCGTGGGTCCGGTTCAGGAACCCGAGAAACTCTCTTGTCGCCGTGTCTCGGCTGGCCGAGATCGCCTTGGGCCGGTCGAGGTTGCGGATGGGCTCCTGCGCGTTGAACACGATCGCCTGGTGTTCGGCCGGCAGGAAGCCAGCGCCCCAGTTCGCCGGGCCGGCAGGCGGGATGCCTCGGATGTCGGGAATCGCCACATAGGCCGGGAGGTTGCGGTTCGCCGATCCGAGCGCGTAGCTGACCCACGATCCGGAGGCAGGGAAACCCTCGAGGCTGAATCCGGTGTTCATCAGCACGCAGGCCGGACCGTGCGTGTTCGTCTTCGACTGCATCGAATGGACGAACGCGATGTCGTCAACGAGGCTTCCCAACTCGGGGAGCAGCTCGGTAATCATCTTGCCGCTGTCGCCCATCGGCCTGAACTCCCAGGGAGAACCCATGAGCGCGCCGTTCTTGCCCTGGAATGTGACTGCGTTCATCTCCGCCGGAGGCGGCTGGCCGGAGCGCCTGCTCAGCTCGGGCTTGTGGTCCCAGAGATCGATGTGGGAGGCCGCTCCTGGACAGAAGATTTGGAGGACCCGTTTGGCCTTGGGCTCGAAGTGCGGCTGCGCCTTCCGGGCGCGCGTCGCTGCGGGGAGCAGGGACGCCAGGGCCACGCTCCGCAGACCGGTCACGAAGTCGCCCAGCAGTTCTCTTCGCGACGACGGCAATGACATCAGGCGCTCTCCGGGCCAGCTTCTCAAGTAGACCACAGGGACGCCATGGAAACGGGCCGGATGCTGTCGGGACCCCGGTCGCCAGCCTGGTCTGCAACTGTCCGCGTTCCGGCCATCGTCGGAGCGAGGATTCGCCTTGAAGGGGAACCGACGGGCGTCGGCCGCTCGACTGAGACTGCGTGCTCAGAAAGCTTACCAAGCAGCCAGACCCGACTGTTGGCGCACACTCCGCACGCACGACGATGCACTCAGAAGACGTACAGGAACTCGTTCGAGTTGAGGAGCGCGCGGCCTACGGACGCCAGGCCCTCTTTCGAGACGAATTCGGCTGCCACCGTCGACTCCTTGACCGTCGGAGCCCTGCCCAGCGCCAGCCGCCATGCCTCCCTGATCCCGCCTGCATCCGTGCCGTCCGATCCGGCCGTAACGCGCGTCGCGAAATCAGCTGACTGATCGAGGACGAACCGGTTGTTCAGCAGGCTCAGAGCCTGTAGCGGCGAGGTGGTCGATATCCGCTTCGGAGAGGGCAGGGAAGTGTCCGGGCAGTCGAAGGCGCCCAGCAGTTCCGGCTTCACCGACCGAGCGTGCTGGTGATAGACCGACCTTCGGTAGGTGTTGCGGCCGAACTGCTCCAGCGGATAGTAGGTTGCGACATTGTCGACCGTGTAGCGGTAGAGTCGGAAGCCGCTGCCGCCCATGCGGCGGTCCAGGTTGCCGCTGGTCGCAAGAATCGCGTCGCGCAACTCCTCGGCGCTGAGGCGACGGGGAGGGAAGCGCCAAAGCAACGCGCCGTCGCTGTCAATCTGGGCCGCATCCGCACGGTAGCGCGCCGACTGGCGGTACGCGGCTGAGAGGACGATGTCCCTGTGCAGGGGCTTGAGCCTCCATCCGTGGGTGTTCACGAGCCTGTGAGCCAGCCATTCGAGGAGCCGGGGATGGCTCGGTTCGCCGCCGTTGATTCCGAAGTCGCTCGGGTTCCGCACCAACGGCCTCCCAAAGTGGTACATCCACACGCGGTTGACGATGACCCGCGCCGTGAGCGCGTTGTCGTCCGAGGCGATCCATCGCGCCAGGGCGAGGCGCCGCTCGGACTCCGGCGCGTCTGCCTCCAGCTCGTACGGCTCAACTAGGTGCTCGAGCGTGCTGAGGCTGCCTGGGGCGACTTGGTCTCCCTTGCTCATCGGGTTGCCACGGACCATCACGAACGAGGGCTCGTCGGGCTCCTTGAACTGGCCGAGGAACGCCGCCTGCGGTCTAGTCAGGCGCTGGAGCTCCTTTTCCGCGGATTGCTTCCGCTCACGATAGTCGTCCCAGGTGCGCCTCTCCTCGGCTGTGAAGACCTCATGAAGCAGCAGCAGTTCGCGCGCCTCCTCGGAATAGGGCAGGCGCCCTTCCGAATCGGCGACCACGTTCCATGAGGTGCCGTCCGCCGAAACCTCAATCCGGTACTCCTCCGGCTGCGGCCGGGCGAACCGCCCACGAAATCCGCCAATCCGGTCGGACGACCACTCCACACGATCGATCACTGAGATCCGCGGCAGCTCAACCTGGACCCAGGTGGGCAGGCCTCCCGAGGAGATCCAGCGCTTGTCGTATCTGCCGTCTACGAGGTTTGCCGGGGAATACGTGTCCGGGCTTGCGGACTCTCTCCTCGTTGATCTCGCCGAAGCCTTCGCGTCCAACGCAACGTTGCGGCTATCTCTTCCCTGGGTCCATACGGAGAACTCGTCGAGATCGACCTGCCTGCCGCCCCGTGTGGTCCCTGAGATCGTCAACCGCACGAAACGCGCCTTGACCGGATTGAATCGTTCCTCGGTGCCAGCCGAATCGACGCTTGGGCGGAAGCGGGCGAGGATGCGGTCTCGATCGGCCTCGACGCGCTCTCGGGCGCCGGAGCGCAGATCGGCCAATCCCTTCGCGCATTCCTCAATCGCCGAAGAAAGAGGCCCCGAGGCCGCCTCGTACGACTGTACCCGCACAGGATCGTCCCACGTACGCTGTCCATGCCATACGCCGCTGAATGCAGCCTGCATCCTGTAGTAGTCCGCGGTGCGAATCGGGTCGAACTTGTGGTCGTGGCACCGGGCGCAATGGACGGTCAGTCCGAGAAACGCCGATGCGGTCCCCATGATCATGTCGTCGAGGTGGTTTGCGCGCTTCTGAGCCTCTCCCTCGGGGTTGCGGATCCCGACCGTGTCGTGTGGGCCGGCGACCAGGAAACCCGTCGCCGCATTGACCTCGGGATCGTCGGGGCCCAGCCGATCTCCGGCCAGCTGCTCCAGGATCATGTGGTTGAACGGCTTGTCCTCGTTCAGAGACCGGATCACCCAGTCGCGATACGGCCAGGCCGTCTCGCGGAGGTGATTCTGCTCGTAGCCGTTGCTCTCCCCGAAGCGGGCAACGTCCAGCCAGTGCCGACCCCAGCGCTCGCCGTACGCGGGGGTGGACAGCAGACGGTCCACCAGCTGCTCATATGCGGTGGAATCGCCGTTGTTGGCGAATGCCTCCACCTCGTCCGGATCGGGCGGCAGGCCCGTCAGGCCGAACGAGAGCCGTCGAATCAGTGCCCGCGGGTCAGCCTGCCCAGATGGAGCAAGACCCTTCTCGCGCATTGCCGCAAGCAGGTATCCGTCGATCCGGGTGGACTCCCAATCCGAAGAAGGCACGAGCTCGGGCGGGTCGCCGAACGGCCTGAACGACCACCAGACAGCGTCTGGCCCCGGCGCGGCCCCATCCCCGTCTTGCGGGGCGCCCGCTTCGATCCACGATGACAGGACCGCGACCTCGTCCTGGGTCAACGGTTCGCCGACGGGGGGCATGGCGGGGTCGTCGCCCGCGGCCATTGCGAGCAATAGACTCGCGCCGGGGTCGCCCGGCACAATTGCCGGCCCGGATGCTCCCCCGCCCAACAGATCCGCGACGGAGGTGAGTCTCAGGCCCTTTTGGGCCGCAGCCCCCTGATGGCACATGAGGCACCGCTTCGACAGAATCGGACGTACATCGGTCTCGAAGCGGACTTCCGCAGCCGCGCTTCGCAGCCCCGGCAGCGCCAAGAAGAGCACGAGCAGCACAGTGCAGGCTTGCCGCTGCCACAGTATTCCTATGCGCTCGACGTTCAGTGTTTGTTCCACTGCACACGCGAGTCGCACGCCCGCCACGCCACCGCTCTCATTGATCAACCCGTTCACGTCGGAATGGATGCAGGTCTCATTGCCAAGACCAGCTTACACAGAGACCGAAATGAACCACCTTCGGCCGCGGGAGCGAAATCAGGCTCCGGAGCATGCGGCGCTCATACTTGCCCGGCGCGACTCCCGGCGCTCCAGTGCTGATTCTGCCGCACACTCCCTCCGCCGCGCCGACGGCAGTGCGGACAACCGGGGAGCCAAGCGGGGCGGGGCATTCCGATGCCAGACCGCAGTGTTAGACACGGCATGGGCTGGCCGATGCGCTGTGAGGTGCTCCGAGTCAGCCTAGCCCCACCTGCGGCCACGGTCGAGGCTACTCCAAGAGCGCCACGGGAAACTCGCCCGGCGACAGAATGGCAACGATGTTCCGTCTCACCGGAGGCGGCAACGCCGACCGAACGAGGGACAGCCAAGCCTCGCATCGTGAGGATTGGCGTCTTCCGACCTTCGAGCGACCGGGTTCTCGCGGCGGCCAAGTGCAACTTGCCTAACCTGGGAGCAGGGACTCGACTCGGTGCACTCCCTTGCGGATGATGGTAGGTTGGACGGTTTGCTCCGTACCTGAGCGGCCCACCATGGCAGTTCCCGACTTTCAGAGTTTGATGCTTCCGGTGCTGCGGGCGTTGGAGGACGGTGAAGACACCTCGGTTCGAAAGGTCCGCGAACGTGTGGCAAGCGCCGAAGGCCTCACCAAAACGGACCTGTAGGAGATGCTCCCCAGCGGACGGCAGGGCGCATTCGCGAATCGTGCGGCCTGGTCGCTGAGCTACCTCCTGCGAGCTGCCTTGGTGGAACGCGTGCAGCGCGGCGTCTATCGGATCACGGATGCGGGAAAGCGCCTCTTGGCTGATCCGCCGAAGCGTGTGGACATCAGATACCTCCGGCGATTTCCGGCATTTGCCAAGGGAACGGAGAAGTCCTCCGAGGGAACGGATCAGCCCTCCTCTCAAGACACCGGAAGAAGCTCTGGAGGCTGCCGACCGAGAGCTGACAGAGGCGCTGGAGGCCGAAGTTCTCGCCCGCCTTCGCAAGGCTGAGCCGAAGTTCTTGGAGCAGGCAATCGTGGCCCTCCTGATCGCCATGGGATATGGCGGAGGCGATGCGGCAAGGGTGTCGAGTGACCGGAGGGGCGGGAGACGGGGGGATCGATGGCATCATTAGGGAAGATCAGCTCGGCCTCGACGAGGTCTACATGCAAGCCAAGAAGTTCGCCGGCCGTGTGGGCGTTGGCGAGCTGAGAAACTTCGTCGGAGCGCGCGCACAGAAAGGCGTGTTCGTTACCACAGCCGACTTCACTGCCGGTGCCAAGGAGCTCTCAGCTCAGAGCCAGAAGCGCATCGTGCTCATCAGTGGGGAAGACCTCGCCCGCCTGATGGTGCGGCACGATGTCGGCGTGCGCGTGCAAGACCCGCACCGGCGCCCGATCCTGATCAAAGGGATCGACGAGGATTTCTTCGACCAGGGGTAAGGACCAACCGGGCCGTCGGTCGTCATCCCCTAGCCGCCTGCCCTCGCTGCGCACCGGCGGCCCGAGTTTGACAGTTTCTGGCGGCATTCTTGGCGGGACCGTTAATCCAATCTGAAGTCGCACCACACACCGGAATGGTCCGACAGGCGTGTCCCGTCGGCACATACCCGGTTCCAGATCCCGATGCTGCTTCGGGTCAGGTCCGAAGTATGCGCAATGTGATCAATTAGCGCTTGTCCTCCGGGCACTCGCGCTTCCTCAGTTGCGAAGTCGAAGTCAACGAAGGCGCGTTGGAGCGCCTCATGCACCCGGAGCGGCACTCGTTTCCGCGGGATCCTCTGGTTGAAGTCGCCCAGGACGATGGTTCGCGACCCGGGAATCCGAGTGCGCAGCTTCTCGAAGCCTGCAAGCCAGGCTTCGTGATCCTGCCACCACCTGCGGTCCTTGCGGCCGCTTCTCACGTGCGCACCGCTCCAGGGGATGCAGACGCCAACGACAGTCAGGCAAGCTCCCGAGAGTGTTTCTGTGATTCCCGCCACGAACCTGCCCTTGGGAAGTTCCGCCGAACCGACGGCATCAATGTGGGGAGTCCAGGGTTGCCTGCTCCACAGAAGCACCTTCCTGCGACCCTTGCGGATGGGGTAGCCCCAATCCTCGCCGGCATCGATGACGTGGCCTCCATCCGGGAGAATTCCCGCGAATCCTTCGGTCACGCACAGGATGTCGCAGTCAGAAGCGGCGAGTTTCTCGCAGATGATGCCGCCTCGCGTGGTGCGTGGAATGGCCCACTGGGTGTTCCACGTGCCTAATCGGATGGTGGGCTGGTCACCGTTCTTGTGCACGGTCATGGATGGGTTCAGGTCCGATCGAGCGCAAGAGTGTTGACCCGCACATTGTCTTGGCCTGAGTTCCTCGGGCTGTTTGGGCCCCAGCCGGAATTCCAGCTTCCGAACGGCTGCCTATGGGTAGATGGCACATCCTGCGCTCTTGGACCGCGGACTGCACGACGCACTTCATCCTCAAACCTGCGCTTAGCTCGGACTGGCTCGTGTGGATCCAAGTGTCAATCCCATTTCTCGCATGGCCTGGTTTCACGCCAGGCCTCTGGGCCGGATGGACTGCTCGTGCACTGAGGGTGTCGGGAAGTTCGCCTGCTTGCGTGAAAGGCCCGCCGCGAACGGGCGCGTCCAGTGCGGAACTCCGGGCCGATCGGAATTGACGGAATAGATCATTCCTCCATTGGCAGCTGCTTACCTGATTGCGCCAACAGCGCTTTCAGCGTGACGAGTTGTGCCTCCGCTGCCTCGGCCCTGGCCTCCGCCTCCTCGGCCCTCGCCGTCGCCTCCTCGGCCACCGTGTTCAAGTCCTCGTGCGACAGGTAGTCTTTCCCGGTGTCCAGGTTGCGCACCCGGATCATTGGACCCGCGATCCGCAGCGAAACCCCCAGCGTCTCGCTCCGCAACTCCCGCTCG